>DATFLN010000088.1:0-7395 GCA_035267645.1 Gemmatimonadota bacterium | reverse complement strand
GCACGAGGGCGACTTCCACGAGGGCGAGGGGGCACGCGGCATGGAGACACGACCGACCGACGGCTTCGCCACCCGGGCCGTGCACGCGGGACAGAGCCCGGACCCCGCGTCCGGGGCGATCATGACGCCGATCTACCAGACCTCCACCTACGTGCAGGAGGCCGTCGGCCGCCCCCGGAACGGATACGAGTACGCCCGCGTCACGAACCCCACGCGCACGGCGCTGGAGGGGAACCTGGCCGCCCTGGAGGGCGGGGCGCACGGGGCGGTCTTCGCCTCGGGCCTGGCGGCGATCGAGGCCCTCCTCAAGTCCACCGTGCAGGCCGGGGACCACGTGGTCTCCGGCGCCAACGTCTACGGCGGCACCGAGCGCATGTTCAGGACGGTGTGGGCGCGCTTCGGCGTGGACTTCACCTTCGTCGACAGCTCGGACCTGGACGCGATGCGCGAGGCGATCACGCCGGGGACCCGGCTCGTCCACGTCGAGACCCCGACCAACCCGACCATGCAGCTGGTCGACCTGGAGGCCGTGGCCGGCCTGGCGCGCGAGGCGGGGGCCCTTCTCTCGGTCGACAACACGTTCGCGACGCCGTACCTGCAGCGGCCGCTCGAGCTGGGCGCCGACCTCGTGGTGCACTCGACCACCAAGTACCTGAACGGCCACAGCGACGTGGTGGGGGGCGCGGTGATCACGAGCTCGGACGAGCTGGCCGAGGGCCTCCGCTACCAGCAGAAGTCCACCGGCGGCGTCCCCGGCCCGATGGACTGCTGGCTCGTCCTCCGGGGAACCAAGACGCTCCCGGTGCGCATGGCGGCGCACTGCGCCAACGGCCGGCGGATCGCGGAGTTCCTGGAGGGGCACCCGGCCGCCGGCCGGGTCCACTACCCGGGCCTCGCGTCCCACCCGCAGCACGAGCTGGCGCGGCGGCAGATGAGCGACTTCGGCGGCATGCTGAGCGTCGAGGCCGGCTCGGCCGAGCGCGCCGCACGCCTGGCCGGATCCACCCGCCTGTTCGCCCTGGCCGAGAGCCTCGGCGGCGTCGAGAGCCTCATCAGCGTCCCCGCCGCCATGACCCACGCCTCCGTCCCCGAGGAGCGCCGCCGCGAGATCGGCATCACCCCCGGCCTCGTGCGCCTCTCCGTCGGGATCGAGGACGCCGACGACCTGGTGGCCGACCTGGAGGAGGCGCTCGCCGGGCTGGAGTGAGGGGGCTCTCCCGCGTGGAGTGAGGGGGGGGCGGTCCGCGGCCACGACGCCGCCGGGACGGGCGCCTCCCGCGCCGGGCAAGCCCCGGGGCGAAACCCTCTCCGCCCACGTATCGTAGGGGAGGGAGCAGGCGAGGAACGCCCACCACCGAGGGGTCGACATGGACGAGATCGCGAAGCCGGACCGGGTGACGCTCACCGAGATCAGCTCCCGGGCCTGGGAGCACCCCGCCGACCGGGCCGCGCTGAACGCGCTCCGGAAGGTGCCCGGGTTCGACCTGGCGCTCAGGAAGGTGTTCGGGCTCTTCGGGGAGCGGCAGCTCCGCCTGGCCTTCCAGGCCAACGCGGTCCGGGTGTCCGAGCGGCAGTACGCCGACCTGCACGAGGCGCTCCTCCGGGTGTGCCGCACGCTGGACGTGGAGGAGCCGCCCGAGCTCTACGTGTCGCAGACGCCGGTCGTGAACGCCGGCGCGCTCGGGATGAACGAGCCGTTCATCGTCCTCAACTCCTCGATGGTCGAGGTGCTGGGGCCGGCCGAGCTCGAGACCGTGATCGGCCACGAGGTCGGCCACATCGCCAGCGGCCACGTGCTGTACCGGACCCTCCTGGTCCTCCTCCTCCGGCTCTCCCTGTTCCGCTACCCGGTGGCCGGGCTGGTGGCGCGGCCGGTCCTGTACGCGCTCCTCGAGTGGTACCGGAAGAGCGAGCTGTCGGCCGACCGCGCCGGCCTCCTCTCCGTCCAGGACCCGGACGCCTCCATGCGCGGGCTCATGCACCTGGCGGGCGGGAGCCGGGGACGGACGCTGGACCTGGACGCCTTCTTGGAGCAGGCCGAGGCCTATCGGGGCGAGAGCGGGCTCCTGGACTCGGTCTACAAGGTCCTGAATCTCCTCGGCGCCACCCACCCGTTCGCGGTGGTGCGAGTGGCCGAGCTGCGCGACTGGATCGAGAGCGGGACGTACGAGGCCATCCTGGGCGGCGACTATCCGCGCAGGAGCGAGGAGGACACGCGGCCGTACCGGAAGGACCTGGCGGAGGCGATGGAAGGTTACAGGGGATCCGCGAAGGACTTCATGGACCAGGTGGACGACGCGGTGGACCGCGTGCGCTCGCGCTTCATGGGCGCCTGGCGGGGCGAGCCGCCCACCGACGGGTCCTGAGCCCGGGCCGAGCCCGAGCGCCCGTCGGCGGCCCCCGCCGGCGGGCGTCTCCCCCCCCCACCTTCCTTGCGACCGCCGCCGCGCGCGGCCATCATCGCGGCGGTCGCGGCCCTCCGCCGCGGCCCCTGGAGCCCTCCCCCCGGACCGGCTTCCGGAACCTCGACTCCTGGGCGCGGGAAACGACCCCGATGAAGCTCCTCGTGGTGGGCAGCGGCGGGCGCGAGCACGCGCTGGCCGACCGGCTGCGCCGGGACGCGCCGGACGCCGAGATCCTCGTGGCTCCGGGCAACCCGGGCACGGCGGAGCTGGCCGAGAACGTGGCCGTCGGCCCCGACGACCCGGAGGGGCTCGTCGAGCTCGCGCGCTCCCGCGGCGTGGACCTCACGGTGGTGGGCCCGGAGGCGCCGCTGGCGGCGGGCCTGGCCGACCGCTTCGAGGCCGAGGGCCTCCCCCTGTTCGGCCCCACCCGGGGGGCCGCCCGCATCGAGGCCTCCAAGGCGTTCGCGAAGGAGCTCATGCGCGAGGCGGGGATCCCGACGGCCGGGTTCCGGGTCTTCGAGGAGGCCGACGGGGCCCGAGACTACGTGCGCGAGCGCGGGGCGCCGATCGTGGTGAAGGCGTCGGGCCTGGCGGGCGGCAAGGGCGCGTTCGTGTGCGACACGGTCGAGGAGGCGCTCGACGCCGTCGACGAGGTCATGGTCGAGGACCGGTTCGGCGCCGCGGGCCAGACCGTGGTCGTCGAGGAGCGTATGGAGGGCCCGGAGCTCTCCGTCTTCTTCGTGTGCGACGGGGAGAGCGCCGTTCCCCTCCTCCCCTCCCGGGACCACAAGCGGCTCGAGGAGGGCGATCGGGGCCCCAACACCGGCGGCATGGGGGCGTACTCCCCGGTCACCGACGGCACCCCGGAGCTGGTGGAGACCGTCCGCCGCACCATCGCCCTCCCGACCCTGGATGCGCTGCGCCAGCGCGGGAGCCCCTACCGCGGGTTCCTGTACGCGGGGCTCATGCTCACCCGCGGCGGGCCCCGGGTCGTCGAGTTCAACTGCCGCCTCGGGGATCCCGAGGCCCAGGTCGTCCTCCCCCTGGCCGGCTCGAGCCTCCTGGAGCCCATGCTCGCCGTGGCTCGGGGCGAGGGGCTGGGAGACTGGTCCCCGACCTTCCGCGAGGGCGCGGCGCTCACGACGGTCCTGGCCAGCGGCGGGTACCCGGTGGACTACGAGACCGGCTTCCCGATCGAGATCCCCCCCGGCCTGGAGGGCCCCGACCTCCGGATCTACCACGCGGGCACCGCCCGCCGGGACGGCGAGCTGGTGACCGCCGGCGGGCGGGTGCTGGCCGCCACCGGCCTCGGAGCCACGCTCGAGGAAGCCGCGCGCAGGAGCCGGGAGGCGGCCGAGCGGATCCGCTTCGAGGGGAAGGTCTGGCGCGGGGACATCGGGACCGCGGAAGAGGGGGCCTGACCGCTCGTGCCCGAGCTCCCCGAGGTCGAGACCATCCGGCGGGACCTGGCCGCGGAGCTCGAGGGGCGCTCCGTGACCGCCGTGCGCATCCACCAGCCGGACATCGTGATGCCGCCGGACACCCCCGAGGCGTTCGCGGGGGCCGTGCGGGGCCGCCGGATCGAGGGGCTCGGACGCCGGGCCAAGTACCTCCTCCTCCGGCTCTCGGGGGACGAGGTCGTGCAGGTGCAGCTCCGCATGACCGGTCGCTTCGCCCTCGGGGCCTCGCTCCCGGATCCCGGGGAGTTCAGCCACGTGGCGGCCGAGTTCGACCTGGACGATGGCCGCACCCTGTTCTACGACGACGTGCGGCGCCTGGGCGGGCTGCGGATCCTGGACGCGGAGGCGTGGGAGGAGCGCGCCTCGGAGCTGGGACCGGAGCCGCTCGAGGAGGGGTTCACGCCGGCGGTCCTGGGGGCGGCGCTCGCGGGCCGCGAGGCCCCGGTCAAGAACGTGCTGATGGACCAGCGGCGGGTGGCGGGCATCGGGAACATCTACGCGGCCGAGGCGCTCCACGCCGCCGGCATCGATCCCCGCCGGCCGGGAGGCTCCCTCTCGGAGGAGGAGATCGAGACGCTGCACCGCACCATCCGGACCACCCTGGAGGAGGCGCTGGAGGCCGCCGGCACGACGTTCCGGGACTACCGGGCGGTCAACGGCCGCTCCGGCCGCTTCCAGAGCCGGCTCCGGGTGTACGGGCGTGAGGGGGAGCCCTGCCGGCGCTGCGACACCGCGGTCGAGCGCATCGTCCAGGCGGGCAGGAGCACGTTCTTCTGTCCGGTCTGTCAGAGCTGAGGCGCGAAACGCGCGGCGCCCGTCGTCCGTAGGGAGCGGTGACACCGGTGGCCCCACGCATCGATCCTCCAGGCCGCGAGTCGTGAGCGAGCCCGAGCGGAGCGACCAGGAACTCGTCCGCCTTTGCCTGAAAGGGCAGGAGCGGGCGGCGTACGAGCTCGTGTCGCGTTACCAGCGGCCGGTCTTCTCCTTCATCCACCGCATGGTGCGGGACCGCGAGCTGGCGGAGGACCTGGCGCAGGAGACCTTCGTCCGGGCGTTCGACAACCTCCGGAAGTACGACCCCGGCTACAAGTTCTCCTCCTGGATCTTCAAGGTCGGCCACAACCTCACGGTCGACCACATCCGCAAGCGGGAGCTCGACACCGTCTCCATCCACGGGGCGCCCGACGCGGTGACCGCGGACCAGCAGGAGGCCACGGCCGTGACCCTCGAGTCCGACTTCGAGCGGCCGGACCAGAGGCTCGAGGCGAGGGAGCTGGGCGAGGAGATCGAGGACGCCATCGGCCGGCTCCGGCCGGAGTACCGGACGGCGATCCTCCTGCGGCACGTGGAGGGGCACAGCTACGACGAGATCGCCGAGATCATGGAGATCCCCCTGGGCACCGTGAAGACCTACATCCACCGCGCCCGCGGGGAGCTCCAGGAGACGCTCGGCCACCTGCGGGAATGAGCACGGGATCGTCGGCGCCGGCTCCCCGCGGCGAGCCGCGGGGGCGCCGCGCCCGGGCGTGAAACCTCGCCGGGCGGCAGCTCGTAAGGATCAGCGACACACGAGGACACGTGATGAGGCAGGACATGGACGAACGAATCGAGCGACACCTGACCCGGGAGGAGCGGGAGCTCTTCCTGCCCGACGTGGGGCCCGAACGGCCCCCCGTCGCGCTGCGCAGCCACGTGGACTCCTGCGACCGCTGCCGCGGCGAGGTGGAGGATCTCCGGGCGCTGCACGCGGCTCTCGCGTCCCTGCCCCGCATGGATCCCCGGCCGGGCTTCGCGGAGGCGGTCATGGCCCGCGTCAGGCTTCCGGTGCCGTGGCATGCACGGGCCTGGAACGCGGTCCGCGGCCGCTGGCTGCCCGTCGTCCTGGCGGCCGCCCTGGTGGCGGTCACCGTGGGGGCGGGGGCCTGGTGGCTGGCCAGCCAGCCCGAGCTCACGCTGGGCGGCCTGGTCACGTTCACGTTCCATCGGCTCACGGCCCTGTTCTGGACGGCCGTGGTCGCCGGCGGACGGCTGGCGTGGGAGTCGGGCGTACCCGGGTTCCTGCGCACGACCGCCGGCCGGATCGGGGTGACCGGAGCGCTGGCGGGCATGGCCGCGCTCGTGGTCGCGAGCCTGCTGACCACGGTCGCGATGGCGAAGATGGTGGCTCCGGACTGGAGCCTGGCACGTACGAGAAGGAGCTGACGGCGATGCGACGCACGGACCGACACATCGACAGGGACGGCTCCGCCCTCGGCGGGAGCGCGCGGGTCGCGCTCCGGGCCGCGGCGGCGACCCTCTGCGTCCTGGCCGCCTCGCCGACGGTGGCGCCGGCCCAGGAGGCGGCCCCCGCATCGACGTCGGTGACGATGTCGTACCGGGGCGCGGCGCTCCAGATCGAGGAGGCCGACGGGGCGACCCACCGGGTGGCCCTCGAGGACGGCACGATCCGGATCGACGGCCAGTCCGTCGGCAGCTACGAGCGGGGGAGCGCGCTCGAGACGTCGTGGCGGGACCTCCTGCAGCAGGGCATGAGCCAGAGGCCCGACGCGTTCGCCGAGAGCCTCCGGGCCTGGAGTCCGCCCTCGGGCGGCGCGTCCGGGACCGCCATCGGGACGCTGCGGGACGCCCTGCGGCGCTTCGCGTCCGGCGGGGCGGCCGCGGGAGCCGGGCAGGCCGCCGGGCCGACATCTCCCGGGCCGGAAGCGGCGGGGCCGGAAGCCGCCGGACCCGCGGCCGGCGGCGCGGCCCAGGGCACCGTGAGCGTCCAGGCGCCCGGCGGCGGTGAGCTCACGATCGCCCCGGGAAACCTGTCGGTGGACCAGCTCACCTCCCGGCTCGAGCGCCTCAAGATCGCGCTCGGAAAGATCGGATCCGGCGTCCAGGCCGACGCCAGCGACCTCGCGCTCGTGGTCCACGGGGACTACGAGATCCCGAAGGGGAAGGTCGTCGGCGGGAACCTGGCGCTCCTCAGCGGCGACCTGCGGCTGGGCGGCGAGGTCCAGGGCGACGTGCTGGTCCTGGACGGCGACCTCTCGCTGGAGCCGACCGCCGTGGTGCACGGCGACGTGGTGCAGGTGGGCGGCGACGTGGAGCGCCACGGGGGCCGCGTGGACGGCGAGTTCCTGTCCGTGCAGGGCCTCGGCGACCTGTCGGTGGAGCCCTCGGTCCGCTCAGCGCCCGAGGTGCCGTCCGTGCCGCGGATCCGGCACGGCCGTGACCGCGGCTTCTTCGGCTCCATCGTGCACAACGTGGTCTCCACCACGGCCGGGCTCATGGGCGTGCTCACGGCGCTCGTCCTTCTCGGCGTGGTCGGGGCGCTCACCGTGTACTTCCTCCACGAGCCCTTCGAGATGGTCTCGGACGCGGCGCGCGCGAGCTTCGGCCGCTCCTTCGGGGTGGGCCTGGCCGCGGAGTTCCTGTTCTTCCCGGTCCTGCTGATCCTGGTGGCCGGGGTGATCACCTGGCTGGTGATCCCGTTCTACCTGCTGGCCTTCGGCCTGGCGCTCCTGGCGGGCTACCTGGCGGTGGCG
>DATFLN010000087.1:0-54213 GCA_035267645.1 Gemmatimonadota bacterium | reverse complement strand
GGGGGCCGCTCACGCGCCGCTTGTAGCGTCGGACCGCAGGCGGATCGCACGTGCACTCGTCCGGTGCGGCGGTCCTCCGGCCGCAGGGGCACGGGTTCATGGCCGCCACGAGCTGGATGCGGCACGGGAACGTCACGGCGTGCCGCGCGCGGACGAGGGTGATGTGCCCGGCCTCCAGCGGCTGCCGCAGCCCCTCGAGGGCCGGTCTCCCGAACTCGGGCAGCTCATCGAGAAAGAGGACGCCCCGGTGGGCCAGGGAGAGCTCGCCCGGCCTCGGCGGCGAGCCTCCCCCCAGGAGCCCGGCGGCGCTCACGCCGTGGTGGGGCGCGCGGAAGGGCGGACGGCGGACGAGGCCCGACCCGGGCGGGAGGAGCCCGGCCACGCTGTGGATCGTCGTCACCTCCACGGCCTCGTCCAGGCCCAGCGGCGGGAGGAGGCCGGGAAGACAGCGGGCGAGGAGCGTCTTGCCGGCCCCCGGCTCGCCCCTGAGCAGGAGGCTGTGCCCGCCGGCGGCGGCGATCTCGAGCGCCCTCCGCGGCTGGCTCTGGCCGCGGACGTCGGCCAGGTCCGGGCCCGACGCGGACGGCGAGCCGTGGCGGCCGGCAGCCGGGCCGTCCCCGGGGCCGCTCCCCGGGTCCCCCCGCGGCCCGTCCCCGGACGGCGGCGCGAGCGACCCTCCCGGGAGGTCCCGGGCGCGCGGGAGCCCGTGGCCGCGCTCGAGGAAAGCGACGACCTGCCCGAGGTCCGCGGCCCCCAGCACCCGGAAGGACGACGGTCCGCCGCCGGACATCCCGTCCACCGCCCGCGCCTCGGCCAGGTTCCCGGCCGGGAGGATGACCCCGTCCACGTCGGCGGCGCGGCGGGCGTGGAGGGCGATGGCCAGCGCCCCACGCACGGGCCGCAGGCTCCCGTCCAGCCCCAGCTCGCCGGCCAGGAGCCAGCGGCCGCAGCGTCCGGACGGAAGCTCCCCCCAGGCGGCCAGGATCCCCACCAGGATGGGGAGATCGAAGGCGGCGCCGTGCTTCCGGAGGCCGGCCGGCGCCAGGTTCACGGTGATCCGCAGCCCGGGCACGTGGAGGCCCAGGCGGGCCGCCGCCGCCCGGATCCGCTCCCTGCCCTCGCGGACGGCGCTCTCGGGCAGGCCCACCACCTGGATCATGGGCGTCCCCCGCGTGATCGCGACCTCCACGCGGACGCGCACCACGTCCAGCCCGACGAGGGCGGCGGAGGGAATGGTGGCCAGCATGCCGACAGGATGAGGGGAGGTGTGAAGCGGCGCTCAACGGGAGCGGCGGTGCGGCGCCGGGGCCGGCCCCGGCGCCTCAGCCCGAGCCGGGCGCGCTGCCCTCCTCGATCTCCGCGGCCCCGGACGGCTTGAGCGGCTCGGCCGGGCCCTCGAGACCGATCCGGTAGCGCCTCCACCCGCCCTCCGCCCGGCCGGAGTCGTCCCGCACCATGAGCAGCATCTCGCTGGCGGGATCCAGCATGTCCACGGCGATCAGGGAGTCCCCGTAGGACTGCCGGAGGGTCCGGATGGGGGTGTGCCCCACCACGTGCACGGCGGCGTGGTGCCGGCCCAGGGCGTGGGCCAGCTCGGCCCCCAGCGTGTCCGAGCGGACGTAGCCCCGGTACCAGAACACGCTGCTGTCGCCGAAGAAGAAGTCGAAGCGCCGGATGACGGCCAAGCTGTCCATCCCCCGAACCCGCCTCGGGTCCGGCCGGTACGCAGTGTCCGCCCAGATCCGGAAGACCTCGCCGTTCACGTACTTCGACAGCGAGTCCTGGAACGTCCTCAGCGACCAATCGGCGTAGCCGTAGCCGAGCCCGCCGTGCGCGAAGAGGACGTTCCCCACCCGGGCCAGCGCCGGCTTCGAGGCCAGCCAGCGTCCGAGCAGGGAGCGGCGCGGGTCGAGCAGACGCCAGTAGGGGAGCCCCTCCAGCGTCGCCACGAGCCGCTCTTTCCCCATCGTGTAGCGCAGGTCGTCGGTCATGACCATGATCTCGTGGTTCCCGAGCATGACCAGGACCCGGCCGCCGGCGGCCGCCGCCTCCCGCTCCAGGCGATACGCGTACCACAGGACCCGCGTGGCGTCCGGCCCCCGGTCCACCAGGTCGCCCACGAGGACGAGGGTCGCCTTCGATCCGGACCAGGAGAGGTCGGGTCCCACCAGGCCCGCGTTGCGGAGGACCCCGATCAGGTTGTCGAACTCGCCGTGGACGTCGCCGAGGACGTACAGGGAGTCGGGCGCGTCGTAGCGGGGCTTCCGGTCCGGCTTCGGCGCGTCGAGCCGGAGCTCGGTGGCGTGCCGGTCGCTCGAGTCGGACACCGAGCCGTACTCCAGGGTCACTCGGGACCCACGGGGCCTCCGGAAGAGGACGACGTGCCCGCGGCCCGAGGACGAGCCCGCGGAGTCGACCACGTTCCCGCCCCGGACGAGTCGGACGAAGGCGGGCCCTGCCGCCCTCGTGACCCAGCGGACGTCCAGGCTGTCGTCGGAGACCCCCACGTACAGCCCGTACTCCCCGTCCATGCGCTCGTCGTCCCGCCCCTGGGCCGCGCCGGGCGCCGGTCCGGACAGCGCGAGGAGGAGCGCGACGGCCGCCGGCAGGAGCACGGCCGCGGACGGAGGGACGCGCGCGGCCGACGCCGCCGGGCGCGGCGCGGCGGCCGGCGGCGCAGGCGGCGCGCCGGGCGAGCGGCGCGCTGAGGTGCGGTCAGAACGCACGGATCTTCCCCTCGTCCACGTCCTTCAGGAGGTCCCTGAGCCGCGAGGCCACGTCCCGGATCTCACGGCCGGTCAGGCCCAGCTGGACCACGCCGTCCTCGTAGCGTACCCCCCGGCCGTCGTTGAGGCTCGGCCCCGGCGGCTCGCGCACGAGCGAGTCCCCCTCCTCGCGGAGCTGGACCACCACCGCGAGGGCCCGCTCGAGGTCGGCCCGGGTGATCGCCCGCAGGCGCTCCAGCGTCTTGGCCCCGATCCGGTCCAGGCGGTACCGCCGCCACGCGTGGCCCCGGTTGCCGGGCTCGCTCGAGAAGGCGACGCCGTTGTCGACCGAGAAGACGCGAAGGTCGTCGTCCATCTCCGAGACCAGGTAGTTGCCCAGGTTCGAGTCCTGGTGCCGGATCAGGTAGGTGAGGACGTTGAAGTCGGCCAGGTGCCGGGCGTAGACGGTGTCCGACGCCCACCGGTCCTCGTCCAGGGGCTCCGCGGGCCGGACGTTCCACACCCAGTACTGGACCAGGGAGAGGACGCACGTCGGGCCCCGGAAGGTCGGGTCCACGTCCGGGTCGAGGTGCTGCCGGTACCACTCGAGCGGGAAGCACCGCGCGACCGTCGGAGGGACGACGTAGTCCCCCGGGTCCAGGAAGAGCTTCTGGATCTCGTAGGCGGCCAGCTCGTAGCGCGGCCGGTTGTTGAACGTGTCGGCCCCCGGCAGGGCGGCGGCGAACTTGACCAGGACGAGGGTGCTGTCCGCCAGCCGGATCGTCGCCCTCTGGGTCCGGTCGTCCTCGAAGCGCGAGCCCTGCTCCTGGACGATGTGGATCGGCCCGGCCGCGAGGCGGCGCTCGAACTCGGGCGGGGGCATGAGGATGTTGGCATCCTGGGCGTGGGCGGCGGCGGGAGCGAGCGCCGCGCAGGCCAGGAGCGGACCGGCCGCCCTCGCGGCCGCGCCTCTGCGGGGCCGCCCATCCCACGCCACCTCCGGCCCCGCCCCGCGCGCCCGGCTCCGGCGCCTCACGGCCCTGCCTCCCCGGCGCCGCCGGCCCTCGCCCCGCTCGCCGGGATGCGAACGGGCAGCCGTACCCGGAAGGTCGAGCCCTCGCCCGGCCGGCTCTCGACCTCGATCCTCCCGCCGTGCTGGTGGACGATCTGCTGGCTGATCAGGAGTCCGAGCCCCATGCCTTTCCTCTCTTTCCTGGTGGTGAAGCCGGCGTCGAAGATCTTCGGCAGGTCCTCCTCGGGGATCCCGACGCCGCTGTCCTCGATGGCCACCGTCACCTGGCCGTCCCCGGCGTCCGTGCCGACCACGATCGTGCCCGGGCCGTGGATGGCATGAATCGCGTTCGACAGGAGGTTCAGGAAGACCTGGTTCAGGCGGTGCGGATGACACTCCACCGGCGGCAGGTCCCCGTAGCGGCGCTCGACGACGATCCGGTCGCCGAGCTCGTGGCCGAGCACGGTGAGCGTGCTCTCCAGCCCGTCGTGCAGGTCGACGACGGAGATCTCGGCGTCGTCGGGGCGGCCGAAGGCCCGGAGCTCGTCCACGACGTGGGCCAGGCGCTCGAACGCCAGGTCCTGGGTGCGGGCGGTCCGGTCCACGGCCCGGACGATCCTGCGCACCTCCTCGAGCTCCTCGGGATCCACCCGCTCGTCGGCCAGGATGTCCTGCAGGCGGTCGAGGGCCCGCCGGAAGGTGTCGTGCGAGGCGTTGAGGGCGCCGAGCGGCGTGTTCATCTCGTGGGCCACGCCCGCCACGAGGCTCCCGACGCTGCTCACGCGGGCGTCGTTGACCTGCGCGGCCTCGGAGCTCTGGAGCTCGGCGTAGGAGGCCCGCAGCTCCCGACACGCCTCCCGGAGCTCCCGGGCCTCCCGCTCCAGGTCGCGGTACCGGCGGTCGAGCCTGTCGGCCCGACGGCGTGCCCACAGGCCGCCGACCGTCACGCCGAGCCCCAGCAGCGCGACCCCGCCCACGACGAGCACGACGATGCCCGGGGCGGTCACCGGCCGCCCCTCCCGGCGCGGCCGACGCCCGCGAAGCCGACGCCGGGCCGGCCGCCGCCCCGCCGGGGCGGGCTCCCGCGCCGACCGCGACTCACAGGAACGTCCGGACCAGCCGCCGCCGGATCTCGTGCAGCTCCTCGTTGGCCGACTCCAGCTCCTCCAGCCGCTCGTCCAGCTGGCGGAAGAGCCACGACCGCTCCACGCCGTTGCGGATCACGAGCTTCAGGTGCTCGTTGTCCCACGGCTTCTCCATGTAGTGGTAGAGCCCCACGCGGTTGATGGCCCGGATGGCGTTGTCCCGGTCCGCGTATCCGGTGAGGAGGATCCGCGTGGCCGTCGGGTCCACGGCCCGCACCCGCTCCAGGAGCTGGATTCCGTCCATCCCGGGCATGAGGAAGTCCGCCAGGATCGCCTCGGGCCGCTCCTCCCCGATCGCGTCCAGGGCCCGGTCGGGCGACGTGAACCCGAGCACCCGGTACGAGGTCTCCAGCTCCAGGAAGCCCTCGATCGCATCCAGGACCATCTCCTCGTCGTCCACCAGCACCACCGTGCCGTCCATGCCGTCCCTTCCGTCCAGGCTCACGCCGTCCCTCCCGCTCCGTGACCGTGTCGTGCCGCGCCCCACCCCGTCGGCCCCTGCCCGCCTCTCACGCGCGGGCGAGCGCCCGGACCCGCCGCGCCAGCCCCTGCAGGAGGTCGATCCCGAGCTCGGGGTGGTCGAACAGGACGTCCTGGAACTCCGTGCGGCCGACACGGAGGAGCCGGGTCGGCTCGCGGGCCCGGGCGTCGACGAGGCTCGGGCTGTCGTCGATCAGGGCCCACGTGCCGAAGGCGCTCCCGTCGCGGAGGACGATCTCCTCTCCGGCCCCGTCCAGCGTGACGCCGCCCCGGACGATCACGTAGAGCCCGTCGGGCGGCTCCCCCCTGCGCAGGAGCTCGCGCCCCTCGTCCGCGTCCACCTCACGCGACACGGCCGCCAGCATGGCCAGCTCCGACGTCCTGGCCTCCCGCAGGATGTCCACGCGCTGCAGGAGGAACACCTTCTCGATCGCGTCCACGTCCCCCTCCCTCTCTGTCGCTCCGCCCGGTCCTGCTGCGTCCCCGATCTCCCCCGCTCCGCCCGGGCGCGCTCCGTGGCCGGCCTCGGCGCTCCCCCGCCCGGCGGCCTCCGCACCGTCCCGCTCTGCGGCCTCCGCGCTCCTCTCCGCCAGGGCCGCCCGGGCGCAGCGGGCCACCCAGCGGTCCTTGTCGGCGGCGAGCCGGGACAGCTCGGCGGCGACGTCCCGGGCGTCCCGCCCGCCCCCGTCCCCGGACGCGGGAGCCGCCCTGCCCGGGAGGCCGCGCGCCGCTTCCCTGGCTCCCTCCACGGCCGAGCCGAGGCGCCGGAAGAGGACGTGGCCGACCGTCTGCTCGAGGAGCTCCTGTGCGTTTCCCCTGGCCCTCCGGTCGCCGGTCGAGAGCGCCAGGTAGCAGCGATGGATCACCTCGGGCGGGTGGACCAGGGCCAGGCAGCGGAAGGCGCACTCGCGCCGCCCGCTCCGGGCTTCCCGGAGCGCCCGCACGAGCAGGCGTCCGCGCTCCCCCTTCAGCTCCGGCTCCAGCCGGGCGGCGGCTCCCCCGTAGCGCCGGATGGCCTCGATCTCCCGGTCCAGGCAGGCCAGGACCGTCTCCTCGTCCACCTCCAGCCCCGGCTCGCGCGCGCGGAGCTTGTTGAGGGCCTTGAGCGTCCGGTGATCCAGGAGCTGGTCGGTCTCGGGAGCGGCGTACGAGGCCAGGAGCACGCCGAAGGAGGCGGGAGTCGGAATGCGGGCGAGCGCCGAGGGGAGGTGCCGGCGGACGAGGGCGGGGACGCTCTCGTCCGCCAGGCGCGCCGCGAGCACGGGGACCGCCCGGTCGCCCGCCTCGGCCAGCGTGTCCCGGGCCGCCGCCCGCACCTCCGGGTCCGAGAGCGCGTCGGCCACCCGCCGCAGCAGCTCCGCCGTCCCCGAGCGGCCCGCGGCCCGGAGGGCTGCCGCCCGGACGACGGGGTCCGCGTCGTCCAGGAGGGGGGCGAGGAGCTGCGCCGCGTCGACCTCGCCGGCGAGGACGGTCGCGACGAGGGCCCGCTCCAGGCGCTTCCCGCCGGCGCCGTCCCCGCCCGAGCCGTTCCGGATCCGGGCCAGGTGCCGGCGGCCGAGCCGGACCGCCGTCTCGCGCTCGAGGCCCGGGCCCGGCGGCGGGGGGACCTCTCCCCCGGCAGCGACACGGCCGTCGCCGTCCGCGCTCCGGGTCGTCTCGGAGAGCCATGACAGCGCCGCCACGCGCGTCCGCGCCTCCGCCGAGGAGAGGAGCTCGTCGACGAGCTCCTCGGCCCCGGGCCCCGCCCCGCGCGCCAGGATCCCGGCGGCCGTCCGCCGCACCTCGAGCGAGGGGTCGGCCAGCAGCCGGTGCGCCGCCGCGGGATCCACGGCGGACGGCCGCCCGGCCAGGAGCTCGAGGGCCCGCGCGCGGATCTCGGCGGAGGGGTGGTCCAGGAGCTCGCCAAGCGCCCCGGCGAAGCGCTCGACGTCCTCGGGCGCGCCGCGGGAGACCAGGTCCAGCGCGAACGCCACCTGCAACGGCTCACCCGACAGCAGGGCCTCGCGCACCACCGGCGCCGTGCTCGCGTCGGTCAGGGAGGCGAAGAGTCCGTCCAGGCTCGCGAACCGTCCCCGAACCGCCTCGACGAGGCTCCGCAGGTACTCGCGGCGGACCGCCACGGCCACGCCGAGCCACACCACCGCGAGCCCCATGGCCACGAGCGGGATGCGCCGGTACCCGACCACGGCCAGGAGGCCCATGATGAGGAGCGCGGAGCTCACCTTTCCGAGGCCCTTCTCGACGGCGATGTCGATGTAGAGCTTGGCCTTGATCTTGATCTCCTCGGGGACGGGAACGTAGAGGATCTCGCGCCCCGTGCGCTCGGCCGAATAGCGGAACGTGGTCTCGGCGCCCTTGGCGGCCACCGCCGCCCACAGTCCCCAGAACAGGATCAGCCCACCGCTCGTGAGGAGCATCGTGATGGGGAGGAGGAAGACCGCCAGCCCCACGCCGATCCGGGGGAGGAGCGGACGGAGCGAGACGAGGACGAGGATCGGAAGCCACTGGGTGGCCGCGTTGAACTTGCCCTGGAAGGCGGTCACGGCGTCGCGGGTCCCGAAGGCCTGCAGCGTCACCGTGTTGAACTCGTAGTCGACCACCTGCTTGACCAGGACCGTAAGCAGCACCATGGCGGCCAGGAGCTGCACGTGGCGGTTCGAGAACACGCGTCGGAACTCGCCGAGGCTGAGCTTCTCGTCGGCGGCGGGATCCCGCGCCTCGTGCATAGGGAGCCCGCTCCCCGACCACACGATCGGGAGCGCGAAGCCGAAGATCGCGATCACGCCCGCGGCCACCAGGAGGAGCTGGGGCGTCCCGATCCGGGTGGCCAGGAAGCCGGTGACCGCCCCGCCGGCGGTGGCGCCGATCGATCCCCCGGCGATGATCAGCGGATAGGCGCTCTTGGCCTGGCTCGCGTCGAAGAACAGCTGAGTGGCGGTGAAGAACTGCGTCACGAGCGCCGCGGCGAACAGGTCGTACCACCCGTAGAACAGCATCCCGAAGGTGGCGCTGCCATCGTGGTAGAAGATCCGGAACAGCACGAGGTCCAGGGCGAAGAACACCGCCAGGCCCGGAATCAGGACCTTCCAGTCGAAGCGTGCCGCCAGGCGGTTGTAGGCCGGGACGAAGAGGACGACCACGGCGCTGACGAAGTAGACTTTGTAGAAATCCGTGTCCGCCAGGCCGTCGAGCGCGAACGCGTTCTTGACCGGCCGCAGGATCCCGACCGCGCCCACGACCAGGAAGAAGAGCGCACCCATGGCCACGAGCCGGACCCGTTCGGTGCGCGAATGACCCTGGAGGATCGAAGACAGGCGGGACCACAGCGACACACGGCCTCCGGGGGCGAGTCCTCGATGACGAGAACCCGGCCCGGGCATCGCGGGTCCGTGGCCCGGGCCGGAAGATCGGCACCCCCAGTCTCGCGGAAACGGGGCGATCCTGGCAAGGCCCTCCCATCGGTCCCGTGGGGCGCGGCCGGGGGGGACACCTTGCCACGGCGGCGCGGGCCTGATTACGCTTCGCCCGTCACCAGCCCCCCAGCCCGGACTCCCGCGGCCATGACCTCCGACCCGGCACCAGCCTCCAGCGACGGCCACGACCGGGAGCCGGTGCGCCTGTCCGATCTGTCGTGGACCGGGGCGTCGGAGCGCTTTCGCGAGGATCCTCGCCTCCTGGTGCCGGTGGGGACGCTCCTCCAGCACGGACCCCATCTTCCCCTGGGCGTGGACACGCTCATCGTGACGCGGCTGGCCGAGGCGCTGTCTTCACGCTACGGGGTCCTGCTCGCCCCCACGCTGCCCTTCGGGGCCGGCTCGGAGCGCGAGCAGGAGTACGCGGGGACGGCCTGCCTTGGGGGCAAGACGCTCCACCGGCTCCTGAACGAGCTGGTGGAGAACTGGGAGGACCAGGGGGTTCGCGAGATCTTCCTCCTCACCACGCACGGCTACGGTCCGCACCTGCAGGCGCTCGGGACCGTGATCGGCGACCGGTCGCGGATCCGGGCCGTCGACCTCCACGCGGTCGACCTCGGCGCCTTCCTCGCGACGCCCCACGGCGAGGAGCACGCCGGCGAGCTCGAGACGTCCCTGGCGCTCCACCTGGCGCCGGAGCTGGTGCGCCGGGAGGAGGTGCGCGACGCGCCCGTGGAGGGACGGAGCCTCGAGCGGCTGCGGGAGGGGGAGGAGCCGATCCCGCCGGCCGGGTCCCCCGGCGTCGTGGGCCGGCCGTCGCTGGCCACGGCCGAGAAGGGAAGCCGGATCTTCCGGTATCTGGTGGGGTTCCTGGGACGTCGCCTGTTCGAAGGGATGACGGAGGAGGTGTCCGATGTGGAGTGACGAGATCGGATGGGAGCGGCTCCGGGCCGCCGGAGCCCTGGCGCTCGCGGCGCTGGGGGCCGCGGGTCCGGCGCCGGCGCGCGCCCAGGCGGTCCAGGACCTGGACCAGGGGAGCTACGAGATCCGCCTGGACGGGACCCGCGTGGGCAAGGAGACGTTCGTCGTGCGGCGGGAGGGCCAGGTGGTGAAGGCCGTCGGACGCGTCAGCGCCGACTCGGCGCGGCCGCCCGTCGTCCCCGAAGAGGTGTGGCTGCAGACGGACGTGCGGTTCCAGCCCCAGCTCTTCCGGCTGCACCCCCGGTCGGGCGACGTGGAGAACATCGTGGCGCGTCGGGACGGGACCCGGATCCGAGTCCAGACCAGCTCCGAGGCCGGAAGCCGCTCACAGCAGTTCATGGCTCCGCCGGACATCTCGATCCTGGAGCCGGGGATCGCGCACGAGTACTTTCTCTTCTTCAGCCAGCACGCCGACCGGGCGAGCGGTGCGCAGAGCTGGTCCGTGCCCGTCGTGATCCCGTCCCTGGGCGAGCAGGCCACCGTGCAGGTGCGGCGTGCCGGGACGGACAGCGTGAGCGTGGGCGGCGCGCCGCGGCCGGCCACACGCTACGAGCTGACGCTCGACGGCGAGAGCATTCTCGTGTGGCGGGACGACAGGGGACGCATCCTCCAGGTCCACCGGCCCGACCGGGGCTGGACGGCCGTTCGCTCCGACATCGGAGGCTGAGCCATGACGGAACCCGACACGGTGGAGATGGGCGGGACGGGAGCCCCGGGCTCCGCGCTTCCCGCCAGGGCGCTCAAGGTCTTCGTGGCACCGGGAGCCCTGTTCGACGAGCTGAGGGCGAACCCGAGGTGGATCGGCGCCCTGGTGCTGGCCATCGGGCTCACGCTCCTGGTCACGGTCCTCATCCCCGGCGACGTGTTCATGGAGTACGTCCGCGGACAGATGGCGCGCCGCCAGGCCGACATCCCGCAGGATGCCCTCGAGCGGGGCATGCAGGTCGCCCGCATCACGCGCTACGTGGGTCCCGTCGTGGGCACCGCGATCGGCGCGTTCCTGATCTCCGGCCTCCTCTTCCTCGTCTTCGAGCTCGGAATGGGTGGCGATGCCGGCTACAAGCCGGTCCTCGCCTCGACGAGCCACGCCCTCCTCATCCCGGCGGTGGGAAGCCTGGTGACCCTCCCGGTCATCATCCGGACCGGGGACCTGGCCGCCAGCCTCTCCCTGGACCTCCTCTTCCCGGGCATGGGATCCGGCTACGTGGGCCGGCTGCTCCACGGCATGAACTTCTTCGGCCTGTGGGCGGCGGTGGTCCTCGGCATCGCCATGGCCCGCATCTACCCGAAGCGCTCGCCCGGCGGCTCGATCGCGTTCACGGTGGGCCTGTACGTGGCGTTCAAGGCGGTCTTCGCGCTCACCGGCGTGGGCGCAGCCTAGACCCTCTCGCCTCGGCCGCGCGCGCCGGGGCGCCCACTCCGTGACGCCCCGGCCGCTAAGCGGCGGACCGGGCCCGCGTGTTGCATACACGACGCGCGTGCGCTCCGCGGGTCCGCCGACGGGCGCCGAAGCCCGGCTTCAGACGAAACCTTTCCCCGACGGCCGCCGTAGGAAGCACCGTTCCGAGACGTCGACCTCTGGACCGCAAGGCGAGGACTGCCCGGTAGATGAGCCGCAAGACCAAGATCTGGATCGGCATCGGAGTCGCCGTCCTGGTGATCCTCCTGGCGCTGCGCGCCATGAAGGCCCAGAGCGGAAGCGCGCGCCAGGTGCGCGCCGAGGTGGTCGGGAGGCACGACCTGGTGGCCCACGTCAACGCCAGCGGCCACATCGAGGCGAAGCAGTCGGTGGACATCAGCGCCGACATCTCGGGCCGAATCGTCCAGCTCCCGGTCGAGGAGGGGGAAGCGGTCGAGGAGGGTGACCTCCTCCTCGAGATCGATCCGACGCAGTACGAGGCTGCGGTCCGGCAGGCGCAGGCGCGGCTGGCCCAGGCGCAGGCCAGCCAGGCGCAGGCCCGGGCCAGCTACGAGCAGGCCCAGCGCGACTGGGACCGGATGAAGTCGCTCAAGGAGCGCACCCCCGACCTGGTCACCGACACCGAGGCCGAGCAGGCCCGGACCAAGGCCCGGGTCCAGGAGGCGCTGTTCCAGTCCTCCCAGCACGCGGTGTCGCAGGCGGAGGCCGCGGTGGAGGAGGCGCAGGACCGCCTGGACAAGACGGTGATCACGGCCCCCATCTCCGGCCGGGTCACCCGCCTGAACGTGGACAAGGGCGAGACCGCGGTCGTGGGGACCATGAACAACCCCGGCAGCCTGCTGCTCACGGTGGCCGACCTCTCGGTCATGGAGGCCGTCGTCAAGGTGGACGAGACCGACGTGCCGAACATCCGGGTGGACGACTCGGCCTCCGTCTCGATCGACGCATGGCCCGACTCGGCCTTCGCGGGCGTCGTCACGAAAGTGGCCAGCAGCGCCATGATGGACCGGAGCAGCCGGAGCGCGGCGGCCCAGAGCACGACCGATCAGGCGGTGGACTTCGAGGTCCGCATCCAGCTCCGGAGCCCGCCGCCCGGAATCCGGCCGGACCTCTCGTGCACGGCGGACATCGTGACGGACACGCGGCGCGACGCCATCTCGATCCCGATCATCGCGCTCACGCTGCGGGACACGGCGCAGGCCGGGCGCGCGCCGGACACGACGTCGAGCGGCGCCGTGGGGGCGGGCCGGACGGAGCTCGAGGGTGTATTCCAGATCACGGGCGGAGAGGCGCACTTCCGGCCGGTCCAGGTCGGCATCGCCGGGGACGCCTACTTCGAGGTGACCGCGGGCCTGGGGGTCGGAGACACGGTCGTGTCGGGACCGTATGCCACGATCAGGGAGCTGCAGGACGCGGAGCGTGTGAAGATCCAGAAGATCGCGGGCGCTCCGCCCGGGGCCGGCGGTGCGAGCGACTCCGCCCCCGGTGGAGGGAGCGCGGACTCGTCCGTGCGGACGGAGGCGGCGGAATCGTGACGGAACGGGAGCGCGGGAGCGTGGAGGAGCCGGAGATGGACACCCATACCGACAGGATCATCGTCACCCGGGGCCTCAGCAAGGACTACCAGATGGGAGCGGAGACGGTGCACGCCCTCCGCGGGGTGGACCTCGACATCGGCCGCAACGAGTACATCGCGGTCATGGGTCCCTCGGGCTCCGGAAAGTCCACGCTCATGAACCTGATCGGGTGCCTGGACACGCCCACCGCCGGCCAGTACGTGCTGAACGGCCAGCAGGTTCAGGACCTGGACGACGACGAACTGGCGCACATCCGGAACCGGGAGATCGGCTTCGTCTTCCAGACCTTCAACCTCCTCCCCCGGGCCTCGGCCCTCCACAACGTGGAGCTCCCCCTCATCTACGCCGGCGTCGGGGCGGCCGACCGGAAGGAGCGCGCCGCGGAGGTCCTCCGCATGGTGGACCTGGGCGACCGCATGGAGCACCACCCGAACGAGCTCTCCGGCGGACAGCGCCAGCGCGTGGCCATCGCCCGGGCGCTCGTGAACCGTCCCTCCATCCTCCTCGCCGACGAGCCCACCGGGAACCTGGACTCGGCCACATCGGCGGAGATCATGGCGGTGTTCGCGAACCTGCACCGGGAGGGGCAGACCATCATCATGGTCACCCACGAGTACGACATCGCCGGGCACGCCGAGCGCGTCGTCACCCTGCGCGACGGGATGATCGAGTCGCTGGACGCGGACATCACCGCGCCGCACGCCGCGGCCGCGACCTAGGCCGGGCCGGGACGCCGACGACGTGCCCCTCTTCGAAGGCCTCCGGCTCGCCCTGTCGCAGATCTGGGCGCACAAGCTCAAGTCGGTCTTCTCGCTCATCGGGGTCGTGATCGGGATCACCTTCCTCCTGGCGGTGATCACGATCGTCGAGGGCATGAACCGATACGTGCGGGAGGACTTCGCCGGCTCGATCTTCGGGGTCAACACCTTCACGGTGGTGCGGCGCCCCACCGTGCAGACGGGCCGCCAGACCGAGGAGGAGCGGCGGCGGTGGGCCAGGAACCCCGAGCTGACCCGTCACGACGTGGAGGTCGTCCAGAGCGCCGTGCCGGTCGGGACGCGGGTCGCGTGGAACTCGGACCGGGGGATCGACCAGGTCCGCTACGGGCAGATGGAGCGCAAGAACGTCCGCGTGGTCGGGGCCTCGGAGGGCTACGCCAGCCTCCAGGGCTGGGAGGTCGCCGAGGGCCGCGGCCTCTCCCCGCTGGACGAGCGCCGGGGCCTCAAGGTGGCGGTGATCGGGGCCGACATCGCGCAGAAGCTGTTTCCGACGACGTCGCCCCTGGGCAAGGAGATCCGGCTGGGCGCGTACCGCTTCCGGGTCGTCGGCGTGTTCGAGAAGCGGGGCGGGCTGGTGGGAGGCCTGTGGGACGCGGCCGTCCTCCTCCCGTTCTCCGTGTACGATCAGACGCTGTCCCGCCGGCCGGGCAAGCTGGAGGAGATCTCGGTCAAGGCGCCCGACGAGAAGGCCATGGAGCCCGCCATGACCGCCGTGGAGGGCGCGCTCCGCGCCGACCGACGGCTGCGCCCGGCACAGGCGAACGACTTCTACCTCCAGACCTCGAGCAGCCTCCTGAGCGCGTGGAACTCGATCAACAACATCCTCCTCACCGCGCTGCCGGGGCTCGTGTCCATCGCGCTCGTGGTGGGCGGCATCGTGATCATGAACATCATGCTCGTCTCCGTCTCCCAGCGGACGCGCGAGATCGGCCTGCGAAAGGCCCTCGGGGCCAGTCAGCGCGACATTCTGGTCCAGTTCCTGGCCGAATCGAGCTCGCTCAGCCTCCTGGGCGCCGCGGCGGGCGTGGGCCTGGGAGTCGGGCTGGCGCGGCTGGTGGAGGCTCTGACCCCCCTCCCCGCGCACACGCCCGTGTGGGCCCTGGCCCTGTCGGTGGCCCTGGGCATGACCGTCGGGCTGGTCTCGGGGATCTATCCGGCGCGCAGGGCCGCCCGACTGGACCCCATCGTGGCCCTCCGGTCGGAATAGGGGGAGGGACGCCGTGAACTGGCTCACCGCGCTGGGCGAGGGGATCGTGATCGCGGTCGACTCGCTGCGCTCCAACAAGGTCCGGAGCGGGCTCACGATCCTGGGCGTCATGATCGGCGTCATGGTGGTCATGGTCATGGCGGCCGTGATCACCGGGATCAACGACAGCTTCACCGAGATCATCTCCTCGCGTGGGGTCACCACCTTCTACGTGGCCCACGCGCGCATGGGGGGCGGCGTCCAGACGGGGACGTCGGAGGAGGAGTCGGACTTCATGAAGAACCCGCCGCTCGAGCCTCGGTGGGCGCGCCAGATCCAGGAGCTCCCGGACGTGGCGCAGGCCGACGCGTTCGCCGACCTCAGCTCGAGCGGCTATCGGGCCCGGTGGCGCGACCAGGACATCGGCATCGCGCTCGTCGCCGTGGCCTCCAACTACCTGGAGATCGACCAGGGCGAGCTGCGCGACGGCCGCTTCTTCACGAACTCGGAGGACGAGCGCGGCCGGCCCGTGGCGGTGGTCGACTCGGCCGTGGCGGCGGACCTTTACGGGGGGCTCGACCCCCTCCACCGGCAGCTCCAGATCTCCACGCCGGGGGGGCAGGGCACCGCCTCGCCCTTCCAGGTGATCGGGACCTACAAGCCGCCGGCCAACCTGTTCGCGGGCTTCGTCTCCCACTACATGCTCGTCCCGTTCGAGGCGGCCTGGAAGTACGTCCCCTTCTGGCACCGGACCGTGATGTACGTGGTCGTTCCCCGGAAGGGCGTGCCGATCCAGGAGGCCATCGACCAGGTGCACGGGAAGATGCGCCAGGTCCGGGGCCTGAGGCCCGGGCAGTCCGACGACTTCGCGATCATCACCCAGGACGAGATCCTCGACCTGTGGAACCGCCTCACGACGGCCCTGTTCTCGGTCATGGTCGCCCTCTCGAGCGTGGGGCTCATGGTGGGGGGCGTGGGCGTGATCGGGATCATGATGATCTCGGTCACCGAGCGGACCCGGGAGATCGGGGTGCGCAAGGCCCTGGGGGCCCGGAAGCGCGACATCCTCTGGCAGTTCCTCGTCGAGGCGGCCACGGTGACGCTGGTGGGCGGCGGGCTCGGCATGGCGTTCGGCGGCCTCATCGTCTGGGGGCTGGACCACTGGACGCCGATCCCGGCCAGCGTGCCCCTGTGGTCGATCGCCGCGGCGCTGGGCGTCTCCGCGTTGACGGGCGTCGGCTTCGGCCTCTACCCTGCCTCGCGCGGGGCGCGCCTCGACCCGGTGGACGCCCTGCGCTACGAGTGACCGGCGGGCGCCTACGCGCCGGGGGCCGCCGGAGCGGGCCGGGCCCATGCGACCGCGGAGGCAGGCGATGAGCGAGGCGCTCGAGCGAGCGAGGGAGACGGGTCCCGTGGACGTCCTGGCCATCGCCGCGCACCGGGACGACGTGGAGCTCACGTGCGGGGGCACGCTGCTCCGCTGCGCCGACCGCGGGCACCGGACGGCCATCCTGGACCTCACGCGGGGCGAGATGGGGACGCGCGGCTCGGCCGAGCTGCGCGGCCGGGAGGCGGCGGAGGCGGCCCGCGTCCTCGGGGCCTCCGTCCGGCTCGACGCCGGGCTCCCCGACGCCGGCCTGTTCAACGACGGCCCGAGCCGGCGGCGGGTCGTGGCCTTCCTCCGGGCCCTGCGCCCCCGGACCGTGATCCTCCCCTTCCCGAGGGGACGTCACCCGGACCACAGGATCGCCTCCGAGCTGGGACGGGATGCCTGCTACCTGGCCGGGCTGACCCGGTACGAGGCCGGGGGGGAGCACGGAGGCGGCGAGAGCGCCGAGGTCGGCGGCGATGGGGGCCGGGACGGCGCCCACCGTCCGACCAAGGTCCTCTACGCGCTGAGCTACCGGGAGGACCCGGTCAAGCCGACCTTCGTGGTCGACATCGCCGAGCAGTTCGACCGGAAGATGGAGGCGATCCGCTGCTACGCCTCCCAGTTCGAAGGGAAGGACGCGGCCGGAGAGATCTTCCCCACGGGCCAGGACCTCTACGACCTGATCGAGACCCAGAGCCGCCACTACGGCTCCCTCATCCGCAGGCCCTACGGCGAGCCCTTCTGGACCGAGGAGACCGTGGCCGTGGACGACATCGTGGGGCTCTCGGTCCGATCGATGTGAGCCGGCGCGGGCCGGCGGCTCAGGCGTCCGCCGGCCGCTCCTCCTCGCACACCACCTCCACCAGGAGACGCTTCCAGGTCGGCACCGAGGCATCCCCCACGCGGACGGCCCGGACGGTCGCCGGCCCGCCGCGCCGCATCCAGGGCGCCAGCCAGCGGCCGATCTCGTCGGGCAGGTGCCCGAGCGGATCTCCCTCGCGCAGGTGGACCCAGACCTGGTCGACGCGCCCGCCCGGGGGATCCGGGACGAGGACGAGCGGCTCTCCGGCGCCCACGCGGCGCAGGTGCCGGGTTCTGCCGGCGAACGCCATGCCGTGGACGGTGGCTCGGAAGACGGGTGCGGCGGGCGGGGGGAGCGTGTCGGAGGCGGAGGTCTCGGCGTTCATGTTCCTCCCGTCGGTGGATGCGGGGCGGCGACGGCCGCCGGCTCGATCTGCAACGTAGGGGACGCGCCGCTCGGCGGGAAAGCCCCGGCGCCGGGCGAGCCCCGACGCAAGGCGGGAGACTCCCGGACGCCGCCCCCGAGGGCCGACCGCTCGGAGGAACACCCCCCGCGGGCACGGTTAGGAGACACGCGACGGAACCCGACCACCCGTCCGAGGTGAGACATGTCCGAGAGCCCGACAGGCCGCGCCGGCGCCTACCTGGACCACGCCGCCACCTCCCCGCTCCGCGCCGAGGTGTGGCGGGCGATGGAGGCGGCGCTCGGCGAGGCCGACTACAACCCGGCCAGCCCCCACGGCTTCGGGAGCGCCGCCAGCAGCCGGCTCGAGGAAGCCCGCCGCACCCTGGCCTCGCTCCTCGGCGCGCCGCGCGCCGCCGTCCACTTCACGAGCGGCGGGACGGCCGCGGACAACCTGGCCGTCCTGGGCTTCGCCCGGGCGTACCGGGAGCGGGAGCCGGTCCTCCTGGTCTCCGCCGTCGAGCACAAGGCCGTCCTGGAGTCCGCGCGCCGGGCCGAGCGCGAGGGCGCCCGCCTCGAGGTGATCCCGGTCGACGGGAGCGGCCGGGTCCGTCTCGGCACGCTCGAGGGGGCGCTCTCGCGGGCGGCGGGGGTCCCCTGCCTCGTGTCGCTGATGTGGGCCAACAACGAGGTGGGGACCGTGCAGCCGGTGGCCGAGGCGGCGCGGCTCGCCCACGAGCACGGCGCCATCCTCCACACCGACGCGGTGCAGGCCTTCGGCAAGGTCCCGGTCTCGTTCGCGGACGCCGGCGCCGACCTCCTGACCGTGACGGCCCACAAGCTGGGCGGGCCCGTGGGCATCGGCGCTCTGGTCGTGCGGGAGGGGACCGACCTCGAGCCCATCACGTTCGGGGGCTCGCAGGAGCGGGGGCTGTGGCCGGGGACCCAGAGCCCGCTGGCCGCCGTGGGCTTCGCCGAGGCCGCGAGGCTGGCGGTGGAGGCGCTCCCCGGCTCGGCCGAGCGCTGGAGGGTGCTGCGCGACCGGCTGGCCTCGGCGATCGCCGACGCGCTGCCGGACGCCCGGATCCACGGGGAGGACGCGCCGGAGCGGCTTCCCAACCTCGTCAGCGTGGGGCTCCCGGGCGTCGACTCCGCGGAGCTCCTCGTGAGCCTGGACCTGGAGGGGATCGCCGCCTCCTCGGGCTCGGCCTGCAGCAGCGGGTCGCAGGAGCTCTCGCACGTCCTGGCCGCCATGGGGATCGAGCTCCCCGAGGCCGAGCCCTACGCGGTCCTCCGCTTCAGCCTCGGCCCGTCAACCACGGAGGAGGAGGTCGAGCGGGCCGGCCGGGTGGCGGCCCGGATCGCGCGCCGGCTCGACTCGCGGACCCCGGCCCGGGGCGCCTGACGGCCATGGGCTCGCGGGTGCTGGCCGCCATGTCGGGCGGCGTGGACTCCAGCGTGGCGGCCGCCCTCCTGCACCGGGCCGGCCACCGCGTGGTGGGCGCCACGATCAAGACCTTCTGCTACGGCGAGGTCGAGGGCCCCACGAACACGTGCTGCGGGCTGGAGGGGATCGCCGACGCCAGGGCGGTGGCCGGCCGGCTCGGGATCCCGCACTTCGTCTACGACGCCGAGGAGGCGTTCGCGGAGGACGTCATCGGGGACTTCGTCTCGGAGTACGCCTCCGGCCGCACGCCCATCCCCTGCGTCCGCTGCAACAGCTTCACCAAGTTCCGGGACCTCCTGGGCCGGGCCGAGGCCCTCGGCTGCGACCGGATGGCCACCGGGCACTACGCCCGCGTCCGCCGCGACGCGGACGGGACGGTCCGGCTGTGCCGGGCGTCGGACGACCGCAAGGACCAGACGTACTTCCTGTGGGCCATCCCGCGGGAGGCCCTCGAGCGGCTCCTGCTCCCGGTCGGGGAGCTCGAGAAGCCTCGGGTGCGCGCGATCGCGCGCGAGCTGGGGCTGAGCACGGCCGAGAAGCCCGAGTCCTTCGAGATCTGCTTCGTGCCCGACAACGACTACAGGGGCGTGCTCCGCCGCCACCTGGGCGCGGACCACCCGGCGCTCTCGCCGGGCCCCGTGGTCCTCCGGGACGGGACCCCGGTGGGCGAGCACGGAGGGTACGCCGGCTTCACGGTCGGCCAGCGGCGCGGCCTCCCCGGCGGGTTCGACGAGCCGATGTACGTCCTGGAGATTCGTCCGGAGCGACGGGCGGTGGTGATCGGCCCGAGGGACGCCCTGGCCACGAGCCGCCTCGAGGCCGCCCGGCCCCACTGGCTGGTGGACCTGCCGCCCCGGAGCGGGGACCCGGTCGGGGTCCGCATCCGGCACGGGGCGCCGATCGTCGAGGCGGAGGTGGCCGACGTGTCGGAGGAGGGCTTCGTCCTCGACCTGGCCGTTCCGCGGCGGGCCGTGACGCCCGGCCAGAGCGCGGTCCTCTACCGTGACGACGTGGTCCTGGGCGGGGGGATCATCGTGAAGGGGACGGAGGTCGGAGGACCCGGGCCGCGCTCCCGCGCCGCGCCGCGGACGCGGGCCGCCCGCACGGCTCAGTAGCGGAGCTCTTCGGCCTCCGCCAGCTCGCGGGCCAGCTCCTGGCCCCGTTCGCTGAGCGTCTCGGGGACCCGGATCTGCACGCGGACGAGCTGGTCGCCCCGGCTCCCCTCCGGCCCCATGCCCTGCCCGCGGATACGGAAGAGGGTGCCGCTCTGGGTGCCCTCGGGGACCCTGAGGACGACCTTCTTGCCGTCGACGGTCCGCACCCGGACCCGGGAGCCCAGGAGGGCCTGCGCCAGGTTGATCGGGACCTCGCACACGAGGTCGTTCCCCTCCCGAGTGAAGAACGGGTCGTCCTTCACCGATACGTGGAGGATGAGGTCGCCGGGCGGTCCCCCGGACGGGCCCCGCTCGCCCTGACCGGCCACCCGGATCCGCGCGCCGTCCTCGACGCCCGCCGGGATCTTGACGTTGAGCCGGCGGCGTGAGCGGACCTCGCCCTGCCCCCCGCACACGCTGCACGTCTGCGTCGGGATCTCGCCCCGGCCCATGCAGCGGGGGCACGGCCGGTTCACCGAGAAGCCGCCCTGCTGGAAGCTGATCGTCCCCCGACCCTCGCAGCGCGAGCAGGTCTCCAGGCTCGCCCCCGGGGCCACCCCGGACCCGTCGCAGGCCGCGCACTCCTCGCGGACCGGTACGGTGACCCGGACCTTCCCGCCCCGGGCGGCGACCCGGAGCGGGATCTCCACGTCGAGCTCCACGTTCCGGCCGCGGGCGGCCCGGCGGCGCCGCGTTCCCGCGCCCCGGCGGCCGAAGTCGAAGATGGAGCTGAAGAAGTCACCGATCCCGCCGAAGCCCGAGTCGGAGAGGTCCTCGAACCGGATGCCGGCCCCGGCACCGGGGCCCGCGCCGGACCGCGCGCTCGCGAAGCGACCGGCGCCGCCGAAGCGCCGGACCTGGTCGTACTGCTTCCGCTTCTCGGGATCGGAGAGGACCCGGTAGGCCTCGCTGATCTCCTTGAACCGCTCGGCCGACTCCGGGTCGTCCGGGTTGGCGTCGGGATGGTGCTTCTTGGCCAGCCGGCGGTACGCCTTCTTGATCTCGTCCTTCGACGCCCCCTCGGAGACCCCCAGGATCTCGTAGTAGTCCTTGGTCCGGGAGGCCATCAGTCGTCTCCGCCCTCCACCTCTCCGTCGGAAGGCCGGTGCGTCATCACCTCGACCCGGGCCGGACGGATGACCCGGTCACCGAAGCGGTAGCCGGTGACGAGCACTCGGGAGACGAGCCCGTCCTGCTCGGGGTCGGTGACCGGGGTCGTGAGCAGAGCTTCGTGCAGGTGGGGGTCGAACGGCCGGCCTTCGGCCTCGATCGGCTCGAGCCCCGCCTCCCGGAGCTCCTTGCCGAGCTTGCGCCCCACCATCTCGACGCCCTCGTGCAGGGCCTCGACCGTGGTCGCGTCGGCCGGCGTGTCGAGCACGCGCTGCAGGTCGTCCAGGGCATCCAGGAGCCGGGTCACGAGGTCGGCCTGCGCGCGCTCCCGCGCCTCGGCCATCTCCCGGCGCGTGCGCTTCCGGAAGTTGTCGTACTCGGCGGCCAGGCGCAGGTGGCGCTCCCGGAGGCGCTCCAGCTCCTCGAGCTCCTCGCGGATCTCCTCGGAGAGCTCGTCCTCACCCTCCGCCCGCTCTTCTCCGTCGCGCGCGGGATCTCCGTCCGCGTCCGTCCCCGGAGCGCTCTCCGCCTCCGGACCGGTCTCCTCGGTCCCCGTGGCGGTCTCGGAGGCGTCGGCCTCCCGGCCGTCCCGGTCGTCCTCGTGCTTGCTCACCTGCGCAACCCGTCCCTGTTGGATGTCGAGGTCGGTGTCGAGCCTGCGTGGGGGCCCCGGGCGTGGGGCCGACGGTCGTCGCGTAACTTCTGTGGGGTGCAAGCGATGTGCCGCCCAGGCCCGGCCCGCGGGCGGCTCAGGAGTCCACCGCCGCAAGCCGTCGCACCATGTCCAGCGCCGCCGTGACGCTCCGCCGGCGCACGGCGCTCCGCCCGCCCGGCATCCGGAAGCGCCTCGTGGCCTCCCGCTCCCCGGCGGCGGCGATCCACACCGTGCCGACGGGCTTGTCGGCGCTCCCCCCCGCGGGGCCGGCGATCCCCGTGATCGCGACCGACCAGCTCGTGCCCGCGATCTCCCGGACGCCCCTTGCCATGGCGCGGGCCGTGGCCTCGGAGACCGCACCGTCCGAGCGCAGCACCGCCTCGGGGACGCCGACGAGCTCGCGCTTGGCCTCGTCCGCGTAGGTGATCACACCGCCCCAGAACACGTCGGAAGCTCCGGGCACCGCCGTGATCGCCGAGCCGAGCCCGCCCCCCGTGCAGCTCTCGGCCGCGGCCAGCGTCTCCCCCCGGCCCCGCAAGTCATCCAGGACGACCTCGGCCAGCTCCCTCTCCCCCACCTCGTACACGTCCCGCCCGAACTCGCGGCGGAGCGCCTCCCCCGCCCGCGCGAGCCGGTCGCGTGCCGCCCGGGCCCCGTCGGGCTGCGTGCCCGCGCCCACGGCGCGCAGGTGGAGATCGACCGTGCCCTGGTGGGGATAGCTGGCCACCCGCAGGCCCTCCAGCTCCCCCAGGCCCTCGAGGCGCTCGGCCACGACCGACTCGGGTACGCCCGCCAGGCCCACCCGGAGCACCGGATCGGCCGACCCCGCGATCCTCGCGTCCAGGAAGGATCCGCCCGCCCCGCCGAGCATCGCCCGAAGCTCGTCCGGGACGCCCGGCAGGACCAGGACCCAGCCTCCCTCCCCGGCGTCCGCACCGAACCCGAGCGCCGTCCCGTTCGGGTTGTCCACGGGCTCGCTCCCCCGGGGAAGCCGCGCCTGGCGCTCCGTCCCCGGGAGCCCCCGGGCGGGAGGGAAGCGCTCGGCCACCCGGTCGGCCCACCCTTCGTCGACCACCAGGTCGGCCTCCAGGGCGCGGGCGACCGCCTCGCGGGTGACGTCGTCGCCGGTGGGTCCGATGCCGCCGCACGCCAGGACACCTTCCGCGCGTCCGAGCCCCTCCCGCACGGCGGCCGCGATGGCCGCTTCCTCGTCCCCCACCAGGACGATCCCGGCCACCTCGCCGCCGCGGGAGCGGACGGCCCGGGCGAGCGCCGCGCCGTTTCTGTCGGACACCGAGCCGTCGACCAGCTCGTCCCCGACCACGAGCACGAGGACACGGTCGCGGCGGTCCGGTCCCCCTCCGGCGGGACCGGGCGCCGCGGCGGTCAAGACGCCCGTCGGCGCTCGAGCACGTGGGCGAACGCCACCAGGTACTCGGCCAGGGACCCCAGAGTGAGGAGGAGCGCGCCGGTGAGCGAGATCGCCGTGAACCAGCCCACGAGCGTCATGCCGGGAGCGGCGTCCCCCCCCCTCGGGACGTCGGCCGACCGCAGGGTGACCCACACGAGCGCGCCGCCGAGGAACAGGTTCTGGACGAACGCCTTGTACTTCCCCGAGCGCAGGGCCGCCACGATCCGCCCGCGCCGGGCCGCGGCCGATCGCAGGACCGTGATGAGGAGCTCCCGGCCGAGCAGCACGAGGACCGCCCACAGGGGGACCCCGTCGTATATGGGAAGGCCCGCCAGGGAGGGCGAGCGGCGCATGATCACGTACAGGGGGATGACGGCCGCGGCGAGCAGGAGCTTGTCGGCCACCGGGTCGACGAGCTTCCCGTAGTCGGTCACCTCGCGGCGGCGCCGGGCCAGGTAGCCGTCCCACAGGTCGGAGACCGCCGCGACCAGGAACACGCCGCACGCCAGGGCCCGGGCCAGGGTGGACGCCTCCAGGAGGAGCCACGCCAGCAGAGGCGTCAGCACCAGCCTCACCGTGGTGATCGCGTTGGGCAGGTTCCAGGTCACGCGTCGTCCCCGTTCCGGTCCGCGGCCTCGTCCCGGGCCATCCCGCCGGTCGCGTGCCCGCGCGTCAGGCGCTGCTCGCCGACTCCGCGGCCGCGGCCAGCTCGTCCTCCATGTCCTCGAGGATGCTCGCGGCCTTGCGCCGGAGCAGCGGCCGCTCCTCCCACGCCAGGAAGTCGCGGAGCAGGAGCACGTTGTCGATGTCCGGGTGCGACTTCAGGTACGAGAGGGCCGCGAGCCGCCTGAGCGGATGGGGGCTGAACAGGTCCCTCCGGTGACGGACGATCTGGTCCCGGGCCAGCCAGGCGCCCAGGCCGGTGACCGCGGCGGCGCCCAGGAGGGCCCAGCCGGCGATCTTGAGGATCCGCCGCGTCGTGTCCTCCGAGTCATCCCACGAGATCAAGGTCGGCATCGCACGCTCCCGTTCACATGTCCCGGCGGCCCGAGAAGGCCTCCGCTATGGTGACGCCATCGGCGTACTCCAGGTCACCGCCCACCGGGAGCCCGCGCGCCAGGCGCGTGACCCGTACACCCTCCATGTCCGCCATCAGGCGATGGAGGTAGGTGGCCGTCGCCTCCCCCTCCACGCTCGGGTTGGTGGCCAGGATCACCTCATCGACCCCGTCTCGGAGCCGGGACATGAGGGCCGGGATGTTGAGGTCGTCGGGCCCGATCCCGTCCAGCGGCGAGAGCCGCCCTCCCAGCACGTGGTACACGCCGTCGTAGTGCCCCGACTTCTCGATGGCCGTGATGTCGGAGGCCTCCTCGACCACGCACACCACCGACTCCTCCCTGCGCGGGTCCGTGCAGAACTCGCACGGGTCGGAGTCGCTCAGGTTGCCGCATCGGGAGCACGCCTTCACCTCGTCCACCACCCGGTCTATGCTCTCCGACAGCCGGCGGGCCTCCTCGGGCGGGGTCTTGAGGAGGTGGTAGGCCAGCCGCTGCGCGGTCTTGCGGCCCACGCCCGGCAGCCGGCCGAGCTCGGTGATCAGGTCCTCGATCGCGGACATGCGGGGTCCCCCGCGGGCCTCACGCGGTGCGTCAGCCGCCCAGGAGCTGCGAGAGGCCCGGCATCGGCAGGCCGCCCGTGGCGCCCTTCATCTCCTCCTCGAGCTTCTCCTTCGCGCGCCTCTGCGCCTCCGAGACGGCCGCGAGCACGAGGTCCTCGAGCATCTCCACGTCCTCCGGGTCCACGACCGAGGGGTCGAGTCGGATGCTCTTCACGTTGCCGGTGCCGTCGGCGGTCACCTCGACCATGCCACCCCCGCTGCGGGTGGTCACGGTCTCCTTCTCGAGCCGGTCCTGCAGCTCGTTCATGCGGGACTGCATCTGCTGCCCCATCTGGAAGAGCTGCTGGAGGTTCTGCATAGGATCCACGGGATCGTCACTCCTTGATCGACAGGTCGAGTTCTTCTACCGCTTCCCGGAGCCGGGGGTCCATGTCCGCCAGCTCCTCGAGCCGCTGCTCGCGGGCCGCCTCGGCCGTCATCCGGCGCGGCGGTCCCGCGCCCTCGACGCGGAGCGTGATGTCCGCGGCGGGCCGCCCCAGCTCGCGGGCCAGCGCCTCCCTCACCCGGCCCGACCGGCGGCGGTCCTCCAGGTACGCCTCCAGGTCCTCGGCCAGACCGGCGGGCGCCTCCAGCCGGAAGCCGCCGTCCTCGGCCTCCCGGAGCCTGGTGCCCCTGAGCGCGAGGCCCACGCCGGTGAGCCCCTCGATCGAGGCCAGCGCGCTCCGCCAGCTCTCCTGCAGGCTGCGGCCGGAGGCCTCCGGCGGCGGGGAGGCGGTGGCCGTCGCGGAGGCCGCGCCGCCCGAGGTGGACCCCGACGGCTCGGTCCCGGAGGCCGGCGCGGACGCCGGGGGCGCGGACGCCGATGCCGACGGAGACGATGTCGATGCCGACGGCGAGGACCCGGAGGCCGGCTCCGGGGACGACGCCTCCGCCGTGCCGCCGCCGGTCCGTCCCGAGCCCTCCCGCCCGGCGCCGGATCGCCGGGAGCCCTCTCCGCCGTCGTCCCCTCCCTCGGGCCTGCGGCCCTGGCCGGGGATCTCGCCGCCGGCCGCCCGCAGGAGGTCCTCCAGCTCCACGGCCGAGTCCATCGACACCAGCCGGAGGAGGAGCACCTCGAGCTGGATCCTCTGCTGCGCGCTCCGGCGGAAGCGGCCCGACGTCTCGAAGTCCGAGACGGCCATCAGGAGCCTGAGGAGGTCGACCTCCTCGAAGCGCTCCGCCGCGTCGAGGAAGCGCTCCCTCGACTCGGGCGTGAGCTCGACGTCCGCCTCCGGGTCCATGCGCAGGGCCAGGAGGGCGCGGAGGCCGTCGGCCAGCCCCCGGACGAACTCCGCCGGGTCGTAGCCCGCGTCCACCAGGTCCTGCACGAACGGGAGGACGCCGGCCCGGTCGCCACGCGCCGCCAGGTCGAAGAAGGCCAAGTACCGGTCCTCGTCGACCAGGCCGAGCATGCGGCGCACGTCCGCGGCCTCGATGCGGTCGCCCGAGAAGGAGAGCACCTGGTCCAGGAGGCTGAGCGCGTCGCGCACGCCTCCCTCGGCGCGCCGGGCGATGGGGAGGAGCGCGCCCTGCCCGACCTCGACCCCCTCGCGCGAGAGGACGGTCTCGAGACGGCCCACGATGTCCGGGACCGAGACGCGGCGGAAGTCGAAGCGCTGGCACCGCGACATGACGGGCGCCGCGGTCTGCTGGATCCGCTGCGGCTCGGTCGTGGCGAACGCGAAGATGACCCGGGGGGGCGGCTCCTCGAGGATCTTGAGGAGCGCGTTCCACGCCTCCCGGGTGAGCATGTGCGCCTCGTCTACGATGTAGACCTTGTAGCGGTCCTCCTCGGAGGGGGCGTACATGGCCCGCTCCCGCAGGTCGCGGGCGTCGTCCACGCCCCGGTGGCTGGCCGCGTCGATCTCGACCACGTCCAGGGACGTCCGGCCCGACCAGATGCGCCGGCAGGACTCGCACTCCCCGCACGGCTCCCCGCCCTCCCGGTTCGGGCAGTTGAGCGCCATGGCCAGGATGCGGGCGGCGGTGGTCTTCCCGACGCCGCGGGGGCCGCAGAACAGGTAGGCGTGCGCGACCCGGTCCCCCTCGATGGCCGAGCGGAGCGTGCGGGCGACGGCATCCTGTCCCACGAGCTCGTCGAAGCGGCGGGGGCGGTGGGTGCGGGCGAGCGCGGCGCGAGACACGGGAATCCTGTTCCGACCTAGAGGGCCGACGGCGGGCCGGGGCGGGCCGCGGGGCCCACGCCGGGTCGCGTGCGGACGTGAAAGCGCCCCAGGCTCACCGTGGCGACCTTCGCACGCTTACCGCTGCTACCTTCACGGTCCTGACGGGGTTCACGCGGTCCGCATCCCACGGGCCTGGGGCGTGCTGGATGGTACCGATGGGAGGGCGGCGCTGCAAGCCGGACGAGGGCCCGCTCGCGGCCTCTCCGGGACCGGCCCGGGGCCCGGCGGAGGCTCACGCGTCCTCCCCCCGGAACGCCTCCCGCACGTGCTCGATCCGGACCGTCCCCGAAGCGTCGACCTCCACGGCCACGGCGTCGAAGCGAAACTCCCGGCCCACCCCCGGATGAGCGTGGATCCAGGCCTCCGCGGCGCGGCGCACCTCCCGCCGCTTGGTCCGGCCGATGGCCTCGAGCGGCGGCTGCGGACCGGGGCCGCGGGTCTTGACCTCCACGAAGGCCACGACGGGACCTTCCCGGGCGACGAGGTCGAGCTCGCGCCGGCCGGCGCGCCAGTTCCGGTCCAGGATCTCGAGGCCGGCGCGCTCGAGGCGCTCGGCGGCCAGGGCCTCGCCCCTGCGGGCCAGGTCCGCCCGCTCCCGCCGTCCCGCGGCGCCCGGCACCGACGCGTCAGCCCCCGGCCGCGACCGACTCGGTCCGCACCTCCGTCGCGCGGGCGATCCCCCGGCCGATGGCGCGGGCGATGGCCGTCACCTCGACCACCATCTCGTCGTACTGGTCCGGCGTGAGGGACTGGGCGCCGTCGGAGAGCGCCGAGGCGGGCTCGGGATGGACCTCCACCATGACCCCGTCGGCTCCCGCCGCCACGGCGGCCCGGGCCATGGGAACGACCTTGTCGCGGTGGCCGGTGCCGTGCGCGGGATCGGCGATGATCGGGAGGTGCGACAGCTCCTGCACGCTCGCGATGGCGGTCAGGTCCAGGAGGTTGCGGGCGTGGTGGTCGAAGCTCCGCACGCCCCGCTCGCACAGGATGACCCGGGACTCCCCCTCGAGCACGATGTACTCGGCGGCGAGGAGGAGCTCCTTGATCGTCGAGCCCATGCCGCGCTTGAGGAGGATCGGCTTCCCGGCGCGGCCCGCCTCCCGGAGGAGCGGGTAGTTCTGCATGCTGCGCGCCCCGATCTGGATGATGTCCGTGTACCCGGCCACCAGCTCCACGTCCTCGGGCCCGAGCGCCTCGGTCACCACGGCCAGCCCGGTCTCTCTCCGCGCCAGGGCCAGGAGCTCGAGCCCCCGCTCGCCGAGGCCCTGGAAGGAGTAGGGCGAAGTCCTGGGCTTGAAGGCGCCTCCGCGCAGGATCGTGGCCCCGGCCGCCCTCACCCGGCGGGCCGTATCCATGATCTGCTCCTCCGACTCCACCGAGCAGGGTCCCGCGATGAGGACCACGTCCGGGCCTCCGACCCGGACCCCGTTCGGGAGCTCGACGACCGTGTCGTCGGGCTTCCACTCCCGGCTCACCTGCTTGTATGGCTGGGAGACGTGGATGATGCGCTGGACCCCGGGCAGGACCCGCAGCCGGCCGTCGTCGACCCGGCCGTCGTTGCCGATGAGACCGACCGCCGTCCTCTGGCGGCCGGGGATCGGCTCGGCCTCGTACCCCATCTCCCTTATCGTCTCGGCGACCCGGTCGATCTCCTCACCGGTCGCGCCGTGCTTCATGACTACAAGCATGCTCGTCGAGCTCCTGGATGGACCGTATCTCCGTCGGTCACCACGTCATCAACCGGGCGTCAGGTCGCCGGGATCCACGGGAAGCGGAACCGACAGACCCTCCCGGGCCGGTCGGGTGGGTCCCGACCAGCCCGCCGCGGCGACCAGCGCCCCGACATCGTGGCGCTCCCGAACGTGAGGGTATATGTGCGTGAGAAGCAAGAGTTCGGGCCGCGCATCCCGTGCCAGCGCCGCGACCCTGGAGGGCGAGAGGTGGTTGTCGCCGACCTCCTCGTCCGTGAGCGAGCACTCGGCCACGAGCACGTCGAGGCCGGAGAGGAACTCCCCCAGCCGGGGCTCCACGCCGGTGTCGCCCGTGTAGCCGACCGCGGCCGAGGTCCCGTCGAGCCGCACGGCCTGGCTCTCGTCCGTATGGGGCGTGGCGCACGCCGAGAGGCGGAGGCCGCTGCGGAGCTCCGCGCTCCGCCCGGGACCGATCTCGTGGATCTCCACCGGGAAGCCCGGGTCGAGGAGGAAGTCCCCGAGCGCCTCGGCCAGCGTCTCGAACAACCGCCTCGTCCCCGGCGGCCCCCACACGTCCAGGGCCGTCTCGCGCGGCGGGCGGACGCCGTGGCGCAGGCCGAAGAACAGGCCCGGGAGCGCCCCCACGTGGTCGGAGTGGAAGTGCGTGACCACCAGGTCGGTGAGCTCGCTCCACGGCAGACCGTGACGCGCCAGGGACTGGGCGGCGCCGGGACCGCAGTCCAGGAGCACCCGCCCGCCGTCCACCTCCACGTAGTAGGAGGAGCCGCCCGTGCCGCCCTCCGGGACCACGGTGCCGCAGCCGACCACGACCAGGCGGCCGCCGCGTGCCGGCGCGGCGCTCACGCGACCTGTCCCTCCGGGAGATCTCCGAACTCGACCCCCACCACGGACGAGACGCCGGGCTCCTGCATGGTCACCCCGTAGATCCAGTCGGCCGCCTCGATCGTGCGGGGATTGTGGGTGATCACGATGAACTGCGTCTCGTCCTTGAAGCGCTCGAGCATGCTCGCGAAGCGCCCGATGTTCGTCTCGTCCAGCGGCGCGTCGACCTCGTCCATGACGCAGAACGGGCTCGGCTTGGCCAGGTAGATGGCGAACAGCAGCGAGAGCGCCGTGAGCGCGCGCTCGCCGCCCGACAGGAGGTGGATCCTCTGGGTGCGCTTCCCCCGCGGGCTCGCGGAGATCTCGATGGGCGAGTCGAGCGGATCCTCCGGATCCTCCAGCCACAGGTCGCAGTCGCCGCCCTCGAACAGGCTCCGGAAGGTGCGCTGGAAGTTCTCACGCACCTCCTCGAACGTCTCCCGGAAGGAGCGGGAGGCCTCCCCGTTGATGCGGCGGATCGTGGCGTGGAGGTCGTCGCGGGCCTCCTCGAGGTCCTCGCGCTGGGCAGTGATGAAGTCCAGGCGCTCCTTCTCCTCCTCGTACTCCTCGGCGGCCAGGAGGTTGACCGGGCCCAGGCGGGCCAGCTTGCGGCGGACGTCCTCGAGCTCGCTGGACCAGTCGTCCAGGCTCCCCTCCTCGGGCGGCTCGACGCGCTCCAGGAGCGATTCGAGGTCCTCCTCCCACTCGCCCTCGACCCGCTCGCGGATGGACGTCCGCTTCCCCCGCAGCTCGGCCAGCTCCAGCTCCAGGGCGTGCCGGCGCTCCGCGTGCTCGCGCTCGGTGCGGCGCGCGGCGCGGAGGTGCTCCTCGAGGGCGTCGAGCCGCTCCCGCCGGGCGACCAGCTCGCTCTCGGCCTCACGCACGCGCTCCTCCATCTCGCCCCGGCGCTCCAGGAGCCCGGCCAGCTCCTCGGCGGCCTCCTCCTGCCGCCGGCCGGAGCTCTCCAGGGCCTCCCGCTCCCCGGCGCGCTCCTCCTCGAGGCGCCGGCGGCGGTCGTCCAGCTCCCGCAGCGTGGACCGGATCCGCTCCAGCCGCTCGCGCGCGCCGGAGAGCTCCGACTCCCGGCGGGCCAGCTCGAGCTGGAGCTCGTGCAGCCGGCCGCGCGCCTCCTCCGCGGCCGAGCGCGCCCGGCCGGCCCGCTCCCGCACGCCGGCCAGCTCCTCGGAGGCCCGGTCCCGCTCGGCCCGGAGGTCCTCGAGCCGCTCGCCGCCCTCCCCGAGGCGGCTCCTGGCCTCCTCCAGGGTCCGCTCGAGCTCCTCGATGCGGTCGGCGGCCTCCTGCCGCTCCCGCCGGGCCCGCTCGAGGCGCGAGGCCGCGGTCTCCGCCTCCTCGGCCGCCTCCCGCGCCTTCCGGGCCGCGGCGGCCCGCTCGTCCTCGAGCGCCTCGGCCCGCTCGCGGGCCCCGGCCTGCCGGGCCTCGACCTCCTCCGCCTCCTCGTGCAGGGCCGCGGCCCGCTCGGCGCGCGCCGCCGCGGCCGAGCGCACCTCCTCGAGCTCGGCACGGCGCCTCACGGTCCCGCGCCCCGGCGCGACCTGGCCCAGGCGGACCGCCCCGAACCGGTCCTGGCCCGAGCCGTCGGCGGCCACCCAGCTCCCGTCGCGCGGCTCGAGTCTCCCGTCCGCGTCCACCCGGACGCCGGCCAGCAGGGCCTCGGCCCACTCGCCGCCCGCGCCCCGCGCCTCGACCAGCTCGGCCAGGGGCTGCCCCTCTCCGCCGGCCGGCGCCCGCTCCCGGCGCGGCCCGGGGTCGAGCGGCAGGAGGAGGACCCCCTCCTCGCCCATCTCGCCCAACGCGTCCCGGACACGGCGCACGGCCTCCCAGTCGTCCACGAGCACGCCGTGGAGGTAGCCCCCGAGGGCCGCCTCGACCGCCGGCGCGCGGTCGGCCGCCACCGAGATGGCATCGGCCAGCAGCCCCCGCACGCCGCCGATGTCGTCCGCCCGCTCCAGGAGCGACGCCACGGGCGCAGGGACGTCCCCACCCGAGGCGAGGAGGCTCTCGAGCCCCGAGACCCTCGCCCGCGCGGACGCAAGCTCGCCCTCGACGCTCGCCAGCTCCTCGCGCGTGGAGCGGAGCTCCTCGCGCCGGCGGGCGGCCTCCTCGTGGGCCTCCCGGTGGCGCTCCTCCAGCTCCTCCGCCCGCGCCGCGGCCCGGCGGGCCTCCTCGCGGGAGCTCTCGAGGTCGGCCTCCCGGCTCTCGGTCTCCCCGGCGGCCTCCTCGAGGTCGGCACGGCGGCGCTCGAGCTCGGCGGACCGCTCGGCGATCCGCTCCTCGAGAGCTTCCAGGTCGGCCTCCAGCAGGCGGACATCGCGGCCCAGGGAGGCGGCCTCCTCCTCGGCCTCCTCCTCCGCGCGCCGGGCCTCGTCGCGGTCCGAGGCGAGCGCGCCCGCGCGGGAGGAGAGCTCGGCCTCCCGCTCCCTCAGGCCCTCGAGCTCCGCCTCCTCGGCCCCCACCGTGGCCTCCAGCCGCTCGGTCTCGCCCTCCAGGTGGCTCCGACGCTCCGCCAGGCCCCCGAGCTCCTCCCCCACGGCCTCGATGCGGCGCTCGGCCGCCGAGGCCCGCTCGTCCGCGACGAGCCGGCGGCGCTCGAGCTCCTCGATGCGGCCGCGCACCTCCTCCAGCTCCCTGGCCCGCCGGGCGCGCTCGCGCTCGGCCTCCGCGATCTCCACGCGGATCGTCTCGGCCTCCGTCTCGCGGGTGCGGAGCTCCCCCTCCTCGCCGGGCTGCTCCTTCTCGAGCTCGGCCAGCTCGCCCTCGAGCGCCTCGATTCGGCCGTTCAGGTGCTCGAGCCGGCCTCCCGCCACCGCGACCTCGAGCTGCAGCCGCCGCTCCCGATACGTCCTGTGGCGCTCGGCGCGGCCCCGCTGCTGGGCCAGCGAGCGGACCTTGGTCCCCACCTCGGCGATCACGTCCTCGAGCCGGTCGAGGTCGGTCTGGGCCTGGTCCAGGCGGCGGAGGGCCGTGCGCCGGCGGTCCTTGTAGCGGCCGATCTCGGCCGCCTCCTCGAACAGGGCGCGCCGCTCCTCGGCCCGGTCGCTGAGGATGGCGTCCACCATCCGTCCCTCGATCACCGAGTACTCGGTGGCGCCCAGGCCGGTGTCCCGGCACAGGTCCTGGATGTCCTTGAGCCGCACCGCGTCCCCGTTGAGGCGGTACTCGCTCTCGCCGCCCCGGTAGACCGTCCGGCCGATCACGACCTCCCGGTAGGGGACGGGCAGCGCGCCGTCGTCGTTCAGGATGGAGAGCGTGACCTCGGCCCTGGAGATCGGGCTGCGGTTGGCGGTGCCGCCGAAGATGGCCTCCTCCATCCGCGAGCCGCGGATAGCGGTGGGCCGCTGCTCGCCCAGCACCCAGCGGAGCGCATCGGAGATGTTGGACTTGCCGCAGCCGTTGGGCCCGACCACGGCCGTGATGCCGTCGTGCAGCTTGATCTCGGTCCTGTCCGCGAACGACTTGAAGCCGTGGAGCGTGAGCTTCTGGATCCTCATCCCTGCGTCCCCCGCCTCTTCACGAGGCGGGCGTCGAGGCCCGCCTTCCGGATCATCTCCTCCAGGGCCCCGGCCGCCGCCCGGGCCTCGAACGCTCCGCCGTAGATCTGCCATGCCGTGTCCCCGGACGCCGCCGCGGGCAGCACGTAGGCCGGGATCCCGGCCTCCCGGAGGGAGTCGGCCCGCTCCGCCGCCGCCGCGCGGGAGGCCGACACGCCCAGGCGGAAGGCCAGCGACGTCGGCCGCACGTCCCACGCCCTGGCCTCGTCCTTCCGCCCCCGGTCCACCAGGTCGTCCATGAGGCGGGACGCGACGTCCCTGCCGGGGAGGGCTCCCGCCAGGAGTCGGTAGTAGAGCCGGCCCTGGATCGGCGTCGGCGCCACCATGTAGAGGATCCCGTCGTCCCGCGCCCACTCCCGCGCGCGCCGCACGGCGTCCTCCCGCCGAGCATAGCTCGCGATGAGGATCGAGAACGGGAGCGCCGGGGCCTCCTCGACCAGCGCCGCCTCGCCTCCCGAGTGCGGGGCGGTCCGGCCCGCGGGGGTGTCGGCGGGCGCCCGCTCCGCGGCGGCGGCATGCCCTTCGCCGGCCTTCCCCGCGCCGGCCTCCCCCGCCGCGGACGCCCCGCCGGGCCCCGGCGCGGCCGCCGTGTCCGCGATCGCCTCGGGGGTGCCTCCCGCGCGGGCGCCGCCCCCCTCGCCCGACAGGTAGCGGGCCCCGACCCACCATCCGCCGAAGAGGACCAGGATCAGGGCCGCCCCCAGGGCGATGCGGCCCACGGGGGGACCCGTCCGCTTCCGGTGCCGGCGCCAGCGGCCCGTCTCGGCCGCACGGTCGTCGAGCTCCTCCCCGGCGGCCCGCCGGTCGGCGGGCTCTCGGTCGGCTCGCCGTCCGTCGGCGGCCTCCCGCTCCACCGGCGCGTCATCCTGGGCTCCTCCCTTCAGCCGGAGATCCGTCTCTTCGGACAGGCCGGGGTCGGCGGCGGTCGCGGCGTCGAGGAGGAGGACCAGCGTCCCGCCCGCCCGGGAGACCGTGCGGGCGAGCCGCAGCGCACGGATGGCGGCCGCCCGTCCGCGCGGCTCGTCGCTCTCGACGGGAAGGCCCGACGGCAGGTAGACGAAGTCCCCGCTGCCCCGCACGGCGGCCTGGGCCAGCGACCGCGTCCCGGCGAACACGGCCTCGAGGCCGGGACCGTCCGCCCCGAGGAGCCCGTCCAGGATCCTGGCGCCCCGCCCCGGCGCGGCCAGGACCACGTGCGGCCGTACCTCGCCGGCGGCGGCGGCCACGCGCTCGGCGCGCGAGGCGGCCTCCTCCACGTGCTCATCCGTGCCGGGGACCACGACGACCACGGCGCCGCCCGCGGGCAGCGCCTCGAGCCGGGCGCGGAGCTCCTCGTCCGGCCGCCCGCTCACCGGCGCCTCAGAGGAGGAGGCCCTGGACGCCCGAGCCGGGGCGGATCTCGGTCACCCAGACCCGGAGGTCGCGCTCGCGCCGGAGCTGGCGCGCCGCCGCCTCGGCGGCGTCCCGCGACGGATAGGGACCCACGAGTCCCCGGTACCAGGTCCGGCCCGCGTCGTCCGTGTAGCGCTGCATCGAGGTCGGATAGCCGGCCGCGGAGAGGTCGTCCAGGAGCGTGCGGACCCCCGACGAGTCCCGGGCCGAGGCCACCACCGCGTACACGCCCGATTCGGGGCGGGCGCGGGGAGATCCGCCGCCCGCCGTGGCCGGAGCGCCCTCCACGCCGGCGGGAGGCCCCGCGGACGGGGGCGTCCCGGTCGCCGCGCCCTCCTCGGCCGGGGGCCGCGTGGCGGCGCCGGGGCCCGCCGCTCCCGCGCTGCCCGCTCCGGTCCCGCCGGTCGCGCCCTCTCCTCTCGCCGCGGGCGTCTCCCGCTCCTCCCGCGGGGGCGCCCCCGTGTCGGACCCGGCCCGGGCCACGTGGACCGTCGGCGGGGCCGGGTTCCAGCGCAGGGCCAGCCAGCGGGCGTCCGCCGGACCGCCGGCCGACGCGGCCGGCGCGGCGCTCTCGGGATCCCACAGGAGGAGGGAGTCGTGCCGCGCCAGGAGCACCTGCCCGGCCGGGGTCCCGAGGGGGAGGTCGGACCGCCAGTCGCCGGCGACGACCCGCGTCCCGCCTCCCGCGAGCGGGATCCACACCACCGAGCCCCCCTGCCGCCCCAGGAGGAAGGAGCCCAGGACCGCCGACCTCAGATCGGTGACCGGGGCATCGAGCCTGGCCAGCACCCGCGAGCTGCGGTCGAACCGGTTCACGCTGACGATCTCGGGAGGATCGGAGAGGCCCGCGTACACGTCGTGCGAGGAGGGCGAGGCCGTGAGCGCGGCCAGCGTCCCGTCCAGGGAAACCTCCTCGGCGGACGCCAGGGCCGGGACCGTGAGCACCCGCAGGCTCTTCCGGTCCTGCCCCGTGAGGACCAGGCGCTTGCCCCAGGCCGTGGTGAGGCCGGGCGCCGCGTAGCCGGTCTCGCTGCGGCCGGCGGTGGTGGTGTCCCCGCGGCGCACGATCCACACCGACCCCTTCCGATCCCCGTCGGCCCCGAGGACGGCCAGCGCGCCCTCCTCGACCGGCACGACCCAGGCCGGGCTCCCCGGGAGCCGGTAGCGCCAGGCGCTCTCGGGTCCCACCTCGAGGACACGGCCTCCGTCCGGGTCCAGGAAGGCCCCGTAGCTCCCCCATTCGCTCCAGCGGGCGTCCGCCCCCACGCTCCCCAGCTCCGACAGGCTGTCGGAGAGGGGATCGTAGCGGTAGACGGTGCCGTCGCCCGTCCGGAGGACCACCGCGGGCCCCTCCAGGGCGTAAGCCTCGCTCGCGGCCGGGAGGTCCGCCGACCCCGTCCACAGCACGCGCCCCGGGTCCCGGACGTCGCGAGCGGTCGCCTTCCCCCCGCCGCGCGGGATGGCCAGGAGCGACCAGGCGTCGGCCTCCGCTCCCACGACGAGCCGGATCCCGTGGAGCTCGGCGCTGTCCGCCCGCGAGCGCTCCGACGGCCCGCCGCCCGTCCCCCCGCAGGCCGCCAAGGTCAGTAGGGCCAGGGCCGCACCGCTCCACCGTGCCCGCCGCGCCAGCGCCCTCACGACTCGCTCGGGCGCAGCCGGGGAGCGTCCCCCCACAGGTCCTCGAGCCGGTAGAACTCCCGCACGCGCGGCAGGAAGATGTGGACGATGACGTCGATGTAGTCGAGGAGGATCCAGCGGCCCTGCGAGCGGCCCTCGACCCCGGCGGGCTCGAACCCGAGCTCCTCGAGCCGCTCCACGAGGTTCTCGGCTATGGACCGGGTGTGGACGTCGGAGTCCCCCGACATGATGAGGAAGAAGTCGGTGGCGTCGGAGAGGCCCCTCAGGTCGAGGACGATGGGGTCCCGGGCGTGCCGCTCCAGGGCCGCTTCGGTCAGGAGCGCCAGCTCCGCGGGCGCATCCGGGTCCTCGATCCGGAAGGTCTCCTCCGCGGGGCTCCGCGTGCCCGTCTCGGCTCCTTCGCTCAGAGCTGATCCTCCACCTGATAGGCGATGCCCCACGCGCCGGGACCGGCGTGGGCGGCCAGCACGGCCGTGATGGGCCTGCAGTACGTCTCCAGCGGATCCCAGCGCCGGCGCACCTCCTCCTCCACCGACGCGGCCAGATCCGGAACGCCCGCGTGCACCACTCCGATCCGGTACCGGCGGGCGCCGGCGAGCCCCTCGTCGACCGCGCGGAAGATCTCCTCCCGGGCGGCCTCCTGACCCCGTACCCTCGCGCGGGGAACGACGTTCCCCTCTCCGTCGAGCTCGAGGACCGGGACGATCCCCATGAGCCGGGCCAGCCACGCCTGCCCCCGCCCCAGGCGTCCCGAGCGGAGGAGCCAGTCGATCCTGGCGACCGCGAACACCAGGTTCGACCGGTCGCGCACGCGCTCCAGCTCGGCCGCGACCTCCTCCGTGGAGGCGCCCTCCTCGAGGAGCTCGACGGCGCGGATGACCAGGAGGCCGAGGCCCAGCGAGCCGCTCCGCGAATCGACCAGGCGGCCCCGCTCGGGTCCCACCTCCCGGGCTCCCTTCCGCGCCGCCTCGAACGTCCCGGAGACGGCCGAGCTCAGGAAGACCCCGAGGAAGCGCTCGGCCCCGCCCTCGAGGACGTGGCGGTAGGCCCGGGCGAAGTCGGCGGCCGGCGGCTGGGACGTGGTCGGGTGCGGCGAGTCGGGGTCGGTCAGGAGCCGCAGCACCTCCTCGGCGTCCAGGTCGACGCCGTCGCGGAAGTCGCGGTCCCCCACGATGACGCGGAGCGGGACCACCTCAACGCCCTTCTCCCGCACCCAGGCCGGGGGAAGGTCGGCCGAGGAGTCGGTCACGACTCTGCCCGTGCGGACGGCGCGCCCATCCGGCGCCGCCTGCGTGTCCTCGACCCGGCGGGACACGGGAGGACCCAGCCCGTCCAGGGCACGCTCCACGGCGGCCGGCTCGTCGGCGTGAATGTGGACCCGCGCCAGGTCCCCGGCTCGGATCACGATGAGCGAGGTCCCCAGGCCGTGCACGAGGCCGCGGATCGCCTCGGAGGAGGGGAGGTCCCCGCCCTCGAACGCCAGCTGCGTGCAGTAGCGGCCCTCGCCGGGCTCTCCCGACCCGTCGACCGGGACCGGCCCCGCGGCGATCTCCCCGCCGCCGTCGCCCGCGGACTCCTCCCCTCCCCGGTCCACGAGGTGCACCACGCCCTCCAGCATCTCGACGAAGCCCCGGGCCCCCGCGTCCACGACCCCCGCCTCGCGGAGCGCCGGGAGCATGTCCCGCGTCCGCGCCAGCGACCGGCGCGCCGTCTCCCGGACCTCGCACAGCCAGTCGTAGAGGTCCTCGCGCTTCCGGGCGCGGTCCCGGCCGGAGCGGGCGGCTTCCCGAGCCACGGTGAGGATCGTGCCCTCCCGGGGCGTCTCGAGAGCCTCCCCGAGCGACCGGGCCCCGGCCACGGCCGCGTCGGCGACCTCGGCGGCGCCGGCGCGCGCCCGCCGGCCCAGGTGGCTCGCGAAGCCCAGGAGGAACTGCGAGACGAGCATGCCGGAGTTGCCCCGCGCCGCGAGGACCCCGGCGCGGGCGGCCGTCTGCGCCACGTCGTGGAGCGAGGCGCCCTGGAGCGGGCGTACGGCGTCCGCCACGGAGCGGAGGGTGAGGGCCAGGTTCGTCCCCGTGTCCCCGTCGGCCACGGGGAAGACGTTGATGCGGTCCAGGTCCGAGCGCTCGGCGGAGACCCGGTCGGCGGCGGCCAGGAGGGCGCGACGCAGGCGCGCGCCGTCGCAGTAGGCGATCCTGGCCGGGGGGCGCGCGGCCGCCCGGGGTTCGGCGGGAGGTCGGCCCGGGGACACGGTCGGGCGGCTACTCCTCCGCGACCACCCAGATCTTGATCTCCGGCCGGACCTCGGCGTGGAGGTCGACGGAGACCCGGTAGACGCCCAGCTCCTTGATCGGCTCCTCGAGCTGGAGCGTCCGGCGGTCCACCTCGAAGCCCCGCTCCGCCAGGCGGTCGGCGATGTCCTGCGCCGTGACCGACCCGAAGAGCTTGCCCTCCTCGCCCGCGCGGACGGAGAAGGAGAGGGACAGGCCTTCGAGCTCCGAGGCCAGGTCCTCGGCCACGTGCCGCTCGCGGGAGGCCGCACGCTCGCGGCGGCGGTGCTCCTCCTCGATCCGCTTCAGGTTCCCCTCGGTGGCCCGCCTGGCCAGGCCGCGCGGGATGAGGAAGTTGCGGGCGTAGCCGGGCTTGACGTCGACGACGTCCCCCGCGCTGCCCAGGTTCTCGACGTCCTCCTGCAGGATGATCTCGGTCATGGTCTCGTCCTCGTCGTATCGGTTCGGCTGGCCGGCCGCGGGGCGGAGCCCCCCGATCGGCACGTCATCTCTCGTCCGTCGGTCGTCGCGTCCTCATCTCGGACCCGGAGGCGCCGCGAGCCTGCGGCGCAGGTCCAGCCACGTATCCCCCAGGCCCAGCACCAGGGCGGCGACGAACGCCACCGGATAGAGCAGCACGGCCACCGCCGCCCACAGCAGGGCCATCCATCCCGAGGTGATCGCGCCCCCGACTACCCACAAGAGTACGCCTGCGCCCCGGAGAAGGTACAGGCCCGACATCAGGACCAGGAGATTCTCCCCCACCCTGGCGGCCACGTCCCCCAGCGGCGCCAGGAAGAGGACGAGCCCCCCGACGACGAGCCACACCAGGTGGTCGCTGAACCGGAAGTCGCGCACCGGTCCGAGCGCCTCGTCGCGTCCGGACAGCCGGGCGCCCACGTAGGAGCCCACCCCCAGCGCGGCCAGCGAGGCCAGCGCCAGGAAGCCCGGGTACAGGCGCACCTCCCAGTCGAACACCCGGTAGATGGCGGAGCCGAGCTCCCGCGCCATCGGCCCCCGGTCCCCGCTCAGCCAGGTGGAGGCCGCGCTCGCGGCCCGCCCCAGCTGCTGGCCCATGCGCCAGTCCAGCTCGGAGAGGAGCCCGGAGCGGAAGATGGCCGCGATCCCGACCACCGCCAGCGCCCCCGCCAGGGCGGTCATGCCCCGCGTCACCAGCCCCCTCTCCCTGCGGCCGACCGTGGCCAGCGCGAAGGCGCCTCCCAGGAGGAGGGCCCAGGCCCGCTCCACGTACCACATGGGACCCTGCATCCCCGTCACGAGGCCCTGGAAGGCGGCCGCGAGGACGAAGATGGCCAGGGCCACGGCCCACGGGCTCTGGCGCCGGAACGCCAGCAGGTAGACCGCCAGCGGGACGAGGACGAGCACCAGCGGGCTGACCGGCGACAGGGCCAGGACGGCCCCCGCCAGCGCCAGGGCGCGCACCAGGGACCAGCCCCGGGGGCTCACCCCGATCCCGCCCGCCGTCTCCCGGCCTTCCGCTCCCGTCAGCCCTTATAGCCCTCGATGTAGGGGACCAGCGCCAGGAAGCGCGCGCGCTTGATGGCCGTGCACAGCTGGTGCTGGTGCCTGGAGCACGCGCCCGTGGCCCGGCGCGGCAGGATCTTGCCGCGGTCGGTAATGTAGCGGCGCAGAAGATCGGCGTTCTTGTAGTCCACCCGGTCCACGCGCCGGTCGCACAGCTTGCAGCTCTTGCGGAATGCAGCCATGGCTCAGTCCTCCTCGTCCTCGTCGTCGCGATCGTCCTCGTCCTCCTCCTCTTCCTCTACACCTCGCTCGGAGGGCGGAAGCGCGGACTCCCCTTCGGACAGGACGACGAGATGGCGCAGCACCGCCTCGTCCATCTTCAGGGCGTTCTCGAACGGCTTGATGTGCTCGGGCTCGGTGCGGAACTGGGCCACGACGTAGTAGCCGTTGGCCTCGCCGTCGATCTGGTAGGCCAGCTGGCGCTTGCCCCAGTGCTCGACGGCCGTGATCTCTCCGTCGCCGCCGGAGAGGCGCTCGTGGAAGCGCTCGAGCTTCCCGTCGATCTCCTCGGGCTCGAGGGTCGACCGGAAGATGTACACCGTCTCGTAATCTCTCACGTCTCCTCCTTCGGTCTCGTTCGGCCCCGGGTCCAGCCCGGAGCAGGAGTCGGATGGCGGGCCGCGCGGGCCCGCCGGCTGTCGGCGCCCCCTTCCGGAGGCGCGCCCGCGGGTCCTCTTACACCAGGTGCCCCGCGAGGTGCATCAGCTGGCGCCACGCGGCGCTCACGCCCTCGCTCCCGCCGGGCACGATCCCGTGCACGCGGGCGAACCAGGGCGCCAGCACCAGCGACACCACGCTGATGAGCTTGATGACGATGTTCATGGACGGGCCCGAGGTGTCCTTGAAGGGATCACCCACCGTGTCGCCCACCACCGCCGCCTTGTGCGAGTCGGAGCCCTTGCCGCCGTGGGCGCCCGTCTCGATGTACTTCTTGGCGTTGTCCCAGGCCCCCCCGGCGTTGGCCATGAACAGGGCCAGGAGCACGCCGCTGATGGTGGCGCCGGCCAGAAGACCCCCCAGGGCCGCGACGCCCAGGAAGTAGCCGACCACGACCGGAACGGCGATGGCCGTCAGCCCCGGCACGATCATCTCCCTCAGGGCGGACCGCGTCGAGATGTCGACGCAGCGGGCCGGATCCGGCTTGCCCGTCCCGTCCATGATGCCGGGGATCTCGCGGAACTGGCGCCGGACCTCCTCGACCATGCCCGCGGCCGCGCGGCCCACGGCCGTCATGGTGAGGGCCGAGATGAAGAACGGGGTCACGCCGCCGATGAACAGGCCGATCACGACCAGCGGGTCGACCAGGTCGATCCCCGTCCGAGTGAGGCCCACGGCGTTCGCGTAGGCCGAGAACAGGGCCAGCGCCGTGAGCGCGGCCGAGCCGATCGCGAAGCCCTTCCCGATCGCCGCCGTGGTGTTCCCGAGCGCGTCCAGGGTGTCGGTGATCGCCCGGACGCTCGGCCCGAGCCCGCTCATCTCGCTGATCCCGCCCGCGTTGTCGGCAATCGGGCCGTACGCGTCCACGGACATGGTCACGCCGACCGTGGCCAGCATGCCGACGGCCGCGATCCCGATCCCGTACAGGCCCGAGAACTTGAAGGCCAGGAAGATGGCCACCGAGATGAGGAGGAGAGGCACGGCCACCGACTCCATCCCGACCGCGAGGCCGGTGATGATGTTGGTGGCGGCGCCCGTCTCCGAGGCATCGGCGATCCTTCGCATGGGGCGGCCCGCCGTGTACCACTCGGTGCTGATCCCGATCGCCATGCCGCACAGGGAGCCGAAGAGCATGGCCCAGAACGGCCCCGAGGCCCGGCTCAGGAGATGCCAGTGGTCGGCCGTCGTCCCGGCGAACACGTCCAGCTGGACGGTCACGAAGTAGGCGGCGATCCAGAACAGGATGCCGGCCACGAACGTGGTGTTCCGGAGGGCCGAGGCGGGATTCATCTTCTCCAGGATCCGCATGGCCAGGACCCCGACCACGCTGGCCAGGAGCCCCAGCATCACGAACAGGACGGGCAGGGCCACCGCCTCGAGCCGCTGGCCGCTGGCCACGTAGGGGCTCGAGACCGCGATCACGATGGTGGCGACCACCGAGCCCACGTAGGACTCGAAGATGTCGGCGCCCATCCCGGCCACGTCGCCCACGTTGTCGCCCACGTTGTCGGCGATCGTGGCGGGGTTGCGCGGGTCGTCCTCCGGAATCCCCGCCTCGACCTTCCCGACCAGGTCCGCCCCGACGTCCGCCGCCTTGGTGTAGATGCCGCCGCCCACGCGCGCGAAGAGCGCGATGGAGGAGGCGCCCATGGCGTAGCCGGAGATGATCTCGCCGAACGTCTTGAAGGAGAAGCCGGGGGCGGCCGGGTGCAGGAAGATGAGGATCACCGCCCCGATGCCCACCAGCCCCAGGCTCGCCACGGCCAGGCCCATCACCGAGCCGCCGCTGAAGGCGACGCGCAGGGCGCGGGCCTGCCCGGACGCACGCGCCGCCTCGGCGGTGCGGACGTTGGCGCGGGTGGCCGCCTGCATCCCGAAGAAGCCGGCCAGGATCGACGAGCACGCGCCGAACGCGTAGGCGGCCGCGGTCCTGCCCCCGATCAGGAGCCACAGGACGAGCGCCACCACGACGATGAACGGTATGAGGACCGTGTACTCGCGGCGCAGGAAGGTCATGGCGCCGGAGTGGATCTGCTCGGCCAGATCCCGCATCAGGTCGCTCCCCTCGGGCTGGCTCCGGACGTAGGCGTACAGCGCCCACGCGAACGCCAGGCCGATGAGGCCCAGATACAGCGCGTAGTTCGAGTATACCTCCACGAGCCTGTCTCTCCTCTCTGGATGGGTCCGTTCGCTCCGGAGCCGGCTGGAGCCCGCGGAGCCCACCTCCGGGCTCCGCGCCTCCCCGCTCCGGTCGGGTCAGCCGTTGTAGCGGCTCATGGCCGCCGGGGCGCCCTCCTCGATCCAACACTCCACGGCCGAGGTCGCCCGGCCGAAGGTCTCCAGCACCGCCTCTTCCTCGGCTCCCGGGAGCGGCGAGAGCACCCAGTCGGCCAGGTCGATGCGGTCGTCGTGGGGCCGTCCCACGCCGATCCGTAGCCTGGCGTACTCGCGGGTCCCCGCCGCCGCCTCCACGGAGGCCAGGCCGTTGTGCCCCCCGGGAGAGCCCGAGGCCCGCAGCCTCAGGGTCCCGGGCTCCAGCGAGACGTCGTCGACCAGGACGAGGAGGTCGTCCTCGACCCGGAAGCCCGGCTCACGCCGCAGCTCGCGCACGAGCCTGCCGCTGCGATTCACGTAGGTGAGGGGCTCGAGGAGCCGGACGTCGGCGCCGGCCCGCCGGCCCTCGGTGACGAGGGCGGGGCCGCGCTCGCGCCAGGCCGGGAACGACCACGCGGAGCGGAGCCGGTCGGCCAGCCACCACGCCACGTTGTGCCGGGTGTCCCGATACTCCTCTCCGGGATTGCCGAGGGCGAGGATGGCCTTCACGCCACCGCTCCGTACCGCGGGCGGCCGGCGGCGCGTCTACTCCTCCCCGGCCTCCTCTTCGCCCTCTTCGGCTTCCGCCTCGGCCAGGCGCCGGGCTCGCTCGCCGGGCTCGCCTTCCAGCTCGCCCTCCAGCTCGCCCTCGAGGGCCTCGAGCGCCAGCGCGACCTCTTCTTCCTCCTCTTCCTCCTCGACCTGGATCACGGTGGGCGGCACCACCACGCACAGCGTCAGGTCCAGGTCCTCGAGGGGGCGCACGCCGCCGGTGTTCAGGTCGGCCACGTGCAGGGAGTCGCCGATCTCGAGGCCCGAGACGTCGAGCTCGAACTTCTCCGGGATCTCCCCGGGGAGGCACTCGACCTCGATCTCGTGCCGGCTCTGCTGGAGGATCCCGCCGTCCTCGCGGACGCCGAGGGGGCTCCCCACGAGCTCGAGCGGCACGGCCACCCGGATCGACTCGTCGGCCCGGATCTGGAAGAAGTCCACGTGCAGGACCCGACGACGCCACGGGTGCCTCTGGACCTCCCGGATCAGGACCTTCCGGGGCTCGCCGCCGTCCACCTCCAGGTCGACGAGCGTGTTGTCCACGCTGATCCGGTCCAGGAGGTTCTGCAGCTCCTGCTCACGGATCTTGAGGTTGCGGGACGCCTCTCCGTGGCCGTAGACGACCGCGGGGACGAAGCCCTCCCGGCGCATCCGCCGCGCCGATGGGGACCCCGTCTCGCTCCGTTCCTCGGCCTTCAGATTCGCTTCGACCGCCATGTCGTGCCTCTCTAGCTCTGCTCGCTGGTCACCGGTCGCGCCTCGATGACGGGGGCGCCGTCCTCCGACGACGGCCCGTCGAACAGCGAGCTGACCGACCGGTTGAAATGCGTGTTCTCGATGGCCCGGGCGAGCAAGCCCGCCACGGACAGGATCTTCAGGGACCCGAGCGCCTCCCGCTTCTCCGCGGGGACCGCGATCGTGTCCGTCACCACCACTTCCTCCACGTTCACGGCGTTGAGCCGCTCGATGGCCGGACCCGAGAGGAGCGCGTGGGTCGCGACGCAATACACTTCGGCCGCGCCACGTTCCTTCAGGGCCGTCACGGCGCCGGACATCGTGCCCGCCGTGTCGATCATGTCGTCCACGATCAGACAGGGACGCCCGTCCACCTCGCCGACCACGTTGGAGACCTCGGCCACGTTGACGCCCGTTCGCCGCTTGTCGATGATGGCCAGGCTCGCGTTCCCGAGCCGCTGGGCGTAGCCCCTGGCCATCTTGGCCGCGCCCACGTCGGTGGCCACCACGACGGGCCGGACGAGCTCCATCTCCGCGTAGCGCCCCGTCAGCACGGGCGCGGCGTAGAGGTGGTCGACCGGGATGTCGAAGAAGCCCTGCAGCTGGTGCTGATGGAAGTCGATCGACAGCAGTCGGTCGGCGCCGGCCGCGGTGATGAGGTTCGCCATCAGCTTGGCCGCGATCGACACCCGCGGCTGGTCCTTCCGGTCCTGCCGCCCGTAGCCGAAGTACGGGACCACGGCCGTCACCCGGGCCGCCGAGGCCCGCTTGGCCGCGTCGATCAGGATCAGCAGCTCGAGCACGTTCTCGGCCGGCGGGTTCGTGGGCTGGATGATGAACACGTCCCGCCCGCGCACGTTCTCGTCGATGCGGACGAAGATCTCCCCGTCCGCGAACCGCTTCAGGGTCACGTCGCACAGGGGCCGGCCCAACTCTGTCGCTATCCGCTCGGCCAGAGCCGGATTCGCGGTCCCGGCGAGCAGCATCATCGGGCTCGCCGTGGCCGATAGCTCGGACATTCTCTCCTCTGCGCTGACCCGGGTCCGATTCTTCAGTAGCCCATTAGCCTACACACCGCCGCGGCGGGCGTCAACGCGGGTCCTCGAGATCGCCCCCGCACGAGGCGTCCCCCCCCGGAACGTAGCTAGGAACCGCCGGCAGGTCGGGGATCTCGGTGGCGGCGGCGGCCCGGGCGAAGCTCTCCACCCAGCGGTAGACGTCCCACTCGCGGACCACCGCGCGCAGCCGGTCCATCCGGCCGCGCCGCTCCTCGGCGGACATCGACGCGGCGCGGGCGATCGCGTCGGCCACCTGGACGGTGTCGTACGGGTTCACCAGGAGCGCGCCGTCCTGGAGCTGGGGCGCGGCCCCCGCGAACTCGCTCAGGATGAGGACCCCGTGGCCGTCCACGCTGGACGCGCAGAACTCCTTGGCCACCAGGTTCATGCCGTCCTTGAGCGGGGTCACGAGCGCGATCGAGGCCTTCCGGTAGTGGGCCACCAGCTCGGGGCGGTCCAGGCTCCGGTACAGGTAGTGGACGGGGACCCAGGACTCGCGAGTGAACCTCCCGTTGATCTCCCCCACCCTGCGCTCGATCTGGCGCTTGAGATCGTGGTACTCCGGGATGTGCTCCCGGCTGGGGACGACCAGCTGCACGAGCGTGATGCGCCCCCGGAGCTCGGGATGGCGCTCCAGGGCGGCCTCGAAGGCGTCCAGCCGGTTCGGGATGCCCTTGGTGTAGTCCAGGCGGTCGACGCCCAGCATCATCTGGCCCCGGGGCGAGATGCCTCCCAGCTCGGCCATCGCCCGGGTCGCCCGCTCGCTCCGCGCCAGGCCGTCGAAGTCGTCGAAGTCGATGCTGATCGGGAACGCTCCCACCCGGACCTCGCGGCCGCCGCAGGTGCACGCGACCACGGGGCCCTCTCCCTCGATCCGGGCCTCCCGCAGGAACAGGCCCACGCACTCGAGGAAGTTGTCGCGGTCCCGCACGGTCTGGAACCCGACCAGGTCGTAGGCCAGGAGGCCGCGGAGGATCTGGGTTCGCCACGGGAGCTTGACCATGATGTCGGGCGACGGGAACGGGGTGTGGAGAAAGTAGCCGATCCGGTTCCCGACGTTCATCTCGCGCAGGGCGGCCGCGACGAGCATCAGGTGGTAGTCCTGCACCCACAGGTAGTCGTCCTCGCCGGCCGTCCGGGCCATCGCGGCCGCGAAGCGCCGGTTCACGTCCCGGTACGCCTCCCAGTAGTCCGGGTCGAACCGGAAGAGCGTCTGGAGGTCGTGCAGGAGCGGCCACAGCACCTCGTTGGAGAAGCCGTAGTAGTAGTGGTCCCGATCGTCCTCCGAGAGCGGAACCGGCTCGAGGTCGTAGCCGGCGTCCCCGGTCACCCGGTCGAGCTTCTCCTGGAGGCCGGCCTCGAGGGGCCCCGTGAGGCCCGGCCAGCCCACCCACACGCCGCCGGTGTTCCGGAGGACGGGCGCGAGGGCGGTGACCAGCCCTCCGGAGCCCGCCTCGACCTCCCATCCGACTCCGGTGCGCTCCATGACGAGCGGGAGCCGGTTGGAGGCCACCACGATCCGCCGGCCCGGGAACGTGGGGCCGGACCCGAGGGGCCAGCGCGGCTCAAACATCGGCCGGCTCCGGCCGCAGGCCGGAGCCGGCCGGGGCGTCCTCGTCCGCGCCGCCGCCGCGCCCCGCCCTCTCGCCCGTACGCTGCACGTGGACGGTCCGGGTGGGATAGGCGAAGTCGATCCCCTCCTCCGCGAAGCGTCGCACGAGCTCCAGGTTCACCTCCTGCTGGATGTCCATGTAGACGTTGAACGCGGGATCGGACACGAAGTAGACGGTCTCGTACACGAGCGCCGACTCGCCCAGCTCCTTCAGGTGCGAGCGGTCCACCCGCACCTCCTCGTGCCGCGACAGGCTCTCGCGGATCATGTCGGGGATGCGCTCGGCCGCCTCGGGAGGCGTCCCGTAGGTGACGCCGACCGTGAACACGACCCGCCGCTCGCGCATGCGGCCGTAGTTGCGGATGCGCGAGCCCAGGAGGTCGGCGTTCGAGAAGACGAGCTGCTCGCCCGAGAGGCTCCGGATGCGGGTGGTCTTGATCCCGATCTGCTCGACGGTCCCCATGTGGTCGCCCACGGTGAGGAAATCCCCGATCACGAAGGGCTTGTCGAGCACGATCGAGAGCGAGGCGAACAGGTCGCCGAGGATCGTCTGGACCGCCAGGGCCACCGCGATCCCGCCCACCCCGAGCCCCGCCAGGAGCGTCTTGATCTCGAATCCCAGGTTGTCCAGGGCCAGGAGGAGGACGGTGGACCACAGGGCCAGCTTCCCGAGGAAGCCGAAGGCGCTCATGGTCGTGACCGCCTCGGCATCGTCCGCGAGCTGGTGCCGCCGGTAGTGGTCGAGCGTGAACCCGATGACCGCGCTCCCCCACACGCCGGCCTGGGCGAGGAGGGCGAGGACCGCCACGACGCGGATCCCGCCCTCGACCGCCGACGGAAGGGCCACGAACCACGCGGCCGCCCACACGGCCACGACGAAGAGGAAGGGCGCGCCCGTCCGGTCCAGGAGGAGCGAGGCCAGGTCGTCCAGGCGCGTCTCGGTCCGCCGCGAGACGGCGGTCAGGCGGCCGACCACCAGGCGCGCCGCCACGCGCAGGAGCGCGAGGGTGGCCGCCAGTACCCCCAGAGCCACGAGCCAGCGCCCGGGCGTGTTCCCCCACCAGGTCGTCTCCCAGAGTCCCATCAGCCTCCGTCTCCCGCCGCGTCGGCCCAGCGATCGAGGAACCCGCGGAGCTCGGCGGGCGGCCGGATCCACACGTCCGCCGCCGTCGGCCGGAGCTGGTCGCGCACCAGCACGGCCGCGCCCCGGCCCTCGATCGCCCGGAACGCGTCCTCGTCCGTGTCGTCGTCGCCCAGGTAGGCGGCCGCTCCCGGCTCGAGCTCGTCCAGCACGGTCCGGACCGCGAAGCCCTTGTCCCGCCCGGGCACCCGGAGCTCCAGCCCTCCGTCGAACGGGCGGAGGTCGAGCCCCCGGCTCCGGGCCACCGGTTCCCAGGCGCTCCGCGCTGCGCGCAGCGCGCGCTCGGCTTCCTCCGCCTCGCCGCGCACGTGCAGCGCCAGCGCCGCGGGCTTACGCTCGAGCCGTCCGCCGCCCCCGGCCGCCCGCACCCTCTCGGCGGCCTCGTCGAGCCCGGCCCGGGCCTCCTCGGGGAGCTCGACGCGTCCGGCCGGGCCGCCCGGCGGGGCGCGCTCCCAGCCGTGCGTGCCCCACGTCTCCGGCGGGGGCTCCAGGGCCAGGAGGTCCCGGACCTCGGCGGCCGGGCGCCCGCTCACCACGACGATCCGGGTCCCTCCGTCGCGGATCGCCTCCAGCCGGGAGGGCACCCCCTCGTAGGGACGCGCCTCCATCGGGTCGACCCGGAAGGGGGCGAGCGTCCCGTCGTAGTCCAGGAAGAGGACCCGGCGCGGCTCCCGCCGCACCCGGGAGAAGAGGGCGTCCAGGTCGAAGCCTTCCCCGAGGACCTTCACGCGTCGCGCGCCGTCCCGTGCCCCCGACCGAGCCTCTCCACGAGGACGTCCCTCAGCACCACGGCGTTGTTCCGCTCGGTGTCGCGCGCCCCGTACACGAGCGTCACGGGCCCGTCGCGCGCGGCCTCGAGCAGGGGCTCCAGCGCCTCCGGCCTCTCCCGGAGCTCCTGGCGGTAGCGCCGCCGAAAGCCTTCCCAGCGCTCGGGGTCGTGGCCGAACCACTTCCGGAGCTCGTCGCTCGGCGCCACGTCGCGGGTCCAGGCCTCCAGGTCGAGCGCCTCGCGGCTCCTGCCCCGGGGCCACACGCGGTCGACCAGGAACCGGCGCCCGTCGTCCTCCGAGGGCTCCTCGTACGCCCGCTTGATGTCGACGTCGACCTCCATGCCACCTCGCCCTCGCGGGAAGCCCCGCGTCGGTCGGCGCTCCCCCGGCGGCCGTCCGGCCCGCCCCCTTCGACCCTGCCGCTCGCGCCCCCTCGCGGCGTGCGAATTCCATACCGCCGCCCTGCCGCTTCGGCGCCCGGCGGGCGCGGCACTAGGGACGCTCGCCTCTCTCTTGCAGCCGGGTGGGGAGGGAGGAGGCGTCCGGAGCCGGGGGACCCAACCGCTGCCGGACGCGTAGGTGCAGGGGACCCGAGACACGTGGAGCGACACGGGGGACCAGGGTGCGACGCATAGACGATCCGCGTCAGCGACAGCAGCAGGCAGGAGGGCCGGGAGACGGCTCGGGCTCCATGTGGAGCCGGGGACGCCGCGGGGGCCTCCTGTGGCTGCTCCTCGCGGTCCTGCTCATGGCGTGGCTGTGGGGTCCGCTGGGCCCGGGCCAGAGCGACCGCACCCACATCAGCTACACGGCCTTCCGCCAGCAGGTCGATGACGGGAACGTCCAGCAGGTCGAGGTCGTGGGCTCCAAGATCCAGGGACAGCTGGCCTCCTCCGCCCGGACCACCAGCGGCGGGCAGACCGAGACCTACACCAGGTTCGTCACCTACGTCCCCTCGTTCGGGGACCCGGACCTCCTCCAGACGCTCCGGAGCAAGGGGGTCACGGTCCAGACGGAGCCGCAGTCGGACTTCTCGTGGTGGGCCATCCTGCTCCAGATCGCGCCCTTCCTCCTCCTCATCTGGCTCGGCTGGCTGTTCATCTCCCGGATGCGGCAGCAGGGGCAGAGCATCTTCTCGATGGGGCAGTCCAAGGCCAGGGCCTACGACCGGAGCGAGGAGGGGACCACGTTCGAGGACGTGGCCGGGCTCCAGGGCGCCAAGCGGGAGCTGGAGGAGATCATCGAGTTCCTCTCCGATCCCGACCGCTTCCAGCGCCTGGGCGGCGAGATCCCCCACGGCGTCCTCCTGGTCGGCCCCCCGGGGACCGGGAAGACGCTCCTGGCCCGGGCCGTGGCGGGCGAGGCGGAGGTGCCCTTCTTCAACATGACGGGCTCCGACTTCATGGAGATGCTCGTCGGGGTCGGCGCCTCCCGGATCCGTGACCTGTTCAAGGAGGCCAAGAAGGCCGCGCCCTCCATCATCTTCATCGACGAGCTGGACTCGATCGGCCGGCGGCGGGGAGCGGGCCTGGGAGGGGGCCACGACGAGCGGGAGCAGACCCTCAACCAGCTCCTCTCCGAGATGGACGGCTTCGACCCCAACCACGAGGTCATCGTCATGGCCGCGACGAACCGGCCGGACATCCTCGACCCCGCGCTGCTGCGGCCGGGGCGGTTCGACCGGCGGATCACGGTGGACCTGCCCACCAGGCAGGCGCGGCGCGAGATCCTCGAGCTGCACGCCCGGGAGAAGCCGCTGGCCGAGGACGTGGACCTCGACGAGGTGGCCCGCGGGACGCCCGGCTTCAGCGGCGCCGACCTCAAGAACCTGCTGAACGAGGCCGCGCTCCTCGCGGCCCGCAGGGACCGCCAGCGCATCGAGCGGGAGGACATCGAGGCCGCCCGCGACAAGGTCCTCATGGGCCTCGAGCGGGAGAATCTGGCCCTGACGGACGAGGAGAAGGAGCTCCTGGCCTACCACGAGGGGGGGCACACCGTCCTGGCGGCCGTCCTCCCGCACGCCGATCCCCTCCACAAGGTGACCATCGTCCCGCGCGGGAAGGCGATGGGGGTGACCCAGCAGCTCCCCGAGCGGGACAAGTACCTCTACAGGCGAGAGTACGTGGTCGATCGGCTCGCGGTCATGATGGGGGGGCGGGCGGCCGAGGACCTGGTCATGGGGACCTCCACCTCGGGCGCCGAGCAGGACCTCAAGCAGGCCACGCAGCTGGCGCGGAAGATGGTCCTGGACTGGGGGATGAGCGACCGGTTCAAGGACATCTCGTTCGGCGGCCGGCGCGAGAACGTGTTCCTGGGCGAGCAGATCGCCCAGCAGCGCGAGTACAGCGAGCAGACTGCGCGCGAGGTGGACGAGGAGGTCCAGAAGATCCTGAGCGACGCCTACGGGCGCGCCATCGGGACGCTGCGCGAGCACCGGGAGGGCCTGGACCGGCTCGCGAAGGAGCTCCTCGAGCGCGAGGAGATCCGCGGCGAGCGCGTCCTCGAGATCCTGGGCGTGGACGGCCAGCACGAGGCGCGTGCGGACGACGCCGAGGAGGGCGGCCCGGCCGCGCGGCACGACGGGGACGGCCGGCCGGAGGCGGCGACGGCGGGCGCCGACGGCGGGAGCTCGAAGGACGCGGCCGGCTAGACGTCCCCGGCGCCTTCGGCGCCGCCGCCCTCCGGGGTCGGAGGGTCCTCTCCCCGCACCCGGAAACCGCGCGGCGCGTACAGCGTGCGGATCGGAAAGGGAATCTCGATCCCCTCCTCGCCATAGCGGGCGTGGAGGCGCTTGATGAAGGCGTGCCGGACGCGGAACTGCTCGCCCCAGTCCTTCACCCGCATGCGCACCACGAAGCCGATCGACGAGTCGCCGAAGGCCTGGTAGCGCACGATCGGCTCGTCGTCCCCGTAGCCGACCTCGAGCTCCTCGAGCACCTCGCTCGCCACCTCCAGCGTGACATCCTCGACCTGCTGGAGGTCGCTGTCGTAGGCGACCCCGACCTCCACCCGCACCCAGTAGGGATGGGCCGGACGCGCGTAGTTGGTGAGGATGGAGTTGGCCAGCGTCGCGTTGGGGACGATGATCTCGTGGTCGTCGATCCGGGAGCGGATGGTGGTGTTCCGCCACTGGATGTCGGTGACGTAGCCCTCCTCCCCCGAGCTCAGCAGGACGAAGTCCCCGCTCCGAACCTGGCGGGCCAGGATGATCTGGAAGCCCGAGAACAGGTTGGAGAGCGTATCCTGGAGGGCCAGGGCCACGGCCAGGCCGCCGATCCCGAGCCCCGTGACCAGCGGCGTGACCTCGATCCCCAGGTTCTGGAGGACGAGGAACAGGCCCAGGACGAAGACCAGGATGCGGGCCACGTTCTGGAGGAGGCTCGTCGAGGGCACGCCGCCGCTCTTCCGGCGCGCCCACATCTCGACCCCGCGCGCGGAGGCCCGCGCCGCGACGACGGTCAGGGAGAGGAAGACGATCGCGACCAGGGCCTTCCGAATGGTCGTCTCCAGCCCGCTCCCGAGCTGGGAGACCGAGAGGAGCGCGCCGTAGGCCCCGGCGGAGGCGAACCACACGAAGGTCATGCCCCGCAGGGAGTCCATGACCGCCTCGTCCCAGCGCCAGCCGGTCTGCCGCGCCTTCTTCCGGAGACGCGCGACCAGGATCGTCTCGGACAGCACGCCCAGGACGCATCCGCCCACGAAGAGGGCCGCGGGGAGGATCCAGCGCGTGAGGTCGCCCACCTCGATCACGACCGCCCCCCCTCCCGGCCGGGGCGGTCGTCCGCGCGGCCGCGCCGGACGTTCGGTCGGCCCCGGACGGCCGGGGCCGCGCGGGAGGCCGGTGCAGCGCTGGAAGCCGGCGCCGCCCGCCGTGCGTCGCCGCGGATCCCGAGCCCCATCACCGTGTCGCGCGAAGGGCGCGTGCGGCCGGACCGGGTCCCGCGGACCGGAGCCCGGCCGGATGCGCAGGACAGGCGATCAGACTTCCCGACCCCGACCGAGAGGAGCGACGACCGCATGAGCCAACCGCGCACAGCCCACAGGGGCCCCGCCGTCCTCGAGCTCGAGCCGGGGACGTACTGGTGGTGCCGCCGCGGACGTTCCGGGAGGCAGCCCTTCTGCGACGGGACCCACGAGGAGGTCTGAGCGCCCCCCGGCGCGCCCGGCCCTGCGCCGGGTGCGGTGGGCTCCGCGTTCGATCTCGGGCTGTGAGGGCTCACCGCGGGCTCCTCCCTCGGGATCCAGTCGCGGACGTCGGCGGGCCCGTCCCCGGCCCGGAGGGGCATCCCCCGATACCGCCGGTTGGAACGCCGGCCGGCGGGGGTCCGTGCGAAGAGCCCGGGACCGGACGCCGGCCCCGGGCTCTCCGTGTCCGGCCCATCGGGAGGACGGGCCGCCCGATGTGCCCTTCCGGCGCCACGGGGGAGCCGGGAGGGATCCACGCCTACATGGAGTCGCCGCCGCTCATCGAGGCGGAGTCGGACATGCCCCCGTGCGGGAGGCCGGCGATGTCGCCGCACGCCGCGGGCGTGCCGTCGGGCAGGTGCGACTGCACGAAGTAGGACGAGTCGGGCTCGAACAGGGAGTGGGCGACCGTGGTCGTGCTGCTCCCCGTCCCGTCCGACTGGCCCTGCACGCTGTTCAGCGGCCGGGCCACGGCGCCCTCGGTCGAGCACGAGCCGTGGTGGACGTGCGTCGGATAGGCCTTCCCGGCGTCGATCCCCTTCAGCGACACCCGGATCTGCACCGAGTCGGCGCCCGCCGCCGAGAGCGTGGCCGTGCCGGTGATGCCGCTCTCGCCCTTGCTGGACATCGTCACGGTCTGCGCGCCCGTCTCCTGCATCTGGCCGGCGGCCGGCTGCTCCTGGGCCGCCTGCTCCCCGCCCTGCGACTGCTGCGCCTCGCGGCCCTGACACGCGATGGCGACCATGGGCACGAGCGCCCAGGCCAGGATTCGATTCGTCTTCATGCGTAGCCTCCTCTCCAAAGGGAACGCCAGCGACAAAACGTAAGGTCGATGACGGGAGCCTGCCAAGCCGTAGGGCCGCCGGGCCCCTTCCCCGGCCGTCTACTACGGATATAGTTGACAGACGGCGGGGCCCGGGTTAGGCTTTCTACTAGAACCTTCGTAGACGGGTCCCGGGTCGGGCCCTTCCCGGACCGGGGCCGGGTGAGGAGGAGCATGGGAGAAATCAGCTTCACCGATCGGGAGCTCGACGTGATGAGCGTGCTGTGGCGCAGGGGCTCGGGGACGGTGGCCGAGGTCCGCGCGGCGCTGGAGGACGAGCTGGCGTACACCACCGTCCTCACCGTCCTGCAGACCCTCGAGGAGAAGGGCTTCGTCCGCCACGAAGAGGAGGGACGCGCCTACCGCTACCATCCCCTCGTCGCGGCCGGGAGCGCCGGGGCGTCGGCCCTGGACCGCCTCCTGGACAAGGTGTTCGAGGGCTCGGCCGCCCGGCTCCTGGCCCACCTCGTCTCCGACCGGGACCTC
>DATFLN010000086.1:0-67561 GCA_035267645.1 Gemmatimonadota bacterium | reverse complement strand
CGTCGTTCGAAGCCCTCGACCACGGCGGCGATCCCCGCGCGGCCAAGCCCCCGGAGGTCCACATCCATGAGGCTCCGGGAGGTCCTGCGCAGCGCCTTCGGCCCGACCTCGAGCCGATCGGCCGCGGCCGACCACGACAGGCCGCCGTCCCGGAGCCGCATGGCGCGAAGGAGGAGGAGCCAGCCGAGCACCTCCTTGAGCCCGCGCGCTCCTTCCCCGTCGGTCGCCTCTCGCCATGCCCTCCACAGGGTCCTCCGGTCCGCGCCTGCGGCGTCGCCGAGCGCGCTGACCGACCGGAACGGAACCCCGGCGCGGGCCGCCAGGGCGAGCGCTTCGCGCAGGACGCGCGGCACGCCCGCCGAGAGCCCGAACGTCCAGCTCATCCGCCGCCTCCAGCCGCGGGACACCGCCCGCCGGGCGGCGAGGGCGAGTGCCTCCGGCATCTCGCCCAGCCATACCACCTCGTCGACGGGGACGGGTGCCAGCGTCCTCAGCATCTCCGGGTCCTCCCGGGTCACCAGGACGAGGGGCACGACGGGAGCGGCGGACCGGAAAGCGGCGAGCTCCTCCGTATGCTCCGGCATTCCGCCGTCGCCGGCGAGGACGGCCACCGCGCACAGGCTGCCGGTCGCCTGCTTCCGGAAGGCGGTCCAAGACGAGGCGCTCCGAACGGGGCCGGCGGCGGCCAGGGCATGCCGGGCCTCGGCGCCGAGCTCGCGGTCGGGCGAGAACAGGAGCAGGGGACGGACGGACTGGGGTCCGGAGGACACCAGAGGGGACTCCATGCCCGGGCGACCGTCGGCTTGGATCGGTAGAAAGATGAAAACCCGTCGGCGAGCGCGCCAGTCGATCCTACGAGACCGGTGAGTTCGGCAGTAGGCGCTCCTGGGAGCTAACCTGCCGGGCGAACGGGGTATGCGCGGGGGACGCAGGCGGTCCGAATTGCGCGTTGCGCGGCAGGATCTGCAGCGCCGGCGGCTCGAAATACCTCTTGTTCGGGGATCTGCGCGAGGACGCTGCGGGAGCTTCGTGCATCGGGGCATTGACGTCGCGACAGGCCAGGGGGCCGGCGCTACGAACCGCTGCGCCGGCCCGCTTCCGTGATCGTCCGTAGCTGCTCCTCGACCATCTCGAGGAGTCCGGGGGTGCGAACGACCTCCGGCAGAAAGCTCTGGAAGAGGGGTCTCACATCCTCGCTCCCGAACGCCTCCTGTAGATGCTTTGCGATCCAAAGGCGGGTGGACTGGCGTTCGGCTTCGACCTCCTCCACGAGCTCGGGTCGGTCGGCCAGGAGCGCCACCACGTCCTCGAGGTCCTGTCTCAGGACCGGATCGTCACGACCGCGGTCGGCATGAGCCGCATCCCGACTCGAGCCGGACGACATCGATTGGCCGCGCTCCCCCTGCCGACATGCTTGTCAGCGGCGGTCGTAAATGTGACGATCGCGGCGGCTGAAAATGTGACGGCTCGGTGGCTCTCGTAGGCGGGGGGGAGCGGGCATAGCCGGCTCCGATCCCGACCCTTCAGGTGGGTGCCTCCACCATGAGCGGGGAGGCGCCGGTGATCGGATGGGAGCGACGCGTGCTGCTGAGACACTATCTGGAGCAGGGGCTGACGGTGACCGAGATGGCTCGGGAGCTGGGGATCAGCCGTCAGACGGTCTACCGGTGGCTGAGGAGCGGGGAGCTGGACCGGGACGTCGGGGACGTCCGCTACGGGCCCCGGCCGCCCGTGCCCACGAAGCTGGATCCCTACAAGGGGATCATCCGGGAGCGGCTGGACGCCTACCCGGAGCTGACGGCCGTGCGGCTGCTGGCCGAGATCCGGGCGGCGGGCTACCTGGGCGGCTACACGCAGCTCAAGGAGTACGTCCGGACGGTCCGGCCCCGGCCGCCCGAGGAGCCGGAGGTCCGCTTCGAGACGGCGCCCGGGGTGCAGGCCCAGGTCGACTTCGCCCACTTCCGCTTCCCGTGGGGACGCCGCTACGCCCTGCTCGTGGTGCTGGGCTTCAGCCGCCTCCTGTGGCTGCGCTTCTACCGGCGTCAGGACATGCGCACCCTGATCCGGAAGCTCGAGGCCGCCTTCGGCTTCTTCGGGGGCGTGCCGCGCGAGGTGCTCTTCGACCCGATGAAGAGCGTGATCCTCCGGGACCTCTGGCCGGAGGGCGGGCGGCTCATCGAGAACGCCGAGTTCCTGCGCTTCTGCGCCGACTGGGGCTTCCGGCCCCGGGCCTGCCGGCCCTACCGGGCGAAGACGAAGGGGAAGGTCGAGCGGCCGATCCGCTACGTGCGCCGCAGCCTGGTCTACGGCCGCGAGTTCGCAGGCGACGCCGACCTGAATGCCCAGGCCGAGTGGTGGCTGGGCCGGGTGGCCAACGTCCGCGTCCACGGGACGACCGGCGAGCGGCCGACCTGCCGCTTCGAGCGGGAAGAGCGGGCGGCGCTCGGGCCGCTGGCCCACCGGCCCTACCACTCCCTGGCCCTGCCGGCGGAGGTCCGCTCCGAGCCCCGGGCCCGCCGGCTGGCCTCGGGCAGCGTGCCCCCGGTGGACGTGGAGCGGCGCCCGCTGGCCGTGTACGCCCGGATCGCCGGAGGCGTCCGGTGAGCGCGCGCCGGCCCAGCCGCCGGGACCGGATCCGGGCTCAGCTGGCCGACCTCAAGATGCCCGGCGCGCTCGAGGCCCTCGATCCCATCCTCTCGGGCGCAGGCGGCGGCCAGGTCACCCCGGGGGAGGCCATCGAACAGCTCCTCGGCGCCCAGATCCAGCTGCGGAACAACCGGCGTCTCCAGGCCGCCATGCGCAGCTCCCGACTGCCGGCCGGGTCCAGCACCGGCTGAAGGTGCTCACCTCGAACAAGAGCTTCGAGGAGTGGGGCGAGGTCTTCGGCGACGAGGTCATGGCCACCGCCCTGATCGACCGCCTGCTCCACCACTGCCACATCGTCAACATCCGGGGCAACAGCTTCCGGATGCGCCAGCACACCGAGCTCTGGCAGGCGCTCCACGGCGAACCTCGGCTCCAGGAGGCCGCGACGACCTGAGGCTCGTCCCCTCGGCCGAGTGTCACATTTTCGGCCGCCGCAGGTGTCACATTTTCACCCGCCATGGACAGCCGCGCGCCGAATCCCTCCCCCTCCGCTTTCTCCTTCCGGGCGCCGGGCGGCTGCAGCCCGAGTCTCCGGGGCGGCCTTCCTGGAGCGCCGCCGCGTGCTCTGCCGTTCGACCCGTCTCTCCAGTTGCGGCCTCAGGGCCGGTGCGTTGCCGCCCGCCGGGGCGATCCTTCGTCGGCGCGACGCGATCCGGCTAGATTGTCCTGGCGGGAACCGCGTCCGAAACCAGGAGCTGGAGGACCATGGCCACGTCCGGACCGTGCGATCTCGACCGGTCTCGACTCGAGGAGGCGGCCGCGCGCATCGCCACCGACGTCGGTCTGGAGCTCGTCGTCCTGTTCGGCTCGGCCGCGCGCCAGGTCGGGGCCCGGGCGAAGGGACTACGCCCCGGGGATGTCGACCTGGGCTACGTCGGTGGAGCCTCGGCGGAGCCCGTCGACCTCACCAATCGCTTCATCCGGGAGCTGGCGCTGCAGGAGGTCGACGTGGTGGACCTCCGCCGGGCCGACCCGGTGCTGCTTCTGGCCGTGGCGCGTGATGGCGAGCCCCTCTACCAGGCGGACCCCACCCGCTTCGCCCGCTTCCAGTCCCTGGCCGCCCGCCGCTTCGCCGACACGCGCAAGTTCAGGAGCGCGGAGCGCGAGGAGATCCGCCAGTTCCTCTCCCGGCGCATGCATCCGGACGGACGGGAGGAGCGGTGACGGAGCTCGACGGGGCGCTGGTCCGTCGAAAGCTGGCCTCGATCACCCGTGATCTCTCCGACCTCGAGCGAGTTCGAGATCTGTCGCTGGCGGAGTACCGCGAGGACCGCTTCCGGAAGAAGGCGGTGGAGCGGTTGCTCCAGGAGGCCATCGAGGCGGCCGTCGATGCGAACCTGCATCTCCTCCGGGCCGCCGGGCACCCCGCTCCATCCGACTATTTCGCGAGCTTCGTGGCGCTGGGTCGGGCCGGCGTCGTGTCCGGCGAGCTGGCGGAGAGCCTGGCCCCAGCCGCCGGGCTCCGTAACCGGCTGGTCCACGAGTACGATGAGATCGACGACCGCAAGGTCCTCGAAGCAGTCGGGCGAGCCATCCGAGACCTGAGCGCCTACGTGGAGGCCGTGGAGTCGCACCTGGAGCGGGAGGGAGTGTAACGTCGCGCGGCGCCGGTCGCGCTCGGGCGTTCCGCCGGCCGGGCCGACCCTCCCTCCTGCTGTGGTGGGAGCCTTCCCGCCTCCTGGACACGCCCCCCGCCCGTCCCCTCCGGCCCGTCTCGTGCGCCGTGTCGATTTCCGACGGTCCCGTTCGACGCGTGGATGGAAGGGACGACCGGGACGCCGGAGCCGAGCTCGAGGGCGACGGCGACGGAGTCCCCGACCTCGACGAGGGAGCGACGCAGATGCGATTCATGATCATCGTGAAGGCCAGCGAGGGCAGCGAGACGGGCGCCCTGCCCGACGAGTCCATGATCGCCCGCATGGCCGAGTTCCACGAGGAGCTCGCGCGGGCCGGCGTGCTCCTGGACGCCGCCGGCCTCCAGCCCACCGCCTCCGGCTGGCGCATTCGTTACTCGGCCGACGGCAGGACCGTCGTGGACGGGCCGTTCAGCGAAGCGAAGGAGATCGTGGGCGGCTACACGCTCATCCAGGCCCGGTCCCGGGAGGAGGCGCTCGAGTGGGCGCGGCGCTTCCCCAATCCGGCCGGGCCGGGCCGGGAAGCGGAGATCGAGGTCCGGCCCCTGGCCGCTCTCGACGATCTGGGCGAGGGGCCCGCCATCGAGCGCTTCCGGGCGCTCGACCTGCCGTCCCAGGGCCCCGAGCGGACGTCGACCTGATCCGTCCCCGGCGCGGGGCGGCTCGACCACCTGACGAGAGGAGAGAGCGATGCGAGTGATGGTGCTGGTCAAGGCGAACGAGGAGTCCGAGGCGGGCGTGCTCCCCGACCGGGAGATCCTCGAGGCGATGGGTCGGTTCAACGAGGAGCTCGCGGACGCGGGCGTCATGCTCGCCGGCGAGGGGCTCCGCCCCAGCTCGGACGGCGTCCGGGTCCGGTTCTCGGGAGAGGATCGGTCGGTCATCGACGGCCCCTTCGCCGAGACGAAGGAGCTCCTCGCCGGCTTCTGGCTGTGGCGCGTGGCGTCGATGGAGGAAGCCGTCGAATGGCTGAAGCGGGCACCGTTCGACGGGGGGACGGAGATCGAGATCCGTCCCGTCTTCGAGACGGAGGATTTCGCCGAGAGCGACCCTTCGGGGGAGATCCGCGAGAGGGAGCGGCGTCTGAGAGAGCGAATCGAGAGCCCGTACGAGGAGTGAGACCTCCCGGACGCTACGCGGAGCCCGGCTCCCGCATGGTCTCCCGGGCCATGGAATCCACCCACGCGTTCCAGCGGCGCATGCTCTCGGAACGCTCCTCGGGCGTGAGCGCGTCGTAGACCTCGGGGGGCGCGTCCCGGACGAGGAGCAGGTAGGTCGCGGTGGCGGCCGATTTCACATCCGAGGGTTCCATGCCGTCTCTCTCCCGGGCGGGGAACGCGTGCCCCGTTCGGGGGGAGGTGGAGACAAGGTGCGGGCCACCGGCCCCGCCGCCCCGTCCACGGGTCCGCCCCCGGCACGCGGCCCGGCGCTGGCCTCTTTGAATCGTGTCGATTCTCCAGGCCGACGTTCGACGCGATGGTGAGGACCGGGGACCCGGTGCCCGACCGTGCGGTCGGCGGTCGCCGGTCACCAACCACGATCGTAGGAGAGACACGATGCGATTTTCCTTCGAGGCGATGGCCCGCAAGTCCGGAGCTCTGCTGTGGACGGCCCAGGTGCTGCTGGCCCTCCTCTTCCTGTTCGCCGGAGTCACGAAGCTCGTGATGCCGGTCGAGGCGCTGACCCGAGCGATCCCCCTGCCGGGCGCCTTCCTGCGGTTCGTCGGAGCCTGCGAGGTGCTCGGCGCGGCGGGCCTCGTGCTCCCCGGATGGCTCCGCGTCCGCCAGGAGCTGACGCCCCTGGCCGCCGCGGGCCTGGTCGTCATCATGGCCGGTGCGGTCGTGGTGACGGTCGTGACCTCGGGCGTCGCTCCGGCCCTCCTGCCGCTCGTCGCGGGAGTGCTCGCGGCTCTCGTGGCGCGAGGGCGCCGGGAGTGGCTGCGGACGGCGCGGTTCGGTCCATCGGCGCGGACGGGTCACGGCGCTTCGAGCGAGCGACCGACGGGATGACCGTTCCCGACCGGCGGGCCGCCGACCGCCCCACGCGCGCCGCGGTCGACGCGGTGTGGAGGATCGAGTCGGCGTGCATCGTCGCCGGCCTCACGCGGCTCGTGGGCGACGTCGGCCTGGCCGAGGACTTCGCCCAGGACGCGCTGCTGGCGGCGCTGGAGCAGTGGCCCGACACGGGCGTTCCCGACAATCCGGGCGCCTGGCTCACGACCGTGGCGCGACGGCGGGCTTTCGACCACCTGCGCCGGGCCCGCCGCGTAGAGGAGAAGCACGAGGCCCTCGCCCGCGAGCGGGATGAGGCCGCACCGTCGCAGGCCGAGGAGCTCGTGGCCGCGCTCGACGACCCCGTGGGGGACGACGTGCTGAGGCTCATGTTCCTGTGCTGCCATCCCGTCCTCTCGCGCGAGGCGAGGGTGGCGCTCACGCTCCGGCTCCTGGGCGGTCTCACAACCGACGAGATCGCGCGGGCCTTCCTCGTGCCGGTCCCGACCCTCTCGCAGAGGATCGTGCGGGCCAAGCGGACTCTCCGCGAGTCGGGAGTCCCGTTCGAGATCCCGCCCCGGGAGGAGCTGGACTCGCGGCTGTCGTCGGTCCTCGAGGTGGTCTACCTGGTGTTCAACGAGGGCTACGTGGCCACCTCGGGCGACGACTGGACGCGTCCCGACCTGTGCGGCGAGGCGTTGCGTCTGGGCCGCGTGCTGGCCCGGCTGGCGCCGCACGAATCAGAGGTCCACGGCCTCGTCGCGCTGCTCGAGATCCAGGCCTCCCGGCTCCGGGCCAGGGTGGATCCCGCGGGGGAGCCGGTCCTCCTCATGGACCAGGACCGCTCCCGCTGGGACCACCTGCTCATCCGGCGTGGCCTGGCGGCGCTCGAGCGGGTCCGGGCGCTGGGCGGCGGCCTCGGGCCTTACGCCCTCCAGGCGGCGATCGCCGCCTGCCACGCGACGGCAGCGCGGCCCGAAGAGACGGATTGGAAGAGGATCGCGGCGCTCTACGATGCGCTCGCGCGGGTGACGCCCTCGCCCGTCGTGGAGCTGAATCGGGCGGTGGCCGTGGGACGGGCGTACGGACCCGAGGTAGGCCTCGAGATCGCGGATGCGCTCCGGGAGGAGCCGTTGCTCGACGACTACCACCTGCTGCCCGCCGTGCGCGGCGATCTCCTGGAGAGGTTGGGCCGGACCGCGGAGGCCCGGGCCGCGTTCGAGCGGGCGGCGGATCTCACGCGGAACGAGCGGGAGCGCGCAGTGATGCGGGAGCGGGCGGCCGCCTGCGGCGGCCCGGCACGGGGGAGCGGGGGGTGACGGTTCCCCCCGATCTCACAGGCAGGAGATCGGAGTCGTCTCTCGTAAGGACCGGGAACGAGTGATCCTGGTCGGGGCGGCCGTGCGTTCAGCGCCGCAGGACCCCGCAGCACGAGGTTGGCGAGGAAGGTACGGTACGCCGTTCCGCCCCCATGCAGGAGGCCCGGGTCCGCCCTTACGCCTCCCCGATCAGCTCCCAGAACTTCTCGAGATCGATGTTGCCGCCCGAGACCACGGCCACGATCGGACCGGGACCGGCCTTGCCCGCCAGGGCCGCGGCGACGGGCAGCGCGCCGGCGCCCTCGGAGATGACGCGCGCCTTCTCGGCCATCACCCGCATGGCGTGCCGGGTCTCCTCCAGGCTGACCACGATCGAGCCGTCCACGACGGGGCGCATGCGCTCCCACATGCGGGGGAAGAGGCTCTTGCCGCCGGCGCCGTCCACGAAGGAGGCCTCCCACTCGTCGAACACCTGCGGGGATCCCGCCTCGAACGAGCGCGCGGCGGGCGCGGCCGTCTCCGGCTCGGCGCCCCACACCTGGACGTCCGGCCGGAGCGCCTTGATGGCGCTCCCGAGTCCCGTGACCAGTCCGCCTCCCCCGATGCCGGCGACGACCGTCGCCACATCGGGCGCGTCCTCCAGGATCTCGAGCCCCATCGTGGCGTGGCCCGCGATGAAGTCGTGGTCGTCGAACGGATGCACGAAGGTCCCGTCCATCCCCGGGTACTCGCGCGCCTCCAGCGCTTTCCAGGCCGCGTCGTAGGGCACCGGAACGACCTCCGCCCCCAGCGCGCGCATGCGCTCCATCTTGGAGACGGGGGCCGTCTCGATGGCCACGACCGTGCAGGGCACGCCGGCGCTGCGGGCCGCGTACGCGACGCCCTGTCCCGCGTTGCCCGCGCTGATCGTCCACACCCCCCGCGCCCGGTCGGTCTCGGAGAGGGTGGCGACGGCGTTGGCCGCGCCGCGCAGCTTGTAGGCGTTGATGGGTTGGAGATTCTCGAGCTTGAGGCGGATGTCCGGGTAGTCGGGTCCCATCTCCAGGCGGACGAGCGGCGTCCTGACGACCACGTCCGCGATGCGCTCCCGCGCGTGGCGGATCTCATCCAGGGTGACGGGCCTGACGGGCTCCAGGGCCTCGGGCATGATTCAGCGCTCCTCCCGTTCCTTCACCGGCGTTGGGACGGTCGGACAGGGCCGCACCCGGGTCGCCCGGGGCTCGACGATCACCCTCGTCGGCGTGGGCGGACGCGGGGAACGTTCCATCCATGAGCCTTGCAGAATACCAGGGGCCGGTGGGAGAGGGAATGGTTCGCTCGGGAGCCCGGAGCGCTCCGGAGCGTCTCGAGCGGACGTGGATCAGGGAAAAGGAGGCGCCCGAGATCGGTCCATGATCGTCGCGCTCCTGGCTGTGCGCCTGCTCGCCCCGGTCTCCGTGGCATGCAGCATCGGTCGTGGGACTCCCTGACACAGCGTCGTGACGGTGTGCCGGCCGGGCCGGACAGCTTCCGTCCACGACCGGAAGGTTCGAGTCGCAAGATCCGCCAAGCTCGCACGCGGCCCGGGTTGCACGCCGCGGCGCCGCTCATACCTTAGGGCAACGAAATGACCCGATAGACGAAACGCTTCCACCGGCTTACCCGTGCCGGCACCGCCGTCCCCCACGGAAAGGCGATCGTCGATGACGCCTGGACGCGCGCTGCGACGCTGCCCGGCGAACGTGCCCCTCGTCCTCGGGGTCCTCATCATGTCCTCCGGCCTGGCGGCCTGCGGGAGCGGGGCGCCCAACCAGGTGACCGTCATCGGGCGCGACTACGCGTTCGAGGCCCCCGAAGTCGTCCCGCCCGGACCGACGCTCCTCGGGTTCGAGAACCGGGGCGAGGTGGACCACGAGATGGTCCTGGTCCAGCTGAAGGAGAGCATGACGCTGGAGGACGTCATGGCGGCCGTCCGGAGCGGGCAGGACCGGGACGACCTGATGGAGGGCAGTCCCGCCGTGCTCATCGCCGCTCCCCACCGGAGCGCCTCCAGCCGACTCCTGGTGGACCTCGTGGCCGGCCGCACCTATGTCCTCGTGTGCAACCTTCAGGACGAACCCGGGGCCCCGCCCCACATGGCGCTGGGGATGCGGGCCAGCTTCCGGGTCGAGCCCGGCGCGAGCTGACAGGCGACGCCTCGCCCCCGCCGGCCGATTCCGGGGCGCTCCCGTGAGGTGCAGGGGATCGCGGCGGGCCCGGTGTTCAGCGGGCAGCGGTGAGCCGAGCCCGGTGCCAGGCAGCGGCGCCGAACCCCAGGCACCAGGTCAGGGCCGCCCACGCCCACAGCGGCGTCAGACCCGACAGCGCCTCCGGGAAGATCAGCGACTGCAACGCCACGCAGGCGGTCAGGAAGAGCACCGCAAGCGCGGCGAAGCGCCACCCCCCCCTGTCGGTCGCCGCAATGAGGCCCCACAGCACGGCGAGAAGCCCGAGCGACACCATGAACTCGAGGTGGTCCATGTCGGTGGGCGGGCTCGTGGCCCGAGCCGTCTCCGCCACGTCCAGGGCGTACGCGATCCACGCCACGCCGGCGACCAGCGTCAGGGCTGCCATGGTCCGATCCAGGCGGGGGAGGCGAACGAACTCGCGCGCGGCCGGATGGAGGGCGCAGGCCGCCACGATAGGAAGCATGAACGGCGCCGTGCCGGCCAAGGTGTAGGCTCCGGTCAGCGCTTCGGAAGCGGCAATGGCGACGGGCACGGCCAGGGCCACGAGAAGGGCCGCGACCTTCCTGCGGGGCCGGTGGAACTGGACCGCGACTCCGGCGAGCATTCCCCAGGCGAAGACGGACAGCGCCAGGGAATGGAGGCGGTGCACTTCGTCGCCCGCCGCGCGGTCGGTCCGGAGCGCCAGCCAGGCATCCCCGGGCAACCAGTTCTTGGCGATCAGGGGAAGCGCATCCTGCATCGTGACCAGCAGGAACGCGGTCGTCAGAGCCAGGACCGACCAGAAGGCGATGCGGCGCGCCCTCCCGCCGCCCGGCCGCTGGTCTCCTCGGGCGCCGCCGCCGATCGTTCCATGATTCGCGCCGTTGGCCATCGGCTCCTGTGTCATGAAGGGCCGGCAGTCCTACGAAACCCCGAGATCGTATCGGGTGAGCTCCGCGCGTCTCCGGCCTCCGACCCCGGGGGTCCGCCCCGCACGCCCCCGGCGCTCGCACGAGAGCGGCGGTCCGCCCCGCACGCCCCGAATCAGATCGCGTCGGGCGTCATCTCCACCGAGTCGTGGATCCGCTCGAAGGGAATCTTGGCGCGCCGGTTGGCCTCGGCCACCATCTCACGGTCCACGGCCTCGAAAACGCAGAAGGTCTTCTCCGACTCCGGGAGGAAGAAGCTCCGGTGCCAGCGGACGTCGGTCCCCTCGGATGCCATCTCCTCGCAGCACGTCTTTGCGCGCACGCCTGCCGCCTGGAGCTGCTCCGGGGTGATGCCCGGAAGGTCTCGCTCCACGATGAACGTGGGCATGGGAAGCCTCCTCTCAGGAGGTGGAGGGTGAAGGGACCTCCTCCGATGCGTCCGCGCCGTCGGGCTGGACGCGCTCGAGGAGGGCCAGGAGGTCCTTGCGCAGGACCCTGAGGAAGCGCTCCCCGGCCAGGCGGTAGGCCGGGAGCTTTCCGCTCCGGATGTAGTTTCGAACGGTCTGCGGGTGCACGTCCAGGTAGTCGGCGGCGTCCTCCACGCCCAGGATCTCGGGTCCGCCCGGGCCGGTGGCCGCCGTCGTCGCGGCCTCGCCGGCCAGCCGCGGCGGCGCCCCGACGACCCCGCGCGCCAGCTCCGCCCGCCACTCCGCGGCCGAGAACCCCATCTCGTCGAAGAGCCGGTCCCGGAGCGGCGTCGAAAGGTCCGCGAACGCCGCCAGGAGGTGGACGAGTCCCGTGCTGCCGGACCCGTCCAGCCGTGCCAGACCGGCGGCCCGTTCGAACAGCTCGACGGCGCCCTGCCCGTAGGCGGGAGAGGCGGAGGTCGGGCCGGTCCCGTTCCCGCCTGGCGCCGCCACGTCGGTGATGCAGAGTGCGCGCAGGTCGACGGGCCGGTCCCCGATCCAGGCGACGTCGAAGCGGCTGATCTCGGCCAGCGCTCCGACCAGGAGGTCGCCCGCGCTCACCTCGTCGTCGCCGCGGCGCCTGGCGAGGCCGATGGCGCGCCGGGCCGCCCGTTCCACCTGTCCCGTTTCGGTCGTCACACGCCAAGTATACGCTATTATAAACTCTTGTCAATAGAATGATCTTACTTTGCATTGCTGGCAGGATCGGACGGTCCGTCGGGAGCCCGTCCCGACCGGCGGTCGCGGAGGCGAGCGGGGCGGGGCGCTCGGCTCCCGGACGCGTGGCCGGCCCGTCGTCCGCGCTGGAATGCCTGTCACTCGAGACCGGGTCTGGGTGATATTGGAAAAGCCCGCGATCTCACACCTTCCCTCGAGCGAACGGAGGACGCTTGAGCCCGCCGGCACGACGGGCGCCGCATCCGAACGGGCCGCCACTCGCGGCCCGACCGCCGACCGACCGCCGGATCGCGATCGTCGGAGCGGGTCTCTCCGGACGCCTGGTCGCGCTGAACCTCCTCCGCCGCGCACCGGCCGGCTGCGGAGCGCGGATCCGCCTCATCGACCGGGGCGAGCCGGGCGCGATGGGCCCGGCGTATTCGATCGATTCGGAGGCCCTCCTCCTCAACGTGCCCGCCGGCATCATGGGCGCCTCGTCGGACGACGAGGACGGGTTCCGGAGGTGGGCGGCCGCGCGGCGCGGCGGCGCGGGGCCCGGCGACTTCCTGCCCCGCTGGCTGTACCGGGAGTACGTGTTCGACCTCTTTGACGAGGCCGAGCGCGACCGGACGGCCGACCTCGACTTCGAGGAGGTGCGGGCGGACGTGGTCGACCTCGAGCTTTCCGGAGCCCGCGCTACGCTCCGCCTCGCCGACGGCCGCCGCACGGCAGCCGACCGCGTGGTGCTCGCGCTCGGCAACTTTCCGCCGCGCCACCCGCCGGTCCGAGACCGCGCCGTGCTCGGAAGCGAGCGGTACGTCCGGAACCCGTGGCGGCCGGAGGTCCTCGACGAGCTCGCGGAGCGAAAGTCCCTGCTGTTCGTGGGCACGGGCCAGACGATGATCGACCTCGTGCTCGGGCTGGAGCGCCGGGGCCACCGGGGTCCGATGACCGCGATCTCCAGGCGCGGGCTCCTGCCGATGGCCCACCGCGACGGAGAGTCGTACCCGTCGTTCATCGCGGAGCTGGAGGATCCGACCAGCCTGCGGCGGCTGTTCGGAGCCGTTCGCGAGCACGTCGCCCGCGCCGCTGCGGACGGAATCGATCCGAGGGCGGTCATCGACGCTCTCCGGCCCCACACGCAGGAGCTGTGGTCGGGGCTCCCGGAGGCGGAGAAGCGGCGCTTCATGCGTCACGTCTTCCGCTACTGGGAGCGGATCCGGAGCCGGATTCCGCCCCGGTGCGAGGCACGCCTCCAGCCCGTGCTGGACTCGGGCCGGCTGCGGATCCTCGCCGGCCGCGTCCGGGACGTGGTCGACGCCGACGACCGGATCGAGGTTCGCTACACGCCCCGGCGAGGCTCGGGCGAGGCGGTCGCGGCCGCGGAGCTCGTGGTCAACTGCATCGGCCCGGAAATGGACTACGGCCGCGTCGGGGACCCCCTGATGAGGAACCTGCTCCGCCGGGGACTCGTCCGGCCGGGTCCCGCCCGTCTCGGGATGGACGCGCGGCCGAACGGCGCGGTGGTGGGCGCCGACGGCGAGGCCTCCGGCGTCCTCTTCACCGTCGGCTCGCCGATGAAGGGGCTGCTGTGGGAAGTCCTGGCCGTCCCCGAGATCCGGAAGCAGGCGGAGAGCCTGGCCGCCCTGCTCCTGGAGGGAGCCGAGAGCGCCCGGGAATAGCGCGGCCGCCGCAACGGCTGCGAACCCCCGCCCCGTTGCGGGAGGGCACTCCCCGGCGGACCATGTCGGGCGGCCGTCCCTGCTCTCTCGCAGGGTAGCACGTGAGGCCGCGACCGACCTTCGGCAGAGGAGACGCAGGTGTTCCTGGGACACTACGGCGTGGCGTTCGGGACCAAGCGGGCCGCGCCGCGGACGTCGCTCGGCACCCTCACCTTCGCGGCGCAGTTCCTGGACGAGCTATGGCCCGTCCTGCTCCTCCTGGGCGTGGAGCAGGTTAGGATCGTGCCCGGCCTCACGGCGGCGAATCCGCTGGACTTCGTGAGCTATCCGATCTCCCACAGCCTCGTCATGGCGATCGTGTGGGCGCTCCTCATCGGGCTCGCATACCTGGTCGTGCGGCGCGACCGCCGGGGCGCATGGGTCGTGGGGGCGGCGGTTCTCAGCCACTGGTTCCTGGATGTCCTCGTGCACCGGCCCGACCTGCCGCTGTGGCCGGGCGGCGGCCCCCTCGTGGGACTCGGGCTGTGGAGCCGGGTCGGCCTCTCGATGGTGCTCGAGGCGCTGATCTTCGGCGGCGGTCTCCTGATCTACCTCCGCACCACCCGGGCCGCGGACCGGATCGGGAGCTGGGGTCTGTGGTCCATGGTCGCGGTACTCGTCCTCTTCTTCCTCGCCGCCGCGCTCGGCCCTCCGCCGCCGAGCCCCCGTGCCCTGGCCCTCTCGAGCCTCGGCCTGTGGCTGTTCGTCCCCTGGAGCTGGTGGGTGGACCGGCACCGAGCCGTCGTCAGCCGCCACCGGAGTCGGACGAAGCGGTAGAGCCGGGCGGCCCGGTCGAATCGGGCGAGGCGCCCGAGTCCGGCGGCGGCGCGGCGACCCCCGGCGCGATCGAGTCGGCCCGCGCCCGGGCCGCGGCCATGATGGCATCCGCCCGCCGGTCGGCCTCCCGCACGATCCGGTCGGCCTGGGTGTCCGCCTGCTGGCGGAGCTGGTTCGCCGCCACCCGGGCGGCCGCCTTGGCCACGGGACCCTGCGCGTTCGCCACCAGGGAGTCGGCCCGGTCGCGCGCCTCGGCCCGCACCTTCTCCGCGAGGCCCCGCGCGGCGGAGCGGACCGAGTCGGCGCGCTCCTGCGCCGCCTGCAGGATGCTGCGGGCACGCGCCCGCGCCTCCTCCGTGGCCCCGGCCACGCGCCGCTCCGCCCCGGTCCGCGCGCTCTCGGCCGCCGCGCCCGCGCCCTGCAGCGCCTTCGCCCCCGCTGCCTCCGCCTGGCCCTGCAGCGCCTGCTTCACGCCGCCGCCCGCCGACTCGAGGGTGCTGCCCAGGTCGGTCCGGACCGTCGGATCGGTCACGGTGCCGGCGAGCTGGATTCCGATCTGGACGGCGCCGACGGAGCCGAGGTCCACGCCGCTCCGGCCCGCCTTCTCGAGGAGGCCCGACACGGTCCGCCGCGCGGCCTCGCCCAGGGCCGTCGGCGGCGCCTGGAGCTGGACCCCGTACTGGAGGGAACCGTCCACGCCGTTGGAGCCCGACACGGTCATGGCGAAGTCCCCGGCGCCCACCGTGAACGGGCTCAGCTTCATGCGCCCATCCGCGATGTCGAAGGACGCGCGCACGGGGGCGAGCGACGGGCTGGCGAGCGCGGGGATCTTCAGCGCTTCGGCCACCCGCTGGAGCGGAGGAAAGCCCTCCAGCGACAGGCGCGTGGTCTGGAGCGACCCCCGGCCGGAGAGGGTGCCGAAGCGGGGCAGCATGTCCGGCCCGAAGGCGCCGGAGAGGCTGAGGTCGGACGAGAAGCGGCCCCGCGCCCACCGGGCCACGGGCGCCAGGGCCCGCACCGTGGCCAGCTTCTCCGAGGCCGCCTGGATGTCCAGGCTGTCCAGCCGGAGCGCGGCGTCGAAGGTCGGGCGCGTCACGTCGGTGGTCTGGTAGAAGCCGGAGGCGGTCGCGCGCCCTCCCAGGAGGTCGGCGCGGAAGCCCTCGAGCGTGATCCGCCGGTCCCTGACCACGACCTTCCCGCGCGCGCCGGTCATCCCCAGGGCCCCGTAGGAGAGGGTGTCGATGCTCGTGCTCAGCGTGAAGTCGACGCCGCGGGGCACGGGGATCACGCGCAGCGTGTCCTCCCGCGAGCGCCATTCGTCCAGGTCGAAGTGCCGGCTCTCCAGCGTGGCCTGCCCGGCCAGGTCCTGGTCGCGCAGGAGGAAGCCCACGAGGTTGGCCAGCGTCCCCGACATCCGGAGGTCGCTGCTCCCGACGCTACCCCGGAAGGTGGTGAGCTCGGCCCGCTCCGGGGTGAGCCGGAGCCTGGCCTCCTGGACCGCGACGGCGTGCGGCAGGGCCTCGGCCCGGAGCGCGACGTCGTGGGCCTCCGCTCCCCCGCGGGCCGTGATGCGGTCGTACTGGCGGCTGCGGACCCAGGACCGCCGCGTCCGGAGCGCGGCGTCGGCCGAGACCGTGCCCGTCAGCTCCTGGACGCCCTCCATCGGCACCGTCCGCCGCAGGGCCGCCAGGTCCAGCGTGCCGGCCACCTTGAGGTCCACGTCGGGGTCCGAGATGGGCGTCCGCAGCGTCAGCGAGGCGTCGACCGGATCGTCGCCGATCACGGCGTGCAGGGTGTCCAGCCTCACGACGGTCCGGTCCAGGTCGCCGCCGGGATTCGAAGCCCGGATGTCGAGCGCCAGGTCTCGGGCAGGGAGGGGGAGGTCGGGATACTGGAAGCGGCCGTCCCGGACCGCCGCCTGCACGTCGAAGCCGGGGAAGGCCCCCCCGCCCCAGCTCCCCCGCACCCGTCCCGAGAGCGACATGGTGCCCGCCGTCTCCACCGAGGCGAAGTCCTTCGTGAGGAGGCCGGGGACGAGCGACAGGAGGCCGCGGATGTCGGTCTCGGGAGCGCTGAAGGAGAGGTCCACGGAGCGGTCGCCCTCCGCGGCGCTCACCGAGCCCGAGACGTCGAGCGCGAGGTCCCCGAGCCGGAGCTCGTTGTCGCCGAGCGCGAACCTCTTCCGGGCCAGGTCGGCCCGGACGTCCGCCGTGAGGTCCAGGGGGCTCCGGCGCAGGTAGGGGAGCCCCCCGAAGCTCGCCGAGACCGCGTCGGCCCTAGTCCTGGTGCGCAGGACCACCGAGTCCCGGGAGAGGTCGCCGCTCAGCGCCTCCTCCAGCCCGACCATCGAGACCTCGAGCCGCTTCGCGCGGTCCGAGAACGCGATGTCGCCGTCGTGGATCTCCAGGCTCCGGAGACCGAGGCTCAGCCCGCGCGCTTCGCCCCCGCCGGCCGCCGGCGTCTCGCCTTCCGCCTCCGTCTTCTTCCCGATGTCCCAGCTGGCCGCGCCCTCCGCCGTGCGGACCAGGTGGAGCGTCGGCTCGTCGACCACGACCGAGCGCACGACGACCGGCGCCCCGTGGCGCCAGGCCCCCCACAGGCTCCCCAGGTCGAGGACCACGTCCAGACGCCCGACGGCGGCGAGGGTGTCGCCCTCGAACGGCCCGATCCCCGTGACGGTGAGGTCTCCCACGCGGAGGGCCGGGTTCGGGAAGTGGCGGAGGAGGGAGAGGCCGGCGCTCCCCCACTCCACGCGCGCCTCGACGGCCTCGGTCGCGGCCCGGCGGGTCCTCTCCTCGACCTTCCCCCGGAAGAGGAGCGGCACGACGGCCAGCAGCACGACCACCAGCGCGAGGAACGCCGCCGCTCCGAGTACGATCTTCCTGGATGTCCTTCGGTCCACGATTGGGGCTCCGGTGGAGGGTGCGGTGTGGCGCTCGCGGTCGGAGCGCGGCGCACTCACAACCTACCCCGGAGCGGGCCGTGAGAGCACGAGGGCCGGGGTTCCACCCTTCGCATGGCGGGCGTGCGTCGAAGGTGTCTCCTCCCGTGCCGCGTGCTGGGCCGCCGACCGAGCCCTCACCCCTCCGTCGGCGGCCGCTCGAACTTCCCCAGGAAGAGCATCGCGCCCGAGAGCCGCTCCCGGATGGCGAACACGAACGGGCGGTCCACCCGGATCGCTGCCGGGAGGGAGGTGACGCCCACGCCCACGCCGGTGGCGGCCGCGGCCTCCGTTCCCTCCTCGTCCACGCGCACGAAGGCCTTCTGCACGACCCGGGTCAGGTAGACGTTCCCGGCGATCGCGTCCAGGTCCGCCATCCGCCCGAAGTCCGCCGCGGCCGGGTCGAAGGCGATCCCCATCCCCATGTCGGAGAGGACGTCCCCGAGCCCCCGCGACCAGGCCATCCGGAACCTGGGCAGATACACCGAGACCTCCGACTCCCCGCCGTCCACCGCGCCCAGGACCTCCTTCCACTTCTCGGCGTCGAGCCCCGCCGCGAAGCTGTCGATCGGCACCCCCCGGTCCGGGAGCACGACGGTCATGACGAAGGCGCCCCCGCCGTACGGGAGGTCGATGGCCGTGAAGTCGTCGCCCCGGCCATGGCGGTATTCGCCCTCCCCGTGCATGAGCTGCACGGGCTCGGTCGTCCCGTCCTCCAGGTGGAAGGGCTGCTGCGAGGTCTCCGCGGGGTCGAACCGCTCGGTCCAGTCGCCCAGGAAGTAGACGGCGTTCACCAGGAAGGCGATCTCGTCGCGGCGGAGCCGGTCCACGAGCGTCTCGATCTTCCCGTTCGTGGCGTCTTTCACCCAGGCGTTGATCGCATCGACCGTGGCCGGGTCCGAGAAGTCCGTGCCCTCGACCTCGGCGCGGAACCACCGGGCGACCCGAGACTTGTAGGAGGGGAGGAAGGGGTAGCTCTCGTCGTACCAGAGCGAGTTGGCCAGGCTGAACTCGATGCTCGGATCCAGCCCCTCCAGGAGGTCGATCAGCGAGGCGTACGCGCTGTCGATCTGCGCGGGGGATGCGTCCCCGAGGGCCAGCGCCCCCCGCATCGCGTCGAAGGTCGACCCGTCGGCCCCGTCCAGCGCCATCCCGAGGGCCACGTGGGCGCTCAGCGGCGACAGGAAGATGTCGGAGTCGGGGTCCGCGCGGCTCACGCGCGACAGGAGTCCGACCCCGAAGGTCCCGGTGGCCGAGACGACGTCCTTCTCGAGGGGCGAGAGGTCCCGGGGGAGCGAGGTGATGGGCTCGGGCGGCCCGGGCTCGGTCCCGAGCGAGCAGGCGGCCACACCGCCGAGGACGAGGACGATGGTCGCGATGCGGGCGAGGGTCCTGGCGGGCATCGGACGGGGCTGTCTCATGCGGGCCTCCGGAGTGGCGTGCGTGGACGTGCGGGGCGTCCGGGCTTTCCGGGGGCTCCTCTCGTTGCCCCCGTGCACTCGCCCGAATAACGTTTTCCGTGTTCCTTGTGTGACACCTACGGCCCGCGCGGCGCCGCAATCGAGTCCGCCCCACCCCCCGCGAGCTTCGCCGACGGGCCGACCAGCGGAGGGCCGGTGACCGTGGAGTACGCGCAGGAGTTCGCCGAGCACCACCGTGCCCTGGTCCGCTACGCCTACCGCCTGACCGGCGACCGGGACCGCGCCGAGGACGTGGCCCAGGAGGCCTTCGCGCGGCTGCTCGAGCACGCCGTCCCCGAGGACAAGGTCCGGAGCTGGCTGTTCCGGGTCGCCCTCAACGTGGTGCGCGACGAGGCCAGGACCCGGGGCCGGCGGACGCGTCTCCTGGAGGAGAGCGCGGTCGGGCCCGCGCCGCCCGAGACCCCGGACGCGGCCCTCGAGCGCCGCGAGCGCGTGGCCGCCGTCCGCCGGGCCCTGGACCGGCTGGCCGAGCGCGATCGGACCATGCTCCTCATGCGCGAGCGCGGCTATGCCTACGCCGAGATCGCCGAGGAGGTGGACGTGGCGGCGAGCTCGGTGGGCACGCTCCTGGCCCGCGCCCTCCGCAGGTTCGAGGACGCCTACCGCGACGCCTCCCACGTCCGCCTCCCGGACGGGAGTCCGGACGCGGAGGGAGACGGGCGATGAGCGGCGCGGCCGCGGTCGGCGTGAGGGACGGGCGATGAGCGGCGCGAACGGCCGGGCGAGCGTCACCGGCGGGAACCCGTCGGGGCACCCGGACGAGGGGGCGCTCCTGGCCTACCTGGACGGGGAGGCGCCCCCCTCCGCGCGGGAGGAGGTCGAGCGGCACCTGGGCGCCTGCCGGTTCTGCGAGGCGCGGCTGGCCGATCTCCGGCGCGCCTCCGACCAGCTGGCGGAGGGCCTGGCCATGCTGGAGGCCGACGGACGGGTGCCGGCGATCGGGCCGGGCGGCCCCGGCGGCCGGCGCGGCACGGGCGCGGGGCCGGCCGGAGTCGCCGCCGGGCGTTCCGGCCCGGCCGGGCGGACGGGCTTCGGCGCCGCGACCCGGCGCGCTCCGGCGTGGGCCGCCGTCCTCGTGCTCCTCCTGACCGCGGGGGCCGTGGCGGCCCTTCCCGGGTCGCCCGTCCGGTCCTGGGTCGAGGACGCGCTCGGGCGGATCGCGGGCCGGGCGGACGCGGCCGTCGCCACGGCCGCCGGCCCGGACGCGGCCGCCGCCGGCGAGGCTCCCGCCCCCGAGGTGTCGGTCCGCCCGGCCGCGGGCGAGGTGACCGTGCGGCTCCGGGGGCTCGCGCCCGGGACCCTCGTCCGGGTGAGCCTCGCGGATGCCGACGAGGCGCGCGTGCGCGCCCCGGGCGCCTCGTTCCGGGCGGGCGACGGGTTCGTGGACGTCTCGGGCGGGACCGGCGCTCCGGTGACCGTCGAGCTGCCTCGATCGGTGGCGTCGGCGAGCGTGGAGCTCGGCGGCCGCCCGGCGGTCGTGAAGCGCGGCGGCGAGCTCCGGGTCCTGGCCTCTCGCTCGGACACGGCCGGAGGCACGATCGAGCTCCGGGCGGGCGGGCCGTGACCGCCGCGGCGCTCGTCCTCGCGCTGGCGGCCGGTCAGGGGGCCGCGCCCGGGGCCGCCCGGGCGGCCGCCGCGCCGGACACCACGCCGGCCGCCGTGCACGGCTCGCTCACGCTCCGGGAGGGTGGGCGCCCCCTGGCGTTCGCGACCATCGTGGCCGATGGGCCGGACGGGTCGCTCACCGTCCGCTCCGACGACCGGGGGACGTACCGCCTGGCCGGGCTGGAGCCCGGCGCGTGGCGGCTGAGGGCCCGGGCGCTGGACTACGCCTCGGCGGAGGTGGCCGTGACGCTCCCGCCGGGTGCGGACGTCGAGCTGGACCTGGGGCTGGAGCTCCGGCCGGTGAGCCTTCCCGGCCTGGCCGTCCGGGCCCGGCCGGACGACGGAGGGGTCGAGGCGTCCCGGATCGAGGTGGCCGGACGGGAGGAGGGCACGGGCCGCGGCCGGTCCGAGCTGGAGGCCGCGGGCGGCGGGCCGGGAAGCCTGGCGGCCGGGCTCGCCGGGGCGGCGCGCCGGGCGCTCGGGAGCGTTCCGGGGGCGCCGGGAACCCTCTACCTGCCGGGCGGCACCGGCGGGCCGACCACGGTCCTCCTGGACGAGGCGCCGGTGGTCGCGCCCACGGAGATCGCCGGGCTCGTGCCTGCCTTCCCGGGCGGGGCGGATGGCTCGCTCCGGGTCGATCGGGCCGGGGCGCCCGCCCGGTACGCGGCCGGAGGGACGGGCCTCCTGCGGCTCGAGACCCGCACGGAGGATCGGCGCCCCTTCCGCGCCTCGGGCTCGATCGGTCAGCTCGGCGGCTCGGCGCGGCTGGCCGGGACGCTGGGCCGCGGGGGGTTCGTCGTGGGCGGCCGATCGCTGGCCGCCCTCGAGCCCGGCCTCCTGGGCGGGACCGGCGCGACCTTCCCCTTCGGGTACCGGGACGCCCTGGCCCACCTGGAGCTCCCGGCCGGAGCCGGCAGCGTCTCGGCCACCGGATTCTGGAACCGGGAGTCCCTCGAGCCCGCGGCCGGCCCGTTCGGGACGCCGCTCGAGTGGGGGAACTCGGCCGGCTCGCTCCGCTACGGCGCCCCGGTCGGGAGCGGGCGGCTGGCCGTGTTCGCTGCGGGCGGCCGCTTCCGGACCGCCGTCCCCTGGGGGGACGCGGGAGGGCGCCTCGAGGCCCGCTCGCTGGAGGCGCGGGCGGGGGCGCTCGGCACGGCCCGGGTCGGTCCGGCCCGGCTGGAAGCGGGCGCCGGCTGGGAGGGACGGCGGCTGACCCACCGGACCGTGGGCTCGTCCGGCTCGGCGCCCGCCGTGGAGCCCGGCGAGCTCTCGGGCGGCGTGGGGGCGACCTGGGGGGAGGCGGCGTTCCCCCTGTCCGACGAGGTGTCGCTCCGGGCCGGCCTGCGGGCGGACCTCGGATCCGGCGGCGCCCTGGCGTTCGACCCGAGGCTCCGCCTCGAGTGGAGCGCGCGGCCGGGGCTCGACCTCCACCTGGCGGCCGGCCGCTCGCATGGGCTCCTGGGCCGGGAGGCCGTCTCGGGGTGCGCCGTCTCCACGGACGGGTGCCCGCGGCGCCTGTCTCTGGCGGGGGCGACCCACGTGGCCGCGGGACTCGGGCTCCGGACGGGCGACGGCCTCCGCTTCCGGCTGGAGGGCTACGGGTCGTGGTGGCGGGGCCGGGGGACGACCTCCCCGGTCCGGTCGGCCGGGGCCGATCTCCGGGTCGGGTGGGAGGACGGGACCTGGGCCGCGTGGGCCGACTACTCGCTCATGCACGAGCGGGTGGACCCGGCGGACGCCGGGCTCCTCGGTCCCGGCGGCCTCCGCCAGCTCTTCCTGGCGGGCCTGCGCGGCCGGCTCCCGAGCGGCGTGACGCTGGAGCTGGAGCTCCGCGCCGGGAGGGGGTCCAGCTACACGCCGCTTCCGGTCCCCTCGCCCGGCGGGACGGGAGAGCGGGTGACGGCCGGCCAGGACGCGCCCGGCGGCTCCGGGACGGAGCTGACGACCGCCGCCTGGGGCGCCGCTCCCCGGGAAGCCTACGCCCGCCTCGACGTGCGTCTCTCGCGCACCTGGAGGGCGGCTCTCTTCGGCGCGAGCGCCGAGCTCGCGCCCTATGTCCAGGTCGTGAACGCGGCCGGCGCCGGGGGCGCCCTGTTCTACTGGGGCGGGGGCTCTCCGGACACGGGCGTCGAGCCCGTCGGCTCCGTCCCGTTCCTCGCGCTCGTCGGCGTGCGCTGGGGGCTGTAGGCCGCCCGCGAGGGAGCTTCCCCCACGCCGAGGATCGGGACTTCCCCTGGACCGGCAGGGCGTCCTCCGAGGTCGACGCCGTTGGGCGGCTTGTTGTGCTTCTCCCTCGAGACTTGTATATGCAACCAACATGGATCACACGGACGCGGCCCGGGCCATGGCGGACGACTGCCTCTGCTTCCGGGTCCGGCGCGTCTCCAGGGCCCTGACCCGGCTCTACGACGAGGCGCTCCGGCCGCTCGAGATCCAGGCCACGCAGCTCACGACGCTGAACGCGATCGCGCTCCTCGAGGAGCGGGACGCCCCCATGAGCCGGGTGGCCGACGTCCTGTCCATGGACCTCGCGACCTTCTCGCGGACCCTGCGTCCGCTGGGGGAGGCGGGCCTGGTCCGGCGCGTGCGGCCGGAGGAGGACGGGAGGGTGCGCCTGGTCCGCCTGACGGCCGAGGGGAGGCGGACCCTGGTGCGCGCGCTTCCCCTGTGGCGCGAGGCGCACGCGAGGGTGGTGGAGGTCCTGGGCCCGGAGCTCGCGCGCGAGCTGAAGGGCGGGTTCGACGCGGCGGTCGAGGCGGCCGGGGCGGCCGCGGAGATCACTTCCTGAAGAGGAGCACGGCATGAGCGGGGTTCGGTTGCTGGTCGGGACCAAGAAGGGCGCGTTCATCCTCACGGCCGACGGAGGGCGGAGGGACTGGAAGGTGGACGGTCCCCACTTCGGGGGCTGGGAGATCTATCACGTGAAGGGCTCGCCGGCCGATCCGGACCGGATCTACGCCTCGCAGTCCTCGGGCTGGTTCGGGCAGATCATCCAGCGCTCCAGCGACGGCGGGAGGACGTGGGAGACGCCCGGCGGGGAGAAGATGCCCGATCCCTACGGACCGCCGGCGGGCGTGAGCAACAAGTTCGCCTACGACACGTCCCCCGAGACCGGGAAGCCCCTCACCACCCACAAGTGGTACGACGGAACGGACCACCCGTGGGAGTTCACGCGGGTCTGGCACCTGGAGCCCTCGCTGGACGACCCGGACACGGTGTGGGCGGGCGTCGAGGACGCCGCGCTGTTCCGGACGACCGACGGGGCGCGGTCGTGGCAGGAGGTGGCGGGCCTCAGGGGCCACGAGGGCGGGAGCCACTGGACGCCGGGCGCCGGCGGGCTGTGCCTCCACACCATTCTCCTCGACCCGTCCGACCCGAACCGGATGTACGTCGCGATCTCCGCGGCCGGCGCCTTCCGCACCGACGACAGGGGCGCGACGTGGCGGCCGATCAACCGGGGACTCCACTCGGAATACCTGCCGGACCCCGAGGCCGAGATCGGCCACTGCGTGCACCGCATCGCGATGCATCCCTCCCGGCCCCACGTCCTCTACATGCAGAAGCACTGGGACGTCATGCGGAGCGACGACGCGGGGGAGTCCTGGCGCGAGGTGAGCGACGGCCTCCCGAGCGACTTCGGCTTCCCGATCGCGGTGCACGCCCACGAGCCCGAGACGATCTACGTCGTCCCGATCAAGAGCGACTCGGAGCACTATCCACCCGATGGGAGGCTCCGCGTCTACCGGAGCCGGACGGGCGGCGGCGAATGGGAGCCGCTCACCCGTGGCCTCCCCCAGGAGGACTGCTACGTGAACATCCTCCGCGATGCGATGGCGGTGGACCGCCTGGATCCGTGCGGCGTCTACTTCGGCACGACGGGCGGGCAGGTGTACGCCTCCGCCGACGGCGGCGACCGCTGGGAGCCCATCGTCCGCGACCTCCCCGCCGTGCTCTCGGTCGAGGTGCAGGAGCTGCCGTGAGCGCTCGCGGGAGCGGCGCCTCCGGCCCGCCGCCGGGCGCGGCGGAGGCGGGAGGCGGCCCCGCCGGAGGCTCGCGCGTCCGCGTCGGGCTCCCCTTCCACCTTCGAAACCTGGCGGGCGTGGACGGCCCCGTGTCCCTGCGGATCGAAGGGGAGCCGACGCTGGGCGCCGTCCTCGGCTCGCTCGAGGACCAGTATCCGGTGCTCCGCGGCACCATCCGCGACCACGGGACGCTCCGGCGCCGGGACTTCCTGCGGTTCTTCGCCTGTGGGAAGGACCTCTCCCTGGACCCGTACGAGACGCCGCTTCCCGAGGCGGTGGCGAGCGGGGCCGAGCCCCTCCGGATCGTGGGGGCGCTGGCGGGAGGGTAGCGGGCGAGCTCGGGCCCCGGTGCGCGCGGGCGGTGGCGAGCTCGTGGGGCCCGGATCGCGGGCCCGGAAACGAGGCGAGGGGCGCCGGCCACGGCCGGGCGCCCCTCGCTCCCGCGGGGCGAAGCCGCCCCGCTACTCCGTCCCGTCTTCGGACCGGAGCCCGGTCAGACGCGCAGCTTGAGGCCGGCGTTGATCGGGAAGTTCCAGGTCGTGCTGGAGCCCCAGTCGGTCTTGTCCACGAACATCAGGTACGCCTGGCTGCCCAGGAACACGTCGGCGCTGCGGCCGACCCGGTAGCCCAGGCGGAGCCCGCCGTTCGTGGTGAAGCGCGTGGACGTCGAAGCCCCGGTCGTCCGCGGGTCGAACGTCGTGGCGCCCGCCCCGAGGCTGGCGTAGGCCAGCCAGTGGGTGGTGGCCGGGTTCAGGAGGCTCACGATCGCGCCGCCGCCGTACTGCCACAGGTTCAGGTCGGAAGCCTGGGCGGTCCCGATCGTCTTCCCCTGCAGGAAGGACATGTCGTGGTCGGCGCTGAGGCCGATGCGGGGCGTGATCCAGTAGGCCGCTCCGATTCCGACCGTGGGGCCCGCCTTGCTGGCGTCGGTCAGCTTGCCGGCCGGGACGGCCACGCCGCCGCGGGCGTTGAACTCCCACGTGCCGCTCTGCTGGGCGGCGAGGGGCGAGGTCGCGACCGCGACGAGCGCGGCGCCGGTGATGAAGGCACTGAGCTTACGAGAGGCACGGTTCATGGAAGTCCTCGTTGAGTCGACGGAAGACCGCTCGACACGGGACGGACGTCCCGCGCGCGGTGAGCCACGTTCAGAATAGCCGGTCCGTGCGGGCCGCCAAGTCGGGAGAATCCCCACACCGGTCGTCGGGAAGCTCCCTACGTCGCGGTGGCGCCGCTCCCCGATCGCGCGCTCGAGCGCCCGCACGGGCCCCGGCCGCGCCCCGTCGGTGTCGAAGTCGGCGTCGTAGGGCGGGAGCCCTCCCGCCCGCTCACCGGCGCGGCGCCGACCGCGCGGTCCGCGACCCCGGCCCCGCCACGGCCCACGCCGCTCACGAGGTGGCCGCCTCTCCGGCGTCTCCGGCCGGCCGCCGGAGCGCCACGTTTCCGAGCGCCAGCACGACCGCCGCGGCGATCGCGATCCACGAGGCGGTCGGCGTCGACAGCCCCTCGAGGCCGAAGGCCGCATCCAGCGAGACCGGGCCCGGCCCCGTCACCGCCAGGCCCAGCGCGCCCGCCGCGTACAGGAGCGGGAGCTCGATCCCCTCCTCCGAGGCGAAGAAGCCGTTCGGACGGTGCACGGCCAGCATGGCCACGAGCATGACCAGGATCATCAGGCCGGGGCCCACCGGCCCGAGGAAGCCGAGCGCCGTGAGGAGGCCGCCCCCCAGCTCGCCCAGTCCCGCCAGGCCGGCGAACATCCGGCCGGGGCGGAAGCCCAGGCTCTCGAAGAAGCCGCCCGTGCCCTCCAGCCCATAGCCTCCGAACCACCCGAACAGCTTCTGGGCGCCGTGGGACGCCAGTCCGAGGCCCAGGATGAGCCGGACCGCGAGCAGCCCCAGGGCCAGGATCGTCGAGTCGGTCGTGTGCAGCGTCGTCATGGGATCCTCCTTCGGAAATTATATGTAGCAACATGTATGTTGCAACACTTATGCCTTCGTGTCGATCGCCGGGCGTGCCGCGCGGGATCGGACGAGGGGACGGCCCGGCGGCCGCCGGGCGTTCAGCCCCCGGCGCGCACCTCGGCCAGGCCGTCGATGAGCGCCCGGAGCCGCTCGTCGCCGACGTCTCCCAGCCACCGGGTCTGCACCGCTTCCAGGGCGGGCGTCGCCCGCTCCAGGAGCTCGAGGCCCTCGTCGGTGATCGTGGCTTTCACCTGCCGCCGGTCCTCCGGATCACGCTTGCGCGCGATGAGGCCGGTCTCGGCGAGGCGGTCCAGGAGCCGAGAGACGTCCGGGACGGGCGAGACCAGCCGCTCGCCCACCTCCCGGCCGCACAGCCCCCCCTCCCCGGCTCCCCGCAGGATCCGGAGGGCGTTGTACTGCGTGTGGGTGAGGCCGAAGGGCTTGAGGGCTCGGGCGATGGCGTGCTCGAGCAGCGCCGAGGTCCTCAGCACGCTGAGGAGCGCTTCGGTCTCGAGCCGTTCGAACGGCCGGGTCTGCTTGATCTCGTCCTGGAGACGCGGGGTCATGGAGCGATGATACATGTTGTAACATGCAATGTCAAGAAGGGCGCGCCCGGGCGAGAGACCTGGACCGGAGGGCGGGCCGCGAGCTAGACTCGCACCCTGGAGCTCTGACGGGTCCTGCGCTCGTGGGCCACCGGCCGGGAGCCACCGGAGGATGCCATGGAGACGTCCGACGCGCTCGAACGGGGACGGGGAGCGTTCCGCCGGCAGGCGTGGTCGGAGGCCTTCCACGCCCTGTCCGAGGCGGCGGCCGGGAGCCCGCTCGAGGCGGAGGATCTGGAGCGTGTGGCCCGCGTCGCTTACCTGACCGGCCGGGACGCCGAGAGCGTCGCGGCGTGGACGCGCGCCCACCGGTCCTACCTGGAGCGGGACGAGGTGGTACGCGCCGCGGGCGCCGCGTTCTGGCTCGGCTTCCAACTCCTGGGACAGGGCGACCGCGCCCGCGGCAGCGGCTGGATCGCGAGGGCGCGCCGGCTGGTCGACGAGGCGGGCGCCGACTGCGTCGAGCGGGGGCTGCTCCTCCTGCCCGAGGGTCTCCGGCGCCTGGCCGGCGGAGAGCTCGAGCGAGCCCGCGCCGCCTTCGACGAGGCCATCGACATCGGAGGGCGCCTTGCGGATCCCGACCTCCTGGCCCTCGGCCGTGTGGGTCGCGGACAGGCCCTGATCCGGCTGGGGGACGTGGAGGACGGCGTGTCCCTCCTGGACGAGGCCATGGCCGCCGCGGATGCCGGAGCCCTGTCTCCGATCGTCGTCGGGATCGTCTACTGCGCGGTCATCGAGACCTGCGGAGAGATCTTCGACGCGGCCCGGGCAAGGGAATGGACGGAGGCCCTGACGGGCTGGTGCGAGTCCCACCCGGAGCTCGTGCCCTACCGGGGACAGTGCCTCGTCCGGCGCTCGGAGATCCTGCGCCTCGACGGGGCGTGGCCGGAGGCCATGCGCGAGGCCCGCCGGGCCTGCGAGCGGCTCGCCGGGCCTCCCGGGGAGCCGGCGGCCGGGTCGGCCTACTACCAGCGCGGCGAGCTCCACCGTCTCCGTGGCGAGCTCGCCGAGGCCGAGGAGGCGTACGGCGAGGCCCGGACGTGGGGCCGAAAGCCCCAGCCGGGCCTCGCCCTCCTGAACCTGGCGCATGGACGGGTGGCGAGGGCCTCGGAGCAGATACGCCGCGCGCTCGAGGAGACGGGCGAGCGGGCCGCTCGCGCCGTGCTCCTGCCGGCCTTCGTCGAGATCGAGCTCGCCGCCGGCGACGTCGATGCAGCGGCCGAAGCTGCCGGCGAGCTGTCGGACATCGCCGCGGTGCTCGGCGCGCCCCCGCTCGAGGCCGCGGCCGCCGGAGCCCGGGGGGGCGTGCTCCTGGCGGAGGAGGAGCCGCGGGCCGCGCTGGGCGAGCTGCGCGCCTCCTGGAGCGCCTGGGAGCGGATCGGGGCGCCCTACGAGGCCGCTCGCGCCCGGGTCCTCGTGGCCCTCGCCCACCGGGAGATCGGGGAGGAGGACGCCGCGCGCTCCGAGCTGGAGACCGCCCTGCGGGCGTTCGGGCGGCTGGGGGCGGAGCCCGAGGCGGCGCGGATCGAGGCGCTCCTCCGCCGCCGGGATTCCGGCGGCGTCCACGGCCTGAGCCCCCGACAGGTCGAGGTCCTGCGCCAGGTGGCGGCAGGGAAGACGAACCGGGCCATCGGGGAGACGCTGTCGATCAGCGAGAGGACCGTCGAGCGGCACGTCAGCGACATCTTCCACAAGCTCCACGTCTCGACGCGCACGGCGGCGGCCGCCTGGGCGTTCGAGCACGACCTGGTCTGAGCCGCGTCGGACGCGCGGCCCGCGTCCGACGTCGGACCCGGAGCCGACGCGCGGAGCGAGCCCTTCATCCCACCTCCCGGTGGGTGGAATCCCCCATGACCCGCCCGCCGAAGCCCTGCGTGCTCTCCCCGAAGCGCGGGAAGGGCGGCTCGTGGTACGCTGATCGTGGAGCCCCCGGCGTCGGCCCCTCGACCGGAGACCCCTCCGGCGTGGCGCCGCGCGACCGGGGAGGGCGCGGCGGTCCTCGACTACCGTGTCCACATCGCCATCGCCACGAAGCCGGAAGCGGGGAGGGATCGATGAGCACCGACGCGGCATCCACGGAAGCGACCGTCCGCACCGACGCACGTCCCGAACGCGAGGCGCTGCTGGCGGGGATTCCGATCCGGGAGGAGCGTCTGGAGCTTGCCGGGCTCTCGACCGCCGTGCTCGTGGGCGGCGAGGGGCCGCCCCTCGTCCTCCTGCACGGTCCCGGCGAGTCGGCCGTGAACTGGCGCTGGACGATCCCGGACCTGGTGCGGACCCACCGCGTGGTGGCGCCCGACCTGCCCGCCCACGGGGGGACCGAGGCACCCGCTGCGGTGGACGAGCGGACCGTCCTGGACTGGCTGGAGGCGCTGGTCGAGCGGACGTGCTCCGCCGCCCCGGTCCTCGTGGGTCACGTGCTGGGCGGAGCCATCGCCGCCCGGTTCGCGGCGCGGCGCCGGACGGGGCTGGCGGGGCTGGTGCTCGTGGACTCGCTGGGGTTGGGCCGCTTCCGGCCCTCGCTCCGCTTCCTCCTCACCCTCGTGGGCTTCCAGGCGCGGCCGACCGAGTGGACCTACGAGATGTTCATGGGCCAGTGCGCCTACGACCGGGACGCCCTCCGGGACCGCATGGGCGGACTGTGGTCGCGCTTCGTGCGCTACAACCTGGCCCTGGCCCGCGGACCGAAGGCGAAGGCGGCCGGCCGCATGCTCCGGAGCCTGGGCCTCCCACGGATTCCCCCGGAGGACCTGGAACGGATCGAGGCGCCGACGGCCCTCATCTGGGGGCGGCACGACCGGGCGACCAGTGTCGAGGTGGCCCGGGGCGCGAGCGAGCGCTACGGCTGGCCGCTCCACGTGATCGAGGACGCGGCCGATGATCCGCCGCGGGACCGGCCCGAGGCGTTCGTCCGGACGCTGCGCTCGATCCGGACGTCGGGCTCACCCCGGTGAGAGGTGGCGTCGTGGAGGATCTCTACGACCCGGCCCTCCCGTTCGAACGCCAGGCCACCGGGTTCGCTCAGGCCTTTCGCTCGGGGGCGGCGGCGTTGCGTGGGATCAGGGCTCGCCTGTCGTGGACGTCGGCGCGATGCGCAGTCTGAATTTCGTTCGCGGCAGGAAGGTGGGTTCACCCATCCGGCGGGAGGTCCAAAGGGCCGATCCCCTCAGGTCGCCCCCGAGCGCTCTTGCCGCACGGAGACGGCCACGATCACGCCGGCCGCGGCCACGGCGAGCCACACGGCCAGGGCCGACCACGGCTCGGGGTGCTCGGTCGCCGTGCCCTGCCCGAAGGCTCCCGACAGGATCGCGGGCGCGCCGAGCGCCCGCCCCAGGCTCCAGCGCCCGTGCGTCACCGCGGCCTCGAGGAAGTGGGCGCCGGGCCACCCGAGGGCGGGCCAGGCGGTCATGAGGAGGGCCGATGCCGCGTACGCACCGATTAGCCACAGCACGGCGTGGTCGCTGAGGAGCGCCGGGACCGAGCCCAGGAGGTAGGCCAGGCCGAGGCTCCCCGCCGAGGCCACGAACACCTCGCCCCCGCCGCTCGCCATGCCTCCCTGGACGAGGGCGCCCACGATCCATCCTGCCAGGCCCCCGGCCGCGAGGGCGGCTGCCAGCGCCGCCCCGCCGACCGCCGTCCGGACGAGCTGATGGCGCATCCGCTGGACGGGTTGGCTCCAATGGTACGTGCGCCGGGAGGGAGCCTCGTCGCGCCAGGTGACCATCATCGGCCACAGGAACGCCACGACCTGAAGGGCGCCGTGAAGCCGGCCCACCGCCTGCGCAAGGCTGCTCCGCCCCCATGCACCGGTAGATCCCATCCAGGTGAGGACGCCCACGCCGATCGCGATGCCGGCCGCCATCGCCACCGCCGCCAGCCACTGGGCTCGCGCCATCCGGCGGGCCTGGGCGAGACACACGTCCACCGTGCCCGGAACGGCCCGAATCTTCATCGCCTCCGTGCTCACGACTCCTCCTCCGACAGCATGGCCAGCGTCGCTTCCTCCAGGGTCAGAGTCTCCACGGACCGGATCTCGATGCCCGCCCGAACCAGTCGGGACCGATTGTCGGCCTCGGCTCCCCAGGCCACCCAGGAGGCACTTCGCCCGGAGCGGCGCGAGCGAACGACGGAGATGGGTGGAGACACGTCCATCCCGGACTCCGGCAACAGCACGCGGTAGCGCTTGACCCGCTCGGAGACCACGCTCCTCGGCCCCTGGAAGTGGACCCGTCCCCGCATCATCACGCCGACGTGGTCAGCCAGCTTCTCCGCCTCGTGCGGGTGGTGGGTGGACAGGAGCACGGTCGTGGGCATGGCGGACAGGTGGTCGGCAAGGAGGGCCAGCGTCCGCTCGCGCACCACCGGATCGAGGCCGTCGGTGGGCTCGTCCAGGAGGAGGAGGGGCGGGCGGTGGGCCAGGGCCATCACCAGCTGGACCCTGCGTGCCTGCCCCTTCGAGAGGTCACCGAAGCGCCGGTCGCGCCGGATCTCGAGCGCGCGGCACAGACGGGCCTCGTAGGCACGGTCCCACGACGGGCGGTAGGCCGCCTGGTGCTCCAGGAGCCAGGCCACGCGCATCCGGCCGGGTGCGGGTCCGAGCGTCCCGTCCTCGGGCACGTGGCCGATCTGGGCGCGAACGCGCGCCTCTTCGGCGGCCGGGTCCAGCCCAAAGACCCGAAGCTCGCCCGCGTCGAGGCGGTCGAGGCCGGAGAGAAGCCGCATGGTCGTGGTCTTGCCGGCGCCGTTCGGGCCCACGAGCAGGAAGAAGGCCCCCTCGGGCACCGTGAGGCTGGCTCCACGCAACGCCGGCGTCTTCCCGTAGGACTTGCACAGCTCCGACGCCTGGATCGCGGGGGAACGGACTGCCGCGTCGTGGGACGGATCTGCTGTCATGGTCCTTCTCCCTCCGGAGCGTGTGCGGACATCGAGGCGATCGTTCGGTCCTCCCTGCCGGCTTCCTCGCGGAGAGCCCGCACCAGGCGGTCGACGGAGATGCCGTGACGGCGCGCGTCCCGGAGCGCCCTTCGGGCCACCTCCCGGGTGATCCTGGGGCGTTCTGTCTCGGGCCGGGCGGCCGGGGTGACGAACGTGCCCCGGCCCCGGCGGCCCCGTACCGTGCCGTCCGACTCCAGCTCCCGGTACGCCTTGGCTACCGTGTTGGGGTTGATCGCCAGCTCCGAAGCGAGGCTCCGCACAGAAGGCAGGATGTCCCCGGGCTCGAGGTCGCCCAGGGCCAGCGCCCTGCGGACCTCGTCCATGATCTGCACGTAGAGCGGCCGCGGATCGCCGGAGCGGAGCTCGATCAGCAGGCCCGGGGTGTCGGTCAACGATCTCCGTCCTTTCGTCGGGCGTCCCGCAGCGGCAGCCCGCTGCCGACACAGACGCCACTTACTGTATTGGTTAACTAGTACAACGATACATTACTATCATCGTCGCGGCCCGTCAACCGAGCGACCCGATCCAAGACCGGATGGGAGGAAAGCAGGGACGAGCACGACCGGCTCCGAAGGGGCGTCCGCAGGCTGAAGGGATACGCCGTCATCTCCACCCTGGCGCCCCTGGTGATCGCGGTCGCCGCTTTCGCGAGATTACCGGCCCACGGCGGAGTGCTGCGGGCGCGCGGGCTGGTCATCGAGGACAGCGCGGGCCGCGCCCGGATCCTCATCGGCGCTCCCGTCCCCGAGGTCCCCGACCGCGTGCGGGCCGACGCGGGCCGCGTGCGCGCGACGTGGGCTCAGCGCTACCCGGACCCCGCGCGCACGTCAGGCTCCGGCCCGGGTCCGCTCCTCGAGCCGGGTCAGGTGCCGGTGGACCTGCGAGATGACCACGGAGCCCTCTCCCACGGCCGAAGCGACGCGCTTGACCGAGCGGCTGCGCACGTCCCCCACGGCGAACACGCCGGGAACGCTCGTCTCGTACGGGAGGGGGCGCCGGACGCCCGCCGGGAGCCGGTCGGCCAGCTCCTCGCCCGTCAGGATGTAGTCCCACTCGTCCCGGAGGATCCGCGGGGGCAGCCAGTCGGTGTGGGGCCGCGCGCCGATCATGATGAAGACGGCGGCCGCGGGGACGATCCGCGTGGCCCCGGAGGCCCTGTCCCGGAGCACGAGCCGCTCGAGCCGCTCGACGCCGCTCCCGTCGGCGACCTCGGTCTCGTACTCGACCTCGATGTTGCTCGCGGCGGCGAGCTCGTCGATGAGGTAGCGCGACATGCTCTCCGCCAGGGAGGCGTCGCGCACGAGGAGCGTTACGGATCGTGCGTAACGCGCGACGTGGACCGCGGCCTGCCCCGCCGAGTTCCCCCCGCCTACGATGTACACGTCCTCGCCCGAGAGCGCGCGTGCCTCGGCGGCCGAGGCGCCGTAGAAGACGCCGGCGCCGGCGAGGCGCTCGAGGCCCGGGATCCCGATCCGGCGGTAGGCCACTCCGGTGGCCAGGACGACCGCCCGCGCGGTGACCCGGCTCCCACCGGAGATCGTCAGCCGGTGGAGGTCCCCGATCGGGCGGAGGTCGGTCACCCGTCGCATGAGGAGGAAGTGCGCCCCGAACACCCACGCCTGCTGGTAGGCGCGCTGGGCCAGCTCGGACCCCGAGATCCCGCGCGAGAAGCCCAGGTAGTTCCGGATCCTGGAGCTGGAGCCGGCCTGCCCGCCCAGGGACTCGCCCTCCACCACCAGGGTGCGGAGCCCCTCGGAGGCCCCGTACACGCCGGCCGCGAGGCCCGCGGGGCCGGCGCCCACCACGACCACGTCGAACTCGCGCTCGTCCTCGAGCTCGGTGGCGATCCCGAAGGCGCGGGCCAGGCCGTCGTTGGTGGGGCCCACCAGGACCTGCCCGTCCACGGTCACCACGATCGGGCCCTCGTCGCCCTCCCGTCCCACCGAGGCCAGGAGCTCGCGGCCCTCGTCCGAGTCCGCGTCGAAGTAGCCGTGCGGCACGCCGTTCCGGGCCAGGAGGCTCCGGAGCTCGTGCCCGCGGGGGTCCCAGCGCCCGGCGACCAGCGTCGCCTCGCGGGGCGCCGCCTCCTCGGCCCGGGACCACTCGTTCAGGAACTCGGTCACCGTGCGGTGGAAGTACTCGTCCGGCGTGCGCCACGGACGGAGCACGTAGTAGTCGATGTGGCCCAGCCCCATGGCGCGGAAGATGGCCTGGGCCGTGGGGGGATCCCCCCAGCCACCCCAGTCGATGAGGAGCCCGCGGCGCGCGCCGGGATGGAGGGTCCGCGAGCGGCACAGCAGCTCCTCGCCCGGGAGATCCTCCGTCCAGGGTGCGGCCAGGAGGAGGGCGACGGGCTCTCCCTCGTCCCGCAGGCGGCCCAGCGTCTCGAGCGCGCCGGTGGCCGTGGGCTCGCGCAGGATCCGGTAGTCCGCGGCGTAGCGTCGCTCCAGCTCGCCGGCCACCCGCTCCAGCGCCTCGGGGTCGTCGTCGACGACCACGATCGCGGGCCTGGGCCCGGCCCCGGCCTCCCGGATCACGAAGCGCCCTCCCGCTGTTCCGGTCCGAGCGCCTCGAGCGCGCGCCGGAGCGCCTCCCGGGCGTCGTGGACGTCGTCCGCCGCGATGAGGACGGGGTCGAGGAGGAGCCGGAAGCCCTCGCGGTCGGCCCGCACGCGCCGCAGCTCCGGCCGGGCCTCGTCACGCCGGCCGACCACCCGGTAGGTGCGGATCGGGTAGGCGATCCCCTGCACCTTGATCTCGCCGACGGGCTCGCAAAGGATCCGGTCCTGCACCAGCGCGAACGTCTCGCCCGAGACGAGGATCTCGTCGGGCCCGGCGCTCTCCTCGAGCCGCGCGGCCGCGTTCACCTGGCCGCCCACGATCGTGTAGTCCAGCCGGTCCTCGGAGCCGAAGTTCCCGACCGTGACGTACCCGGTGTTGATGCCCATGCGGACGTGGAGGCTGCGGGGGACGCCGCGGTCGCGCCACGCGGCCTGCAGGTCGTGGACGCGGGCCTGCATCTCCAGCGCCATCTCCACGCAGGCCGTCGCGTCCCGGCAGCGGCCGCGGCTCTCCGGGTCGCCGAAGAAGATCATGATGCCGTCGCCGATGAACTTGTCCACCGTGCCGCCGTGGCGCTCGGCGATCGTGGACATCTGGCCCAGGTACTCGTTCAGGAGCTGGCTCAGGGGCTCGGCCTCCATGGTGTCGGTGAGCTCGGTGAACCCCTGGATGTCCGAGAAGAAGATCGTGAGCTCCCGGCGGTAGGAGGTGACCCTGACCTCGGTCTTCCCCTCGAAGATCGAGTCGTAGAGCTGGCGGGAGAGGTACTTGGCCAGCTTCACCGACAGCGCCTCGAGCTGCTGGTTCTTCTCCTCGAGCTCCTCGTGCGCCTGGCGGATGACCTCCTCGGCGCGCTTCCGCTCCGAGACGTCCCGGAGGATCCCGGCGTAGAAGCGGCCCCCGTCGGTGACCCAGGTGGAGAGCGAGAGCTCGACGGGGACCTCGGTCCCGTCGGAGCGGAGCGCCGCGACCTCCACGGTCCGGCCGATGATCCGGGGCTCGCCCCCGCCGCTCACCCGCGCGATCCCCGCCTCGTGGTCAGCGCGGAAGCGCTCGGGGATGATCGTCGTGAGAGGCTTCCCGACGATGTCCTCGGCCGCGTGCCCGAGCATGCGCTCGGCCGCCGGGTTCCACAGGAGGATGTCCCCGTCGCGGTCGGCGCACAGGATGGCGTCGGCGGCCGAGTCCAGGATGGCGCCCATCCGCTCTCGGGAGTGGGCCAGCTCCCGGGTGAGGCTCACGCGCTCGGTGACGTCGCGGATGATCCCGGCGAAGAAGCGGTGTCCGTCCTCCGTCCAGGTCGACAGCGACAGCTCGATCGGGAACTCCGTCCCGTCACGCCGGAGGCCCGCCAGCTGGACCGTGCGGCCGATGACCCTGGTCTCGCCGGTGCGCGTCACCCGCCCGAGGCCCGCCTCGTGGGCCTCCCGGAAGCGGCCGGGCATGAGGATCGTGAGCGGCCGACCCACGACCTCCTCGGCCCCGCAGCCGAAGATCCGTTCCGCGGCGGGGTTCCAGCTCAGGATCCGCCCCTCCCCGTCCGCGGTCACGATGGCGTCGGCCGCCGAGGCCACGACGGCCGAGAGGTCGGCGCCGTGGGCGGCCGCCCGCAGGGCGGGGCCGCGCCCCGCCACGCCGGCGCTACTCCGTGCCCGGCTCGACATCGGCCGTGCTCCAGATGGCCCGGAAGCGTCCGGCCACGACGTCCGCCTCGCCGCCCCTCCCCTGCGCCCGGAGCGCCGCCTCCAGGCCGTGCAGGGACCAGCCGTTCTCGGGGAAGCGGTCCAGGTCTTCGCGGAAGGCGCGCTCGGCCTCCGCGGGGCGGCCCGCGCGCAGGAGCACGAGGCCCAGCTCCTGGCGCACCGGGACGCTCCAGTCGGGGGGCTCACCGTAGACCAGCGCGTCCTCGCGCCCGGCCGCGTCGGTCAGCCGCTCGGCCGCCGCCTCCAGGTCCCCCGCGGCCGCCGCCACGTGCCCGGCCAGCACCTCCGCTGCGATCCCGAGGATCTGGTCCGCCGTGTTGAACTCGAGCCGGACGCCGGCGAGGTCGGGGTCGGATGCCGCCGTCCGCACCGCGGCGAGCTCGGCCCTGGCCCCCTGCAGGTCGCCGCGGGCCGCGAGCGCCCGCCCCCGGGCGTAATGCCACATGCCGCGCGCGTGCTTCAGCTCCCGGGCCGGGGCCGGCGCCGCGAGGATCTCCTCCCAACGGCCGAAGCGCACCCTCATCTGCAGGTGACGCGTCATGTGGTGCTGGAGGAACTCCATCCCCGGCGCTTCGAGCATCTCGTCGGGGATGAGGTCGGCCATCTTCTCCGCGGCGGAGATGGCCTGCTCGCTCCGGCCGATCATGCTCGCCGCGAACGCCATGAAGTCGTAGTTGTGCGGGTAGTAGCCGGCCACGTAGACGCCCGTGGCGGGGTTCTGCTCGCGGATCCAGGTCTCGTCGGCGTGGACGGCGTGCTCGTTGGCCTCCACCGCCTCGGCGTAGCGGCCGACGCGCACGTAGATGTGGCCGGGCATGTGGACCAGGTGCCCGGCCCCGGGCATGAGGCCCGCGAGGCGCTCCGCCGCGGCCACGGCGCGCTCGGGGTCCACGGCCTCGACGGCGTGGATGTAGAAGTGGTTGGCCCCCGGGTGGTCCGGGTGGTCGGCCATGACCCGCTCCAGGTTCCGGAGGAGCTCGGGCGTGCCCGGCCGCGGGCTCCCGTCCCGGTTCCAGTACTGCCAGGGGGCCAGGTCCATGAGCGCTTCCGCGTGGAGCGTCCTCGCCTCGGGGTCGTCCGGGAAGCGATCGACCACGCCGCCCATGGCGCGCGCGTACGCCGAGTCCCGCGCCGCGCGATGGGCCGTGGGATCAGGTCCGTAGCGGAGTGTGAGGGCGTCGATCAGGGCGCGCTCCTTCCCGGAGACCCCCTCCTTCCGCGCCGCCGCCTCCTCCACGGCGGCCCACGCCGCCGCCCCCGCCGCCGAGTCCATCGGGAGGTTGATGTTGGGGCCGAAGGCCAGCGCCTCGCCCCACCAGCACATCGCGCACGACGGGTCCAGCCGCTGCGCCCGGCGGAAGGAGCGGATCGCCTCCTGGTGGTTGAAGGCGTAGTAGAGGCGGAGGCCCTGGTCGAAGTAGGCCTGCGCGAGAGGCGCCGACGTCGTGACCGCCCAGGCATGGTCGCCCAGGTCGTCGTAGAGGGGCACGGTGTCGGGTGCCGATGCTGTCGCGCCGGCCGCGTTCGCGCGGAGCCGCGACGCCATGGGCGCGTCGGGCGCACCGGGCGATGCGGCCGTCGAAGCGGTCGCCCCGACCGGGAGCAGCGCGAGGAAGCCGAGCACGGCGATCGACGTCGCGAGGGTTCGGATGGTCTCCACCTGTTCCTCTCTCGTGTCTGGTGTCTCGCCGGCGAGCGGCGACTCCGGTCGGTCGGGCAGGTCCCGGGGTCCCGGAAGATACGCGGACGAGCGATGTTTGTATAGGCTAAAGATGCCGGGACGGGCCCGCCGGGTCCCGGCGTCACGATACGCGCTCCCGGGACGTCGTCAGGGTGAGAGAGGTCGGCGCGGCGCGCGGAGCGAGGAGGACGGGTGGACCGCATACGAGGCACGGGTTCGGCGTCCGGCCGCAGGCAAGGCGCGCGGCCCTCCGCCGCCGCGGCGGCACGGACCCGGGTCGGCGTCGCCCTCCTCCTGGCCGCGTCGCTGGCAGGGTGCGGGGACGGGCCGCTCGCGCCCCGGCGGCAGCAGCTCGCCGTGGCCGAGGCGACCTGGAGCCGGGCCGCTCCGCCCGCCTACGAGTTCGATTTCCGGCTGACCTGCTTCTGCGTGGGGATCGGCGTCCAGCCCGTGCGGATCGCCGTGAGCGGCGGGCAGGTGGTGGCGGCCACGATCATCGAGACCGGCCGGGCGGTCCCCGACTCGGAGCTGGCGGCCTACCCTACCGTGGACTCGCTCTTCGTCCGGATCCACGGCTGGCTGGCGCGCGACCCGGCGACGGTCGAGCTGAGCTTCGATCCGGACGACGGCCACCCGACCGATGCGTTCGTCGACTTCCAGAAGAACGTGGCCGACGAGGAGACGGGCTTCACGGTCAGGAACCTCCTGCCCCGCCTGGAAGCTCCGGCGTCAGGGGAGCTTGGCCGCCAGGACGTCCACCTTCCGGATGTCCGGGTCCTCGGCCAGCAGCTCGGGAGCCCGGTCCATGAGGGCGCTGGCGATGCGTCCCTGGAGGTGGGCCTCGCGCCCCGACGAGTCGGCGAAGGTGTCGAAGATCCCGAACGTGGAGGCGTCGATCCTGAGCGCGAACCAGGTGGTGGTCCCCGCCTCCTCCCGGGCCAGGGGTAGGGCGCCGGTCAGGAACGCCTCCAGCTCCTCCTCCTTGCCGGGCTTCGCCTTCAGCGTGGCGAGCAGTGCGAGTCGTGCCTCCGCCATGACGCCTCCTCTCCGTGTGCGGACAGCCTCGTTCTTCGCGATCGCGGAGCCGCAAGAGCCGAACCGGATCGGCGCCGGACCTATGCGGGCTCCGTCACGATGAAGCCTCGGAGCCACGGCGGAGTTCCGTCGAACCCGGCCCTCCGCTCCCACGAGCGGCCCCCGTCCGCCGAGCGGTGGACGCCGCGCTCGTCGGCCGCCCACAGCTCGCCCGGCTCCCGGCCCGGAGCCAGAAGCGGCGCGATCGTCTCGGGCTCCTCGGGCCAGCCGGCGACGACCCTCTCCCAGGGGCCGCCCGCGGCGCGCCGGTACAGGCGGCCGTCGGACCGCCCCGAGGCGTACGCCGCGTGGGCGTGGGAGGCGGCGGAGACCACCACCACGTCCGGATCGCCGGGATCGATGGCGACGCTCCTCAGGTAGCCGACGTCGAGGCCCTCCTCCGGCGAGCGCCACGTCCGCCCCCCGTCGTCCGACTCGTAGTAGCCGTCGCCGGCCGAGATCCTGAGGGAGTCCGGCCGGCCGGGATGGATCGCGATCTCGTGGGTGTCGTACGGCCCGCCCGGGACGCGGTCCCGCCACGTGCGGCCCCCGTCGGGAGTGGTGACCAGGGCGCCCGCCTCGATCGCCACCCACAGGCGGCCGGGCTCGGCCGGGTGCGGGGCGATCCAGCGGACGTGGTGCGTCTCGGGCCGGGGCGGAAAGGACCAGCTCGGGGAGGACGGGAGGTCCAGGAGCCCCTCCGCCCGGGTCCACGACGCACCGCCGTCCTCGCTCCGGTGGACCGCGCTCGGCTCGGTCCCGGCCCACGTGACGCCGGGCTCGGAGCGGCTGGCGGCCAGCGCCGTGACCTCCTCGCCGTCGAGGCCCGCCGGCTCCCAGGTCGCGCCCGCGTCCTCGCTCCGGAGCACGCCGTCCACCGTCCCGCACCAGGCCCTGACGCCGGCGGGGTCGGCCGCGAGGCAGGTCGGGCGCGCGCGCACCCCGGAGGCCGGCCGGAGAGTCCGATCGTCGGGGTCGGCCAGGAGCACCCGGTCCCGCGTGGCGACGACGATGCGCATGGGTCAAGCATAAGCGGCCCCGGCCGGACGTCCCAGCGGCGCGGGCGCGCCGTTCCCCGTCAGGCCGCGGGGAAGCCCTCCGTCTCGACCACCTGCCGCGCCTGCCACAGGTGGCGCCGCTCGTGGGCTGCGATGATGCGGAAGGCGGAGCCGAGGTCGAACCGGATCCACCAGTAGAAGGGCGAGGCCATCCGGAGCCGACCCAGGTCCAGGCCGTCGGCGGCCGCCAGCCGATCCCGGAAGCGGCTCCGCAGCTCGAGGAAGGCGGCGAGGGGATCGCCCCGCGAGCCCTCCGGAGCCGTGGGTGCGGGCCGCGAGCCGTGGGGCCCCGGTGCCTCTCGCGGCGAGCCCTGCAGCTCGGGCCGACGCGGACGGATCTCGAGCGGGGCGGTGACCCGGAGCCCCGGCGGGGGCTCCAGGAGGCGGGGGAGCCAGCGGCCCACGAGCGTCCTCCGGTGCGGACCGGCCGCGTGGAGGCCCCGCCGCCGCCCGTCCGCGATCGTCTCGTCCAGGACCGGGAGGTAGGCCTCGCCCGTCAGGACCAGGTGGTCCAGGCACTCTCCGACCGACCAGCGGTCCGGCGCCGGCCGCCACCACAGCCGCCGGGGCTCCAGGCCCGAGGCCATCTCCCTCGCCTCCCGACCGGCCGCGCGCAGCTCCCCGCGGACGGCCTCCAGCGCCGGGGTGTCGAACGCGTCCCGGGAGGCAGCTTCGTTCGACGCGTCCCTCATTCGGCTCGGACGCGGCGGCCGGGACGGTTGCGGTCCTCCGGGGGAGGGGGCTCCGGTCGACCGGGAGAGGCCGGGGGCTCGAGCCGGCTCCCCGGCGTCGCGGCTTCCAGCGGGCTCCGGCGGGTCCCCGGGCCGGCCGGTCGCTCGTCCCCGGCGGCGTCGCGCAGCGCATCGAGCACGGGCCGCAGGCTCCGGAGCAGGCGGCGCGCCTCCTCCGGCGGGAGCCTTCCCGGGTCGAGGTGCGTGCGGAGGGTGATCCTCCCGTCCTGGTAGCGGATCAGCGTGTACATGGTGCCCGGTGGTCGCGCGGACAGAGAGGCGGCAAGCCTGACAGGGATGACGACCCCGATATTAGCCCATAGAAAGTCTACGGACAAGGCCCGGGGCCCGGCTCAGGGGGCGGGACTTCCAGCGTCCAGCGCCTCCCCGACGTCGCTCCAGGGAATCGGGTCGTCGTGCAGGGAAGCCACCGTCAGGACCGGCAGCCCGCGGGCGGCCACGAGGCGGCGGAGCTCGTCCCAGCTCTGCCGCCAGAAGTTGGGCTCGAAGCGGCGCGGGACCAGGAGGTCGCCGGCGTAGAGGATCCGCCGCTCGGGCAGGTAGGCCACCAGGCCCGCGGCCGCGTGCGGCGCCGCCGTCAGGCGCGGAGCCAGGAGGACCAGCCGGTCGGCGCCGCCTCCGATCACCACCGAGTCGGTCACGACCCGGACGTCGGCCCGCCGGGGCGCCCGGGCCAGGCTGTCGGGATGGGAGCAGTGGGGCGCGGCCGCCAGGTCCCGGACCACCTGCGCGGCGGGGGCGGGAGCGTAGACCGGGATGCCGCGGGCCACGTAGGCGCGGACGCCGGCGACGTGGGGCCAGACGGCGGACGTGAGGACGAGGGCCCGGACCGGACGGTCGGGGAAGCGCCGCCGGGTTTCGTCCAGGACGGCCCGGCTCCTCTCGGAGGAGACGGGGGCATCCAGGACCACGACGCCGTCGTCGCCGGCGACCAGGAGGACGTTGTAGGAGCCGCACAGGAGCGCCACGCCGGGCGCCAGCGTCCGGACGTCCTCGGAGGCGCCGGCGGCTCCGGCCGGCGCGGAGCTCCTGGCCGGGGCGGGGAACGAGTCCTCGGCCACGGGCGCGTCCGGGGTCACCCGGGACCAGGTGGTGCGGGTGCTCACCAGCCCGTTCCGCTCCTCGGTGACCGTGCGCGGGTAGCGGAGCCCGTCCGGCTCCAGCGACCAGTCCGACCAGTGCGTCGCCGAGCGCACGTCGCCCCAGATCCCCCATTCGTTCGGATCGTCGGGATAGGTGAGGGTGGCCATCCATCCCAGGGGGGGGTGCGTGTCGGCGTCCAGGAAGAGCCGCACCGGCTCCGGCCCGAACCGGACGACGCGTGCGGGACGTCCGTCGAACACCGTGTCCCGCCCGACTTTCGGGTCCGCGTCCCGCGCCGTGAACAGGATCCGCTCGGGGGTCAGGGCCAGGGCCGTCCGCTGCGTCGGCGGCGCCCCGGGCCCCCCCGTCGCCCGCGTGAACGGGATCGGGTCGGGCCGCATGGGGAGCGTGGCCCGCTGGTGGACGAGCGCCCGGCCGGAGGAGAGGTCGCGGAGCTCGCTCACCTCCACGAACATCGCCTTCGGGTGCCGGCGGTCGGCGGAGACGCCCAGGAGCGCCTTCTCGCGCATGCCCTCGAGCCGGAGGCTCCGCAGGGCCCGGAGGCGCGCCATCCCTCCCATGGCGTCGACGGCGGAGTCGATCTCCCAGAGCGCGGCAGCGTCGGGCGGACGGGTCGGCCGCGCGGTCGGCGGACCGCTCCCCTCCGGGATGAGCGCGGACACGAGGAGGACGAGGCCGAGGCACTTCGCAGGTGTGCTCATGCGCGGGAATCTAGGGGGGCGGCGGCCGTCCCGGGCACCCCGCGGGACGAACGGGGGGCCGGCCGACGCGAATCGGCGCGAGGAGGGGACGGACGTGCGCCGGGGACGGGCGTGCCCCGCGGACGACCGTGCCCCGGCGCCGGGTCCCGGCCGCCGCGAGCATCGCGGTCCGGGCTGCTCGTCGCGACGACGGGACGGGCCTAGGTTCGCGCCGACCGCAGGAGACCGCTCCATGCAGCCGGGATCGCCGATGCGCGCCAGCCACGGGCCCCTCCGTCTCCGCTCCGATCGGGAGCGTCCGGGACGCCTCCGCCGCGCGGCCCCGCCGGCGCGGGCCTCCCTGGCCCCGGCGGTCCACGCCCTGGTGGCCCTGGCCCTGGCGGCCGCGGCGTGCGGCCCGTCGTCGTCCGGCCGGTCCGACCGCGCGTCCGCCGCGTCCGGCTCCGCCGCCGACTCCGGCGCCACCACCGCCTCCCTCCCCGGCCCCCGCCTGGCCGTCCTCCCGCTGGCCAACCTCACGGGGGATCCCGCCCGGACCTACTTCGTCGAGGGGACTCTGGACCGGCTCATCTCGGAGGCGGGGGAGGCGGGGCTCACCGTGGTCGCGCGCTCCTCGGTCCTCCGCTACGCCAACCGGGCGGCGACGCTCGACAGCATCGCGAGGGCGCTCGGCGCTGACGCGCTGCTGGACGGGGGCGTGGCGCGCGAGGGCGACGGCGTGACGATCCGGGTGCGGCTGGTGGACGCGGCCTCCGGCGACACGACGTGGAGCCGCACGTTCGCGGGGGGCGCCGGGGACCTCGACGCCCTCCACCGGGAGCTGATCGCCGCGGTGGCCCGGGAGCTGGGCGTGGAGCTGGAGCCGGGAGCGGCGGCCCGAGCCGCCGGCGCGTGGGCCACCGACCCCGCGGCCTACGACGCCTACCTGCGCGGCGTCTTCCACGCCCGCCTCTTCACCCTGGCCGACCTGGAGACGGCGCTCGGGGACTTCCGCCGGGCGCTCGCCATCGACTCGACCTACGCCCCGGCGTGGCTGGAGACGGCCCGCGTGTGGCTGTACCGGGGCGACGCCGGACCCCGGTCCGGCGTGACGGCGGCGGAGGCGCGGAGGAGGTGGGAGCCGGCGCTGGAGCGGGCGCTCGAGCTCGGTCCCGAGCTCCCCGGGGCCCACCGGCTCCTGGCCGAGGTGCGGGCCGGGAAGGACCGGGACTTCGCGGCCGCGGACTCGGCGTTCGGGCGGGCGGTCGAGCTGAACCCCTCGCACGCCGAGACGAGGATCCACTACGCCCGCCTGCTGGCGGTCCTGGGCCGGCCCGGGGAGGCGGACCGGCACGCCGCGGTCGCCGTCCGGCTCGATCCGGTCAACCCCTTCACCCGGGGGCTGTACGGGAAGCTCCTCTTCCTCACGGGCCGCTACGACGAGGCGATCGGGGTCCTGGAGCCCATCCTCGCCCGCTATCCCGGCGCCCGCTTCGCCCGGCCTCCCCTGGCCGGGGCGTACGAGATGGAGGGGCGACGCGAGGACGCCTTCCGGGTCCGGCTGGCGGGGGCCCGGGAGCGGGACGACGCCGAGCTGGCCGCGGCGCTCGAGCGCGGCCGGCGGGAGGGCGGCTACGCCGGGGCGCTACGCCGGGCGGCCGGGGTCCTGGCGGTCCGCGTCCGCAGCGGGGAGGGACCGCCGGGCTCCCGGCCCCGGCGCCTCGGGATCGCCCGGCTGTACGCCGCGGCCGGAGACTCTGAGAAGGCCCTCGACTGGCTCGAGGAGGCCGTCGCCGCGGAGGAGCCCGACCTGGCCTGCATCGGCATCCTTCCCACCTTCGCGCCGCTCCGCGACACGCCCCGGTTCCGGGAGCTGGTCGGGCGGGCGGGGATGCCGCTCGCCGGCCCTCCTCAGCGCTCGGCCGTCTCCGAGCCCGGCTCGCGCGGGGAGAAGGGGATGTAGGGGGTGGCGGGCTCGCGGCCGGGCGGCAGCGCCTCGGGCGCGGGCTCTCCGGCCGGGTCGAGCGTCCCGATGAAGCGGTAGATGGCCCGCAGGTCCCGCTCGCTCATCGCGTGCAGGTTGAACCAGGGCATGGGGGGGCGCGTCTTCCGGGTGTGGAGCCTGTCCACCCACTCGTCCTCGGACATGCCCGCGACCATGCGCCGGAGGTTCCGGGGGTAGGACGTGCCCCACGGGCCGCGGAAGCCGATCGGGTTACCGGCCATCCACTCGGACGGCGGGACGTCCCCCTCGCGCGCCCGGTCCGCCTCCCCTTAGGCTGAGGGGTCCGCAGGAAGGGAGGGCTCCCTCTCCCGGGCTCTCCCCGGGCGTTCACCCCGGCCGGGAGCCGTCATGTCGCGCACGATCCGCCGCCCTCTCCTCGCGCCCCTCGCCCTCGTCCTCGCCGCCGCCGCGCTGGCCTGCCGCGCCGGCCAGGAGTCGGGCTCGGGCTCCGCGTCGGCGGGCGCGGCCTCCGCCGCCGCGGACACCGCGGGCACGGTCCTCGTCGTCGCCCGGGACTACGCCTTCCAGGCTCCCGACTCCCTCCCCTCCGGCTGGACCACCTTCCGGTTCCGGAACCGGGGGAAGGAGACTCACTTTATGATCCTGGACCACCTGCCGGACGGGAAGACGTACGAGGACTACCGGAAGGAGCTCACGCCCGTGTTCGACAGCGCGTGGGCCGCGCAGCAGCGGGGCGCCGGCGTGGCGGAGGCCGGGAAGATCCTGGCCGCCGGCCTGCCGGCCTGGTTCGCCGACTTCGAGGAGCTGGGCGGCGTGGGGCTCGTGGCCCCGGGGGACACGACGCGGGTCACCGAGAAGCTGGTGCCCGGGACGTACGTGCTCGAGTGCTACATGAAGGGTCCCGACGGCACCTTCCACCGCAACATGGGCATGGAGCGGCCGCTGTACGTGACCGACGCCCGGTCCGGCGGCCGCCCCCCGGAGGCCGACATCGACCTCACGCTCCGGAACGACGCGATCGTGACCACCGGCAGGTGGACGCCGGGCGCGCACACCGTTCGGGTCGCCTTCGCCGAGCAGCCGGCCACCGGCGAGGTGGGCGGCAACGACGTCCACGTGGCGCGCCTGGAGGAGGGCCAGAGCGCCTCGGACCTGGCCCCCTGGATGTACTTCATGAACCCCGAGGGCATGCGGGTCCCCGCTCCCGCCCGGTTCCTGGGAGGCGTCGAGGAGATGCCGGCCGGCGACACGGCGTACTTCACGGTGGACCTCACGCCGGGCCGCTACGCGCTCCTCTCCGAAGTCTCCCCGCAGCGCCACATGTACACGGAGTTCACGGTGGAGCCATGACCGACTACACGTTCGAGCCCTTCTTCGACGCCCTCGCGGACGACTGGTACGCGGACGACGACCTCCTCCATCGGCTCCTCGATCGGCGCTCGACCGCCGGGAAGGGGCCGGGCGAGACGTCGGCCGGCGCTTCGTCGCTGGAGGCGTGGGGCCGGGCGTGCGCCGGGCCGCTCCGCGAGCTGGCCGAGGAGTCGGCGCTCCCGTGGAACCGGCCTCGCCTGCGGCACTTCGACGCCCGCGAGCGCCGGGTCGACGAGGTCGTCCTCCCCCGCTCCACCCGGGAGGCGCTGGCGGCCGTGGAGGGACGCGAGGGGCTCGGCGCGCCCCACGGCGACCTCTTCGACTTCTACGCGCGGATCTACCTGTACGCCCAGAACGGGGAGGCGGGGGTGTGCTGCTCGGCCGACTGCACCGACGGGCTCGTCCGGGCGCTCGAGGCGCTCGGGGACCGGCCCGAGCACCGGGAGGCCGTCGAGCGGGTGCGGGGCTCGACCGAGGCGCGGGTGTGGCACGGCGCGCAGTTCGTGACCGAGATCCAGGGCGGCTCGGACATCCCGGCCAACCGGACGCGCGCGGTGCCCGACGGGGACGCCTATCGCCTGCACGGGAAGAAGTGGTTCTGCTCGAACCCGAACGCCGACTACTACCTGGTCATGGCGCGGGCGGAGGGTGGGGGAGCGGCCGGCGTCGGGGACGCGGACGCCGGGGCCGGCGGGCGGGCCGGGGCCGCCGCGGCCGGCGCCGACGACCGCCCTCTCGGCCTCTTCCTCGTCCCCGCCCGGCTGGACCCGGAGGCCCCCGGCCGGAACGGCCACCGGCTCGACCGCCTCAAGGACAAGCTCGGCACCCGCGAGCTGGCCACCGCCGAGATCACCTTCGACGGCGCCCTGGGCTGGCCGGTCGGACCGCTCGAGCGCGGCCTCCCCAACCTCCTCCGCCACGTGCTGGTCACCTCGCGCTTCTCCTGCGTCCTGTTCGCCGCGGCCGCGCTCCGCAGGACAGAGCGGATCGTCCGCGCCTACGCGGACTTCCGCACCGCGTTCGGACGCCGGCTCTCGGACTACCCCCTCGTCCGGGAGAGGCTGGACGGCGTGGAGCGGGGACGGGCCCGGGCGCTGGCCGGCGCCTTCCGCCTCCTCGCGTCCTGGCAACGGGCCGGAGAGGGGGACGAGGCGGAGAAACTGGTCTTCCGGGTCATGCTGAGCCTGGCCAAGACCGTCCACACGCGGGAGGCCACGCGGCTCGTGCACGACGCGATGATGGCGCTGGGCGGGAACGGGATCGAGGAGCGCTTCTCCCCCCTGCCGCGCCTCCACCGGGACTCCGTGATCATGGAGACGTGGGAGGGCCCCCACGACGTCCTCCTCACCCAGGCGCTCCGGGACCTCCGCCGCTTCGGGGTCGACGCCGGGGAGTTCGTGGGGCGGGTCTCGGGCGAGGAGCGGCCCGAGCTGGCCCGCGAGCTGGACGCCGTCCTCGACCCGGACGTCGAGCTCGCGCGGGCCGCCGTTCCCTTCCGGCCCGTGGCGGAACGGCTCGTGGCGGCGTGGGCGGACCGGGAGCTGGGCGAGGCGTAGGCGCCGCGTCCGCCGGTCGTGTCGGCCCGGCTGCACTCCCCTTACCATGGGCGACATCTCGACAGACGATTGCGCCACGACGGGGGGTCCACGCCATGACGAGCGCCCAGCGCGAATCCGCGGAGCGTGAACGCCGGGCCCCTCGGGCCCGGGGCGAGATGAGGACACTCATCGTCGGCGCCGGCGTGGCCGGCCTCACCCTGACCGCCCTCCTCCGCCAGCGCGGGCGCGAGCCGGTCCTCGTCCATCGCGCGGAGAGCTTCGACGAGCTGGGGTACATGCTGGGCCTCTACCACCTGGGCTCGAGGGTCCTCCACGGCCTGGACCTGTTCGAGGCCGCCCGCGAGCGGGCCGTGCTCATGCGGCGTTACGAGATCTACGACGGCGACGGCCGGCTCCTGCACGGCTACGACCTCGAGGAGCTCACCCGCCGCTTCGGGTCGCCCCTCGGCATCAGCCGCCCCTCCCACATGGAGATCCTCCTCGAGCGCGTGGGACGGGAGAACGTCCGCACGGGGACGACCGTCCAGGCGCTGGAGCAGGGCGACGGCGAGGTCCGCGTTCGGCTCAGCGACGGGACGTCCGGGACTTTCGACCTGGTCGTGGCGGCGGACGGCCTCCACTCGGACACCCGGGGCCTCATCCTGGACGAGGACGAGCACGCCTACGGGGAGTACTGGGGCGCCGGCCGCTTCGTGGGGATCTACCCGACCGGCGACGGGCTGGGCGTCTTCCTCGGCGGGCCCGACGACGAGATCCGTGACGAGGGTCCGCGGGCGCTCCTGGACCGGCTTCGGGACCGCTTCCGGTGCCACGGCTCGGACCTCGCCGACGTGCTGGACGCGGTGGAGCCCGGGGACGACCCGCTCTTCTGGGACTTCCACGACGGCCGGTCCGAGGCGTGGCGGAAGGGCCGCGTGGTCCTCCTCGGAGACGCGGCGGCGGGCTTCCTCCCGACGGCGGGGATCGGCGCTTCGATGGCCATGGAGTCGGCGGCGGCACTGGCCGACGAGCTCTCCCGCACGAACGACCGGTTCCTGGAGGCGGCGCTGGACCTGTTCGAGAAGCGGCGCCGCTCCCGGGTCGAGTCGGCCCAGGACAGCTCCCGCGAATTGGGCCGCATGATGTTCGTGGGGCCCCGCGCGCTGGCCTGGGGCCACGACCAGCTCGTGAAGGCCTACTCGCTGGAGCGCCTCATCCGGGGCATCGCCGACCTCGTGGAGAAGCCCGTGTGAGGTCCCCCGGGCCGCCCCTTCGGCGGTCGAGCGCACGTGCCGCATCCCTTCCGTCCGTCTTCCGCATGTAAGATCGCCCCGACCCTCGCAACCAAGTCCCACGGAGTTTCGACGCGAGGGGCCGTGAGGCGCGGCCCGCGCCCCGATCAGGGGAGACCATGAGCGATCTCGAGGACAGGTATCTCCAACTGGTGGAGGAGAACCGCGGCCGCATGCGGCGGCTGTGCCGGGTCTACGCCCGGGACGCCGAGGCGGCGCGGGACCTCTACCAGGAGATGCTGCTCCAGGTGTGGCGCTCCCTCCCCTCCTTCGAGGGGCGCTCGGAGCCCGGCACCTGGCTCTACCGGGTCGCGCTCAACACCGCGCTCCAGCGCCGCCGCCGGCGGGATCGCCGCAGCGAGGCGACGCTGGACCCGGACGATCCGCTCCGCGACCGGGGCTTCGTCGGCCCCGAGGAGCGGTTCGAGGACCACCGCCGGATCGAGCGCCTGCACTCGGCGATCGACCGGCTGGGCGAGGGCGAGCGCGCGCTCGCCCTCCTCTACCTGGAGGAGAAGAGCTACGCGGAGATGTCCGAGATCCTGGGCATCAGCCAGAACCACGTGGGCGTGAAGCTCCACCGGATCAAGAAGAAGCTGTCGAAGATGGTGAAGGAGGACGACCAATGAGTCTGGACGAGCACAGGAAGGCGTGGTCGGAAATCGGTTCGGGGCCGGAGGGCCTCCCGGACGGGGAGGAGCTCCTGGAGCGGGTCAAGGCCAGCTCCGAGGCGTTCGACCGCCGGATCCGCCGGCGCGACCTCCGCGAGATCGGAGCCGCGGTCTTCGTGGTCCTGGCGTTCGGGTACGAGGCCGTGACCGCCGCCTCGACGCTGACCCGGGCGGGCGCCGCGATCGTGATCGCGGGAGCGCTCCTGGTCATCTGGAAGCTCCGCCGGGCCCGGCCCGATCCGGAGCCCGAAGCGGAGGGCCGCCCGGTCGCCGACCGGCTGCGCCGGTCCCTGGGCGACGTGGAGCGACAGCTCGAGCTCCACGAGACGGTGCTATGGTGGTACCTGGCGCCCCTCGTGGCGGGCTCGGTGCTGTTCGTGGCGGGCCTGGGGAGCGCGCTCTGGGCCACGGCTCTCACCCTGACGCTGATCGGGGTCGTCTCGGTCTGGGTCCTCCGGATCAACCGGCGCCTCGTCCGAAACGACCTGCGGCCGCGCCGGGAGCGTCTGGCCGCCCTCCTTCGGGAGCTGGAGGGGGCGTGAGGATGACGGCTCTGGCCTCGGCGCTGGCCCTGCTGGCGGCGGTCCCCGGCGGAGGTTTGCTGGCGGCGGTCCCGGGCGGGGGTCTGCTGCCCGGGGTCCCGGACGGAGCCTCGGCCGCGACGGATCCCGACAGCGCACGCGCCATCCGGCGGGGCCGGAGGCTCAGCGGGTGGCTGATGGACGGACGGGCGGACACGCTGAGCGCCCTCATCGCCCCGGCGTACCAGGAGGAGCTCGGCGGGACCGAGGGCGTCCGGACGCTGGCCCGCAAGGTGGACCGGCAGCTGGGGAGCGAGCGGGAGGTGGTCAGGGAGGCCGTCTACACCGACCGGATCGCGGTCCACTACTACCGGATCTCCCGCTTCTCGAAGGCCCCGGGCCGCACGATCACCACGCACTGGGCGTGGCGAGGGGACGGCGCGGTGGTCCTGGTGGGCGTCCATGTCACGCCCCGGCCCGCCCGGACGGGCCACGAGGACTACCGGACGCGGACCGACTCGCTCTGCCGTTCCGCGGCCGCTGGTACGTGGCCTGGGGCGGGCGCAGGCCCGAGCAGAACTACCACGTCCGGGCCCGCGGCCAGCGCTTCGCCTACGACTTCATCGTGCTGAAGGACGGGAGGAGCCACGAGGGGGACGGCACCTCGAACGGGGACTACTACTGCTTCGGCGAGCCGGTCCTGGCCCCCGCCGCGGGCCGGGTGACCGAGGCGGTCGACTCGGTGCACGAGAACACGCCGGGAGAGATGAACCGGGAGGCGATCTTCGGGAACCACGTCGTGATCGCGCACGGCGGGGGAGAATATTCGGTCCTCGCCCACCTGCGGCACGGATCGGTGGCCGTGGAGGCGGGCGACAGCGTCGAGCGCGGTCGGCGGATCGGCGAGTGCGGGAACACGGGGCACAGCTCGGAGCCCCACGTCCACTACCAGCTCCAGGACGGGCCCGAGCTCGGCCGGGCGGCGGGGCTGCCGGCCCCGTTCACGGACTACCGTGCCGACGGTGAGCACGTCGGGCTAGTGGAGCCGACCCGCGGCCAGTTCGTCCGGCCCGAAGGGGCGGAGCGGTCGGACCGCGAGGGCTCGTGAGCGGCGAGGCATCCGATCCCGGATCCCGCGTCGGGTCCGCAGCGGCGTCCGGCGACGGATCCGATGCCGGCCAGCTCGGCCGGGACCTCTCCCGGCGGGAGATGGGGGGCGCGCTGGCGGGGCTCGCCGTGGTGTTCGGCACGCTCGCCGTCTTCGACCTCCTGCAGGGAGGGCCGGAGCAGCTGAGCACCACCGGGCGCTGGCTGGGCGATGCCGTCAAGTGGGCGCAGACGGGGGCGGTCCTCCTCATCCTCCGCTATGGGCAGGGGAAACCCGTCTCCTGGATCGGCATCGAGGTGCCGCGGTGGAAGGACCTCGGCCTGGCCGTGCTCACCGGGGTGGCGGCCGTCCTGGCGGGCAGCGTCCTGGCCGGCGCCCTCCTCGGTGCGCTGGGCACCGAGCCCGACCTCTCCACCCTGACCTTCCTCCGGAGCCTCCCCTTCCTACAGAAGGTGTTCGTCGTCGTGACGGCCGGGATCACCGAGGAGCTGCTCTACCGCGCGTACGCGATCGAGGCGATCGAGGCCGTGACGGGGAGCACCACGCTGGCGGTGGTGGTCTCGACCGCGGTGTTCGTGGGCCTTCACGTTCCCTACTGGGGCCTGGCCACCGGCGTCGGACAGGCGCTTTCGGCGCTCGTCCTGGCGGGGGCCTACGTGTGGCGCCGGAACCTCGCGGTGCCGGCCGGAGCGCACATCCTCGTGGACGCGCTGGGGGTGTTCACCTGAGGCGGCTGCTCCCGACCCCTACTCCCTCTTCGCCTTCTCCACCGCGAGGGCCACCGCGTACCTGCTGATGCGGGCCTCGGCGGGCGGGTCCAGGTTGGAGAGCACGACCACGGTGTAGGGGGAGCCGGTCACGAGGTCCAGGTGGGTGCTCACTCCCGGGAAGCCGCCGCCGTGGCCCACCACGGTGCGTCCGTACACCTCGTGGATCTCCATGGCGTAGCCGTAGCCCGGGTTGCCGTGCGGCCGGGTCATCTCCCGGAAGGTGGTCGGGCTCACGAGCTCGCCGCTCCGGAGGGCCCCGGCGAAGCGCACGAGGTCGTCGGCCGTGGAGATCGCTCCGCCCGCGGGGCTCCCGATGTCGTGCTCGGCCTCGTGCAGGCTGTCTCCGGGCGGTCCCTTCGGTGAGAAGCGCGTGTAGGGCGTCACCAGCGCGGAGTCGGCGTGCGGGACGTTGTTGGGGTCGCTGCCGGTCATCCCGGCGGGGGCGAAGACGTGCTCGCGGAGGTACCCGGGGTACGGCTGGCCGGCGACCTTCTCCACGATCGCGCCCGCGAGCGCGAGGCCCGCGTTGCTGTAGGCCCAGTCCGTGCCGGGCGCGAACTTCAGCGAGTCGCTCTCGTAGAGCGGCATGAACTCGCTGGCCCGCTCGACGCCGTGCTCGAGCATCTCGGGCGTGCGCCTGGCCTGGAAGTCGCCCATGCCCGACGTGTGGGAGAGGAGCATGCCCACCGTGACCTGGTGCCGCACGGTCTCGTTCGGGTAGTCGGGGAACAACTTGTCCACCGTGTCCGCGAAGCTCAGCTCGCCCCGGTCGACGAGCTGCCCGACGGCGACGGCCGTGAACATCTTCCCCATCGGGCCGATGGTGAACCGGCTCGAGCCCGTGATCGGCGTCCGGGCCTCCCGGTCGGCCCACCCCCCGGTCGCGACAGCGATGACCTTCCCGCCGCGCGCGATCTCGACGATCCCGGAGAACATCCCGGCCTCCGAGAGTCGGCGCACCTTCTCGCGGAGGGCTCGGGCGAGCGCGGCGTCGTCCGGGACCTCCGGGAGCGTGGACTCGGGCGGTAGGGCGGGGAAGATGCCGAGCTGCCGGATCGCACCGGCCGAGTCCACGCCCAGCGTGAGCCGCGTCCACAGGCCCGAGCGCTTCCCGATCGCGAGGAGGTCCACCCGGGACGGCTCGTCCGTCTCGATGCGCCGCGGCTCGAAGCCCCCGTTGTCCCGGCACTGCCGGACGTCGTCCTCGGCGATCGACCGCAGGCTCTGGCGCTCGAGGATGGCCGGGGCGATGTGCGCCGAATCCCATGCCGAGAACGCCTCCAGCGAGGGCGCGTCGCACAGCTCCACGTACTCCTCCAGGAGCCGGCCGGGCCCGGTGTCGGGGAAGCGCACGGCGGCCGATTGCGCGGCGGCGCCGCGCGCGAGGAGGCCGGCGGCGGCCAGGACGGCGAGGAGGATCGGGGCGCGGCGCATGATTCCGGATTCCCGGGTCGAGGATCGGGGCTCGGGCGCCCCCGGCCGAAGGCGCGGGGACCGCGGGCGGGTCGGACCGCCCGCGAAAGAAGCGCCGAACTGGGAGACCGAGGCCGGGACGACAAGGGAGCACGCGGCGGGAGTGCGCGGCGACGCGCCGCCGGCTGTCGACGAGCGGCCGTGGACGGATCCGTCTCCACACCGGCGGCTGTCAACGGAGCCGGCTGCACGGCCTAATTTTCCAAGTTGGAAGTCCTTGGCCCCCGTGACCCGTGCCCCAGGAGAGGGATCCGACCGTGGACTCGCCCCGCCGGTCCTCCGAAGAGCGCGACGCGCCGTCCGGATCCGGACGGGAGGAGATCACCCGTCTCCTGAGCGCCTGGTCGGAGGGAGACGGCGACGCCCCCGAGGGTCTCCTCGAGCTCGTCTACCGGGACCTCAAGCGCATCGCCCACAACCGCCTCGAGCTCGAGCGGGAAGGGCACACGCTGCGCACGACCGCCCTGGTCCACGAGGCGTACCTCCGCCTGGCCGGGACCGAGGAGCTCGAATGGCGGGACCGCGCCCACTTCTTCGCCGTGGCCAGCCGGGTCATGCGCCACGTCCTGGTCGACCACGCCCGGACGCGGAACGCCGCCGAGCTCGGAGGCGGGAGGGTGGAGCTCACGCTGACGCCGGACGCCGCGACCGCCGAGGTGCCGGTCCTGGAGGTGCTCGCCCTGGAGGAGGCGCTCTCGCGCCTGGAGGACAGGTCGGAGCGCCTGGCCCGGGTGGTCGAGTGCCGGTTCTACGGGGGGATGTCGGTCCGGGACACGGCGGCCGTCCTGGACGTCTCGCCCCGCACCGTCGAGCGCGACTGGCGGCGGCTCCGCAGGTGGAGACCCGCCCGACGGGACGTCACCGGTCACCACGACGCGGAGGTTCTGCCATGCTCGCACGCGCCAGCCGGTCCATCGCGCTCGCCCTCGCTGTCCTCGGCCTCGCCGCGTGCGGGGAGCCCGGGACCACGACCGTCGGGGTCGCCTCGCCCCTCGCGCCCCGGTGGGCGCCCGGCGGTGGGGGGCGCGGCGGCTCGGGCGGGTCGGTCGGGGACTACGACGTGGTGCGCCTGGCCGGCGACGGCAGCGGCGCCGAGGGGCTCAACGACGTCGGCATAATCGTCGGGTACTACGTGGCCTCCGACGGCGTCGAGAGGGCGTCGTACTGGACCGTGGACGCCGCGGGCGGCGTGACCGGTCCCGTGGACATCGGCGTGCCGGGGCCTTCGTCCGCCGTGCGAGTGAACGACGCCGGGCAGGTGGTCGTGAGGACCCTGGTTGCCGGTGGCGCCACGGGCTTCGTGTATGACATCGTGACCGGCGACCTGGTCGAGCTCTCGGGCGTCGGCGCCGCCGCCGAGACCTCCCCGTGGGCGATCAGCGGCTGCGGCGTGGTGTCCGGCACGGCGTACTTCGACGACGCATCCGGGATGGCCGACCGCCCGGTCGTGTGGCTCGATCCCTTCGATCCGGCCGCCGATCCGACCCTCCTGGATCTTCCTCCCGGCTACCCGGAGGTGTACGGGCGGACTCACATCGATGATGCCGGCAACGTGGTCGTGCTCATGATGCCCGAAGGCGGAACCTACCCGGAGTATTGCACGCCGGTGGGCTGGACCGTCGGCGGCGACGGCTCGATCTCCGGGCCGGAGATCCTGGGTCCTGCTCCCGGATTCGAGGGCTTCGAGCTCAACGACGCCGGCCAGCTGGCCGGGACCGCGATCGACTGGCACGCTGAGGTGCTGCAGCCGGACGGAGCGGTAGTCGGGCTCGATCCTCTTCCGGGTGATGCGCAGGCCGCCGCCTTCGGCATCTCGGATCCGGCCCCGGGACATCCGGCGCAGGTGGCCGGAGTGAGCGACCTCGGTGTGGGGAGCGGCGGCGACACGACGGCCGTGGTGTGGTCGGTGAGCCTGGATGGGACCGTGAGCGGGCCCGTCACCCTCCCCAGCGGGAAGCACGGGACGAGCGTGGCCGCCGCCGTCAACGTCGACGGCTGGGTCGTCGGAAGGATCGTGGATACGCGGCGGCGTGCGCGTGCCGCCGCGCTCTGGATGCCGGCGTCGTCGGGCGGCGGGGGTGACGGAGGCGGCGGAGGCGACTGCGTCCCGAAGGGGCCGAACGGAAACAACTGCAAGTAGGGCCGGCCGTCCCTCAGTCCCGGGGGCCCTCCTCCAGCTCCCGGGCCACCTCGAGCGCCTCGGCGGGGGAGCGCCCGGCGCCGGCCGCCAGCCAGCAGGCCACCGGCGCCGCCTTCCGCTCCGAGGCGTGCGCCGCCACGGCGGCCAGGTCCAGGATCTCGTCGACGACCTCGGGGCCGGGCACGCTCACGCCCAGCGCCACGGCGAAGGAGCTCAGCCACTCGGATGCGGTCGGGGTCGCCTCGGTCGACATCGGCCCTCCTCTGCTACATGTCCGGCAGGTTGCGGCTGATCATCCAGAGGCCGCGCTCGCCGGCCCACACGTCCAGCTCCGGGGAGGTCGCTGTCGAGCGCGGCGGCCCCCGGACCGGTGATCCCGCCCCTTCATGTTAGCCTTCCGGAAAGAAGCGTAGCAAGATTCCCGAGCGGACGAGCGATGCGGTCCCGGAGCGCAGCTTACGCGTCCCGAGTCACCACCGATGCGGACTCCGTCTTCGCCCGGGACTGGTGCGTCGACCGTCGTCTTTCTATCCTGAACACGTCGGGTCCGCGCCGCGCTTCGGCGGCTCCGGTCCCGCACGCAGCGTCGCGCTCGTGACCTGTGGGCCGCCGATCGGCGGGCCCGAGTCCAGCCACAATCCGACTCCAGCCGGAAGGGTGAGCCATGCCGCCAGGACCTTCGGACATCGACGATCTCCGCCAGCGGGTGAGAGGCCCGGTCTTCACGCCCTCCGACGAGGGCTACGACGAGGCCCGCGCGGTCTACAACGGCATGCACGACCGGCGGCCCGCCGCCGTCGTCGGCGCGCTCGACGACGGGGACGTGATGGCCGTCGTGCGCTTCGCCCGCGACGCGGGGCTCGACCTGGCCGTCCGCGGAGGGGGGCACAGCGCCCCGGGCTACGGGACGTGCGACGACGGCGTCGTGCTCGACCTCTCCCGCATCCGGAACGTGCGGGTCGAGCCGGAGGAGCGCCGGGCCCGGGTCGGGGGCGGAGCGACCCTCGGAGACCTGGACCACGCCACCCACGCCTACGGCCTGGCGGTCCCCGGGGGCATCGTCTCGACGACCGGGGTCGGAGGGCTCACGCTGGGCGGGGGCATCGGCTACCTGAATCGCCGCTACGGGCTCACCTGCGACAACCTCATCTCGGCCGACGTCATCACGGCGGACGGCCGGCGGGTGACCGCGAGCCCGGAGGAGAACCCCGACCTGTTCTGGGCCCTGCGGGGAGGCGGCGGGAACTTCGGGGTCGTCACCTCCTTCGAGTTCCGGCTCCATCCCGTCGGCCAGATCGTCGGCGGCCCGATCGTGTTCGAGCTCGACGACGCCGGGGACGTGCTGCGGACCTGGCGCGACTACCTGGCCGAGGCGCCCCGCGAGCTGAGCGCGTTCTTCGGCTTCCACCGAGCTCCTCCGCTCCCCTTCATCCCCGAGGAGCGGCACGGCGAGAACGTCTGTCTCCTCGTGACGTGCTGGACCGGTGACCCCGGCGAGGCCGATGCGGCGCTCGCCCCGCTGCGCGGCGCCGGCCGCATCATCGGGGAGGGCGTGGGGCCGATCCCCTACCCCGCGCTCCAGAGCGCCTTCGACGAGCTGCTGCCCCCGGGCATCCACTCCTACTGGAAGTCCGACTTCGCCACCGACGTGACCGACGCCTCGATCCCGGCGCACCTGGAGCACGGCTCCGAGGTCCCCAACATCCAATCGGGGACCCACATCTATCCGCTGGGCGGCGCGGTGGCCGACGTGGGCCCCGATGAGACCGCCTTCGGGTCCCGGGACGCCCTCTTCGCCGTCAACGTCGTCGGCTTCTGGTTCGACCCGGCCGAGACCGACCGCTACCGCGACTGGGTGCGCGGCTACTACGACGCCGTCCACCCCCACTCGGGCTACGACGGCGGGTACGTCAACTTCATGGACGTCGAGGACGAAGACAGGGTGCGGGAGAACTACGGGCCGAGCTGGGAGCGGCTGGCCCGGGTGAAGGCCGACTGGGACCCCGACAACCTCTTCCACCTGAACCAGAACATCACTCCGGCGGCCTGACCCGCCGGGGCCCGGCGGTTCGGGTCCGTCCCCCGTGCGTCCGGCCCGATCGCCCCCGGCGGCCCGACCAAGGGCGCGGAGCTGGCCGCGGAGATCGTCGGGGAGCTGGCCCCCGGGTGGATCGTACCCATGCACTATCGGACGCGCCGGCCCGACTTCCTCGAGCCGGCCCGGGGGCCCGCCGCCCGCTCCGGAGCGCGCCTCTCGCCTACCCCCTGTAGGTCTGCACGCGGCCCCACAGGCTCTTGGTGCCCCAGATCCCCGAGCGCAGGCATTCGAGGTGGACGATCTGGGAGTGGTCGACGAACAGGTTGACCTCGGGGCCGAAGTTCTTGATGTACCAGGAGTAGACCTCGGGGTCGGCGGCCTCGAACATCACGTTCTCGAGGCCGAGCTCGTTCGCGATGCGGGCGCTGATGTCGGTGCGCCACTCGCGGACCTGCTCGGTGATCCCCTCGGACTCGACCATGATCATGTAGGCCCCCGCGTCCAGCTGGCGGCGGGCCTCGCGGATGGCCGCGGCGGGGTCCTGCACGCCCTCCTCCTCGAGGGCCTCGACGCGGCTCGCGCCGCCGGCCCCGAACTGGACGTTGATCTCGGGCTTGGCCAGGAGGTCGCGCTCGCGGACCTTCCCGGTCAGGCGCACGAGGTCGTCGATCGGGATCGAGATGAAGCCGCTCGAGATCTCGACGATGTCGAACCCCAGCTCGGCGCACTCGTCCAGGTACTGCTCGACCGCATCGGGACCGCGGGTGATCACGGTCTCGATGAAGCCGCCGGTCGAGACCTTCACCTCGTGCTCGTGGCAGATGTCGATGAGCTCCCGCACGGCGCGGGTGGGCATGAGGCTGAAGGAGCCGCCGCTGAACTTGAAGATGTCGACGTACCAGCCGGCGGTCTCGAGCACGTCCCTCAGGTAACGGGGCCCGACGGGCGTGTAGTAGGGGCCGCGGATCTCGGTGACGCCGCGGCTGCGGGGCTTCTCCCCGCGGTCGTTGAGGCGGAGGAACGAAAAAGCTCGCTCGTCTTCGTGCATGGGATCTATCCCTCCGGTTCCGGTATCTCCACTCGGGACAGCGCTCCGGTGAGGTCGGCCAGGTCGGCGTCCTCCAGGCCCCGGACCGTCTCCACGATCCGATCCCGGAGGGCGTCGCCCGCGTAGGGCCCCGACAGCCGCGCGAACTTCCGCTCGACCGTCTCCCACGACATCGGCATCGAGTGGAAGCCCTCGTACGCGGTCTTCTCGGTCTCGTATTCGTCGCCGCCGCGGGTCGTGATCGTGACCCGACAGGCGTGCTCCTCGGGGAAGCGGCGCGAGTACTCCTCGCTGCGGTGGACCTCGACGCGCCGGAGGAGGTCCTGGACGTCGTCGGCGCGGATCCTCTCGGGGCGGTACTGCTCGGGGTAGACGCCGCCGTCCAGGAGGGCGACCGCCACGATGTAGGGAAGGCTGTGGTCGGCCTGCTCCTTGGTGCGGATCCCCTCCTTCTTCCCGCCCTCCTCGCCGCCGCCGATGATGTCGAAGGCGACGTCGAAGACCTCGAGGTCCACGCGCTCGATGTCGGCGGCCTCCAGGTCGTGCTCGCGGGCCAGCTCCAGCGCCCCCTCGACCGACGACTGCGAGTGGATCTCGGCGTTGTACTTCTTGAGGTCGGTGCGGGTGACGCGCTCCAGGTCCTCGGCGGACCAGTCCAGCTCCCACTCGCCCGACACCGACCAGCGCCAGCCCTTGTTCCCCTCGAACACCTCGGGCGGGCCGGTGATGCCGCGCCGGGCCAGGAGCGCGGCGTGGACGCCGTTGCGGCCGGTGTCCGGCATGGCCAGGCCCTTCCAGTTCGAGAGCGTCCCGGTGCGCGTCACGCGGAGCGCGACGTTGGCGGTGCCCGAGATGGCCAGCGCGTTCGCGGTCCGCTCCGCGTCCAGGCCCAGGGCGCGCGCGGCGCCGGCGGCGGTCGAGAAGGCGCCCTGCGTCGCGTGGTCGAAGCCCCGGTCGCGCACCGGCGCCACGTCGGAGAGGCGGCACTGGACCTGGTAGGCCGCGGCCAGGGCGGCCAGGAAGTCCCGGCCGCTCCCCCCGGCGTACTCGGCGCAGGCCAGGACCGCGCCCAGGTTGTCGCTCGGATGGCAGGTCTCGCCCGGCGCCAGGTAGCTGTCGTTGAAGTCCAGGTAGCGGACGAGCGCCCCGTTGTAGAAGGCCGCCCGGTCGGGCGCGCCGAGGCCGCCGCCGATGAGCGTGCAGGAGCCCGTCTCTCCCGCCTCCTCGATCCCGGCCCGAACGGCGCGGACCGGCTCCCCCTCGACCGCGCCGATCGCGCAGCCCAGGGAGTCGAGCACCCGGATCTTCAGCTGCTCGAGGGCCCCGTCCGAGAGGTCGTCGAGCTCCGCTCCGGTGACGAAGCGGGCCAGCTCCTGTACGTGCGTCATGGCTCGGCTCCCCGGCTCGCGGTCACGACGTCCGACCGCTCTCCATGCGTTCACGTTCGGTGCCACGCGGAGGGACCGGGGGCCGCGCGACGGGTGTCGGGAGACGAGGCCGCCCCCTTCCACACCGGGGGATGAGAAGTCTCCCACGGCGATGTGGGGAATCTCCCCACGCCGGGCCGCGACGATTCCCGGCAGACCGCGGGAGGCGGGTCCGGCTAGATTGGCACTTCGGGGACGATGGACGGGGCGTGGGACGAGACCGTGAGCCGGGAGACGCGGCAGATGCTCGAGGCCCTGAACGGGGTCCTCCGGAACAGCCCGGCCATGGACCGGGAGGCGATGGCCGACGCCGCCCTGGCCGGCGGGACGCGGATCGCGGTGGACACCGACCCGGCAGTGGCCGAGCGCCTGCCCGAGGCGCTCATCCGGCTCGGGACGAGCACGCACGAGGGCTTCGACGAGCGGGCCCGGACGATCCGGTCCGGGGCGAGCCGGGACACCGTGCTGGCGCACCTGGCCGGACTCACGAGCCAGTGCGTCTCGTGCCACGCCAGCTACCGCGTCGTGGCGCCGGAAGGAGGGTCGTGACCCCCGCGGCCGTGGCGGCCCTCGAGAACCTCACGATGGAGCTCCAGGTCGAGCTGTCGGAGTCGGACCAAGGCCTGCGCGACGTCGTCGTGAACGCCGTGTGCCCGGGCGTGGCCGACACCGCCTCGTTCTGGCACTTGGAGCCGCGCGGCTACATCGAGGTCGGAGCTCGAGCGAGCCCTCATGTCGGGTCCTCCTGCGCGAGGGCTCTCGTCGCGTCGTCCGGCCAGGCCGGAGACGGGCCGGCAGGCGACGGCCTGGGCTTCAGGGAGCTGCGCGTAGAAAGAGGAGCGAAGCCGGCACGCGACCTCCACCCTCACGCTACTCCTTGCGGATCTCCGAACCGATTGCACCCCGGGGCGGGCTCCTCCGTCGACCGGCGGTGCCCCTTCCCGGTGCGTCCGCGCTCCAGAGCGCCGCGTCCCACCGCGATGTGACAACGGCACCGGTCTCTCGTCTATCGAACGTGGGCGGGCATGCGCAATGCGCGGTGCAGCCGCCGTCCGATGGAAGACCGGGGACCGCGATGCAGGAGGTCGTATGCGAAGGATGAGAGGATCGGTGGGGCTGTTCGCGTCGGTGGCGGCCGGGGCGGTCGTCCTTGCCGCGGGCTGCAGCGATGGGATGGGACCGTCGGCCAGGCACCCGGTGTCCCTCTCGGTGGCGCTGGCCGGCGGTGGCCCGGCGGCCTCCGGGGCGACCAGCCCGGCCCTGGACATCACCCAGGGCTCCGGTACCGACACGCTCGTGCTGCAGGACGTGTCGCTGGTGCTGGACAGGGTCGAGCTCCGCGCGGCGTCGGACAGCTGCGCCGCCGCCGAGGACAGCGCGGAGACGGAGTCGGACTCCGCGGCGGAGTCGGACTCGACGGCCGAGTCGGACTCGACCGGATCCATGCAGGGCTCGGCCGACGAGGGCTCCTGGGGGGAGCACGAGCACGACATGGGCTGCGGAGTCGTCTCGGCCGGCCCGGTCCTGGTGGACCTGCCGCTCGACAGCGCGGTCACCCACGTGGCCCGGGTGGAGCTGCCGGCCGGCACCTACGACAAGCTCGAGTACCGCGTCCATCCGCCCACGTCCGAGGACTCCGCCGATGCGGCCTTCCTGGCCGGCCACCCCGACCTGGAGGGCGTGAGCGTCCGGGTCACGGGCACGTGGAACGGGCAGGACTTCACCTTCGAGCGCGGCATCGAGGCCGGGCAGGAGCTCCGCCTGGACCCGCCGCTCGACGTGAGCGACACGACGGCAGCGGCGAACGTGACGCTGTCGTTCGACGTGCGCTCCTGGTTCCGACGCGAGGACGGCAGCCTCATAGATCCGTCCACGGCCGGCGAGGGCGGCGCCGCAGCCGACATCGTGGCCGAGAACATTCGCCGGTCACTGGCTTCCTCGCACTGCTTCGAGGACCGCGACCGCGACGGGCACGAGGACCACGAGGGCGACATGGAGCACATGGGCGGCTGAGGTCGCCGTGCGACCCACCGGGCGTCCCCGTTGCCTTGCCGTTCCGTACAGCGATCTTTATCGTGATGGTCGAGTTATCTGGATTCGGCGCCGAAGCCCCTGGGCGGTCGCCCGCCGTCGGGGTCGCCGGCGGCGAACGACAGATCTTCGGGGGAGTCATGCCACCGAACTGGCCCGACAGAATCGAGTGGATCGCCTCCACCTTCGAGGATGGGAACCTGCGGGCCCTCGGCCGTCGCATCGGCGTCACGGGACAGGCCGTGAGCGCCTGGACCCGGGGCGAGGCGCGTCCGGCCGGCGAAGCGCTCTCGGCGCTGGCGCGCACCTACCCCGGGCTGAACTGCCGGTGGCTCCTGACCGGGAGGGGGGAGCCCCTGATCGACGGACTGGCCCCCTCCGGACCCTTCGTCGACGGGGACGGAGCCTCCCCGCGGTCCCTCGACGGCGGCTCGAGCTCCGGCGCCCTGCGGGACGGCCAGCACTAGGGGGGATCGTCCCGAAGCTCCGCCCTCGGAGCCACCGCCTCTTCCGGGGAATGGGTTTGCGCTGCACGGGATGCGGCTGTAGGATCAATCCTACACACGTCTCGCTGCATGCGGCCGATGACGGTGCCGCGTGACCACGGCGAGCGTTTTTTTTCGCCACGGGGACAAAGGTTTTTGCCCCGGGCCGTTGCGGCGCGCGCCCCCGTCCGGGCACCCTCGTCTGCAGGTTCCCATGGAGGCCACCGTCGCAGGGAGAAGGCTACCGATGTCGTCCAGGGAGCTCCGTGCCGGATCGTGGGAGGAACGGGTGGTCGGCCGCCTGTTCTCGCTCAAGCGCCGAGACGAGTCCGACGCCGCCTTCGCTCGCAGGCTGGGCCTCCAGCCCCAGCACCTGAGCAACTACCGCAACGGCCATCACGGCCTCTCCCTGCGGACCGCCATCCGGGTGGCCGAAGGGACCGGCATCTCGCTCGACTGGCTCCTCCTGGGCAGGGGAAAGCCCGACGGCGGGATCCCCGAGGCCCGCCCGGCCCCGGAATCCCGGACGGCCCGAGAGGCGTGAGCCCCGCCGGGGCGTAGCCGAGCCCGTGCGGCCCGCGGGCGGTGCCGGTACCACGACTCCCGCATGAGCCCTCGCCCGCCCGTCGTCTGGTCCCCCGCCTACGAAGTCGACATCGGGGAGCACGTCTACCCCACCCGGAAGTACGGCCTGGTCCGCCGGCGCCTCCTGGAAGCGGACGTGATTCGTGAAGGCGAGGTGGCGGACCCCGAGCCCGCGAGCCGCGAGGACCTGGCGCGGGTCCACACCGGGGCCTGGCTGGAGAAGATCGACGCGGGCGAGCTCTCCCTCCAGGAACAGCGGCGGCTCGAGGTTCCCTTCTCCCCGGAGCTCCGCACGGCGGCCGTGACCTGCTGCGGGGGCTCCATCCTGACCGGCCGCCGGGCCCTCGAGGACGGCCTGGCCGTCCACCTGGGCGGCGGCTTCCACCACGCCTTCGCCGACCACGGCGAGGGGTTCTGCCTCCTGAACGACGTGGCCGTGGCGCTCCGGAGCCTCCTGGGCGACGGCCTCGTCGAGCGCGCCGCCGTGGTCGACTGCGACCTCCACCACGGAAACGGCACCGCCGCCATCTTCGCGAACGATGCCCAGGTGTTCACGTTCTCCGTCCACCAGGAGCACAACTACCCCGCCGTGAAGCCGCCCTCCGACCTCGACGTCGGGCTCGAGGACGGGACCGGGGACGGAGCGTACCTGGAGGTCCTCCGCGAGCACCTTCCCCGGATCTGCGAGGAGCACCGCCCCGATCTCGCGTTCTACCTGGCCGGGGCCGACCCCTACCGCGAGGACCAGCTCGGCGGCCTCTCGCTCACGAAGGAGGGCCTGCGGCGCCGGGACGCGTACGTGCTGGAGACGCTGCGGGAAGCCGGCGTGGCCGTGGCGGTGGTGCTGGCGGGCGGCTACGCCCGGCGCCTCGAGGACACGGTGGCCCTCCACTGCGCCACGGTGGAGGAGGCGGAACGCATCTTCCAGGGGTAGCCCTCCGCCGGGGCCAGCGCGGTCCCGGCGGCCGGGGCGGTCAGGCCGGCCCGGCCGCGAGCGAGCATGGCGTGTCCGTGCGGTCCGTCCGCGTCCGATCGCCGGGCACGGCGGACCGGAGGTCAGATTGGCCGCGACGGATGTTCAGGAAGCGCCGCGGGGCGTGCCCGAGGCGCCGCCGGCCGGGAGCCTGGGGCCCGACGCCCTGTTCTCGGCCTGCGACCCCGACCGCTTCTCCTTCGAGACCACCGACGAGCTGGACGATCCCGCCCGGGTGATCGGGCAGGCCCGCGCCTCCGAGGCCATCGAGTTCGGCCTCCGCATGGCGGGGGACGGCTTCAACCTCTTCGCGCTGGGCCCGAACGAGACCGACCGCCGCACCCTCGTCCGGAAGCTCGTCGACGAGGCGGCCGCCGAGGCCGAGATCCCGCCCGATCTCTGCTACGTGAACAACTTCGGCGAGGGCCGTGAGCCCCGGGCCCTCGTCCTCCCGCCGGGGACCGGCCGCGACCTGGCCGACGACATGGAGCATTTCTCCGAGGAGCTCCGCCCCGCCCTTCGCGCGGCTTTCGAGGGGGAGGAGTACCAGACGCGCACGCAGGCCCTCCAGGAGGAGGCGGGCGAGGAGCAGCAGGAGGCGTTCGAGGCGCTCCAGGAGGAGGCCGAGGAGCGCGGGCTCGCGCTCCTCAGGACCCCCGGCGGCTTCGTGTTCGCGCCGGTCCGGGACGGCGAGCCGCTCGGCCCCGAGGAGGTCGAGGAGCTCCCCGAGGAGGAGCGGGAGCGGATCCAGGAGGACATCGACGAGCTCCAGGAGGAGCTCCAGGCCATCCTCCGGAAGGTGCCCGGCAAGCAGCGGCAGGTGCGCGAGCGGATCCGGGAGCTGAACCGGGAGATCGCCCGGTACACCGTGCGCGACCTCCTGGCCGACCTCCGGGAGCGCTACGAGGGGCTGGACGAGGTGGGTGCGTACCTGGACGCGGTCGAGGAGGACGTGGCCGGGAACGTCGAGTCCATCATGCAGGACCGGCAGCAGAACCTGGCGGCGCAGCTGGCCGCCCAGAACGGCGGCGGGCAGGGGCAGGGAGGCCAGGGCGGAGGGGGCGCCATGGCGAGAGCCGGCTCCTCGCCCGACCTGCAGCGCTACCGCGTGAACGTGCTGGTGGACCACGCCGAGGACGAGCGCGCGCCGGTGGTCTACGAGGAGCACCCCACCTACCAGAACCTGGTGGGACGGATCGAGCACCAGCCGCGCATGGGCGCCCTGGTGACCGACTTCACCATGATCCGGCCGGGCGCCCTGCACCGGGCCGCCGGCGGCTACCTCATCCTGGACGCGCGGCGCGTCCTCCTCCAGCCCTACGCGTGGCAGGGCCTCAAGCAGGCGCTCGAGACCGGCGAGATCCGGATCGAGTCGGTGCGCGAGGCGCTCGGCCTCATCAGCACCGTGTCCCTGGACCCCGAGCCCATCCCCGCCCGCGCCAAGGTCGTCCTGGTGGGGGACCGGCTCCTCTACTACCTGCTGTGCCAGTACGATCCCGACTTCGGCGACCTGTTCAAGGTGGCCGCCGACTTCGACGACCGGGTGGACCGCTCGGACGAGCACGTCGAGGCGTACGGCCGGCTCGTCGCCGGGCTCGTGCAGGACGAGGAGCTGAGGCCGTTCGACGCCGGCGCCGTGGCCCGGGTGGTCGAGCGGAGCGCGCGCATGGCCGGCGACGCCGAGAAGCTCTCGGTGCGGAGCCGCGGCGTCCTGGACCTCGTGCGCGAGGCCGACCACTGGGCCGCCGAGGAGGGCGCCGACGTCGTCTCCGCCCGGCACGTCCAGCGCGCCGTCGACGAGGGGATCCACCGCCGGGACCGCCTGCGCGAGCGGGTGCAGGAGGAGATCGAGCGCGGCACCCTCTACATCGACACCGAGGGCCGCAAGTCCGGCCAGGCCAACGGCCTCTCGGTCCTCCAGCTCGGCGACTTCGCCTTCGGGCGTCCCCACCGGATCACCGCCCGCACGCGCCTGGGCCGGGGCGAGGTCGTGGACATCGAGCGGGAGGTCGAGCTGGGCGGACCCATCCACTCCAAGGGGGTCATGATCCTGACCGGCTTCCTGCGGGGCCGCTACGCCCCCGAGCATCCGCTCTCGCTGCAGGCGAGCCTGGTGTTCGAGCAGAGCTACGGCGGGATCGAGGGCGACAGCGCCTCGTGCGCCGAGCTCCTCACCCTGCTCTCCGCCATCGCCGACGTGCCCCTGTACCAGGGGATCGCCGTGACCGGGTCGGTGAACCAGCACGGCGAGATCCAGCCCATCGGCGGCGTGAACGAGAAGATCGAGGGCTTCTTCGACGTCTGCCGCGAGCGGGGCCTCACGGGGGACCAGGGCGTCATCATCCCCGCGTCGAACCGGAAGCACCTCATGCTGCGCGAGGACGTCGTGGAGGCCGCGCGCGAGGGGCGCTTCCACGTGTGGCCCGCCTCGACCGTGGACGAGGCCATGGAGACCCTCTCCGGCCTCTCGATGGGGGAGCGGGGCGGGGACGGCGCCTACCCCGAGGGCAGCGTGAACGGACGGGTCGAGGACCGGCTCGTGAAGCTGGCGGAGAAGAGGATGAAGTTCGCGTCGAGGGAGTCGTGAGCGGGGCGGGCGGCATGGCCGGCGCGGCCGGCGGACCCGCCCCCGCGGCCGACGCGCCCCGCCGCATCCTCGTCGCGCTCGACGCCTCCCCCGACGGACAGGCCGCCTTCCGCGCCGCCCTCGACCTGGCCGGCGCGCTCGGCGCCCGGATCGAGGCCGTGCACGTCGAGGACGAGCACGTCGCGCGCGCCGCGAGCCTCTCCCTCGTCCGCGAGCAGGTCACCGTGGCCGGCGGCCGGCGCCGCGTCGAGCACCTGGAAGTCCGGCGCGAGCTCCGCGTCCGGGCCCGCCGCCTCCGCGAGGACGCCGAGCGGACCGCGCGGGCGAGCGGCCTCCGCCTGGCCTTCCGCCACGAGCGCGGCCCCGTCCGCGGCGTCCTCCACCAGGCCGCCGGGGAGGCCGACCTCGTGGCCGCCGGCGTCCGCGGCCGCTCCCGGATCCGCGGGGCCGGCCGCACCGCCCGTACCCTGGCCTTCCGGGCCCCCGCTCCCGTCCTCCTGGCCACCCACGGCAGGGGACGGGCGAGGAGCGTGACCGTGGCCTGGGACGGGAGCCCCGGCGCCGAGCGCGCGCTCCGGCTGGGCGCGCGCCTGGCCGCCGCGCTCGGCGGCGGGATGTGCGTGCTCGAGGCCGGCCCCGGGGCGGCGGCCGGCGAGGAGGCCCTCGGGCAGCGGCTCGAGCCCCGGCTCCGCGCCGCCGGCGTGCGGGCCAGCTTCATCCCCACCGCGCGCGGCGCCGCCGGCGTGGCGAGGCGGCTCGGGGACGTGGGGCCCGGGCTGCTCATCGCGCCGCGGCGGCTGGTCGGGGGCGAGCGGGCGGAGCTGGACCGGCTGCTGCGGGCCTCGCTGGGGCCGGTGCTGGTGGTGGGGGAGGCGGCGTAGAGGGTGCGTCGGCGGTCCGAGGGATGGCGGTACGGACCGGGCACATAGGTAACAGACTGGACCGGGCAGATGGGTAACACTCGGCGCATACTGGGTCACCTTCTGGTGCGAGGTGGCCGATGCCGTGGAGTGAGACCTGTCCGATGGAAGAGCGAGCGAAGTTCGTCCT
>DATFLN010000085.1:0-13093 GCA_035267645.1 Gemmatimonadota bacterium | reverse complement strand
ACCGTGATCGAGTCCGTCCCGTTGGGCGTCTTGAACGCGATGTTCTGCATGTCGACCACGACGTCGGCGGAGGGATTGGGACCGCCTCCGCCCGGCGGCGGATTCTGGCCCGTCGGCGGCGAGCTCGATCCCCCGCACGCGCCGAGGGCGAAGGCGGCCGCCGCGGCGAGGGCGGCGAGGGCCGTGCGGAATCCAGGCGAGCTTCTCACTGTCGACGCTCGTGGCATGCGTCAACCTCCTGTGGTGGGAGTGACGATGATGACCCCCTTCATGAAGGGGTGCGGAGTGCAGTGGTACGGGTAGCGTCCCGGCTCCTGGAATTTCCTCTGGTAGCTCGAGCTCGGGTCGATGAGCGGGGACCTCCAGACGTCGGTGCTGGAGGTGGTCGAGTGGGCCAGCGGGTCGTGGTTCACCCAGCGGACGGTCGTGCCGGGCCGGACCCGCAGCGTGTCGGGGTGGAAGGCCAGCCCCTTGATCTCGATCTCGACGACCGTGCCCGGCCCGCCGACGGCGAGTCCGGAGGGCCTCGCCGCGGCGCCTCCTGCCGCGGCGCCCGCGGGCGCGCCGCCGCCCCCACCCGACGCCTCGTCCGAGCCTCCGCCTTCCGGGTGCACGAGCTGGCCCCAGCGCGCGAACCCGCTGAAGGGCACGGTGAACTCGAAGCCCCAGTACACGGTGCCCGGGACGCCCATCGAGGTCCCCTCGAGCGTCCCGCTGGAGACGTTGGTGGCCATGATCGAGAGGGTGTGCGGCGTGTAGGGGATGGCCACCTCGAGTCCGGCGCTCCAGGCGGCCGGGCCGTCCGTCCCGGCCACGAGGTCGGCCGCGTCGCCCGCGAGCGTGACGAACCGGTTCAGCTCGAGCCCCAGGCCGCCGGCCAGCGCCAGAGACGCCCGCCCGTCGGCGCCGCTGCGCTCGAAGCCGTTCGAGAAGCCGCGCACCGCGCCCAGGACGCGCAGGGGACCGAAGCGGGTCTGGCCGGTGATCTCCCCGTCCGCGCTGCTCGTCGCCCCGTTCCAGGCCGCCGTCAGGGCCACCGACGTCCCCGGCCCCGCGTGCCGCCCGCCGGGGGACCAGGTGGCGTACGGCTGCCACTCGTTGGAGCCGCCGGCCAGCAGCGACCGCGTGCTGTAGCGGAAGCCGGCCATGAGGCCGGGGGCGAGGCCCAGGTCGAGCTGGAAAGTCGGATAGTTCACGATCTTGCCGTCGCCGAAGATGTCTCCGATGTCCGCATCGGAGCCGGCGACCTGGAAGCGGTGGGAGAAGTCGAAGAACAGCTGCCCGGGCGAGGCCGTCCACGTGCCCGCCAGGTTCGGCGTCCGCCCGGTCACGGGCTGGGCCTTCAGGCCCACGGGAGACGTGAGCACGACGGCCGCGAGGGCGACCGCCGGCATCCACGTGCAGGTCGAGCGCATGCCGTCCCCTCCACTTCTCATGGGAATCCCTCTCCGGAACGGAGCCGGCGACCGGGCGGCGGCCGTCCGTGGCGGCCCGATCGGCCGCGACGCTCCATCCCCTTGCCGATGCCGTGAACGAGCGCGGAGCCGCGCGAGTTCCCGGGACGGCACCGTGGGGACCCGGGCGAGGGAAACGCTTGACGCTGAAGGAGGGGAACCGGATTATCGGGTACGTCGTTCAGGCCCGTGTCGCACGCATCGTGGGGACGGGCCCGCCCGCGGGTCCGGAGGCGGGAGACCAGGACGGAGCCGATGGCTCGTTACAGCTGCCAGGAGATCCGCCGGCGCCTCGACGCCTACGTGGACGGGGAGCTGGCGGAGGCGGAGACGCACGCCGTCGAGAAGCACCTGTCCGCCTGCGAGCGCTGCGCGGAGCACCTGGCGTTCGAGCGGGCGCTGCTCGACGGCCTCAAGCGGAGGATCCGCGAGGCGGGCCTTCCCCCCGGCCTGCGGACGAGGATCCGGGACGCCCTGGAGCGGGACCGCCCGGAAGAGAGCGAAGCTACGGAGAGCCGTTCCGAAGGCTGAGGCTCCGGCTGCCCGATCCCAGGTCACGGGGGCCCGTCCCGTTCGCTCGCGGACCGACCCCACCCTTCTCCTCCCCGGCCTCGACCAGTCCGTGCTCCTCCGCGATCCGCCACAACGCCACCTGGAGACGCTGACGGCCCCGGTGCAGCCGCGAGCGGACGGTCCCGAGCGGGCAGTCCAGCGCGTCCGCGATCTCCTGATAGGAGAGGTCCTCCACGAAGTACAGCACGGCCGCCGCCCGGAACTCGTCCGGGAGCGCCTCGAGCGCGGCCTCGATGTGCCGCCCATCGAGGCGGCGCAGGAAGGCTTCGGCCGGGTTCTCCCGCCTCCCCCCCATCGTCCGAGACTCGGCGAGCTTGTGGTACAGGTAGTGGTCCTCCTCGCCATCGATCGGGACCGTGTCCGGGACCCGGCGGCTGCGCCGGTACGAGTCGTAGAAGGCGTGCGTCAGGATCTTCAGGAACCAGGCGCGGAAGTTGGTGCCCGGCTCGAACCCGTCGAACCCCTTCCACGCCTTGAGGGCCGCCTCCTGGACCAGGTCCTCCGCGTCGTCGGCGTCCCGCGTCAGGTGCCGCGCCGCAGCGTAGGCGCGCGGCAGGACGGGGTCGAGGAGGCGCACGAAGCGGGCACGCGGTCCGGCCCCGTCTCCGGAGCGTCCGGAGCTCGTCATCGGGTGCTGGCCTTCCTCGCTCATCCGGGCCGTCCAGTTCCGGGGGAAGATCCGACCATGGTGCGCTCAGGCTGCCACGCGCGGGCTTCTGCAGACGACCGGTCGTCTACGGGCCGGCCGACGAAAACGAGAGCTGCTGCCGGTCAGGGCTGAAAGTAGTCGTCCAGCAGACGACGCTGACAGCGGCGAACGGGCTCGAGGGATCGCTCGATCTTCATCCGGATGACCCCTCCCTCCCAGGTCTCGACCAGGAGGCTCGCCAGCTCCTCGGCGTCGATGTCGTCGCGCACCAGGCCCTGCTCCTGGGCTTCGCGCAGGACCTCGCCGATCTCGCCGCACAGGGCCTGGATCGAGCCGGCCAGCGCCTCGCGGCACGCGGCGCTGCCGTCGAGCTCCCCGCCCAGGTTGCCCAGCAGGCAGCCTCCGACGTACCCCGACTCCTCGAACTGCTCCATCATGGCGCCGAAGAACCCGCGCAGGCCGCTCAGGGGATCCGGCGCCGTGGCGAGCTCGCGCGCCAGGAGGTCGCGGACCCCCGCGGCGAAGTGCCGGATGGTCGCCGCGCCGAACGCTTCCTTGCTGTCGAAATAGTTGTAGAACGAGCCCTTCGGGATGCCGGCACGATCCAGCACCCGCTTGAGGCCGGTCCCGTGGAAGCCGAACTCCAGGAAGGCGGCCACCCCTTCGTCGAGGAGACGCTCCCGGACGCGTTCCGTGCGGTTCATGCGAATCATGGTCATACAATACGACCGGTCGTCTACGCTGGTCAAGGAGCCGCCGGCCTGGCCGGCGAAGCTCGTGGTGAGCGCGTGGCGCTCGACCTCGGTGGCCCGCTCGTCCGGGTGGAGCGCCACGTTCCACGGCACCTTCGCCATGCACCCCCTGGCTGTCCGCGGCCACGGCCACGTTGAGCCCGTCCAGCGACACGTCGCCGAACCGGCCCTCGTCGACGTGCCACGCCGGGAGTACGGTGCAGTCCTCCTCGGTCGGCGGGCTCACGGGGGGAGAGAGAGGGCGCCCGGCCCCGCGGGCGAGTCCTCACGGGGATGCCGGGGGCGGGAGTCGAACCCGCAGGGGCCGAAGCCCAGGGGATTTTAAGTCCCCCGCGTTTGCCAGTTTCGCCACCCCGGCGCGGCCCCCAGGGTAGCGAACCGGGGGCGTCGGGGCGATGCGAGGACCGCGGCGGGACGGTCGCGGGGCGGCCAGGATCCGGCGGAGGACGCCTCCGCGCCGCCCTCCCGCGGCCCTCTCTCCGGGCCGTCCGGGCATTCCTTTTGCATTCCTAATCGTGGTTCGACACGGCCGCCGCGCTACCGGAATCCCGGATCGGCGTGGAGTAACGGTCGCGCTTCCTGCTTCGGGCAAGGCCCGAAGGAGATTCGATGCTGTCACGCACCCCGAACCACCTCCGCTGGACCCTGCTGGGCCTCGTCGCCGTCGCGGGGCTCCTTCCGACGACGCTGGCCGGACAGGGCCGGAAGAGCCCCATCCGCCTTGTGGACATGACCGACGCCCAGCGCTCCGAAGCCATCGGTCAGTACGTCTTCAGCCCGACCGACCTGTCATGGCTGGAAGCGCCCTCCATGCCCGGCGTGAAGCTGGCGTACATCGTCGGCGACGCCAACGGCGGTGGAGAGGGTGAGTACACCTATCGCCTCAAGTTCCCGGCCGGCTACGAGCTCCGGCCCAACACCTTCCCCAAGCATCGGTTCGTCACGGTGATCCAGGGGACCGCCCACATGGGATTCGGCGAGCGGGCGAACCGCGCCGCCACGACGACGCTGGGAGCCGGCAGCTATCTGATGATCCCGCCCCGTACGCCCGTCTTCGGCTGGACGGACGGCGAGACGATCATCCAGGTGCACGGCAAGGGGCCCTACAAGATGAATTGGGTCGGCAAGGCCACCAACGACTGAGCCCGTCATCTCCCGGCTCCGGAGGCCGCCCTCGCCCAGGGCGGCCCTCCGCGCGCCGGCCGGTCAGCCCCCCGCCAGCCCTCCCCCGTCCACCGTGAGGCAGGCGCCCGTCACGAACGAGGCGTCGTCCCCGGCCAGGAACAGAATCGCGCGGGCCACCTCCCCGGGAGTCCCGATCCGTCCCAGCGGGCGGTCGGCGGCCTCGTGAAGGAACGCCGCCTCGTCCTCCCCCAGCTCCCGCGCCTCCCCCCGGAGGAGCGGCGTGTCGGTGTCGCCGGGGCACACGCAGTTGATCCGCACGCCCGCGGGGCCGTGGTCGATGGCCATGGCGCGGGTGAGCTGCACCAGGGCGCCCTTGGAGGCGCAGTAGGCGGCCGCCCGCGCCCCTCCGACGAGGCCCCAGCCCGAGGCGACGTTCACGATGGAGCCCGCCCCTCGCCGGATCATGGCCGGGAGGACCTCCCGGCCCAGGAGGAAGGCCGAGCGGACGTTCACGGTCATGACCCGGTCCCAGTCCTCGGGATCGGTCTCGAGGACCGACCCGCGCCGCGTGACCCCGGCGGCGTTCACCAGGATCCCGGTCGCCCCGAACGCGTCGGCGGCCCAGTGCGCGGCCCGGCGGCACGCCTCCCCGTCGGCCACGTCGGCCTCGACCGCCAGCCCCTCGCCGCCCGCCGCCTCGACGGCCCGGGCGGTATTCTCCGCGCCGGCGCCGTCCACGTCCACGGCCGCCACCCGCGCGCCCGCCTCGCCGAGGAGGAGGCAGGTGGCCCGGCCGATCCCGGAGGCGGCGCCGGTGACCAGCGCGGAGGTGTCGCGGAGGCCTGTGGCGCTCACGCCGCGAACGCCCCGTCCTCGAGCACCTCGCGAGCGGCCTCGACGGTCCGCTCCACGTCCTCCGGGGCGTGCGCCGCCGAGGCCATCCAGTGGAGGGCGGCCGACGGCGTCGTGTACACGCCTCGACCGAAGAGGGCCAGGGCGAAGCGCCGGTAGCGCTCCCCGTCCACGTGCCCGCAGAAGTCGCGGTAGTCGGAGATCCGCCCGGCCTCCGTGAACATCACCTGGAGCATGGGTCCCACGCCCTGCACCACGCCTGGGACGCCCGCGTCGTCCAGGGCCTCCTGGAGGCCGGCGGCGAGCGCCTCGCCCGTGTCCCACGCCCCTCGCACGGCGGCGGACCCGTCGTCCGAGAGCGCGCGGAGGTTGGCGAGGGCGGCGTGGAGCCCGATCCGCGACCCGTTCTGCGTCCCGTAGTGGAGGACGCCGCCCCAGGCCAGCGCCTCCATGATCCCGGCCCTCCCGCCGAAGGCCGCCACCGGGAGGCCGGCGCCGAGGCCCTTCCCGAAGCTCACGAGGTCGGCCCCGACCCCGTAGCGCTCCTGGCAGCCGCCCGGACCGATCCGGAAGCCGGTCACGGTCTCGTCCAGGACCAGGAGGACGTCGTGCTCGCGGGTGAGGCGGCGGAGGGCGGGCAGGTAGCCGGACTCCGGGGGGATCACGCCCATGTTGGCCATGATCCCCTCGGTGACGACCGCGGCGACCCGTCCGGGGTTCGAGCGAAGCGCCCGGTCCACCGCGTCGAGGTCGTTCCAGGGCACGACGATCGTGTCGTCCAGCGCGCCGCGGACCAGGCCCGAGCTCTCGGGGATCGTGATCGGGCTCCGGCGGTGGCCCAGGGCGCCGGGCGGCTTCGGGTGGCAGTTGGCCAGCACCTCGTCGTGCCAGCCGTGGTAGTGCCCCTCGAACTTCACGATCTTCGGGCGGCCCGTGTAGCCCCGGACCAGCCGGAGGACCGCCATCATGGACTCGGTGCCCGTGTTGGCGAACCGCACCTTCTCGACGCCCGGCACCAGGTCACGGATCCGCTCGGCCACTTCGACCTCGACCTCCGTGGCCGTGGCCAGATGGGCGCCGCTCGAGGCCGCGTTGGCCACGGCCTCCGCCACGCGCGGGTCGGCGTGCCCGAGCGGCAGGCAGCCGTAGGCCATCATCCAGTCGATGTACTCGTTCCCGTCCTCGTCCCGGATCCGGCTCCCCGACGCCCCCGTCATGAACAGGGGATAGTCGCCGTAATTGGCCGGGCCGCGCGAGGGCGAGCTCCCGCCCTCGACCAGGACGTCCAGGGCGCGGCCGAAGAGCTCGCGGGATCGGTCGGTGGCGTGCATGGGCCTTCCTCTCGTGGGGGTGTCGGCGCGGCGGCCCGGCCGCCCTCAGCGGCTCGCGAGCCCGCCGGCCGTCTCGCCGCCGTCGATCGTGTAGACCTGGCCGCTCACGAACGCCGCCTCGTCGGACGCGAGGAAGGCGAACAGGGCGGCCACCTCGTCCGGGCGCGCGTGCCGGCCGAGCGGGATCTTCGCCTCGACCTCCTCCAGCATCTCGTCCGTGTACTCGGCGCGCTGCATGGGGGTGAGGACGTAGCCGGGCGCGACGGCCGCCACCCGGATCTCCGGGGCCAGCTCGAGCGCCATGCTTCGCGTGAGGGCGACGAGGCCGGCCTTGGAGGCGTTGTAGTCGGCGTACAGCGGGTAGCCGGTGAGGGCGTTGGTGGACGCGGTGCCCAGAATGACGCCCCCGCCCCGCTCCGCCATGCGGCGGGCCACGGCCTGCGCCACGTGGAAGGCGCCGGTGAGGTTCACGGCCAGGACCTCCTCCCACTCGTCGGGCGTGATCTCGAGGAAGGGGTGGCGGATGCTGATGCCGGCGTTGTTCACGAGGACGTCGATGCCGGCGGTCGGCGCGGGGCCCGTGGCCAGCGCCTCCTCGGCCTCCGCCACCGCCGCCTCCACGGCCGCGCGGTCGCGGACGTCGACCACCAGGTAGGCGGTGAGGCCGGGCATCTCGGCGAGCACCCGTGCGCGGGCCACTTCGTCCCGGTCCAGAACGGCCACGCGCGCTCCCTCCTCCAGGAAGCGGGCGGCCGTCGCGGCGCCGATCCCGCTCGCTCCCCCGGTGACGAGGACGCCCTTCCCCTCGAGCCCGCGCATCAGGCCTCCGCTCCGGCGGGGGCGGCCGCGCCCGCGCCGCCCGGCGATCCCGGCAGCTCCACGCCGTGCCGCGCCGCGTACGCCCGGAAGCGCTCGGCCAGCTCGCGTCCGCACTCTGCGGCCTCGTCCGGGACGAGCCGCGGGCACTCGAAGCCCAGCGTCTCCCGGAGGGCTCCGGCCGCCCCGTCGGTGAGGACGACCGTTCCGTCGGGCCCGATCGCGTCGATCCCGTCGAAGCGGTGGGAGCGGCGGTTGAGCTCCACGGCCTGCTCGAGCGACAGCCCCTCGATCGGCGCCGGCCGGACCTCCCCGTCCCCGGCCAGGACCGGGTAGCCGCCGGGGAGCCCGCCGGGCGAGGGCGCGTGGAGCCGCGTGGTCCCGGGCGAGAGCACCGCGCGGACGAGGGGGACCGTGCACGAGGCCGTGAGCCGCCCCCACGCCGCCCCGCCCGGGAGGGGCCAGGGCTCGACGAGGAGAGACTCCGCGTCCACCCGGTCGGTCACGTCCTCGGCGGCGGCCCGGATCCGGAGGTGGTGCGGCGGGACCTCGCCGGCCGGCGGCCTGGCGTCTCGCCCGATGGAGGCACCGAGGAGGGCGTGGTGGCCGACCAGCGTGACCTCGACCTCCGCGGGGGGGACCCCGAGGCGCGCCGCCGCCAGGTGGCGGAGCTTGGGGACGATCTCGGCCACGTTCCCGACGCCGCAGGTCGGGGCGAGGCCGAGCCGCTCCAGGACGGGGCCGGTGACATCGGGGAACGGGGCCGAGAGCAGCGGGCCGTCCCAGCCCGCCGCGTCCAGCGACCGCGCGAGCGCGAGCGTCACCGGGAGGTGGAGGGGGAGCCAGGCGCCGAACCCGATCCCCCGGAGCGGGCGGGCCGCCTCCTCGGGGAGGAGGCCGGTCCACCACCACGTCTGGAGGCTGGCGGTGTGGAGGACGAGGTCGGGGCGGACGCTGTCCAGCAGCTCCGCCGTGCGGGCCGCATCCGCGACATCGAGCTGCGCGAACTCGACCTCCGGGGCATCGTCCCCGAGCGCGAGGCCCGAGAGGCGGGCCAGGCGGCAGGCGGCCTCCCCCGCCGCGCGGCTCCGGCGGCACGCCACCACCCGGCCCAGCCACGGGCTCGCCGCCAGGATGTCGAGGACGGGCCGGCCCAGGTGACCCAGGCCGACCAGGAGCACGGTCGGGCGCGCCTCCCGGCCGCTCACCCCCACGGTGCGGTCAGCCGCGATCCCGCGTCTCCCGGGCCTGGCGGGCCCGCTCCTGGAGCTCACGCCACGGCCGGTCGTCGAGGGCCGGCTCGTTGGCGGCCGCCCACTCCTGGACCGCCTCGAGGTTCTTCCGGTACGGCTCGCGCCAGTCCTCCGGCATGTTCTCGCGGAAGAACTCGCTGTCCATGACCTCCCGGCCCGTGCCGCGGTCGATGCGGGCGACGTCCCCCATGAAGAAGGTGGAGGCGCCCGCGTCCATCACGTTGGCCACCCGGCACTCCATCCACGCGTACGAGCGCGTCAGGATCGGGAGGCCCGTCTCCTCGCTCTCCCGGTGGACGAGGCCCTCGAGCTTCTCGGCGTCCCGGCCCGACTGGAAGCCCAGCGCCCGGACCTCGTCCCACTGCTCGCGAGAGAGAAGGTGGAGGACGAAGCGGCCGGTCTCCGCCAGGATCCTGTGGGTGAGGTGGCGCTTGAACACGTACAGGGCCACCCGCTGGCCGCCGGGCACGATCGACGCCCGCACGGCGCTGTTGGCGATCATCCCGTTCGTCGTCGCCCCTTTCCGGCAGGTGAGGGCGACGATCGGGGAGGAGAGGTTCCGGAGGATCTCGTAGGCCTGGGAGTCGTCCACGGGACACGAGGTCTGGAGTCACGGGCCGCCGGCCGCCGCCGGTGCGGACGAGGACAAGGTGCGCGCCGCGGGTCGTGCGCCACAAGACCGGCTTGCACCGGCCCGGACGGCCGTCGAGCTTCCGGTCCGATGGACGGACGAGAAGCAGGATGAGCCGCACCGCTCGCTGGATCTTCGTGGTCACCGTCGTCGTCGTGACGGCGATCTTCACGAGGCTCGGCATCTGGCAGCTGCACCGGCTCGCCGAGAGGAAGGCGGAGAACGCCCGGCAGGTGGCCCGGAGGGACCTGCCGCCGCTCCGCATCCCGGGGGAGATGGGGCCGCTGGAGCTGCCTCTGGTGGGCGCGGCCGGCACCACGGGCGGGGCGGTCGGCGCGGCCTCCGACTCCGCCCGGCGCGACACCCTGGTGTGGCGGAAGGCCCTCCTCGCCGGCCGCTACGACTACGGGCGGGAGATCGTGATCCGGGACCGCTCGTGGACCGGGGCGCCGGGCGTCTACCTCCTCACCCCCCTCCTCGTGCGGAGCGGAGGGGACTCGGCGGCCGTGCTCGTGCTCCGGGGCTGGCTCCCCTCGGGCGACGCGTTCCACGCACGGCTCGCCGTCGGGCGGCCGGACACCGGCGCCCGCTCCCGGGCGGTCCCGACGCTCCTCCTCCCGGGCCATCCCGCCGAGGAGCTGCGGATCGACACGATCCAGGGCCCCGACGGACCCCACCCGGTCGTCGCGCACGTGGATCCGGGGCGGCTGGCCGGGCTCCTCCCCTACCCGATCGCCGACCTGTACGCGCAGGTCACCGACTCGGCGCCGCCGGGCGGCTATCCCGTGCGGATCCCGCTCCCCGAGCTCGGGAACGGACCCCACCTCTCCTACGCCATCCAGTGGTTCGCGCTCGCCCTCATCTCGGTCGTGGGCGGCGTGATCTTCCTGCGGGCGAGCGAGAGACGGTGAGCGGGGACCGGGGCCCGCCCCGGAGACCCTCTTCAACTTGAGTTCAAGAGGGCCGCGGGCGGGGGGACCGGATCGGGAGGTCGCCCCCGGACCCGGTCGCAGCCCTCAGCCCCCGAGCCCGATCTCGATCGCCGGAGGGTGGGTGAAGGTGTGGTGGACGGTGCAGGCCTCGGCCACCCGCCGGGCGCGATCCAGCCGCTCCTCGGGTAGGGCCGGCCACGTGATGTCCATGTCGTACTCCCCCACCCGATAGGGCTTCTCCACGTAGCTCCACCTCAGCCGGATTTCGAGGCCTTCCAGCTCGAGGTCCACCGCATCGGCCCAGCTGGCCAGGACGGCCACCGTGCACGTGGCCAGGGACGCGGCCATCATGTGGAGCGGGCTGAAGTGGGCGTCGCCCTCCTCCTCGATCTCGAGCTGCGGGGCGGGCACGACCACGATCTCGGTCTCACCGGTGACGACGATCCTCATCCGTCCTCCCTCCTCATCCGTCCTCCCTCCTCATCCGTCCCGCCTCGCGGGTCCCCCTCCGTGGGTCCTCGTCCCGTCGCTCCAGGGGGCCGCTGTTTGTGCCGCCCCGGACCCGCCCGTATCGTGCGCAGTCGCTAAGGCTCCGTGGCCCGGAGCGCGGCCCATCGAAAGGCTGCAGGCTTCGCGCCGGCGGGGTCCGAGGGAGGTCCCCGACGGGAGGCGGATTCGGTGGGTAAGCGGTTTCGCGGCACACGTGGGCTCGGCGCTCTCTTCGGCCTGATGCGTCTGGCGGGCGTCGCCGGCGCCGCGGGGGCGCTCGCGGCCGGCCTCGCTTCGCCCGCTCCGCTCGCAGCCCAGGGCGCGCCCGCCGCCGGGGGCGCACCGTCCGTCCGTCCCGCCGGCCGGCCGGTGCACGATCCGGAGCTGTACGCCGGGCTCCGCTACCGGATGGTCGGCCCCTCGCGCGGCGGTCGCGTGCAGGCCGTGGCGGGCCATCCCGACCGCCCCTTCACCTTCTACATGGGGGCCACGGGCGGCGGCGTGTGGAAGACGACCGACGCCGGGGAGACGTGGAAGCCGGTCTCCGACGACGCGCTCGCCGCCGGCTCGATCGGAGCGATCGCGGTGGCTCCCTCCGATCCCGAGGTCGTCTGGGTCGGGACCGGCGAGGTCGACATCCGCGGGAACGCATCGGCGGGCCGCGGCCTGTACCGCTCGACCGACGGCGGGGAGACCTGGAGCTTTGCCGGGCTCCCGGACGCCGGGCAGATCGGCGACATCGAGGTCGACCCCCGCGATCCCGATCGGGCGTTCGTGGCCGTCCTGGGCCATGCCTTCGGCCCGAACGCCACGCGGGGCGTCTTCCGCACCGACGACGGCGGCAAGAGCTGGCAGAAGGTCCTGTTCGTCTCCGACTCCACCGGGGTCGTGTCGCTGGCCATGGACCCCTCGCGGCCCGACGTCCTCTACGCCGGCTCGTGGGCGGTCGTCCGGAAGCCGTGGGCCCTCCTGTCGGGGAACCGCGAGGGCGGGATCTGGAAGTCGACCGACGGGGGCGACCACTGGACGAAGCTCGCGGGCGGCCTGCCGACCGGGCCCGTGGGGAAGATCGGGGTCGATGTCTCCCGGTCCGACCCGGACCGGGTGTGGGCCATCGTCGAGGCGCCCCGCCCCGACGGCGCGGTCTACCGCTCCGACGACGCCGGCGAGACGTGGAAGAAGGTGGGCACGGACCCGCGCCTCCAGCAGCGGCCTTTCTACTTCCACCACATCTTTGCCCATCCCACGGACCGGAACACCGTCTACATCACCGGCTTCCGCTTCTACGAGTCGGTCGACGGCGGGCGCACGTGGAGCACGATCCGGACGCCCCACGGGGACAACCGGGCACTGTGGATCGACCCCGAGCGGCCCGACATCATGGTGGAGGGGAGCGACGGCGGCGCCACGGTGACCCTGGACGGCGGGAGGAGCTGGTCCACCCTGCTCAACCAGCCCACCGCCCAGTTCTACCGGGTGGCGACGGACGACGGATTCCCGTACCGGCTGTACGGGGCCCAGCAGGACAACTCCACGATCAGCGTGCCGGCGTGGGCCTCGCGCGGCGCCACGGCCCAGGGCCTGTGGCGCGAGGTGGGGGGCTGCGAGAGCGGCCACATCGCCGTCCACGGGGACGTGGTCTACTCCGGCTGCTACCACGGGGAGATCGACCGCTACGACATGGCCACGGGCCTGCGCCGGCAGGTCATCCCCTACGCCCAGGCCCAGGAGGGTCAGGCGCCGTCCGCGCTGAAGTACCGCTTCCAGTGGAACAGCCCGATCGTGCTCGACCCCCAGCACCCCGACCAGGTCTACCACACCTCGCAGGTCGTCCACCGCAGCGACGACGGCGGGCGGACCTGGGAGGTCATCAGCCCGGACCTCACCTACGCGGACAGCGCGCGGCTGGCCTTCCCCTCGCCCACGATCACCGCCGACCTCACGGGGGTCGAGGTGTACGGGACGGTCTTCGCCCTGACCCCGTCGCCCCACGAGGACTCGACGATCTGGGCGGGCACCGACGACGGCCGGGTGTGGATCACGCGGGACGACGGGGGGTCGTGGACGGAGGTCACGCCGCCGGGCCTGCCGAAGTTCAGCACGGTGAACGCCATCGAGGCGTCGCCGCACCGGGCCGGGAAGGCGTACGTGACGGTCTACCGCTACCGGCTGGACGACTTCACGCCCTACGTCTACCGGACCGCCGACTACGGGGCCCACTGGACCCGGATCGCCG
>DATFLN010000084.1:0-2739 GCA_035267645.1 Gemmatimonadota bacterium | reverse complement strand
GGTCGTAGTCGATGTACTCGGGCTCGTCGGTCACCTGGTGGTAGTCGGCGTGGAGCCCGGTGGTGAAGAAGGCGATCGGGATGCCGTAGCGCGCGTACTCGTAGTGGTCGCTCCGGCAGTAGATGTTGCTCGGGTGGCCGTTCGTGTCCATCGAGTAGTCGAAGAGGAGGTCGTGGCCGTCCGCGCGGTTGACCCGCTCGATGAGGTCGCCGAGCTCGGTGGACAGGCGCCTCGATCCGACGAGCTGCAGGTAGCGCGCGTCGCCGTGGAACGGCGTCCCGAACTTGGTCCGTCCCGTCTCGTCGCTCGTGTCCCCACGCCCGATCATGTCCATGTTGAGCTGGGCCACGATCGAGTCGCGCGGCACGGTCGGATGGTCGGTGAACCAGCGCGAGCCGAGGAGGCCCTTCTCCTCGCCCACGTGCCACACGAAGAGGATCGAGCGCTTCGGGTGCGGGTCCATGGCCTGGAGGGCCTGGGCGATCTCGAGCGCCGTCACCGATCCCGAGCCGTCGTCGTCGGCGCCGTTGTAGACCGAGTCCATGCGGTCGTCGTGGGTCTTCCGGTACGCCGCCAGGACGGAGTCCACCTCGGACTGCTGGGCCGCCGTGGGCTGCTTCCCCCCGTCGTCCGCCCCCTCCGGCCGGACCACCCGGTTGAAGATCCGGATCGAGTCGTGGTCGACCGGCCGGCCGACGCCCAGGTGGTCGTCGTGGGCGCCCACGGCCACGTACTCTCCCGCCAGCTCCGGGTCGCTCCCGCGCACGATGCCGACCACGTTGCGGGCGGGGTACGGGACCGGCTGAACGTCGAAGTCGACGCGGAGAGCGGCCGTCCCGCCCGCGGCCCCGGGCTCCAGGCCCTGCGGCGCGGCGCCGAGCAGCGCCTCGGCGGCGCCCGAGCTCACGAGCAGGAGCTCCGGCCCCTCGCCCGAGCTCTCCTGGCCTTCGTCCAGGAAGGTGCGGGGACGGGTGAGGAAGCCACGGAAGCGCGGCGGGAGCTCGTCGAGACCGGCCACGGCCACGGCCGCCGCCGTCTCCGGCCCCGGCCGGCCGCGGAACAGGGAGCTGAGCGACGCGCCCTCCGGGACCCCGTACACGACCAGCTTCCCGGTGGCCGCGTCGGCCGAGATCGCGTGGGCGGTGTCGCCCGCCATGCCGCCGTAGACGACCTGGAGCGAGGTCTCCTCCACGGGCCGCTGCCCGAGCGGGGCCCAGTCGTCGCCCAGGGCCAGCGCCTTCCCGTCCGCCGAGAGCGAGGAGCTCTCCTGGAGCGTGCGGGTCTTGAGCGGGATCGTCTGGAAGTAGCTGCCGTCCTCGCCCGCGGGCTCGAGGCCCATCGCCTCGATCTCGTGGGCGATGTAATCGGTGCCCTTCACGTTGCCCTCGGTGCCCGCCTCCCGGCCGCGCATCGAGTCGTCGGCGAAGATGTAGAGGCGGGTCATGAGGTCGCCCGCCGTGATCGCCGCGGTGGTCGGCTCGGGGGCGTGCTTGCGAGGGAGCCCGGTCTCGGGCGGCGCGGGACTCTCGGGCGCGGGCTGGCTCTGGGCGGCCGCGGCCGCCGGGGCGAGCGCGAGAGCGACGAGGGCCAGGGGTACGTACGTCCGACGCGTCATCGGTGGCCTCGGGGTTCGGGTTTCGGTGCGGGCGGCCGGGGCGCCGACGGGCGCGTATCCGGCATCGCCCCGATCCGAATGTGGACTCCTCGGGATCCCCGGAAAAGGGGAGCGGGTCGTGGCGGGATCGTTACGCGGCCAGGACCGGCGTCACGCCGGGGGGGGAGGTGTGTGCGCCCGGGGGACCGGTCGGGCGCCGACCGCCGGGTCGCGCGACGGCACCCCGCGGAGCCGGACGATCAGCTCGTCGGCCAGGCGGTCGACCGCGTCCCAGTCGGTGTACTCGTGGTCCCGCGACGTGTCCGTGCTCAGCCCCTGGCGGGCGCCGATGCGCTTCATGATCCAGCGGGTGAGGAAGCCGTACTGCGTGTAGGGGACCGCCCCGGCCACCGATATGGCGCGATCGGCCCGCCAGCCGGTGCGGTTCGCGAAGTCCTCCCGGTAGCCGTCGGCCTCCGCGCGGTCTTCGGGGGTGTCCCCCATGGCCGCGCCGCACACGGAGAGGAACACGCCGTGGGTCGCCGCGAGACCGGCCGCGTGGCTCCGCGCGAACCGCTCCATGCAGCGGAGGTGCCGCCCGAAGTGGACGGGCGAGGCCACGACCGCCGCGCCGTACGCCTCCGGCCGGAGCGCCTCCGGGATGCCCGGGCACGGGTAGGCATCCACGGGGATCGCCCGCTCTCCGAGGCGCGCCGCGATGCGCCGGACCACCTTCTCGGTCTGCCCGTGCTTCGTGCCGTAGACGATGAGGACGTCCGTGCCCGCCATGGCGCCACCTCCGTGCGGGGGTCGTGAGCCGACCGCTCCAGGCCCCAAGCTACGGCCGGCGTCCCGCCCGGTCTGTCCTCGGGATCTCGACACGTGATGTGGGAGGTCGCCCGGCCGCGCCGTCTGGCGCCGACCGGTGCGGAAGGCCATCCTGTGCGGACGCGCCGGATCCGCGTCCGCGGGTCCGGGACCGGTCCACGCTCCAGGGAGCTCCCCATGAACGCGCTCAAGCACGCCGCCTCGTCTCTGGCCGCCACGTCGCTCGTCGCCCTCGCTCTCCACCTCGCGGCCCCGGCCCCGGCCCGCGCCCAGGCCGCGGGAAGCTCCGGCCAGGCCGACCGGGAGGCCGTCCTCGG
>DATFLN010000083.1:0-32497 GCA_035267645.1 Gemmatimonadota bacterium | reverse complement strand
ACGCGTGGCGTGCAGGGCGTCCTCGACGCGCGCCTTCTTCTCCTTCATCTCGGTCTCGGTGGCCGCGCCGACGTTGATCACCGCGACGCCGCCGGCCAGCTTGGCCAGCCGCTCCTGCAGCTTCTCGCGGTCGTAGTCCGACGTGGACTTCTCGATGGCCACCTTGATCTCGTTGATGCGGCCCTTGATCTCGCTCTCCTCGCCGGCCCCATCGACGAGCGTGGTCGTGTCCTTGTCGATCACGACCCGCTTGGCCTCGCCGAGATCGCTGACGACGACGTTCTCGAGCTTGAAGCCGAGCTCCTCGCTGATGACCTGGCCGCCCGTCAGCGTGGCGACGTCCTGCAGCATCTGCTTGCGCCGGTCACCGAAGCCGGGCGCCTTGACCGCGCAGACCTTCAGGGTCTGGCGCAGCTTGTTGACGACCAGCGTCGCCAGCGCCTCGCCCTCGACGTCCTCGCCGATGATCAGGAGCGGGCGCCCCATCTGGGCCACCTTCTCCAGGATCGGGAGCAGGTCCTTCATCGAGGAGATCTTCTTGTCGTGGATGAGGATCAGAGGCTCCTCGAGCACGGCCTCCATCTTCTCGGAGTCCGTGACGAAGTAGGGGGACAAGTAGCCGCGGTCGAACTGCATGCCCTCGACGGTCTCGAGCGTGGTCTCGAGGCCCTTGGCCTCCTCGACCGTGATCACGCCGTCCTTGCCGACCTTCTCCATCGCGTCGGCGATCAGCTCCCCGATCTCGGGGTCGTTGTTGGCCGAGATCGCGGCGACCTGGGCGATCTCCTTCTTGCCCGTGGTCTCGATCGAAACCCCGTGGAGGTTGTCGACGACCTTCTCGACGGCCGAGTCGATGCCGCGCTTGAGCGCCATCGGGTTCACGCCGGCCGTGACGCTCTTGAGGCCCTCGCGGAAGATGGCCTGGGCCAGGACCGTCGCGGTCGTGGTCCCGTCACCGGCGGTGTCGGAGGTCTTTGTCGCGACCTCCTTGACCATCTTGGCCCCGAGGTTCTCGATCGGGTCCTCGAGCTCGACCTCCTTGGCCACCGTCACGCCGTCCTTGGTGATGGTGGGGCTGCCGAACTTCTTTTCGAGCACCACGTTCCGGCCCTTGGGCCCCAGCGTGACCTTCACGGCCCGAGCCAGCTTGTCCACGCCGGCCTTGAGCCGCTGCCGGGCGGCGGTGTCGAATTCCAGATCCTTCGCCATGGTGGTTCTCTCCTGTCGGATGTCGCGGTTCACGTGCTTCGGCCGGCCGCGCGACCCGTCTCCGGGCGCGGGGCCGGGTCGTACCGTCTCGGGCCTCAGTCCTCGAGGACCGCCAGGACGTCGCTCTCGCGGATGATCAGGAGCTCCTGATCCGCCACGGTGACCTCGGTGCCCGAGTACTTGCCGTACAGGATGCGGTCGCCGACCTCGAGCTCGACCTCGACGTGCTCACCCTCGTCCGTCGTGCGGCCGGGACCCACGGCCACGACCTTGCCCTGCTGCGGCTTCTCCTTGGCCGTATCGGGAATGTAGAGGCCGCCCCTCATCTCCTCGGTCTCCTCGAGGGGCTCCACCACCACCCGGTCGGCCAGGGGCCGGATCTGCACTTTGGACTTCGTCTTCGATGCCGTTGCCATCTCCCTGGTCCTCCTTGCCTCGTGCGATTTACGGGTCGACGTTCGGCGCCCCGTCGCGATCCCTGTCGCGGTCCGCGTGCCGCCGGCGTTTTCGCCACCGGCACGGCGTGCTGTTAGCACTCTTCCGCGCCGGGTGCTAACGCGGCGCTCTGAAAAAACGGGACGACCGGTCCGAGCGGACCTCTGTCCCTCGACGTTGCTCCGGTGCAGGAGGCATGCCAGCTCCGTCCGGGGGTTTCGCCGCCCCGGGGCGGGCCTGCGGCCCGTTCGGTCTGCCAGCGTGGCACCGCGCTGTCACATTGGCGCCCGCGCCCCCCGGCGCGGCGGCGCGCACCCGGCCCCAGGGCCGCTGAAACCCGGCCCGCGGCCGCTCCGTACGGTGGGGTGCGGGCCCGAGCGGCCGGCACACGACTTGACGATGAGACGGGCGACGCGACAGAGGATGACCCGGCGCGCGCCGGGGCCGAAGGGTCCCGGCGGCGGCGCGAGGAGGAAAAGATGATCCGATCGCTGCTGGTGCTGTTGGTGGTGGGGGTCCTGGGACTGGCGGTCCTCGGGATCCTGTTCTCGGTGATGGTGCCGCTGGCGGTCCTGGCCATCAAGGTGGCCGTGGTGCTCCTGCTGGGCTACTTCATCCTCCGGCTCGTGCGGCCGGATCTGGCCGAGAAATATCGCTCCAGGCTCCAGGACGGCTGGGGGAGCTGAGGCAGCCGCAGCTCCGGCGTTCCCCGGGCGCCGGAGCCGACTCCCGGCCGGACGCCGGCCTCCTCCGCCCTCTCGAGGCCTACTTCGAGAGGGCGGCGTGCGGGGCCCCCACGCTCCGCCGCCGAGCCCTTCAGCCCGCCCCGCCACCTCCGGCCAGGTGCCGGTCCACGAGCGCCAGCCCGAGCAGCGTGAGGTGGGGCTCGATCCTCTCGACGGTCCGGCAGTGGGGCGCGAGCATGCCGACCAGGCCGCCGGTGGCCACCACGAGCGGCTGTCGGGGCGCCCACTCCTCGAGGATCCGCCTCACGATCCCGTCGATCCCGTCCACGACCGAGAAGAAGATCCCGGAGTTGAGGCACGCCTCGGTCCGCCGTCCGATGACCCGCTCGGGCGGCGCCAGCTCGACCTGCGGGAGGCGCGAGGCCGCGGCGGTCAGCCGCTCGAGTCCCGCGCGCGGCCCGGGCGCGATCACGCCACCCAGAAAGACGCCCTCGTCGGTGATGCAGTCGTAGGTGGTCGCCGTCCCCAGGTCGACCACGACCGTGTTCCTCCGGTAGAGGACCGACGCCGCCAGGGTGTTTACGATGCGGTCGGCCCCGACGCCGGCCGGGTCGTCCACGTCCAGTCGGATCGGGAGCGGCGTGCGGACGCTCACTACCTCGAGCTCGACACCCAGGCTCCGGCAGGCGCTCTTCCACACCCGGTCCATCACGGGGACGACCGACGCCATGATCCCCCGGCGGAGCGGACCGTCGGAGGGGGAGAGCGAGCGGTCCAGGAAGCCCTGGAGGATGAAGGCGTGCTCGTCGGCCGTCCGCCGCGCGTCGGTGGCCAAGCGCCACGCGTGCACGGGCTCCAGGTCGCGGCGGTCGGGCCCTTCCCCTCCGGCGTCCGACGACGCGTTCTCGGGGTCGCCCGGCTCGTGGAAGAGGCCGAGGACCGTCTCGGTGTTCCCGACGTCGATGGCCAGGATCAAGAGCGGGCCTCCTCGGCCCGGACCGTCCCGCCGTGGAGCCGGCGGAGCGCCCCGCGGTCGGGTCGGAAGAGGAGCGCGCCGTCCGGCGCGATCCCGACGCACACGCCGGGAAGGCCCTCCTCCGCGTCGGGCGGCGTCACGTGCACGCGGCGGTCCCGGAGCCAGTCGTAGCGGTCGGCCAGCTTCAGGAGCTCGGCGTCGAGCCGCGGCGGCGCCGAGGGCACGTAGGCCTCCAGGCCCGCCACCACCGCGTCGGCCACCTCCTCGAGCGGCACGTCGTGGTCGACCACGCCCTCGATCGAGATGGCGCGCGAGCGCAGCCCCCGCGGCGCCCCGGAGCCCAGCGGAGCCACGTTGATCCCGGTGCCCACCACCAGGTGCCGGATGCCGTCCTCGCCCCAGGCCGCCTCGCTCAGGATGCCGCCGAACTTCCGGTCCCCGGCGACCAGGTCGTTGGGCCACTTGAGCGCGGGCACGAGTCCCTCGATCCTTCGCTCCAGCTCCGCGGCCATGCCCAGGCCCGCCAGGATCGGGAGGAGCTCGGGGTTCTCCACCCGGCCGGGCCGGAAGACCATGCTGAGGTAGACGCCGCCCTCCGGCGAGTACCACGATCGGCCGGCGCGGCCCCGCCCGCCCGACTGCTCGCGGGCCAGCACGACGGTCCCGGACGGAGCGTCCTCCTCGGCCAGCTCGCGGGCCACGTCGTTGGTGGACCCGACCGAGCCGAACAGGTGGACGTCGTCCCGGCCCCAGCGGTCCCGGAGCTCGTCGAGCGTGAGGCCGGCCCACTTCCTGGCCTTGCTGGGCGTCATGATGTCTTCCCGGGCGTCATGCTTCCTCCACGAGGAGCGACAGGTCGAGCGCCGGGGCGGAGTGCGTGAGCGCCCCCACCGACACCACGTCCACCCCGGTTCCGGCGATCTCGCGCACCGACGCCAGGGCCACGCCGCCCGACGCCTCCAGGAGCGGCCGGGGGGGATCCGCGGAGGCCGTCCTCGCGACGCAGGCGCGGAGCCGATCCGGGCCCATGTTGTCCAGCAGGATCCGGTCCGGAGAGGCGGCCAGCGCCTGCTCGAGCTCCTCGAGCGTCGTGACCTCGATCTCGACCGGGAGTCCCTCGGCCCGCGCCGGGGGCAGGACCCGCTCCAGCACGGCGGTCACCCCGCCCGCCGCCCGGATGTGGTTCTCCTTGACGAGGACCATGTCGTAGAGGCCGAAGCGGTGGCTCGCGCCGCCGCCGGCCGCGACCGCCGCCTTCTCGAGCCGCCGCCATCCCGGCGTCGTCTTGCGCGTGTCGGTGATCCGGCAACCGGTCCCCTCGACCGCCGCCACGAAGCGGGCGGTGAGGGTGGCGATCCCCGAGAGGCGGCCCAGGAAGTTGAGGGCCGTGCGCTCGGCGGTGAGAAGGCCGCCGAGGGGGCCTTCCACCGTGGCCACCACGTCCCCGGCGCCGACCCGGTCCCCGTCGGCCCGCTCCCAGCGCGCTTCGAGCTCCGGGTCCACGGCGCGGAAGACCTCGCCGGCCGGACCGGCGCCCGCCACCACGCCGGCCTCCCGGGCCACGATCCGGGCCGCGCCGCGAGCGCCTGCGGGGACCGCCCACAGGCTCGTCCGGTCCCCGTCCCCCACGTCCTCGGCAAGCGCGGCCGCCACGAGGGCGGCCGCGTCCAGCTCGCCGGCCCGCGGGCCGCTCATCCCCTGAGGCCCGGCACGAGGAGGGCGGCGATGAGGTAGCCGCCCCCGACGATCCAGCAGTAGTAGCCGAAGTAGTGGAAGCTCCGGGCCCGGAGCATCCGGAGGAAGATGCGGATCGCCAGCACGCCGGCCCCGAGCGCCGTCACGAAGCCGATGACCATGGCGGGGACGCCCACCTGGGCCGCCGCCGGGCCGAAGTCCCCCATCTGCAGCACGGCCGCCCCGGCGATGGCCGGGACCGACATGAGGAACGAGAACTCCGCCATGCGGATCCCGTCCACGCCCAGCCACACCCCGGCCGCGACCGTGCTCCCCGACCGGGAGATCCCGGGGAGGATCGAGACGGCCTGGGCCACGCCCACCCACCACGCGTCCCCGGCACGCGGCGTCTCGCGCTCCGCCCGCGGCAGCGCGAAGCGGATCGACCACACCACGATCCCCGTGACCAGGAGGAAGGCGGCCGCCGCCACCGGCCGCGAGAACACCCGCTCGAAGAAGTCCTCCCCGAAGTAGCCCACGAGTCCCGCGGGCACGGACGCCAGGAGGAGCAGCCCGAAGTAGCGCCAGCTCTCGGCCCGCCCGCGCAGGACCCCGCCGGCCAGCGCGAGGACGCGCTCCCGGTAGACCCACAGGACCGCCGAGAGCGTCGCCACGTGGAGGACCACGTCGAAGGCCACGCCGTTCAGCCGGAGCCCGAGGAGCGCCTGTGCGAGCACCAGGTGGCCGCTGCTCGAGACGGGGAGGAACTCGGTGAGGCCCTGGATCACCCCGAGGACCAGGGCGTCGAGCGGGCTCACGCGCCGTCTCCCTGCGGAGCCGCGTCCCCGGGAGCCCCGTCCCCGGACGCCGGCGCCGTGCCCGACGCGGCCGCGAGCCGGTGCGCGGCGTCCCCGACCACCTCGCGGTAGTAGGCCTCGTACTCGGGCACGACCCGCTCCGCCGAGAAGCGCGTCACCGCGCGCTCGCGGGACGCAGCCGAGGTGGCGCGCCACAGGTCCCCGTCCGCGAGCACCCGGGCCCCGCTCGAAGCCATGGACTCGACGTCCCCGACCGGATGGAGCCAGCCCGTCACGCCCGGCTCGAGCACCTCCTCGAGCCCGCTCCCCGCCGACCCGACCACGGGCACGCCGCTGGCCTGGGCCTCCAGCGCCACCAGGCCGAAGGACTCCTCCTCGCTGGGGAGGAGAAAGAGGTCGGCGCACGCCAGGAGGGGCGCCACCGACTCGAGCTTCCCCAGGAACGTCGTGCGCTCCCCTACGCCCTCCTCCTCGGCCGTCCGAGCCGCGAGCCCGCGCTCGGGCCCGTCCCCGATGAGGACCAGGCGCGAGGGGACGCGCTCCGCGATGCGCGCGAAGATCTTCACCACGTCGTCGATCCTCTTCACCCTCCGGAAGTTGGAGATGTGCATGACGATCTTCTCGCCCGGATCGGCCAGGTCCTTCCGGTGGCAGTCGGTGGAAGCGCGGTCGTAGGTCTCGGGGTCGACGAAGTTGGGGATGACGCGGATGCGGCGGCCCTCGCAGCCGAACGTCTCCGTGGTGCGGGCCTTCAGGTGCTCGGAGACCGCGGTCAGGCCGTCGGAGCGCTCGATCGAGAAGCGGGTGATCGGCCGGAACGAGGCGTCCTGCCCCACGAGCGTGATGTCCGTGCCGTGCAGGGTGGTGATGATGCGGACGTCCCGCCCGTCGGCCCGGAGCATCTCCCTCGCCACCCACGCGCTCGTGGCGTGCGGGACGGCGTAGTGCACGTGCAGGAGGTCCAGGTCGTGCTCCACCGTGACGCCGTGCAGGGACACCGCCAGCGCCAGCGAGTAGGGAGGGTACTCGAAGAGCGGGTAGGGCATCATCTCCACCTCGTGGAAGAAGATGCCCGGGTGGAACGTCGTGAGCCGGAAGGGCTGGGCGTAGGAGACGAAGTGGACCTCGTGGCCGCGGCGGGCCAGCTCCAGGCCGAGCTCGGTGGCGACGGCCCCCGAGCCGCCGTAGGTCGGATAGCAGGTGATCCCGATCTTCATGCCCGTCGCCGCTCCTCCTCCCAGGCCTCCGTCACGCGGTCCGCAAGTTGGTCGACCGGCCGCCGGGCGTCCAGCCGGACCGTCCCCTCCGGGAGCTGGTGCCGGAACCAGGTGCGCTGCCGGCGGGCGTAGTGCCACGTGTCCCGCACGATCTCCTCGAGCACCTCCTCCCTGCCCCGCTCGCCCCGGACGAGCGCCGCCACGGCATCGTACCCCAGGGCCGAGAGCGCCCGCTGGTCCGGGTCCCGCCCCTCCCCGAGGAGCCGCCGCACCTCCTCGGGCCACCCGGCCTCGAGCAGGGCCTCCGTGCGCCGGCGGATGCGCTCGCGGTGGAGCTCGCCCGGGAGCTCGAGACCGAAGACGAGGAAGCGGAGCGGCTCGGCCTCGGGCGCCCCGTTCCGGTGCCACCAGGTGACCGGCCGGCCGGCCAGGAGGGCCAGCTCCAGGGTGCGGGCGCAGCGCTGGGGGTCGAGCGTGCCGAGCTCGCGCTCGAGCTCCGGGTCCAGCCTCCGGGTCCAGCGCCGGAGCTCGGCCTCGTCCAGGCCCGAGAGCCAACGCTCGAGCCGCTCGCGCCGCTCCGGGTCCATGTCGGGCTCGCGGAAGGGGGGGTCCGTGAGGGCCGCCAGGAAGAAGCCCGTCCCGCCCGCCAGGACCGGGACCCGGCTCCTCGCCCGGATCCCGGAGATCCACTGCCGCGCCCGGCGGGCGAAGCGCCCGGCCGACCAGCGCTCGCCGGGCTCGAGGAATGCCACGCCGTGGTGGGGGACGCGCCGCCGCTGCTCCGGCGTGGGGGCGGCCGTCCCGATCTCGAGGCCGCGGTAGGCCTGGCGGCTGTCGACCGAGACGATCTCGCCGCCCAGGCGCTCGGCCACGACCACCGCCAGCTCGCTCTTCCCGGTGGCGGTGGGTCCGACGATCGCGATCCCGGATTCGGGTCGGGACGCCGCCCGGGCCCGGCCCATCAGGTCCGGCCGAAGCGGCGCTCGAGCTCGTCCAGCGTGAGGCGGAGGATGGTCGGGCGGCCGTGGACGTCGTGGCCCGGGAGCTCGGTGGCGAACAGGCGGTCCACCAGCTCGGCCATCTCGGCCCGGGAGAGGGGCTGGCCCGCCTTGATCGCGCCCTTGCACGCCAGGCTCTTGGCGATCCGCTCGTGCTGGTTGCGCGCCGAGTCCACGAGCGCCGAGCCGTGCGTCAGCTCCTCGATCATCTCCCGGAAGCAGCGCTCGGCGTCGAATCCGGGGTGCGGCTGGGGCGCCGCGTGGATGATGACGGTCCGGTCCCCGAACGGGTCGAGCTCGAAGCCGGTCCGCCGGAGGAGGCCCGAGAGCTCGTCGACGGCCGAGTACTCGGCCGGGTCCAGGCGGAGCGTGATCGGGAACAGGAGCCGCTGGGAGCTCCCCCTCCCCTCGTCCTCGAAGCGGCGCATGACCTCCTCGAACAGGACGCGCTCGTGGGCCGAGTGCTGGTCGATGAGGAGGAGTCCGTCGCGCACGGAGGCCAGGATGTACCGGTCGTGGAGCTGCCACAGCTCCGGGGGGGCGGCCCGGCCCGCCGGGGGCTCGGACTCGCCCAGCTCGCCGGCCGCCGCCCCCTCGCCGCCGCCCGGGACGAAGAGCGCGAGCTGGGAGGGGCGGGTCCCGGTCTCGGGGGCCGGGACCGGCTCCCCGCCGGGGCCCCCGGCCGTACGGTCCGGGCCCGCGGCCGCGCGCCCGGGCCCCGGCTCCTCCCGGCCGCCGCCGGCCTCCTCGACCGGGACGCCCCGCTCCCGCTCCCGCACGGCCGGGGCGCTCCCGGTCGGCCCCTGCGGCGCGCCGCCCCGACCGCCGCCGCGGCCCTCGTCCGCCGCCCCCTCGCCGCCCCCGGGACGCTCCGGGCCCCCGCCCCCGACCGGCGCCGCGCTCTCGAGGCCGCCCAGCGCGGCCCGCACCGCGCCGCGCACGGCCGCCTCGACCTCCGTCCGCTCGCGGAAGCGGACCTCGGCCTTGGCGGGGTGGACGTTCACGTCCACGGTGCGCGGCGGGACGCTGAGGTAGAGGAGGAAGGCGGGCCGCACGTCCCCCGGGACGGTGGTCCGGTAAGCCTCGTCCACGATCCGGTGGAGTCCCGCGTCCTGGAAGGGGCGCCCGTTCACGAACAGGTAGCGGCGGCCCGTCCCCCGCCCCGCCGCGTCGGGACGCTGGACGAGGCCGGCCGCCCTCACGTCCCCGGACGTCCGGTCCACCCCGAGCATCTCGGACGCCGCCTCCGAGCCCCACAGGTCGGCCACGCGCAGGCGGAGCGCGTCCGCTCGCGGGAGGTCGAGGAGGGAGCGGCCGTTGGACTCGACGTGGAAGGCCGTCCCCAGGTTGGCGAGGGCCAGGAGCGTGACGGCCTCGCTGCAGGAGCGGGTCTCCGCGGACGCCGAGCGCAGGAACTTGGCCCGGGCGGGGACGTCTCCGAACAGCGCCCGAACGGTCACGGTCGTCCCCGGGCGCCTCGCCACCTCGTCCACGGACTGGACGCGCCCGCTCCGCACCCGGAGGCGGGTCCCCGCGCCGCCCCCCTCGGGCGCGGTCTCCAGCTCGAAGCGGCTCACGGCGGCGATCGACGGGAGGGCCTCCCCCCGGAAGCCGAAGGAGGAGACGCGGTGGAGGTCCTCGGCCTCCCGGATCTTGCTCGTGGCGTGGCGGTCCAGGGCCAGGAGGGCGTCCTCGCGCTCCATCCCCATCCCGTCGTCGGCCACCCGGATCTCGGTCTTCCCGCCGCCCCGGAGGGCCACGTCCACCCGCCGGCTCCCGGCGTCGAGCGCGTTCTCGACGAGCTCCTTCACGACGGAGGCGGGCCGCTCGACCACCTCGCCCGCGGCGATCTGGTTGGCGACCCTGTCGGGGAGGATGCGGATCCGGGTCGGCACGCTCGCCTCCGTCCCCCTCAGGCCAGGAAGTGGCGGAGCACCTCGAACAGGCCCGCGGCCAGGGCGCCCGCCACCGGGAGGGTCACGATCCACGAGTTCACGATCCGGCCCACCACGCGGAGGTTGATGGCGGCCAGGCCGCGGGCGAGCCCCACCCCGATCACCGCCCCCACCAGCGTGTGCGTGGTCGAGACCGGGAGGCCCATGCGCGAGGCCACGAGCACGGTGGTGGCGGCGCCGAACTCGGCGCTGAAGCCGCGCGTGGGGGTGAGCTCGGTGATCGCGCCGCCCACGGTGGCGATCACCTTGTAGCCCCACGTCCCCAGGCCGATCACGATGCCGATCCCGCCCACGATGAGGATCCACTCGGGCACGGGAACGTGCGGCGGGAGGGACCCCAGCTGGTGGATCTGGACGACCGCGGCGGCCGGCCCGACGGCGTTGGCCACGTCGTTGGCCCCGTGCGCGAAGGCCACGTAGCAGGCCGTGACGATCTGCAGCCGGCCGAACACCCCCTCGACGTACGCGAACGGCTTCGCCGGCTCCGTCCACCCGCGCTCGATCAGGGCCCTGGCCAGAAGGTAGGCGAGCCCGGCCACCCCGGCTGCCACCACCACGACCACCCACCACGGCGGCGAGGTGAGGATGTCGTCGACGACCTTGTAGACGAAGCTGAGGACGAGGAGGAACGCCACGGCGGCCACGAGATGGGGTCCCATGGCGCGGGTGGCGCCGGCGGGGTCCTCCCTTCGCAGGATCCCGTAGGAGATGAACATGAACATCCCGGCGGCCACCATGGCCCCGAGGATCGGCGACAGGACCCAGCTGGCCGAGACCTTAGCCACGACGCCCCAGCGCACGGACTGGCTCCCGACGGACACGAGCCCGAAGCCGACCAGGGAGCCCACGATCGAGTGGGTGGTCGAGACCGGGAGGCCGAGGCTGGTGGCCACCTGGAGCCAGATGCCCGCGGCCAGGAGGGCCGAGACCATCCCGAGCAGGAGGATCCGCGGCCCCTCGGGCCCGAGGATCGGGCTCCCCGCCGCGAACGCCGACGTGTCCAGGATCCCCGTGCGGATCGTCTCGGTCACGTGGGTCCCCACGAGCGACGCCCCGGCGAACTCGAAGATGCCGGCCAGGACCACGGCCGCGCCCAGGGTCAGCGCCCCCGAACCCACCGAGGTCCCCATGGCGTTGGCCACGTCGTTGGCACCGATGTTCCACGCCATGTACGCGGCCGAGACCATCCCGATGACCAGGGCGATCGTGGCGGAGCTCACCGCTCCCCCCGCGCCCCGCCGGCGGCCCGCCGGCGCCCGCGGCCCCGCTCCCTCGTCCTCACCGTCGGTGCACCATCATGCGCAGGAGGTCCCCCGTGTTCTCGGCGTGGTTGGCGATCCTGCCCAGCACGTTCAGCGTCCGCATCCACAGGAAGACCGCCACCGGGTCGAGGCCATCGGCCTCCTCGAGGAGCGCCCGGGTGACCTTCCGCTGCCGCTTGTCGGCCTCCCACTCCTGCTGGTTCACCTCGGCCACCATCTCCAGCACCCGGTCGACCTCGGGCCCGCCGAAGGAGGCCTCGAACAGCTCCACGAGCTCGGAGCCGGCCTCGACCAGGAGCTCGCTGGTGCGGACGACCTGGTCGGCCAGGTCGCGTATCATGGGCTTGAGGGCCTCGGGCGTGGGCCGGGGCCGGAAGGTCAGCATGACCGCCAGGTCCTCGGTGGCGTCGGCGATCGCGTCCTGCTCCTTCAGGTACGAGAGCAGGTCCCCGCGGTCGACCGGCAGGAAGAGGAACTTGGGCAGGTGGTCGCGGATCTCGTTCTTCTGCTTGTCCGCCTTGTGCTCGCGGCGGGAGATCTCCTCGTAGAGCTCCTCGCAGCGGGGCCAGTCCTCGTCCAGGTAGGCGTCCAGGACGGGCCGCACCAGCTCCACGGTCTCGTGGACCCGCCGCGTGTGCTCGACCAGGGGACCGAACGGCGAGGTCCCGAACAGCTGGTGAATCGTGCGCATGGCGTCCTCTCCCGTGAGACGTCCGCGGTACGTCGTGGCTCCCCTCGTCCCTTCCCGCGCGGCCTGCTCCCGGTGCGGCGCGGCCTGCTCCCGGTGCGGCGCCGCCTAGCCCTCGGCGGCGTCCAGCCCGTAGAACCTCCTGGCCGCGGCCCTCGCGTGGGCCGCGACCTCGTCCGGCTCCTCGTGCCGCTGCTCCGCCACGGCCCGGCAGGTGTGGACCAGGAAGGCAGGCTCGTTCCGGTGGCCTCGCTCGGGGACGGGCGCGAGATAGGGGCTGTCGGTCTCGATGAGGAGCCGGTCGGAGGGGACCCGGGCCACCCGCGCGGCCCCGTCCCAGCTCCCGAAGGTGGCGATCCCGGAGAAGGAGACGTGCCAGTCCGCCTCGAGCGCCGCATCCAGGAGCCCGTCTCCGCCCGTGAAGCAGTGGAGCACCCCTCGGACCCCCGACCCCGCCGTCTGGATCACCGACGCCGTGTCCTCGTCCGCGTCGCGGCTGTGGACCACGACCGGGAGGTCCGCCGACTCCGCCAGGGCCACCTGCGCCTCGAACGCCCGGCGCTGGGCCGCCCGGGGCGAGTTGTCGTAATGGTAGTCGAGGCCGGTCTCCCCGATGGCCACGACCTCTCCACGCCCCGCCAGCCCCTCGAGCCGGGCCCGCACGTCGGGGCCGAACTCCCGGGCCTCGTGGGGGTGGAGCCCGGCGGTGGCCCACACGTCCTCGAGGGAGGACGCCAGCTCGCACGCCGCCTCGGCGTCGTCCGGGGAGGTGCCCACCGTGACCATCTCGCGCACGCCCGCGTCCCGGGCGGCCGCGAGGACCGCGTCGAGGTCGCCCGCCAGGCGGCCGTCGGTCAGATGGAGGTGCGAATCGAAGAGCGTGGCGCCGGACACGGTCCTACGCCGCCGCCTCCCGCCGCTGCAGCCAGTTCTCGATCTCCAACAGGGCCGGCGAGGCCACGAAGATCGAGGAGAATGTCCCGATGCCGATCCCAAGGATGAGGACCAGTGCGAAGGGACGGATGACCTCGCCCCCGAAGATGAAGAGGGCAAAGAGGGTGGCCAGCGTCGTCCCGCTGGTGAGGACCGTCCTCGGGAGCGTCTCGTTGATGGACCGGTTCAGCGTGTCGACGTACTGCTCCTTGCGCTTCCCCTTGAAGTTCTCGCGCATCCGGTCGAACACGATGATCGTGTCGTTGAGCGAGTAACCCACGATCGTGAGCACCGCCGCCACCGTGGCCAGCGTGATGTCCACGTTGAACATCGAGATGAATCCGAAGGTGATCAGGATGTCGTGGCCGGTGGCGATGATGGCCGCCACCCCGAAGCGCCACTCGAACCGGAAGGCCAGGTAGACGAGGGTGAGGCCGAAGGCGATGAGGATGGCCTCGATCGCCTTCCGCTGCAGCTCGTTCCCCACCTTGGGCCCGACCGCCTCCGTGCGCTCCACGGTATAGCCGTCCTGACCGAACGTGCTCGCGAGCGCCGAGCGCAGCTCGTCGCCCACGTCCCGCTGCTGGTCGGACTGGAAGACCGGCAGCCGGATCACGTACGTGTCGCTCTGGCCGAGCTGCTGGATCTGCGACTCCCCGCCGCGCAGCCCGGAGATCGCGCTCCGGACCTGCGCCACGTCGGTGGCCTTCCCGAACTTCACCTGCATGAGGGTGCCACCCGTGAAGTCCACCCCGTAGCTCAGGCCGTGATGGACCGTCAGGAAGAAGATGCCCACGAGGAGGAGGAGCGCCGAGAAGACGTAGGCGCGCTTCCGGTTGTTGAGGAAGTCGTAGCTGGCGTCCTTGAACAGTCGCATGGATTCCTGGCCCTGGGCGTCTAGATGCTGACCGGCTCTCCGGAGCGGTGCTTCTCCAGGTAGACCATGAAGAGCGTCCGCGTCACGAAGACCGCCGTGAAGAAGGAGGCGATGATGCCGATGGACAGGGTGACCGCGAAGCCCTTGATCGCCCCGGTGCCGAACTGGAAGAGAATGGCCGCCGTGATGAGCGTGGTGAGGTTCGAGTCCACGATGGCCGACATGGCGTGCTGGAAGCCCGCTTCGACCGCCGTCCGGGCGGTCTTGTCCATCCCGAGCTCCTCACGCACGCGCTCGAAGATCAGGACGTTGGCGTCCACGGCCATCCCGACCGAGAGGATGAGCCCCGCGATCCCCGGCAGCGTGAGCGTGGCGTTGAGCCCGGCCAGCCCCCCCAGCACGAGGAGCACGTAGAAGCACAGGGCCCCCACGGCCATGAACCCGGCCACCCGGTAGTAGACGATCATGATGAGCACCACGAGCACGATTCCGATCGCGAAGGCCAGCTTCCCCTTGGCGATCGAGTCCGCGCCGAGCGAGGGGCCGACGGTCGTCTCCTCGACGATCCTGATCGGGACCGGCAGGGCGCCGGCGCGGAGGATGAGCGCCAGGTCCTGGGCCTCCTGGAGAGAGGAGCCCGTCCCCATCTCGATCTGGGCGCGGCGGCTCAGCGTCTGCTTGATCACGGGCGCGCTCTGCACCTTCCCGTCCAGGAGGATGGCCATCTGGTCGCCCACGTGGCGGCTCGTGCCCCGCTGGAGCATGCGCGCGCCCTGCCGCGTCATCGTGAACGGCACGACCGGCTCGTTGTAGGTCGGGTCCCGGGTGGCCGGCCCGGCGTCGGCCAGCTGGTCGCCGGTCACCAGCGGCTGCTGGTCCAGGACGTAGAGGGGCAGGAAGCTGTTCCCCCCCTCGCCCACCGGGTCGGCGCCCCAGGCCAGCCGCGTGTTCCGCGGTAGGGCGTCGTTCACGCCGGGGAGCCCCAGGTATTTCCTCACGGTCGGTACGTCCTGCTCGGCGACCAGGAACTCGCCCGGCGCGCCCGACTCGAGGAGGAGCGCGCTCAGGGGCCGCAGGCTCCCGCCCTGGTCGGCGGCGGAGGTGTCCGCTCCGCCTCCCGCGGCCGTGTCCGACCCGGCTGCGGCCGAATCGGAGCCGCCCGCGGTCGTGTCCCCGCCGCCGAGGATCTCGTTCAGGCCCTTCTGCCGGCCCTGTCCGGCCTGGCCCTGCGCGCCCCCCAGCTCGGGGGCGCCCACGCTCTGGGGGCCCAGCGAGTCGACGATCGCCCGGTCCATGCGCGGGAGCGCCCGCCGGAGCTCGTCGCTGCCCTTCACGATCGTGAACTCCAGGAAGGCCGTCTTCTCGACGATCTCCTTGGCCCGCTCCGGGTTCTCGATCCCCGCCAGCTCGACGATGATGCGCTGGTCGCCCGCCTTCTGGATGGTGGGCTCGCGCACGCCGAACTGGTTGATCCGGTTGCGGATCGTGGTGAGCGTGCGGTCGATGGCGTCCGCCTTCTGCTGCTCGGTCATCGCGCCCGAGGAGTCGGCCACCTCGACGGCCAGGTGCATTCCGCCCTGGAGGTCCAGCCCCAGGTTGATGGGGGAGACCTCGTTGCCGTCCGGCCCCGTCTTGGGCACCAGCGCCCACACGCACAGCAGAAGCAGGGCGCCGATGACGACGAGCCGTCCTTTTATGGTGCTCAGCATCTCACGTCGAATCTCGGTTCACGAGCTGGCGCCCGGAGCCCGGACGCACCCGAAGCCCGGCAAGCTATCGGGCCTCGCGGGACGATGAAAGAGCACGGCCGGTCGGACGGCCGGAGAGCGCCCCCCCGGAGCGGCGCCGCGACGCGCGGTCCCGGCGGTGCCCGACGCCCCGTGGCCAGGCGGTCCGGGCTCAGCGCCGCCGCCGGCCGCGGCTCAGCCGCGAGCGAGGACGCTCGGGCTCCTCGTCGGTCGGCTCGACCGCGTCGAGCGGCTCCACGCTCGGCTCGAAGCCCTCCACCGACTGCCGCTCGATCGCCTCGCCGGTGAGCTTCTCGATGTCGCGCACCATGAGCCACTCGTGGGGGGACATGAGCGTGATCGCGTCGCCGGTCTCGTCGGCGCGGGCCGTGCGCCCCACGCGGTGGACGTAGTCGCGCGGGTCCTCCGGCACGTCGAAGTTCACCACGTGGCGGATCCCCCGGATGTCGAGCCCGCGAGCGGCGACGTTGGTGGCCACCAGGATCCGCGTGCCGCCCTCGCGGAAGCGCTGCAGGCTCTGCGTGCGGTCGGCCTGCGACTTGCCGCCGTGCAGGTCGTCCACCGAGAGCCCCCGGGAGCGCAGGTAGTCGGCCAGGTAGCTGGTCGTGTCGCGGCGCCGCGTGAACACCAGGATCTGGCCCTCGTCGCGGCTCTCCAGGAGGTGGAGGAGGAGCTCGTGCTTCTCGGCGCGGTCGACCGGGTGGATGACCTCCTCGATCCCCTCGGCGGCCTTCTCGAGGCCCACCTGCACCCGGACCGGCTCCCGCATGATCTGGCTGGCCAGGTAGAGGATCGGGTCCGGGATCGTGGCCGAGAACAGGAGCGTCTGGCGCGAGTCCGGAGTGCCGGCCACGATGCGCCGCACGTCGTCGATGAAGCCCATGTCGAGCATCCGGTCGGCCTCGTCGAGGACCAGCACCTCGATCGACCCCAGGCTCACCGTGCCACGCTCCATGTGGTCCAGGAGCCGCCCCGGCGTCGCGACCAGGATGTCGCAGCCCCACTCGAGCGCCCGGATCTGCGGGCCGATCGGGACGCCGCCGTGCACGAACGTCGACTCGATCGGCGTGGTGGCGGCGTAGCCCCGGATGGCCCGCTCGACCTGCTGGGCCAGCTCGCGCGTGGGCGTCACGACGAGCCCGCGCAGGGTCCCCTGCGCGCCCTCCTCGCCGGCGAGCCGCTGGATCATGGGGAGCGAGAACGCGGCGGTCTTGCCGGTCCCCGTCTGCGCCGACCCCAGGACGTCGGAGCCCTCGAGCGCCGGCGGGATCGCCTTCCTCTGGATGGGGGTGGGGTCGGTGTAGCCGAGCTTGCGGAGCGCGCCGAGCGACGCTTCCGAGAGTCCGAGCTCCCCGAAGCCCGCGCGGTCCGCCGGTGCTTCCTCCTGAGTGGTTTCCGTCAGCATCCTCGTGCCGTCTCTCCAACGTGAACGCCGGCGCCTTCCCGATCGCGATCCGCGGCGGGATCCGGGCGCCGGACAGCTTTCTTCCGGGCTGGCCTACACTCGCTGGGGCCGGTGGGTCCGGAACTCAGGTGGACGGTCCCAGGATTTCCTCCATCGCTTGCTCGAACTCCGCGGCCGCGCGCCCCTCGTCCTCGAGCCGGCGCCGGGTCCGCTCGAGCGTCTCGACCGCAGCCTCCGGAGGGGACCCCCGCCCGCCGAGCCACCGCGCCAGCAACGTGGCGATCTCCGGGTCGGGCGAGGCCCGAAGGAACTCCACCATGGCCTCGACGGCCTGCTCCTCCCGGTCCGTCCCCGCGCAGCCCTCGACGAAGGTCCGTAGGCTCGACCGGCCGTCGGCCACGAGCCCCATGGCCAGCTGGAGCTCCGCCAGCCGCCGGTTTGGATGCGGCGCGTCCTCGTAGACGCGGGCGACCTTCTTCCACACGGCTATGGCGTTGACCATGAGGCCGAGCTCGCGGTAGAGCTCCGCCGCACGCTCGTACTCGGAGAGCGCCAGTCCCGGTCGCTCCAGACGGTAGTGGAGGTCGGCGACGCGAAGCTGGAGGGTGGGGTCCGGCATCGCATCGGGGTCTCCCGCCGACCGCCGGAGCGCCTTCTCGTACAACTCGAGCGCCTCCTCGAAGTCTCCCGCCGACTCGAGGCGCCGGGCCCGGCTCTTCAGCTGACTCGCGGACTCCATGTCCCGGTGTATCTCGATGCGTGTGGTGAACGTCGGTGCCCGAGGCGCGGCCGCACCGATGTTACGGCGGCGCGGGAACTTCGGAAACCTCGCCGGTCGGACGTGAGTGGGCCCGGCAGGACTCGAACCTGCGACCTTGGAATTATGAGTTCCCCGCTCTGACCAGCTGAGCTACGGGCCCGGGAGAACGCCTTCCCGAAATCATACACCCGCCCTTCCCCGGTGTCGACCGGCCCGCCGGCCGACGTGCTCGGCGCCCCCGCGGTTGCGCCGGCCGCCGCCGGGCGGTAGCGATATGCCCGGGTTCGCCTCATTCTGGTCTCCTCGCTCCATCAGCCGGGGACGCGTCATGCCGCGACGAGCCGAGCGCCGCAAGCCGACGGTCCCCGCGCCGCTCCTCGCGCGGGCCTAGGACGGAACGCACGTGTTCCTGGGCCGCCGCCCGTGGGAGACCTTCACGAGACGTGCCGCCGAGGCGGGCCGGCGCTCGCTCCCGGCCACGCAGCTCTTCCTCCTCTCGTTCGCGGGCCTCATCCTGGTCGGGACGCTCGGGCTCCTGGTGCTTCCCGGCCTCTACACCGGGCCGCGGCTGGGCGTCGTGGACGCGCTGTTCACGTCCACGAGCGCCGTGTGCGTCACGGGGCTCATCGTCGTGGACACGGCCACCTACTTCACGCCGCTCGGTCAGGCGTGGATCGCCCTCCTCATCGAGGCGGGCGGGTTGGGCATCCTCACGTTCACGACGCTCGTGATCTCGCTCCTGGGCCGGCGCGCCAGCCTGCGCGCCGAGGAGGCGGCGGGCGGGCACGCCTCGGCCTTCCGCCACCTGGACCCGCGCACCCTGGTCAAGGCCGTCGTCGCCTCCACGGTCATCCTCGAGGCCATCGGCGCGGCGATCCTGTGGGCGGACTGGTCGGGGCGGATGGGGGCGGCCCACGCCCTGTGGCCGGCGGTCTTCCACGCCATCTCCGCCTTCTGCAACGCCGGCTTCTCCGTGTTCTCGGACTCGCTGGTCGGCCTCCGGACCTCGCCCGTCACGCTGCTCACGGTCTCGGGCCTCATCATCCTGGGAGGGATCGGCTTCCTGGTCATGGCCGACTGCCGGGCCCGCTACCGGCTGGGCGAGACGGACCGCCTCACCACGCACACGCGCCTGGCCGTCCTCACCACGGCCGTCCTCCTCGTGGGCTCGACGGCCCTCTTCCTCGTCTTCGAGGGAAGCAACGAGCTGCGCGGCCTCGGGTGGACCGACAAGCTCACGAACGCGTGGTTCATGGCCGTGACGCCGCGAACGGCCGGCTTCAACACGGTGAGCTACGACGCGGTCTCGAACCCCTCGCTCTTCCTGACGATCGTCCTCATGATCATCGGAGGCTCGCCGGGCTCGACGGCGGGGGGCCTGAAGACGACGACGGTGGCCCTCCTGGTGCTCGTCCTGTGGTCGAGACTCCGCGGCCGGGAGCACGTGTCGTTCATGGGGAGGACGATCCCCGACGAGACGCTGCAGCGGGCCACCGGGCTCACCATCGGCGGGCTCGCCATCCTGGCGGGGGCGGTCTTCCTCCTCTCGATGACCGAGCTCCCCATCCAGGGGCTCACCCACCGGCCCGGCTTCCTTCGCCTGATCTTCGAGGCGCACAGCGCGTTCGGGACCGTGGGACTCTCGATGGGAGTCACCTCGAATCTGTCTGATATGGGGAGACTCATCATAGTGGCGCTCATGTACATGGGACGTGTAGGACCGCTCGCCGTGGCGTCGGCCATGGCCACGGCCGGCGGGCACCGGCGGGCCCGGTACCGCTACGCCCGCGAGGACGTGGTGATCGGATGAGGGGGCGAGCGAGGGGCCCGGGCGGGGCGTGGCCGCCCACGGCGCGGCCGCCCACGACGCTCCCGCAAGGCACCGGGGCGGCCGGATCCGGCGGCGAGACGCGACACGCAGGGGAGGAGTCATGGCGAGTGTGAAGCGGTTCCTCGTGATCGGCCTCGGACACTTCGGCTCGTGGGTGGCCCGCGCGCTCCACGCGCAGGGCCACGAGGTCATCTCGATCGAGGAGCGCGGGGAGCTGGTGGACCGCTACGCGCCCATGATGACGCGCGGCGTGGTCGGGGACGCGACCAACCGGGACCTCCTGCGCGAGATCGGGGCGGCCACGGTCGACGCCGCCGTGATCAGCACGGGCGAGGACCTGGCCACCAGCATCCTGGCCACCCTGGCGCTCCGCGAGATGGGCGTCGAGGAGATCTACGTGAAGGTGACGAGCCCCGAGGCCGCCCGTGCGCTCGACGCCTTCCAGGTGCGCGAGACGATCTTCCCGGAGCGGGAGGTGGCCTTCCGCCTGGCGCACCGGATCGCCTCCAAGACGGTGCTCGACTACCTGCCGCTCTCCGAGGGCTACTCGATCCAGGAGATCGCCATCCCGGACGAGTGGCTGGGGAAGTCGCTCAGGGAGCTCTCCCTGCCCCAGCGCTTCGGGATCCAGGTCGTGGCCATCTACGACGTCCTCAACGACTCGATGCAGGTCGTGCCCGACCCCGAGAAGCCGCTCAAGGAGTCGGACGTGGCCATCGTGGCGGGCCAGGACGAGCGGGTGGCGCGGGTGCTGGGCGAGGACGAGGGCTGACCGGGAGTGGCCGGCCCCCTCGCGATCGCGATCCCGTCCTCGAATCCAATTGAAGAGGACGCCTGGTGGGGGCCCGGCATCGGCCCGGCCGCCCCTCCCTACTCCGTCCCGAAGAGCCGGTCTCCCGCGTCGCCGAGGCCCGGCAGGATGTAGCCGTTCTCGTCAAGCTCCCGGTCGAGGACGGCGGCGTAGACGTCCACGTTCGGGTGCTCCTCCTCCAGACGCCGCACCCCCTCGGGCGCGGCCACGATGGACACGAACCGGATCCTCGTGGCGCCGGAAGCCTTCAGGAACCCGATGGCCGCGCTCGCCGATCCACCGGTGGCCAGCATCGGGTCGACGACGATGAACTCCCGGTCCTCGGGGTCGGGCGGGATCTTGAAGTAGTAGTCGACCGGCTCGAGCGTGTCGTGCTCGCGCTGGAGGCCGATGTGCCCCACCCGGACGGTGGGAACGATCCTCAGGATCCCCTCCACCATCCCGAGACCCGCGCGCAGGATGGGCACGATGACCAGCCGGTCGCCGTCCACCTCCTGGCCGGTGGTCCGCTCGAGGGGCGTGTGCACCTCGCGGCGGCGGGTGGGGAGCCCGGAGGTGACCTCGTAGGCCATGAGCATGCTGATCTCGTCGACCAGCTCCTTGAACAGCTTCTTGGAGGTCGAGACGTCCCGGAGGAGGCACACCTTGTGGCGGACCAGGGGATGGTCCACCAGGGTGAGGTTCGGGTGGTCGGCCGCGCGAGCGGCCGGCCGAGGGACCTCGGCCGTCACGAGGCCCGCACTTCGGCCGTCACGAGGCCCGCACCTCGATCCCGGGCTCGCCCTCCACGAACGTCCCCACCCGCGCGGCGGCGTAGCCCCGCTCGCGGAGCGCCTCCACGGCCCGTGCGGCCTGCTCCTCGGGCAGCGCGGCCAGGAGCCCGCCCGAGGTCTGCGCGTCGCACAGGAGGACCCGCACCTCCTCGGGGACGGCCTCGTCCCAGGTCGAGGCGCGCTCGATCGACGTCCGGTTCCGTCCGGTCCCGCCGGGCACGAAGCCCCCGGCAGCCAGCTCGCGCGCGCCGGGGAGGAGCGGCGGGGCATCGGCCTCGACCACGGCGGCCAGCCCCGAGGCCCGGCACACCTCGAGGAGGTGCCCCAGGAGCCCGTAGCCGCTCACGTCGGTGGCGGCGTGCACGTCGAGCTCCTCGAGGACGTGCGCGGCGTCCCGGTTGAGCTGGCGCATCGAGGCGATGGCCGCCTCCATGGCCTCCGCCGGGGCCTCCCCCCGCTTGATGGCCGTGGTCACGACGCCCGTCCCGAGCGCCTTGGCCAGCACGATCGCGTCCCCCGGCCGGGCGCCCGACTTCCGCCACAGCCGGCGGGGGTCGGCCTCGCCCAGGACGACGAGCCCGAACTTGGGCTCGGGATCGTCGATGGAGTGCCCGCCGCCGACCGGGATCCCGGCCTCCTCGCACACCCGCGCGGCGCCCGTCAGGATCGCGGCGACGACCTCGTCGGGGAGCTCACCGGCGGGAATGGCCAGCATGTTCAGGGCGAAGAGCGGCCGCGCGCCCATGGCGTACAGGTCGCTGAGGGCGTTGGCGGCCGCGATGGCCCCGAAGTCGTCGGGGTCGTCCACGAGCGGGGTGAAGTAGTCCAGACTCGCGACGATCGCCCGGTCCTCGCTCAGGCCGTACACGGCGGCGTCGTCGGGCGCCTCGAGGCCCACGAGGAGCCCGGACGAGGCGCCGACGGGAATGTGCTTCAGGATCTGATCCAGGTCCTCCGGACCCAGCTTGCACGCTCACCCGGCTCCGTGCGAATACTGGGTGAGCCTGACCCTGGCGGCGGACGGTGTGTTCATGCGTGTCCCGTCGGAGGTTCTGGGTGGTCGCCATCATCCGGCCCGGCTGGCGGGCGGCCCGGGGCGCGCCCGGCCAGCTCGAAGGTAATCCGGCGCGCCCCTTGCGACAACGACAGACGGCGCCGCCGGGAGGCGGCGTCCTCGCTGGCCCTTCCGCAGCCGGGAGCACGCCCATGGGATGGTTCGGTCGATCGAGCGGCCTCGACGCGGACGACCCGCGCTCGGCGCGCGAGGCCATGGTCCGACGGCAGATCGCCTCGCGCGGGATCTCGGACGCGAGCGTCCTGGAGGCCATGAGGGAGGTGCCGCGGAGCGAGTTCGTGCCCGAGCGCCGCCGCCGGGAGGCGCTGGCGGACGCGGCCCTCCCGATCGGGCACGGCCAGACCATCTCCCAGCCCTACATCGTGGCCAGCATGACCTCCGCCCTCGAGCCCCGGGACGGGGCCCGGGTGCTGGAGGTGGGGACCGGGTCGGGCTACCAGGCCGCGGTGCTGGCCGCCTGCGGGATGGAGGTCTTCAGCGTCGAGCGCATCCCGGAGCTCCTCGAGGAGGCCCGCGGGGCGCTGGAGCGCGCCGGCTACGCGGACCGGGTCCGGCTACGCCTCGGGGATGGCTCGAAGGGCTGGCCCGAGGAGGCCCCCTTCGACCGGATCCTGGTCACGGCCGCCGCCGAGCGGGTGCCCCCGGCCCTGGTGGAGCAGCTCGGGCCCGGCGGGATCCTGGTGGCGCCGGTCGGAGGGCGGACGGCGCAGACGATCGTCCGGCTGCGTCGCGCGCCCGGGGGCGCGATCGAGCGGGAGCGACTCGAGCGCGCCCGCTTCGTCCCCCTGGTGGAGGACGAGGCGTGAGCCGGGAGGCTCCGCGCGGCCCGAGCGAGTGTGCGCGGCCCGGCCCGAGCGCGGGGCACGGTCAGGCCTTGATGCGCTCCCCTTCGTCCTCGACCCGGAAGACGTAGGCGGCCAGGGCTCCCGGGCGGATCTCCCCGCTCCGGCTTCGGACGTCCAGGTCCTCCCTGGAGCCAGCGTCGGCCCCGGGGCTCCGGACCTCCGAGGCCAGAAAGGCGCCGCAGCGGCGGCGCCAGGCCTCCCACGAGGAGGGCCTCAGGTCCACCCAGCCCCGGGCGGCCAGCCGGTCGGGGTCGGCGCCTCCCTCCCCCACCGGCGCGACCTTGACGTCGGGCCCCCGCAGGAGCCGGCGGCCGTCGGGCAACAGGACCGGGATCCCGATCGAGACGATGTCGGAGCGGAGCGTCCCGTCCTCCGCCACCAGGTCGGCCGCCTCCCCGGCGACCTCCTCGGGATCGAGCCCGGCCGCCGCCGCCAGGTCGGGCAGGAGTCGCTGGAGGATCGAGGCCTCGAACAGGAGCTTGCTGAGGCGCGGCGGACCGAGCATCTCGAACGCCACCGAGCGGACCCCGTGCTCGGTCTCGAGCTCCTCCATGCGGCGCAGGGCCGCCTCCCGCAGGACCCCGGCCCGGTAGGTGGGGCCGAAGCTCGCCGCGTCCAGCGCGCCGACCACGTCTTTCCCGGTGGGACGGCCCTCGATCTCGGCCAGGACGGTCCCGGCGATCTCCTCGGGCGTCACCCCCTCCATCATCCGCAGGCTCGAGATGGCCTCGAACTCGCCCAGGCTGAAGCGCCCGTTCTCTCCGGCGTCCAGGTACACCGACTCGATCACGCCGTCGGCCCGCTCGAAGGCGTCCCGCGGCACGTCCGGACCGAACGCCTCCTCCAGCCCCACCGGCCGGCCCGCGTCCCAGCGCGGCATCGGCCTCCCGCCGCGGAGGACCGGCCCGAAGCCCACCTCCTTCCAGGCGATGGCCGCCGTCGGCTTGACCTCCTTCACGGCCGGCGCCCCCGGCGTGCGCGCCATGAGGAAGAGGAGGAGCGAGTGGGCCCCGGCCAGGCTGGACTTGGCCAGCAGGGTGGCCGAGGGCCTCTGCTCGGAGTGCGTGAACGGGATGTTGAGCCCCATGCCCCCCGTCCCCGAGGTTCCGATCTTCAGGTACGTCTGGGTGCCGGCCCGCTGGACCCCCTCCAGCAGGAGCTGGATGTGGAGGATGAGCTGGGGCAGGTAGAGCCGGCACAGGTGACTCTCGAGCGCCTCGCGTCCGAGGCTCCCCGCCTCCTCGGCGGCACGCCGGACATCCCGGGCGGAGCCGAACATGTCCTGGTAGGCGATGGCGGTGGCCGTGTTGATGCAGTCGATGAGGATCTCGGGACGGTGGCGCTCGAGGAGCGCGACCAGGGCCGAGCGCCCGGCCGCTTCGCCGAGCGGTCCGAACAGGTCGTCGAGGAGCCGGGCCCGGCCCTCGGCGCTCTCCAGCAGCTCCCCCCTGCGGCGCTCGCGGTCGTCCTCCCTGAGGAAGACGTCGCCCCACTCCGGCACGATCTCGGCCCCGCCGGTCCCGTGCCGCTCGCGGAGATCCTCCACGGCGGCCCGGGCCTCCTCCTCCCGCAGGCCGGCCACGACCAGCCGTGTCGGCGAGCGCCCCAGCACCTTCCGGGCGATCGCCGAGCCCACCAGGCCCGTCCCCCCCAGGATCACGACCGTCTTGCCTCCTACGTCCATCTATGCGCTCCCCGTCCCGAAATCATTCAACGGCCCGACCCTCCAGCGCCGCCACCTCGTCGGGGGCGAGCTCCCGCCACGCGCCCGGCGGCAGATCGCCCAGCTCGATCGGCCCGAAGGCCTTTCTCCGAAGGTACCGGATGCGTGCCCCGACCGCGTCCATCATGCGACGGATCTCCCGGTTCCGGCCCTCGTGCAGGGTGACCAGGACGACCGGCCCCTCCTCGCCCTCCCCGCCCGGAAGGAGGCTCGCCGCGTCCGCCGACGCCGGACCGTCCCCGAGCTCGACCCCCTCGAGCAGCCGACGCGCGAGGCCGGGCGGCGCCGGGTCCACGAGCCCCACCTCGTAGCGCTTCTCGACCCCGGACGAGGGATGGAGGAGCCGGTGCGCCAGGTCGCCCTGGTTCGTGAGGAGGAGGAGCCCCTCGCTCATGTAGTCGAGCCGCCCCACGTGGAACAGCTCCCCCATGTCGGCCGGGAGGAGGTCGTACACGGTCGGCCGTCCCGACGGGTCGGAGCGGGTGCACAGGTAGCCGGGCTGCTTGTGGAGGGCCACCCAGCGCAGCGGGCTCGTCTCCACGCGCTCGCCGTCCACCGTGACGACGCTCCGCTCGGGGTCGACTCGCGAGCCCATCTCGGTCACGACCCGGCCGTCCACGCGGACGCGGCCCTGGCGGATGAGGTCCTCGCTGGCTCGCCGGGAGGCGACGCCCGCCCGGGAGAGGAACTTCTGGAGCCGCATCGGGCCCGGGGTCACCCGCCGCGCTCCTCCTCGCCCTCGTCGGTGGGCTCGAGCTCCCGCTGCACGGGCTGGGGCTCCGCCGGGCCCTCGTCGCCTCCCGCCCCGCCCTCCTCGCGCAGGGAGACGGCCAGCTCCTCGGGCTCGGGCAGGTCGTCCAGGTCCTGGAACCCGAAGTGGTCCAGGAACTTCCGGGTCGTGCCGTACAGCAGCGGGCGGCCGAGGCCCTCCCCCCGCCCCACGACCTCGATCATCTCCCAGTCCTGCAGGGTGTGGAGCACGGAGCTCGAGCCCACGCCGCGGACCTCCTCGATCTCGACCCGTCCGATGGGCTGTCGGTAGGCGATGATGGCCAGCGTCTCGAGCGCGGCCTCCGACAGGGTCGGCGAGCGGGGCACCGCGTCGAAGCGCTCGAGGTACGGGGCGTACTCGGGGCGGGTGAGGACCTGGTAGCCGTCGCCCAGCTGGTAGACCTGGAAGGCACGGTCGGCCTCGTCGTAGCTCTCGCGGAGGGCGTCGATCGCCTCGCGCACGCCGGCCGCGTCGAGCGACTCGTCGGCCCTGGCCAGCTCCTCGGGCGTGAGCGGACCCAGGCTGGCGAAGAGCGTCGCCTCCACGATCTGCTCGGGCCTCACGCGCCCTCCGCCGCGCCCGCAGCCCGCGGCTCGTCCCCGCGCTCCTCCGCCTCGCCGCCCTCGACCAGGCGTGGTCGGGGAAAGATCCAGATGGACCCGAACGGGACGGTCTGCTCGATCCGGATGAGCTGCTGGCGCGCCATCTCGAGGCACGCCATGAGCGCGGCCACCGCGTGGGGACGCGTCCCCCACGGCCGGAAGAGCTTCTCGAACGCCAGGCGGCGCGCCTTCTCGAGAAGGCGGCCCAGGAGGGACATCTTCTCCTCGACGGTCACGGAGCGGGTCGGGGCCCGGTGGGAGGCCTCCGGCCCGGGCTCGGGCATGGACCTCACGGCCTCGAGGAACTCCTCCCTCCCCGTCTCCAACTCGGGGAGGCTCGCCTCGGGGGCCGGCCGCGGCTCGACGTAGCCCTTGGCGAAGTGCCGGCGGCGGTCGGCCTCGGCCCCGAGGAGCACCCGGGCCACGTCCAGGAAGTACTCGTACTCGAGGAGGCGGCGCACGAGGTCCGCGCGTGGATCCTCCTCCCAGTCGGGCTCCTCGTTCCGGGGGAGGAGGAGCTGCGCCTTGATGCGGACCAGGGTCGAGGCCATTTCGATGAACTCGCCCGCGCGGTCCAGCTCGAGCCGCTCCAGCCCCGCGTCGAGGGCGACCTGGAACTGGGCGGTGATGCGGGCGATCGGGATGTCGAAGATGTCGATGTCCTGCGACCGGATGAGGTGCAGGAGGAGGTCGAGAGGACCGCGGAAGCGGTCGAGCTCGACCACGAAGGGCTCGGGTCCCAGGTGTCCGGGGGCGCGGCCCGGGACCGGGACGGCGGGCGCGCGGCTCATCCGCCCTTCAGCTCAGCACCGCGGCCAGCGCCATGGCCGCCTGATCGAGGACGTGGACCGGGTAGAGGATCACGCCCAGGATCCCCGGGAAGAACATCACCACCGCGAGGAGGATGAGGCTGTAGCGCCCCAGCTCCCGGTAGCGCGCCCCCAGGTCCGGCGGCAGGAAGTGATACAGGACGTGCGAGCCGTCCAGGGGCGGCACCGGCACCAGGTTGAAGACGCCCAGGATGAGGTTGATGAAGATCCCGTAGCGGGCCATGCGGGCCAGCGTCACGGCCGCCCCGCCCACGCCCTCGCCCGGCAGGCGGACGAGGTGGCTCGCACCCGCGAACACGAGCACGAACGCCAGGGCGAGCAGGAAGTTCACGGTCACCCCGGCCAGGGAGACCAGGATGTCCCCCTTCCTGTAGTTCTTGAAGTTCCGGCTGTTGATCGGCACCGGCTTGGCCCATCCGAACAGGAACCCGCCCGGCAGCAGCCACAGGACCACGGGCACCAGGATGCTGCCGATCGGGTCGATGTGCGGGAGCGGGTTCAGCGTGAGGCGCCCCAGCATGGCGGGGGTCGGGTCCCCCTGCCACACGGCCACCCTGGCGTGCGCCCACTCGTGCAGGACCACCGACAGGACGAGCACGGGCAGGACGAGGATGAGGGTGCTGAAGTCGTTCATCGCGTCTCCGGCGCTCGCGGGTCCCGGCACGCCTTGATCACGGCGGGGTCCGCATCTATTTTTCGAGGCTCGATCCGAGACCCTGACAACACCGGAGCGGACGTACCGTGCCGATTATCAAGAGTGCCAAGAAGCGTCTCCGCCAGTCGGAGAAGCGCCGCGTCAAGAACAAGTCGGTCCGCTCCCGGATCCGCTCCCGGATCCGGCAGCTCCTGGAGACCACCTCGCGGGACGAGGCCGAGGCCCAGCTCGACGAGCTGTACTCGCTCCTGGACCGCGCGGCCGGCAAGGGCGTGATGCACGCCAACACGGTCGCCCGCAGGAAGGCCCGCCTGGCCCGTCACGTGGAGTCGCTCGAGGGCTGAGGCGCCCCCGAGCCTTCGACATCCTCGGCCCGAGCGGCGCTCAGGAGGCGCCGCCGGGACCACGCTCCCCGTCATCGTCGTCCTTCCCCGCCTCGTCCCCTTCCTCCCCATCGTCCAGCAGCAGGGACAGGGTGTCCAGCGAGGAAGGGTCGTCCAGTGACAGGGACTCGAGGAAGTCGAGCTCGTCCTCGAAGTCCTCGCCCTCCCCCTCCAGCTTCTCCGCCCCCGAGTCCCGGTCCGCGGCGTCCGATGCCCCGGCCGTCTCTCCCGACAGGAAGGCGAGGACCTCGTCCTCCGCCTCGCGGTCCTCGTCGGCGGGCCTCGCGGCCTCGGGCTCGTCCGCTTCCGCCACCTCGGTCTCGTCCGCTTCCGCTTCCGGCTCCTCGCCGAACGCGGTCACCGCTCCGAACCCGGACCCGAACGCCTCCGCCTCCCGGTCCGCCCCGTCCGGACCGCCGGCCTCAACCTCGCCGGCGAAGGCCGGCTCCTCGTCGGACCCTCCGGATGCGCCCTCGAGCTCGGCGGTCCGGGGCTCCTCGGCCCCGGGCTCATCGGTCTCCGGCTCCGCGGCCCCGGCGTCCTCCTCGGCAGCAGCCTCCTGGGCCTCGGGCTCGCCGCCGGCCTCGACGGCGCGCCCCTGGTCCAGCTCCGCGAGGATCTCCTCGAAGCGGGCGGTGGCCGAGCGCTCCTCCTCGAGCCGGCCCTCCAGCTCTGCGAGGGCGGCCTCGTGCTCGCCGCGGAGCTCGTCCCACTCCTCGTCCGCGTACTCGCCCACGGCGTGTCGGAGCTCGGCCTCCTCGAGGTCCGCCGCCCTCTCGTCCCTCTCCTCCTCGAGCGAGTCGACGCGCTCGCGGCACCGGGCGAGCGAGCTCTCGAGCTCCTCGCGGTGGCCGGCCAGCTCCTCCTCGACCCCGGAGAGCCGCTCCAGGTAGTCGCCGCGGACCCGCTCGTACACCTCGGCGCGGACCCCTTCCTCGCGCCCCTCGAGCCGGTCGAGCCACTCCCGGAAGGTGGACCTCTTCTCGAGGAGTTCCGTGATCTCCTCGGGGATCGTGGGCACGTCACTCTGCATCGTCGCCTCTGAGGCTGGACGTCACGCTTCTCTCGCGAACCGGACCCGCCCCCCGACCAGGGTGCGGTGGACGCGGCCGGTGAGCTCCCGCCCCGCGAACGGGGTGTTGCGGCTCCGCGAGAGGAAGGTATCGGGATCGACGGTCCACCGCTCCTCCGGGTCGAACACCACGACGTCCGCCGGGCTCCCGGCCTCCAGGGTGCCGCCCTCGAGCCCCATGATCCGGGCCGGCGCGCAGGCCATGCGCTCGACCACCGCGCCCAGGGACATGAGCCCCGTCTCCACGAGCTCGGTGATCGCCACGCCGAGCGCGGTCTCGAGCCCGACCGCGCCGAAGGGCGCATCGTCGAACTCCCGCTCCTTCTCCTCGTAGTGGTGCGGAGCGTGGTCGGTGGCGATCACGTCGATCACCCCGTCCACCAGCGCCTCGCGCACCGCCTGCCGGTCCTCCTCGGTGCGGAGCGGCGGGTTCACCTTGGCCTCGGTCCTGTACCCGCGAACCTCCGCGTCGGTCAGGGCCAGGTGGTGGGGCGTCACCTCCGACGTGACCGGGAGCCCCCGGCGCCGGGCCATGCGGAGCTGCTCGACCGTCTCCCGGGTCGAGACGTGGCACACGTGGAGGTGCCCGCCCGTGAGCGCGGCCAGCTGGATGTCGCGGGCGACCATGGCCGCCTCGGCGGCGTTGGGCTGCCCGCGGAGGCCGAGCGCGGTCGACACCCTGCCCTCGTTCATCACGCCCGAGCCCGCCAGCTCGCGCACCTCGGAGTGCTGGAGCACGGGGATCCCGAAGGTCTGGGTGTACTCGAGGAGGCGGCGGAGGAGCCCGGCGTGCCAGATGGGGCTCCCGTCGTCCGAGACCGCCACCACGCCCGCCAGCACCAGCTCGCCCACCTCGGTCATCTGCTCGCCGCGGCGGCCGACCGAGGCGGCGCCGATCGGCATGACGCGAGCCCCCTCCGCCCGCTCCCCCTCGGCGCGGACGAACCCGACCGCCGCCGGGTCGTCGATGGGGGGATCGGTGTTCGGCATGGTCCACACGGTGGTGAACCCGCCGGCCACGGCCGCGGCGGCCCCGCTCCGGATCGTCTCCTTGTGCTCGCCGCCCGGCTCGCGGAAGTGGACGTGGAGGTCGATGAGGCCGGGCGCGACGACGAGCCCCGAGACGTCCACGACCTCGGCGGTCTCGGGCGCCTCGATCGTCTCGCCGGCCGCCGCGATCTCGCCGCCGGAGACCAGGAGATCCCCCGTGCCGTCCAGGCCGGTCGAGGGGTCGAGGAGCCGCCCGCCCCGGAGGAGGAGGGGCCGCTCGCCGGGCCCTCCGGCCGGGCGGCGCGGTCCGGAGCCGCCGGCGCCCGCCACGCCGTCCCTCGCGCTCATCGGCCGCTCCCGGGCGCGCTCATCCCTCGCCCTGCTTGGCCGCCTCGGCCATCTCGGGCCGTCCGCCGGCCAGCAGGTAGAGGACGGCCATGCGGATCGCGACGCCGTTGGTGACCTGCGGGAGGATGACCGAGCGCGGTCCGTCGGCCACGTCGGAGTCGATCTCGACGCCGCGGTTCATGGGGCCGGGGTGGAGGACCACCAGGTCGTCGTCCGCGGTCGCCAGCCGCTCCGAGCTCACCCCGAACACCCGGTTGTACTCGCGCAGCGAGGGGATGAAGCCCGCCTGCATGCGCTCGAGCTGGAGGCGGAGGACGTAGAGCGCGTCGCACCACGCGATGGCCTCCTCGACGCGCCCGAAGACCTCCACGCCCAGCTCCTCGATCCCGAGCGGGATGAGCGTCCTGGGGCCGCACACGGCCACCTCGGCGCCCACCGCCAGGAGGCCCCAGATGTTCGAGCGGGCCACCCGCGAGTGCACGATGTCCCCCACGATGCAGACCTTGAGGCCCTCCAGCCGCCCGAACCGGTCCCGCAGCGTGAGGAGGTCGAGGAGCGCCTGGGTGGGGTGCTCGTGCTGGCCGTCCCCGGCGTTGATCACGTTGGAGGGTATGCGCTCGGCCAGGAAGCGGGCCGCGCCGGCCGAGCCGTGCCGCATCACGACCATGTCGATCCGCATGGCCTCGAGGTTCCGGGCCGTGTCGACCAGGGTCTCCCCCTTCTGCACCGAGGAACCGCTGGCCGAGATGTTCACCGTGTCGGCGGAGAGCCTCTTCTCGGCGAACTCGAAGGAGATCCGGGTCCGGGTGGAGGGCTCGAAGAACAGGTTGACGATCGTCTTTCCGCGGAGCACCGGGACCTTCTTGATCCGGCGCTCGCTGATCTCCTTGAAGGGCTCGGCGGTGTCGAGGATGGCGACGATCTGATCCCCGCTGAGCCCCTCGAGGCCCACGAGGTCCTTGCCCAGGCCGGCGCCGGGCCGCTCGCCCGCCGTCATCCGGCGCCCTTCACGTCCACAAGGCGGACGGCCAGGTCGCCGTCCAGCGACGGGACGCCCACCGCCACCTGGCGGCCAGCCGGGACCTCGAGCCGCCGGCCCACGTAGTCGGGCTGGATCGGGAGCTCCCGCCCGCCGCGGTCGACGAGCACGCAGAGCTCGATCCGGCTCGGGCGCCCGAAGTCCGCCAGCTCGTCCAGCGCGGCACGGACCGTCCGGCCCGTGTAGAGGACGTCGTCGACCAGCACGACGCGGCGGCCGGTGATCTCGCCCGGGATCTCGGTGGGCCCGATGACGGGCCGCGGTCCCACCTGCTCGAAGTCGTCCCGGTAGAGCGTGATGTCCAGGGAGCCGGTGTCCACGGGGCCGACGCCGGTCCGTTCCAGGTGCCCGGCCAGGCGCTCGGCCAGCTCGACGCCGCGACGGCGAATCCCCACCACGAGGAGGTCGCCGGGCTCGTCGGTTCGGTCGGCGATGAGGCCGGCCAGGTCGCGGAGCTTCGCCTCCACGGCCTCCCGGTCCATGATCAGCTCGTCTGGGCCCGTGCTCCCGGGCATGCTCCTCCGTGGCGTCCGTCCGACCTGGCCCCGCCTCCCCCGGCGGCCTCCGCGCTGGCCGGAGTATAGGGACCGGAATCCGGCGGATCAACGGCACGGCCGCCGGGCTTTACAGGCTCTCTGGCCGTCTCTACGTTGCGCCGGCTCGGTCGCCGCCCCACGAGGGGGATCCGGCGGCGGCCGGCCGCGATCTCCGGCCGGGCACCGGCGCCCGGCCGGACGCCGCCAGGGACCCACAGGGAGGTGCTTCTGCTCTCCAAGCTGCTTCGACGCAAGCCGATCGCCGAGCGGACCGAGGACGCGCTCGACACGGACCTCAAGCGCACGCTCGGGAAGTGGCAGCTCACCGCCCTGGGGGTCGGGGCCATCATCGGCGCCGGGATCTTCTCGGCCGCCGGGACGGCCATCGCGGGCGGCTCCGAGCACGTGGGGGCGGGGCCCGCCCTCATCGTCTCCTACATCGGGGTGGCCATCGCCTGCGGCTTCGCGGCGCTGTGCTACGCGGAGTTCGCGGCCATGATCCCCGAGTCGGGGAGCGCCTACACGTACGCCTACTCGACCCTGGGCGAGATGGTGGCGTGGATCATCGGCT
>DATFLN010000082.1:0-16240 GCA_035267645.1 Gemmatimonadota bacterium | reverse complement strand
CCGTCGCATCCGCCCCTCCGGGTCGCGTGGAGCCATCACCCCAATCGGCCCGGCGGCCGGGGGCCTGTCAACGGTGCGCCGGGCGGGGAGCCGGCCCCCGGACGCCGGCGGGGAGGCGGGTGGGGGGCGGCCCGGCCCGGCGAGCCCGGATCTACCGGGAATCGGGAGGCTGGAGCGTCTCGCGGGAGGGCGCCACCCGGTCCACCCGGTAGGCGGGGAGCTGGAACAGGAGGTCGCGGCCGGGCACGCTGGCATAGTAGCCCTGCTCGGCCCGCTCGGAGAAGCGGACGACGGCCAGGGTGTCGCCGCCGGCGCCCAGGGCCGCGACCACGCGGGTGGAGCCCCCGGGCCGCGCCGAGTCGGGAGCGAACCCGGAGGCCTGCAGGTCCGCCAGCTGCGCCAGGATCCCGCGGGCGGCCGCCGCGGCCACGGGGCGGCCGTCCAGCGTCCACGCGGAGTCCCCCCGCTGGACGAGCAGCGTCGTGTCGTGGCGCACGATCGACACGGCGCGCACGGCCGAGGTGTCCACGCGGACCACCGTCCGGTCCCGCCAGTCCGACAGCGGCCGCGAGGCCTCGCGGCGGAGCGGTCCGCCGACGAGCCACACGGCGTCCTCCCCCGGCAGCCTGGCGTACTGGCTGGGGTAGTAGGGACCCGCCTTCCCGAGGAGCACGCGGACCGAATCTCCGTCCTCTCGCCGGAAGACGAGCGCGAGCGCGTCCGATTCGTCCACGCCGAGCGCCTCGTGGTGGGACGGGTTCCGCGCGGCCAGCTCCGTCACGCGGGCGCTGTCCACGGCCGACCAGAACCTGCCGACGGCCGAGGAGTCGGTGTCGTGGCCGTTCACCGTCCAGCGCCCGCCCTCCCGGGTGAGCCGCAGGGTGTCGCTCGCCCGGCGGAGCTCCACGGAGGCCGTGCCGTCCTCGCGAATCCCGGAGAACGCGCGCTGGAGCGGGCTGTCGGATCCCCCTCCTCCTCCGCCGGAGCGTCCCCCGAGGATCGCGCTCGCTCCCCAGGCGGCCACGAGCACGAGCGCCACGATCACCAGCCCCTTCAGCGTCCTCTCGCTCACGTGGCCACCTCCTCCCTGTCCTCCCAGCCCGGGTGTCTGCGGCGGCGGAGGATCCGCACGATGCCCACGATCACGAACAGGAGCGGCACGCCGATCAGGTTGCCCCATCGGAGGAGCCCCCGCGAGAAGGAAGACTCGAGCACGAGCGGCGGCGGCGTCCGGTCCTTCGAGCGGATTCCGATGAGCGCCTCGTCCTGCGCGAGCCAGTCCACGGCGTTGGCGGCGAAGGCCACGTTCTGCGGGTTGCCGCGCACGAAGTCCTGCCGGAGGAAGGTGGCGTCGCGGACCACGACCAGGCGCCCGCCGCCGTCCGCGGCCGAGTCCGCGCCCGCTGCCCCGTCGTCCACCGTGGCGGCCACCACCTGCACGCCCTGAGGCCCCTGCGGCGAGAGGTCCCGGTCCGGCGCGACCGAGCCGCCGGCGGGCTGGATCCCCCCGTAGCGGGTGGTCTCCAGGAGCGGCCTGGCCCGGGTCGTGTCCCGCACCTGGAGGGCCCCCGGCCAGGCGAGGCTCAGGCTCTGGAGCTGCCGCGTGATGAGGCTCTCCGAGGCCGGGCGCACGATCGGCCAGAAGGGGTAGTTCCTCACCACCGAGAACATGCCCTGCTGGCCCATGTTGACCCGCTCGTTGCTGCGGAGGTCGTAGACCACGCCGTCCACCAGGCCGAGCCCCCGGCTGGCCAGGTAGTCGTCCAGCCCCGACTTCACGGGCCGGGTGACCGGCATCCGCGGGTCGAGCTGGGCCGGCGGGAGCATCAGGAAGCCCGCCCCGCCGGCGTCCAGGTAGCCCTCCAGGGCGGTCCTGGCGGTGTCCGAGAGCTCCTGGGTGGGGCCCGCCAGGATCGCCACCCGGACCGAGTCCGGCGGCAGGTCGGGGACGCTGTCCCCCTGCAGCGAGACCGTGCGGACTCGGTACCGCTTGGAGAGGCCCTGGCGCAGGTCCGGATACGCGTCGGGACCGTGCGCCCCGAAGCCGGTCAGGAACACCACCTCCGGCCTGGAGCCGCCCGTGAGCGCGGCTATGTCCGAGGTCAGCCGGTACTCCAGGTCGTCGGTGCTCTGGACCACCGGCAGGCTCTCGTGGTCCCCGGCGTAGAGCAGCGCCACGCCGAGCCAGCCGCGCTTCACCTGGAACTCGTCCCCGCGCATCACGTTGAACTGGATCGGCCGGATCCCGAGGGAGCTGGCCTGGTCCTCCACGGACTTCTCGTCGCCCGGATGGACGACCTCGACCCGGAGCTCGCCGTCCGAGGCCCGGCGGTAGTCGTCCAGGAGGTCCTCGACGTCGCGGCGGACCAGGTCGACCTGGGAGGGGAGGTCCTTCGAGACGAAGAACTTCACGGTGACCACGTCGTCCAGCCCGCCGAGCACCTTCTTCGTGCCGGGGGAGAGCGTGTACAGGTCGTTCCGCGTCAGGTCGATGCGGCCGTGGATCCGGTCGCCGAGGAGGTTGAGGGCCAACACGCCCACCGCGATCGCCAGGGTCCCGACGCGCAGGCGGCGGGCGCCCCCGCGCTCCGGGCTCAGGCGGCGGCGGGTCACCAGCCAGCAGGCCAGGGCCAGGAAGAGGCCGGCGGCCGTCACGAAGTAGAGCACATCGCGCAGGTCGAGGACCCCGCGGGTCACCGCCTGGAAGTGCCCCATCACGGAGAGGCGGGCCACCGCGCGGCCCAGGCCGCCCGGCAGTCCCATCTGGGTGAAGCGCAGGCCGGCCAGGACGAGCACGAAGCTGAGGACCGCCCCCAGGATGAAGGCCGTGATCTGGTTCCTGGTCACGCTCGAGGCGAAGAGGCCGATCGCCGTGAGCTCGGCGGCCAGGAGGGCCGCCCCCACGTACTGGCCCAGCATGATCCCGGGATCCGCCTTCGAGAGGAGGAGGACGCCCACCGCCGTGGGGAGCGTCCCGGCCAGCGCCACGAGGACGAAGAGCCAGTCGCCGAGGAACTTCCCCGCCACGGCCTCGAGCTCGGTCAGGGGCTGGGCCAGGAGCCAGTCCAGCGTGCCGCTCCGGCGCTCCTCGGCCACGGACCGCATGGTGATCGCCGGCACGAAGACGGCGAACAGCCACGGGAGGAGGTCGAAGAGCGGGCGAAGCGTGGCCGCGCCCGAGGCCAGGATGGAGCGGAACGACATGAACAGGGCCAGGACGAGGAACGCCACGACCAGGATGTAGGCCGTGGGATGGTCGAAGTAGCTCCGGAACTCGCGCCGGGCCACGCGCCAGGTCTGCCTCATCGCTCCACCTCCCCGTCCCCGGCAGTCGACCCGCCGCGCTCCACCCGGAGATCGGGACGACCGGGCGAGGGTCCGCTCCTCGCCTCCTCCTCGGTGAGCTGCTGGAAGAGCTGCTCGAGCGTGGCGCGCTCGCGGTGGAGCTCCCACAGCACCCAGCCCCGCTCGGCGGCCAGGCCGGAGATCTCCGGCCGCAGCTCGGCCTGGCCGGCGGCCCTGAGCTCGACCCGGGTCCGGTCCTCCACCGGCTCGGCGCGGACCGAGGCGACGCCGGGGAGCGCCTCCAGGGCCTCCTCGACCCCGCTCCCCTCCACCTCGACCAGGTAGCGTGGCGAGCCCTTCCCGGTCTCGAGGAGCTCGGAGACGCTCCCGTCCGCCACGAGCCGGCCGCGGTGGATGATGAGGAGCCGGCTGCAGGTGGCCTCGACCTCGCCCAGCACGTGCGTGCTGAGGAGGATCGTCCGCTCCCGCCCCAGGTCGCTCACCAGGCGGCGAATCCCGACCCGCTGGTTGGGGTCGAGGCCCTCGGTGGGCTCGTCGAGGACCAGCACCTCGGGCCGGTGGAGGATGGCCGCCGCCAGGCCCACCCTCTGCCGGTAGCCCTTGGAGAGCTCGGAGATGGGCCGGCCGTAGACGTCCTCGATGCCCGTCTCCTCGACCGCCTCCGCCAGGCCCGATCGGAGCTCACGTCCGCGCAGACCCCGCAGGATCGCGGCGTAGTCCAGGTACTCGGCCACGAGCATCTCGTCGTACAGGGCGTTGGTCTCGGGAAGGTAACCGACTCTCGCCTTGGCCCCCTTGAGGTCGGAACCGATCGGCCGGCCGTCGAAGCGGACCTCGCCCCGGTCGGGCTGGAGCGTCCCGGTCAGCATCCGCATGGTGGTCGTCTTTCCGGCGCCGTTCGGGCCCAGGAAGCCCACGACCTCGCCCCGGTCGATCTCGAAGCTGATGTCGTCCACGGCCACCACCGGGCCGTAGCTCTTGCTCACGCCTTTCACCGCGATCATGCGACTCTTCGTCCTCCCGTGGCTCCGCAGGTCGTGCGAGCGTCCGTTCCGTCCGTCCACGGGCCGCCGCCGCGGCCCCGGATCCGGAACGGCATCGTCCATGACGATGCGTGGAGCGGTAGAAAGGTTGCCCGCGACCTCCACGCCGACGCAATGCGGGGGTGCCCGGCGGCGGCGCGGCGGGCGGTCGCGGCGGGTCCCGCTGGCGGCCCGGCCCGGTTCTCCGTAGGCTTGGCCGATCCCCGGGAGGTCCGCGCCGGCGGCCGCTCGAGCCCCCCGGGTCCGGGCGGACGGACGCCGCCCGGCGATCCTCGCCAGCCACGGAGGTCGGCATGAGCGCCACGGGAGACCCGGAGCCTCTCCGCCGCGCCGCGCTCCTGGGCGCGACCGGCTCGCTGGGCCGGCACCTGGCCCGGGAGCTCCTGCGGCGGGGCGTGGAGGTCCGCGCCGTCTCCCGCACCCGCTCCAACCTCGAGCGCGACTTCGGGGAGCTGGACGTGGAGCTCCACCCGGCCGACCTGGACCAGCCGGCCTCGGCCTGCCGGGTCTGCGAGGGCTGCGACGTCCTCTTCCACTGCGTGGGCCTTCCGCTGGGCGCCTACGAGCAGCACGTGCGCCTGGCCCGCAGCACGGCCGAGGCGATGCGCGTCTCCGGAGCGCGGACCGTGGCGGCCTCCAGCTACTGGAGCTACGGCCCCAACGGCTCCACGGAGATGGCCGAGGACGACCCGCCGGTGCCGGGCTGCGGACCGTGCGAGGTGCGGCGCCGCATGGAGGACGTGCTCATCGGGGCGGGGGCGGCCGTGGCCATCCTCCCCGATTTCTACGGACCGATGGCCACCATCAGCCTCCTGAACGATGCGCTCGCCTCGGTGGCCGCCGGGGACAGGGTACGGTGGCCCGGGAATCCGGACGCGCCCCGGGAGTTCATCTACCTGCCGGACGCCGCCCGGCTCCTGTGCGACCTGGCCGCGCGCCCCGCGGCGGAGGGGAGGCGCTGGAACGTCCCGGGCGGCCCGGCCCGACCGCCGAGGGAGCTCCTGGAAGAGGCCGGAGGCATCGCGGGCCGGAAGCCGCGGGTCTCCGCGCTCCGGGGCTGGATGGTGCGGGTGGCGGCCCTGTTCCGCTCCGACGCCCGTGAGTTCGGGACGATCCTCCCGCTCTACGATCGGCCCGTCGGCCTGGACGCCTCCCGCCTCCGTGACCTCCTGGGAGAGGTGGAGCTCACGCCCTACGAGGAGGGGATGCGGGCCACGCTCGCGTGGCTGGAGGAGGAGAGCGGGACGTAGGGCCGAGCCCGGACCGCTCCGAGCGGCCTACGGCGCGCTCCGCTCCGGTCCGGCGGCCGCGCCGCTCCCTCCGGCCGCGTCACCCCCTGCGGAGTCACCCCCTCCGGCGGCGTCCGACCGCAGCCGCTCCAGCGCCCGGGTGTCCCACACCGCCCACGTCTCGGCGATCCGGCCGTCCTCGAAGCGGTGCACCGCCGCGAGCGTCACGACGTCGTCGAGGCTCTCGGGCTCGGTGTCGGGCCGGAGCGGGTTCCCGCCCTCGGCGAAGAGGCCGTAGACGGCCACCTGGGCGTCCCCGGAGAGGATGCGCGTGACGATGATGCGGCCGCGGGGCCACGCGGTCGTATCGGATGCCACCCCGACCAGGAAGGCCGCCCGTCCGCGGAGCTCCCCGCCCGGGAGCGGCCCCGCGTGGAGCACGTAGTCCTCCTTCACGAGCCGGTGGAGGACCGCCGTGTCGCGCCCTCCCACCGCCTCCGCGAAGCGGAGGGCCCTCCCCTGCATCTCGGCGGCGGACATCTTCGGTCCGCAGGCGGCCGCCAGCGCCGGGAGGACCGCCGACGCGAGGAGGACGGCCGCGCCGCGCCATCGCCTCACCGCCACGTGACGATCTCCTCGAGGGGCTTCTTGCCGATGTCGGGCACCCGCGCGTCCTCGGCCGGATACCCGACCACCAGGAGCAGGAAGGGGCGCTCGTTCTCCGGCCGCCCCAGGATCTCGTTCAGGAAGCCCATCGGGCTGGGCGTGTGGGTGAGGGAGACGAGGCCGGCGTGGTGGAGGGCCGTGATGAGGATGCCGGTCGCGATGCCCACCGATTCCTGCACGTAATAGTTCTTGAGCTTCCGTCCGTCCGGTCCGAGCGCCCAGCTCTCGGCGAAGATCGCGATGAGCCACGGGGCCTCCTCCAGGAAGGGCTTGTGCTCGTCCGTGCCGAGCGCCTCGAGCGCGTCGAGCCACGCCCGGGGGGCGCGCTCCTCGTAGAAGACCCGCTCCTCCTCCTCGGCGGCCTCGCGGATGCGGGACTTGATCCCGGCGTCCCCTACGACCACGAAGTGCCACGGCTGCCGGTTGGCGCCGTTCGGCGCGCGGGCGGCCGCGGCCAGGCACGCCTCGACCACGCGGCGCGGGACGGGCCGATCCGAGAACTCCCGCACCGTGCGCCGGCGCTCCAGCTCCTCCCGGAACTCGGAGGCCCGCCGGAGCATCTCCTCCGGCGGGTACTCCCGGTACTCGTCGAGCGGTACGAACATCGGTGCGGTCACGGGGCCTCCCGGGGCTCGGTTCAGGGAGCCGAAGCTCGCCGGGAGCCGGACTCGCTGCAACCGGGCCGGCCGGACCGCGCCGGGCCGCCCGGCGTCAGAGCCGGATGCGGATGTCCAGCGCCGTGACGTTGCCCGAGGGGCGGAAGCGCTGCTCGACCCGAACGTCCACCGTGCGGGCCAGCGTGAGCCGGACGCTCACCTCGCCGGCCAGCTCCCCGTCCAGGAGGTCCTTCCGGCCCCCTCCCTGCAGCGCGAGGGTACCGGTCTTCGAGAGCCGGATCCCGACCTTCGATCCCAGGCCGACCACCAGCCGCTCGCGGGCCGCGTAGTCGAGCGTGAGGGTCGCGGAGGAGGCGTCGCCGACCTGGAGGAGGAGCTCCCCCTTGCCCTTCAGCTCGCCGCCGAACGGACCGGGGCCGTCGAGCTCGAGCCAGCGTGCAGGAAGGGCGGGAGCGCCGGGCGCGGGTTCGGCCATCGGATCCTCCGGGGTCGGGGTGGCCGGTCCGGGGGCGGCCGGAGGGTCCTCCGGGGTCCGCCCCGTTCGGGAGTTCGAAAAATCTCGCGACGGGCGGGGTCCGCGACAAGGGCGGGAGGATCCTCCTGCGGCCCGGCCTCAGCGCCCGGCCGCCTCCAGGAAGGCCCGGGTGGCCGGATTGGGATCGCGAAGCTCCTCGACCGGGAGGGGCCGCCCCGGCCCCGCAGCGGCGGCCCGCCGCGGGGGCTGTCCTCGGAGCTGCGGGAGACGGGGAGGAGATTCTCTAAGGCCCCGCCGCCGACCACGATGGGGTCGAAGACGTCGGTCACGCCATCCAGCGCACGGGATCGCCGACCTCGATCGCGCCGCCCTCGACGACGCGCCCGTATACCCCGCCCCGCCACTCCGGGCGGAGCGCCTCCTGTAGCCCGTCGGCCGCCTCGTCCATCCGGTAGCAGGGCGTCGTCTCTCCGCCCACGAGAATGCGGACGCTCCCGACCGCCAGGGTCCGCTCCCGGGTGTCGCGGAGCTCGATGCCCCGCACCAGGAGGTTGGCGCGGCGGGCGTCGGGGCCCACCCGGCGGCCCAGGTCGGCCTCGGCCCGCTCCCACGCCTCGGCCGCGACGATCGTGACCTGCCGGCGTCCGCCCTGGTCCGCGTTCCCGACCAGCCCCCGCCCGGCCACCAGCTCGGCGCGGTCGAGCGGATCCATCGGCCCGCGCCTGGCCCGCTTCCGCCAGATGGCCTCGAGCCGGCCGTCCCCGTCCATCCGCCCGTCGTCCATCGCCTCTCCTCCCGCCCGGCGGCCCGCGTCCCCCTCGACCGGGACAGATTAGCGTCCGGCCCCGGGGTCGGCCAAGCGGGCCGCGGGCGATGCCCCCCGGGCAGAGGGCGATCCCCCCGGGCGGCGGAGGACGCTCAGCCGTCGCGGGCCGGGCCGCCCACGTACACGCGGGTGTCGTACGGGAAGCGGACCCGGCCGCCGCCCGCCCCCGCGTCGAACAGCGCCCGGAGGTCGGACAGGAGCCGGGCGCGGCCGGGATCCCCCTCGCGCGGCGTGTAGGAGCTGGACAGGACCCGGCGCGCGAGCCCCTCCCACCCGAAGCTCTGCTCGTGGTCGAAGCGCCCCTCGCGCCAGCCCCCCGCCCCGAAGATCGTCCGCAGGTCCTCGGGGCGCGCGTAGCGCCGGCGCACCGCGTCGTACTCCGGGCAGTGGCGCTCGAGGAGGGCCTCGTAGCCCTCCAGGAAGGAGGTCCCCCGGGTACGACGCTCGTTCCACACGAGGGCGATGCCGCCGCCGGGCCGCAGGATCCGGGCGAACTCCCGGCGGGCCGCCTCCGGGTCGAACCAGTGGAAAGCCTGCCCGGCCGTGACCAGGTCCGCGATCCCCTCCGCGAGGCCCGTGGCCTCGGCCCGCCCCCCGACGCTGCGGAAGCGTGGGAAGCCGGCCAGCTCCTGCGCCCCGGCCGCCCGCATCGGCCCGTTGGGCTCGACCCCGACCACCCGGAAGCCTCGCTCCAGGAAGGGACGGGCGAGGAGCCCGGTGCCCGAGCCCACGTCGACCACGGTCGCGCCCGGGGGGAGGGCGGCCTCCTCCACCACGAAGTCGATGGCCGCGGCGGGATAGTCGGGGCGGGAGCGCACGTAGTCCTCGACCCGGTCCGAGAAGCGCCGGGTCGGCTCGAGCTCCGCCGGCGGGCCCCCGGCGCTCACCGCCCCGCCCCGCGGGCCGCCCTCGCTGCCGGTCCCCGCCCCGCCCCGCGGGCCGCCCCCGCGGCCGCTACGGCCCGGCCGAGGAGCTCCGCGCTCAGCACGTCGAATGGATGAGAGCTCCCACGGGCTCCTCGCCGGCCAGCGCGTTGTAGCGCTCGACCGCATCCTCGGTGGGGAGGACCTCGGCCTCGACCCCGCGCTCCTCCAGCCACGCGAGCGTCCGGTCCTGCACGCGCAGCCGCCGCATCATGCCGCGGGAGAGGATGACCCGGACGGCGCCGTGCCGCACCAGCTCCTCGACGTCCTCCGGCTGGACCCCGGGCGTGTGCTCGGTGCCCGTCTCGCCCCAGTCCCAGGCCCGGCTCCCGCCCGGCCACAGCTTGGCGTCCTTGTAGGGCTCGTCGCGGCCCTCCACCTCCAGGCGACCCCACGACAGGTGCGTCACCTCGGGAGAGCGCGCTCCGGCCTCTCCGCTCTTGGCCTCGCTCAATCGTGCCTCCTGGTCACTCGGGTGGCTCGGGGCTCACGCTCGCGGCACGGCGGCCGGGCCGCCGCTCAGGCGCCTTCCGGCGTCGGGCCCCCGACGGGGACCGCGTCCTCCAGGATCGCGTCGATCCGCTCCAGGACGATGTCCTCGAGGTCGAGGTCCCCGGCCGCCGCGGTCTCCTCGATGTGCTCCGGCCGGCGGGCCCCGACGAGGGCCACGTCGACGTCCGGGTGGGCCAGGGTCCACGCCACGGCCAGCTGGGGCAGCGTGCAGCCCGCGTCGGCGGCCACCTCGCGCAGGCGGTCGACCACCCGGAGGTTCCTCCGGAACGGCTCCCCCCGGAACAGGGCGCTCCCGTGCCTCCAGTCCTCCTGCGGGAAGCTCGTGTCCGGGCCGTACTTCCCGGTCAGGAGGCCGTGGGCCAGCGGCCCGTAGCACAGGACCCCGATGGCGTGCTCGCGGCACCACGGGAGGATCTCGTCCTCGATCTCCCGGCGGAGCATGTGGTAGGGCGGCTGGAGGGCGTGCAGGGGCCCGCCGCGCCGGAAGGCCTCCATCTGCCCCGCGTCGAAGTTGGAGACGCCCGCGTAGCGCACCTTGCCCTCGTCCACGAAGGTCCGGAGGGCCTCCGCGGTCTCCTCGAGCGGGGTGTCCGGGTCGGGCCAGTGCACCTGGTAGAGGTCCACCCGCTCGACCCCGAGGTGCCGCAGGCTCTCCTCCAGGCCCTGCCGGAGCCAGGCCGGGCTCGCGTCGCGCAGGAGCCGGCCGCCCTCGCGCCGGAGCCCGCCCTTGGTGGCCAGCACCAGGTCCTCGCGCCGGCGGCGGAGCTCGGGACCCAGCGCCTCGGCCAGCAGCTCCTCGGAGGCCCCGAACCCGTAGGCCTGCGCCGTGTCGAAGGCGTCGATCCCGAGCTCGCGGGCCCGCCGGACGGCGGCGATCGCCTCCCCCCGGTCCAGGTCCCGCCAGTCGCCTCCGAACTGCCAGGTGCCGAACCAGACCCTGGAGGTCCGGAGGTCGGTCTGGCCGAGCCGCGTGTCGCGCATGAAGCCCCCCCTCACCGCGGGATGGGTGGACGTCCCGGAGGGAGAGGATGCAGCAAGGCGCACGCCGGATGTCGCGGCGGAGAGCGGAGCGGCCCGGGATGGCGCCCGGCGGGGTCGCCGAGCGAGAAGTCCGCGAGGGAGGAGGTGGCGGGAAGGCCGGCCCGGCGCGGAGGCCCCGGCCGGGGACCTCCGCGCGAACCGTCCCGGCTCAGCTCACCCGCACTCGCTGTAGCCGCAGGCCAGGCACTTGGCGCAGCCCTCGGCGAACTGCAGGCTCGAGCCGCAGTCGGGGCAGGTCCCGATGAAGGAGCGCTCCGTCTGCTCGTGGATGCGCTGGATGACGGGGCGCGCGGCCGTCTGCGTCCCGCCGTTGGAGGTCCTGGCGTGCCCGACCTCCCGGATCGGGAGCTCGCGCTGGACGCCCTCCTTCTCCTCCAGGTAGCGCTCCAGGATCTGGGCGATGGCGTCGGGGCTCGAGAGCACCTTCTTGTCGCCGAACCCGACCGCCCGGTCCGAGGAGATGCCCCGGAGCTGCTTGTGGAGCTGCCTGAGCGGGACGCCGGAGCGGAGCGCCAGGCTGATGAGCCGTCCGATGGCCTCGGCGTCGGCCATGGCGGCGCCACCCGCCTTCCCGAGCGCCACGAACACCTCGAAGGGCCTTCCCTGCTGGTCCTCGTTGATCGTGACATACATGGTGCCGAGCGGGGACTCGATCTTCCGGGTGCGCCCGGTGAGGACGTCCGGCCGGTCCCGCACCATGGGCTGCCTCACCATGCCGCTCTCGAGCTCGGTGATCCGCTGGCGGGCCCGGTCGCGCTCCTCCGCCAGGGTCTCCCGCTCGAGCTCGAGCTCCCGCAGGCGCTCGAGGGCGCCGGCCAGCTCCGCGGCCAGCTCCTCGTCCCCGACGCGCTCGAGGGCCTCCTCCACCGCGCCGGCGGCCTCCTGCACCCGCTTCGCCGTCTTCCCGGTCGAGAGGACCTGCTCGTCCCGCGAGCCGTCCCGGTAGACCGTGACGCCCTTGCAGTTCAGGCGGAACGCCAGGCGGAAGATCTCGCGGACGTCCTCCTCCGTGGAATCCTCCGGGAAGTTGCAGGTCTTGGAGATGGCGCTGTCCACGTGCTCCTGGAAGGCCGCCTGCATCCGGATGTGCTGCTCCGGCTCGACGTCGTGCGCCGTGACGAAGACGTCCTGGACCTCGCCGGGCACCTCGTCGAAGTGGATGTGCCCCTCGTCGGCGATGCGCCGCATGAGCTCCTCGGAGTACCAGCCGCCTTCCTTCGCGGCGCGCACGAACGCCGGGTTCACGTCGGGCATGAGCGTCCCGGCCTGCTTGCGCATGAACGCCACGGCGTAGAGCGGCTCGATGCCGCCCGAGCAGCCGGCGATGATCGAGATCGTCCCCGTGGGCGCGACCGTGGTCACGTTGCAGTTCCGCAGGCGCCGCATGGGACGGATGCGCTCGCCCCGCGGGCCGCGGGCGCACGTCTCGTCCGGACCCCAGATCGAGCGCTCCCACTCCGGGAAGACGCCCCGCCGCGAGGCCAGATCCTCGGACTCGACCCTGGCCTGCTCGTCGATGAAGCCCATGAGCCGACGACCGAGCTCGATGGACTCGGTCGAGCCGTACGGGACGCCGAGCTCGACCAGGAGGTCGGCCCAGCCCATCACGCCCAGGCCCACGCGCCGGATCCGGTGCGAGAGGTCGTCGATCTCGGGGAGCGGGTAGTTGTTGGCGTCGATGACGTTGTCCAGGAAGTGGGTGGCTTTGCGCACCGTGGCGCCGAGGCCCTCCCAGTCCACCTCCCCGTCCCGCGCGAAGGCGCCGACGTTCACCGAGCCCAGGTTGCACACGTCGTAGGCCAGGAGCGGCTGCTCCCCGCACGGGTTGGTGGCCTCGTAGGAGCCCAGGTGGGGCACCGGGTTGTAGCGGTTGGCCTCGTCGAGGAGGAAGACGCCGGGCTCCCCGTTCCTCCACGCCCCCGCCACGATCCGGTCGAACACCTCGCGCGCCCGGAGCCGCTCGACGGCCTCGCCGGTGCGCGGGTTCACGAGGGCGTAGTCCTCGTCCGCCTCCAGGGCGTCGATGAAGTCCTGCGTGATGGCCACCGAGATGTTGAAGTTCGTGATCTTGTGGCCCTCGCGCTTGCAGTCGATGAACTCGAGGATGTCCGGGTGGTCGACGCGGAGGATCCCCATGTTGGCTCCGCGCCGGGTGCCGCCCTGCTTCACCGCCTCGGTCGAGGCGTCGTAGACCTCCATGAAGCTCACCGGGCCGGAGGCCACGCCCATGGTGGACTTCACGACGTCCCCGCGCGGACGGAGCCGGCTGAAGCCGAAGCCCGTCCCGCCGCCCGACTGGTGGATGAGGGCCATGTTCTTGAGCGTCTCGTAGATGCCGTCCAGCCTGTCGGGCACCGGGAGGACGAAGCACGCCGAGAGCTGGCCCAGGGGCCGGCCGGCGTTCATGAGCGTCGGGCTGTTGGGCTCGAAGCGGCCCGTCCGCATCAGGTCGTAGAACTCGCGGGCCGTGCCCTCGACCTCCTCGCGCATCGCGCCGTAGCGGGCGTCCTCGGAGGCGATGACGCGGGCCACCCGCCAGAACATGTCACGCGGCGCCTCCACCGGATCGCCCTCGACGTCCTTCTTGAGGTACCGACGCGCCAGGACCGTCCTGGCGTTGTCGGTGAGCTCGGGCTCGGGAAGGTCGGTGCTCGGCGTGGTCTCGCCGATCGCTCGCGCCACGGTGTCCGGTGGGTTCATCGCTGATCGCCCCTGTGCTGTGCTGGATGGATGGCTGCTCGCGTGCTTCTGGGACCGCGCCGTCGGGGGAGCGGGCTCCGCCGCTTCCCGAGACGGAACCGGCGCCCGCGTCGGGTCCCGTCGGGGTCCCCGGTGGCCACTGCCCGCGGGGCGGGTCCCGTCGCGAAGCGCCGGCCCGTATCGGGCTCCGCGGCTCCGTTCGAGGTCGACCGCCCGGACGGTGGGTGAGCGACCGGGATGTCATCGCGTCCCGGCCCTGTCTCCATACTACACCGTCGCCGTCCGGAACGGCGAGTCTCGATCTATGTGTGGGAAGAACCGGCGGGGGGTCCGCACCACCTCGTCATCCGCACCCCTCGACACCCCCGCCGGCCATGTTTCCGGCCTGTCGGTGCTCGTGTCTCGGACCCCAACATCTTGGGGCTCGTTCATTGTACACCCCCCACATGTTGTGGTCAAGGCCGCCTCCGGTCCGTCGGCCACACGACCCGACCGCCCTTCACCACCCGGTCCACACGCTCCAGGTTCGCGACGTCCGCCAGCGGGTCGGCCCGGAGGATCACGAGGTCCCCCGCCTTTCCCCGCTCCAGGGTGCCCAGGTCGGCGCCGCGCCCCATGGCCCGGGCCCCGTTCCGGGTCGCGTCGACGAGGACCTGCGTGGGCGTGAGCCCGGCCCGCGCCATGAGCTCCATCTCGCGGTAGACGGACGGACCGTGGAGGGTGCCCGGGTTCCCGGCGTCGGTCCCCATGGCCACCGTGATCCCGGCGTCCTCGACCCGCTTCAGGTTGGCGAGCCCGGTCTCGAGCTGCCGGTTCTCGGGGGCGCGGGCGTCGGGGCCGCGGGCCCACTCCGGCCGGAGCGAATCGGGAAGGCCGCGGGAGAGCTTCTCGCGGGTGGCGGCGTCCACGCATCCGGTCGGGTACGGGAGCTGGTCCGGCCCCTTTCCCAGGTAGGCGTTCGGGTAGCCTTCCACCACCGTGAGCGTGGGCACGTAGACGACGTCGTGCTCGCGGGCGAGGGACAGGAACTCCTCGTCCACCGGCCGGTCGAACACGCTGTGGACCAGGACCCGCGCCCCCGCCCGGATCGCGTCCTTCGCCTGCCACAGTCCCGTGGCGTGCACGATGAGGGGGAGGCCCACGCTGTCCGCCTCGGCGCCGGCCACGTGCACGAGGCGGCTCATGCGCGCGCTGTCGCCGGGGCTCCAGCTCCCGGGGACGATGTACCACACCTTGATCGCGGCCGAGCCGAGGGCGGCGTGCGAGCGCACGGCGTTCCGCACGGCGGAGTCGGACGCCATGTACACGAACTGCCGCTGGTCGGGGAGGTTGAGCCAGAAGTCCACGGTGGAGAGGAGGGCGCCGGCCGCGGCCACGTGGGGCGCCTCCGGGTCGCGCTCGCCGCGGGCCTGGAGCGCGCGCGTCCACGGATAGCCGCCCACGTCGAAGGTCGCGGTCACGCCCGAGCACAGGTCCGCGCGGAAGAAGCGCTCCGGGTGGTCCCGAAGCGAGGCGACGACCTCCGGATACGGGTACTCGGCCCGCACGTCCGCCGCGTCGGGCCGCCCGTCGAACCAGCCCGTCTGGCCGTAGTGGACGTGGGCGTCCACGAGCCCGGGGATGACCCACTCGCCGCGGGCGTCGATCGTGCGCGCGCCGGCAGGGGCCTCGACCTCCCCGGCCTTCCCCACCGCGGCGATGCGGCCGCCGCGGATCACCACCACCCCGTCCTCCAGGGGCGGCGCGCCCGTGCCGTCGATCACGGTCGCCCCCCGGACGACGAGGGGGTCGGGGGCGACGGCGTGCCCCCCGGAGGCGGCTCCGTCCGCTTCCCGGGCGCGGAGGATGCCGGCGGCGGGCGGGAGCGCCAGGAGACAGAGGAGCGCGGCCAGGGCCGGCGTCCGGACCGGCCGGCGACCGCGGCGGAGGGGACAGCGGGTGCGCGGGTAAGGGGACCGGGGCTTCATGGGTCGGACCTCCGTTGCGGGGGGAGGGCGGCGGTCAGCGATGGAAGTGGCGCCGGTGGCGGAGCAGGTAGGGGACGCACGCCACGTACAGGAGCGCGTAGAAGTCGAGCACCGATGCGGGCTCGCCGTGCCACAGCGGAGCCAGGAGCTGGGCCGTGAACCCGATCCCGAACAGGGCGACGAGGACGATCGAGGCCCACCACGCCCACCGGCGCCAGGTCGTGACGCCCCAGCCGACGGCCAGCAGCAGGCCTCCGAAGGCGGCCATGAGGAGGCGGGGGATTACCGAGGCCAGCACCCAGCCTCCCGTGCGGAGCCCGAACATGCGCACCGTGCCCGCCGGGGGCGCGAACATCGACCATGCGGCCACGCCCATCGCACCGAGCCCCCCCAGCGCCAGCAGGGAGACCAGGAGCTTCCCCGGCCACGCGTGGCGGGGGCGGGGCGCATCGCTCACGACCGGGCCCAGCGCCCTTCCCGGTGCTCCTCCTTGAGGCGCTCGTAGTCCTCGACGGTCCGGCGCATCCGCTTGCGGAGCCGGCCGTCGACCCTGCGGATCACCTTGCCGGGCAGGCCCACCACCAGGCTCTCGGGCGGCACCTCCATGCCCTCGGTGACCACGGCGCCGGCGGCGACCAGCGATCCCCGGCCGATCGTCGCTCCCGAGAGGACGATGGCGCCCATGCCGATGAGGCAGTCGTCCTCGATCGTGCAGGCGTGGATGATGGCCCGGTGGCCGATGCCGACGCGGCTCCCGATGAGGCAGGGCGTGTCGGGGTCCACGTGCACCATCGTGAGGTCCTGGATGTTCGTGCGCTCGCCCACCCGGATCGGGGCGATGTCGCCCCTGAGGACGCACTGGTACCAGACGCTGGCGTCCTCGCCCAGCTCCACGTCCCCGATCACGTCGGCCGAGGGGGCCACGAACGCGCTG
>DATFLN010000081.1:0-23211 GCA_035267645.1 Gemmatimonadota bacterium | reverse complement strand
CGAGCCGGCCTCGGCGTGGTTCGACGGGAGGACGTCGATGACGACGAGCCACGACGTGTCGGGCCGGGTGACGCGGGTCGAGCTGGACGCGGCCCACGACTTCCCCGACGTCGACCGCTCCGACGACGTGTGGACGGGAGGACGGTGACCGGCGAGGAGCGCCCCGACGCCGAGGCCCCGGACTCGGAGGAGCTCGGCCTCGACGGAGAGGAGCGCGATCTCGGCCTGGGGTGTCCGATCACCCGCCGCGATTTCGTAGGGACCACCCTCCTCGGGGCCGGGGCCGGGCTCCTGGGTCTGCCGGCCCCCCTGGACCGCTCGGCGCCCGGCCGATCCGGCGTGCCCGGCCAGGCCGGCGACGAGTGGACCGGCTATCCCGGCATCGGAGACTACGCCCGCGCCAACGGCAACACCTGGCCGGTCGTCACCGCGGGCCACCGGATCCGGGACGGCGTGTTCGACGATCCGCCGCCGCACCCGATCGACACCGGCGAGACCTACGACGTCGTGGTCGTGGGGGGCGGGATGAGCGGTTTGGCCGCGGCCCACCGCTTCCGGCGCGAGGCTGGGGAGGGGATGCGCTGCCTCGTCCTCGAGAACCATCCCGTGTTCGGCGGCGAGTCCAGGCGGAACGTCGTGGAGGTCGACGGCGAGCGGCTGATCGCCCCGCAGGGCGCCAACCAGTTCGGCTATCCGCACCACGAGGGCCCGGAGCTCACGATCTGCCGCGACGCGGGCATCCCCAGCATGGAGGCGCGCCGCTACCAGCAGTGGCCGCCGGGGGTCGAGCCGCTCGAGATCGCGAAGGAGAACTGGGAGTACATGCTCTGGAGCGACCTGACGCCCGCCATGGGCTTCTTCTTCCAGGGAGAGGGCGGCGGTCGCTGGGTGCGGAACATGTGGTCGGACGACCTGGCGCGCGCCCCCTACCCGGACCACGTGCGCAGGGACCTGCTGCGCTGGCGGCGGCGGATGGACAAGCCGCGCGAGCTCTCCGACCGCGACGCGCTCGAGCGCTGGCTCGACACGATGACCTACGGGGAGTACCTGGAGGACGTCCTCGGGCTCGGGCCCGAGGTCACCCGGTACGCGGATCCCATCCTGGCCTCCTATCTCGGCCTCGGCTGCGACGCGCTGTCGGCCTACATCGCCTACGAGACCTCCATGCCGGGCTTCCAGATGTATACGGGGCCGTACGACGCCCGGCGCATGACCGACGTCGGGATCGACGCCTTCCCGGGCGGGAACGGCGCGGTGGCGCGCTGCATCGTCAAGTACCTCGTCCCCGGGGCGATCACCGGAGGGCCCGACTTCGAGGACGTGCACAACGGCCGCATCCGCTTCGACGAGCTCGACCGCGAGGGCCGGCCCGTCCGGATCCGGCTCGGTGCGACGGTGGTGCGCGTGGAGCACGAGGGGCCGCCGGGCTCGGCCCGCCGGGTGCGGGTGACGTACACGGTCGACGGCAGGGCGCACTCCCTGTGGGCGCGCTCGGTGGTCGTGGCCTCGAACGGGTGGACCGCGAAGCACATCGTGCGGGACCTGCCCGAGGCCTGGCACGAGGCGTACGCGGCCTTCCCGCGCTCGCCGGTGCTCGTGGCCAACGTGGCCCTGCACGACTGGAAGCCGATGTACCGCGCCGGCTACACCGCGTTCGAGTGGTTCGAGGGGTTCGGGTTCGCGGCGAACTTCAGGCGGTCGATGGTCGTGGGCGACTATCGGCCGCCCCTGGACCCCGCGCGCCCGAAGGTGCTCACCCTGTACGTTCCGCTGTTCAGGCCCGGCCTGCCCATCGAGGAGCAGGGGAAGCAGGCGCGCTACGAGATGTTCGGGACCAGCTACCGGGGCTACGAGAAGGTCATCCGCGAGCAGCTCGCGCGCCTCTTCGGGGGATGGGGCTTCGATCCGGCGCGGGACATCGCGGCCATCGTCCTCAACCGGTGGGGCCACGCGTACGTGAATCCCGGCCCCGGCTTCTTCTTCGGACGTGACGGTGGCGACGCGCCCCGCGACGTCATCCGGCGGCGGTTCGGACGCATCGCGTTCGCCGGCGCGGAGCTGGGAGGCCACCAGCACGCCGGCGGCGCGATCGCCGAGGGCTGGAGGGCCGCGGGCCAGTGCCTGGAGACGCTCTGACAAGGGAGACGACCGCATGAGCAAGGAAGCGCCCCGACGCGCCCTCTTCCGCCTCGCGATTTCGCTCGGCCTGGCGGCCGTTCTCGTGGTCATGGCGCCCCCGGCGGCACGCGGGCAGGACTCCGGGGGGCTCCGGTTCGAGATCTCGTTCCCGGCCTCGGTGTCGAAGGAGGCCCAGACCGGTCACATCATACTCATCGTGTCCCGGGACACCAGCGCCGAGCCGCGCTTCCAGTATCACGTCTACCGCCCCGACGTGCAGCCCGGCTTCGGGCTGGACGTGGAGGGGCTCGAGCCGGGCCGGACCGCCGTCATCGACGGGACGACCTTCGGCTGGCCGGTGGAGAGCGTGGACGACCTGCCGGCGGGCGACTACCGCGTCCAGGCGGTCCTCAACCGTTACGAGGAGTACCACCGGGCCGACGGACACACGGTGTGGCTGCCGCCGAACCGGGGCGAGGGACAGCACTGGTACCGGAAGCCGGGCAACTTTTACGACGACCCGGTCTCCGTGCACCTGGACCCCTCCTCGGGCCGGACCGTGAAGCTCAGCCTGGACCGGAAGATCCCGCCCATCCCGGAGCCGAAGGACACGAAGTGGGTCAAGTACGTGAGGATCAAGAGCGACCTCCTCACCGAGTTCTGGGGCCGGCCCATGTACCTGGGCGCCTACGTCCTCCTCCCGGCGGGCTTCGACGACCACCCCGACGCGCGCTATCCGCTGGCGGTCCACCAGGGCCACTTCCCGAGCGGCTTCGGGGAGTTCAGCCCGCAGCCACCGTCCGCCGATCAGACCGGGTACGACAGCGTGCGTACCGCCTACGCCCACGACCTGTTCGAGAAGTGGACGGGACCCGACTTCCCGCGGATGCTGGTCGTGAAGATCCGGCACGCCAACCAGTACTACGACGACTCGTACGCGGTGAACTCGGAGAACCTGGGTCCGTGGGGCGACGCGATCGTGAAGGAGCTCATCCCCTACATCGAGAAGAAGTTCAGGGGGATCGGGAAGGGTTGGGCCCGGACGCTGTTCGGCGGCTCGACCGGCGGGTGGGAGACGCTGGCCGACCAGGTCTTCTATCCCGAGGCGTTCAACGGCGCGTGGTCGTTCTGCCCCGACCCCGTGGACTTCCGGCAGTACGAGACGATCGACGTCTACGGGGACACGAGCGCCTTCTACTTCAACGCGGACTGGAAGAAGACGCCCCAGCCCTCGGGCCGGGACTACCTGGGCCACCTCCTCACCACGGTGCGCGACGACAACCACTGGGAGTACGTCCAGGGCCGGAAGGACCGCTCCGGCGAGCAGTGGGACATCTGGGAGTCGGTGTACAGCCCCGTCGGCGAGGACGGGTACCCGAAGCGCCTGTACGACAAGCGCACCGGTCACATCGATCCCGAGGTGGCGGAGTTCTGGAAGGAGAACTACGACCTCCGCTACATCATGGAGCGCGACTGGGCGACCCTGGGCCCGAAGCTGGTGGGGAAGATCCACGTGTACAGCGGCACCATGGACAGCTGGCACCTGAACAACGCCGTCTACCTCCTGGAGGACTTCCTGGACGGGACGACCGACCCGTACTACGCGGGCTCGATCGAGTACGGGGACCGGTACGAGCACTGCTGGACGGGGGACTCCCAGCACTCCCTGCGGATCGGGAACCTCACGGTCTACCAGCGCTTCCTGCCGGTGATGGCCCGGCACATCGTCGAGACGGCGCCGGCCGGAGCGGACACGACCAGCTGGCGGTACTGAGGGGCGGACCGGTGGGGGGCGGGGCCTCCCCCACCACCGGGAGCGAGATCCGGGACGGGTAGGTCCGCGAGCGGTAGACGCGCTGCGTCGCCTTCCGGAAGTCCTCGTCCCGTGCCTCGAAGATGTTGGGCACCCAGGTCTGCGGGTTCCGGTCGATGACCGGGAACCAGGTGCTCTGGACCTGCACCATGATCCTGTGGCCCTTCAGGAAGGTGTGGTCCGTGTCCAGGAGGTCGATCGTGTAGGGCGTGACCTTCCCGGGCACCACGCGCTCGGGGCGCTCCCAGCCGTTCCGGAAGCGCCCCCGGAGGACGTTCCGGGCGACCATGAGCTGGTAGCCGCCCATGGCGGGCCGCTCGGGCACCCTGTCCGGGTACACGTCGATCAGCTTCACCACCCAGTCGCTCCCGCCTCCGCTCGTCGCGGCGAACAGGTGGGCCACCACGTTCCCGGCCACCGTGACGTCGCGCTCCAGGGGCGGCGTTTCCCACGACAGGACGTCGGGACGGTCGGACACGAAGCGCTGGTCCTGGACCAGCCACGTGTACCAGCCCGAGCCGGTCGGGTCGTAGGTCGGCTCGATGGGCCGCCGCCGGTAGGGGACGGGATGCGCCGGGTCGGAGACGTACTCGTCGAAGGGCGGGGCGCCGGCCGAAGCCGGGCCGCTCCCGCCTCCCTCCGCCGACGGCCCGGCCGGCGGATCGAAGGAGGCCAGGCCCCCCTCGCGCAGGTACAGGTCGCGCTCGGCGACCCCGCCGCGCGGCGGCCACTCGGCCCAGGTCCGCCATCGGTCGGAGCCCGTCTCGAACGTGACCGCTCCCGGGAGCGGTCCGGCGTCCCCGGGGGCTCCCTTCAGCAGCCGGTGGAACCACGGGGCCTGGATCTCCTCTCGGAAGTGCCGGCCGGTCGGGCTCCCGAACCGGATGGCGCCCAGGCTGTCGCCCGGCCCGCTCGACCACCCGCCGTGCCGCCACGGACCGACGACGAGGGCGTTGATGCCGGCCGAGTCGCTCCTCTCCAGCGTCCTGTAGATCGTGAGGGGCCCGTAGAAATCCTCCTGGTCCCACCAGCCCGCCACGCTCAGCGTCGGGACCGTGACCCCGCCCAGCCAGGTGGCCACGGCCTGGCTCCGCCAGTGCTCGTCGTAGTTCGGGTGCTCGACGAAGTCGTTCCAGGTGGGGATGGTCCCGTGCAGGTAGCGCTCGTTGACGTGCGAGAGCGCGCCCAGCTCCAGGTACCAGCCGTAGGTGTCGTGGACGGGGAACTCGAACTGCGTGTTCTCCCTGTCCGTCTCCATCATGGCCGCGTACTCGAAGCCGTAGCTCAGCCGGAAGGCGCCGCCGTGGTGGAAGTCGTCACCGATGAAGTCGTCGGCCGGCGAGGCCTGCGGCGAGGCCGCCTTCAGGGCCGGGTGCGGGTGGAGCGTGGCCATGACGGTGAGCCAGCCTCCGTAGGAGATCCCCAGCATGCCGACGCGGCCGTTGTTGTCCGGGACGTGGCGGACGAGCCAGTCGATCGTGTCGTACGCGTCGGTGCCCTCGTCCACGCAGGAGCGGTCCGAGCCGGCGGGGCAGGGCGGCCGCTGCATGACGAACGCCCCCTCCGAGCCGAACCGCCCCCGGATGTCCTGGAAGGCGAAGATGTAGCCGTCCTCCGCCATCGCGCGGAGCCAGCCCTCGAGCCTGCGGCCGGAGCCCTCCACCCCGTAGGGCGTCCGCAGGAGGACGATCGGGAGGGGGCCCGGAGCGTCCTTCGGCCGGAAGAGGAGGGTGTGGAGGCGGACGCCGTCCCTGGCGGGGATCATCGCCTCGCTGCGGCGGTAGCCGTCCGCCACCGGGGAGGCGGTGTCGGCCGCCACCTGCGCCCGCAGGCCGGGCGCGGCGAGGACCACGAGGAGGCCGGTGACTCCGAGGAGCCACGGCGTGCGGGTAGGGGCTGGGCGCATGGGGATCTCTCCGGTCGGGGAGCGAGGGCCGCGACGGTGCGTCCCCGATCGTAGGATCCCTCCTCGGCCTCGACAAGCGGCACGGACCTTTCACCGCTCGGGAAGGCGACGAGGAGACGCGCGACTGCGGGCGACGGGGACGTCATGGACACACGAATGCTGGGCGACCGGGGCCTCGAGGTCTCGAGCCTCGGGCTGGGCTGCATGGGGATGAGCGAGTTCTACGGGACGGCCGACGCGGACGAGGCGATCGCCACGATCCGCCGCGCGCTCGGCCTGGGGATCACGCTCCTCGACACGGCCGACATGTACGGGCCGTTCACCAACGAGGAGCTGGTGGGCCGGGCCATCCAGGGTCGCAGGGACCAGGTCGTCCTGGCCACGAAGTTCGGGAACGTCCGCTCCGAGGACGGAGGCTTCCTCGGGGTCGACGGACGCCCCGAGTACGTGCGGGACGCCTGCGAGGCGTCGCTCCGGCGGCTCGGGGTCGACCACATCGACCTGTACCCTCAGCACCGCGCCGACCCCGACGTCCCGATCGAGGAGACGGTGGGGGCCATGGCCCGCCTGGTCGAGGAGGGGAAGGTCCGTCACCTGGGCCTCTCGGAGGCCGCGCCCGAGACCGTCCGGCGCGCGCATGCCGAGCACCCGATCACGGCGCTCCAGACCGAATGGTCGCTGTGGAGCCGGTTCGCCGAGGGGGAGATCCTGGACACGGTCCGGGAGCTGGGGATCGGGTTCGTGGCCTACAGCCCGCTGGGCCGTGGCTTCCTGACGGGCCGGTTCGAGAGCCCGGAGGACCTTCCCGAGGACGACTGGCGCCGCGGCCACCCGCGCTTCGTGGGCGAGAGCTTTCGCTGCAACCTGGAGCTGGTCGAGAGGGTCGAGGAGATCGCGGACGAGAAGGGCGTCACGGCGGCGCAGCTGGCGCTGGCCTGGGTGCTCTCGCGCGGCGAGGACGTCGTGCCGATCCCCGGGACGACGAGCCGGGAGCACCTGGAGGAGAACGTGGCCGCGACGCGGATCGAGCTCGGCGACCGCGACCTGGAGCGCGTGGAGGAGGCGTGCCCGCCGGGCGCCACGGCGGGGGACCGCTACCCGAGCATGGACACCGTGAACGGCGTCACGCCGAGGCCCCAGGGGGTTTCGGGCTAGGCTCCCGGGGGGAGCCGCCGGCGTCCGTCGGTCGGCCGGGCTGCGGGAGCCCCGGCCGGCGGTCGTCAGCGGTCGGTCGAGGCGCCGTGGGCCAGCTCTTCGATGAGACGGTCCGAGAGGGGAGGGAGGGGGCCCTCCAGCGCCTCCCGCAGGAGGTCGGCGGCCTCGCGGGCCAGGCTCGCCGGGTGCTCGCGGTCGGCGGCGAAGCGGACCACGTTCCCGGCGTGGAGCGCGGCGAGCCGGTCGTCCTCGCCATCGCCTCCCGGCCCGGCCTCCTCGCCCTCGGGAGGCGCGTGGCCTCGCGCCGCGGGGGGAGCGTCGGGATCGCCCGCGGGCGGACCGGCCGTCGCCTCGGCCGACAGGTCGGGAACGTCGTCCAGGCTCTGCCGCCACGCCTCGTCGGACTCCGACCCGGAAGCCCCCAGCAGCTCCCCGAGCTCGGAGGGCGGGAGGAGGACCAGGAGCTGGCCGACCACGCCGGGATACTCCGCGGCGCAGCTCATTCCGAGCTGGCGGGGCTTGCGGAGGAGCCCCCGGAGCTGATCGACCGCCTCCTCGGCGGCGGCGAACTGGCCGATGGGAACGCCGGTGTCCCTCCGCAGGAGCCGCACGGACACGGTGCCGTTCGGCACGGGACGCTGGTCGTCCAGCTCCGTGGTGAGCGGAATGAGGCTGCGGGTGCCCACGAACACGACGTCGGTCTCGTCGTTCGCACTTCTCACGTCGCGGGCGTCCCGGTGAGTCGAGTCCATGTAGGTCCTGGCCACGGCTGCTCGAGCCTCCTCGTCTGGGGTCGCGTCGCGGGGGCGGCGAGGCTCCCCCTCGCCTCCACGTCCTCTACCCCGCGTGCCGCCGGAGGGTGCGCCCCCGGGCCCGGGGGGCGCACCCCGCTGCTCTCCACCCCTTCCAGATTCACGCCATGCCCTCCGGCCGGAGGCCGCACGGAGCCGGACGGCCGCTCCCGGGCGGACGGGAGCGGGCCGGGCGCGCGAACGGGCTCCTGCGGTGGCCCGGCCCGTGGAAGGTGCCTGGAGACGCCGTGAGGTGATAGGGTGCATCCTATTGCAATGATATTGTCTAGGATGCACCACATGGCGCACCGTCGAGCGGTCCCGGAGGCGCGGTGGACGGCCAGGGGACGACCCGGATCGGGTCCCCCGGGCCGAGGCGCGGCGCGGTTCCGGTGGCGGGCCTCACCCGGTCGGGCAGGAGGCCCAGCGGACCGCCGCATCCACGACAACCGGTGCGGTCCTCCACCACTCCGCATGGACGGGGTCGGGCCGAGGCCACGGCCGGCGATCGAGGGCCGGGGACGCCGGCCTCTCGCGGACGTCGGGCACGGTCAGGGTGTCGGGGCCCGGGGCGGCGGGAACGGTCGCCAGGGCCACGGTCCCCTCGGCGGCGGAGGTCTCCGTCGCGGGAGCCGGCCAGGGCACCGCGCTCAGGCTCACGCGGGCCGGCCGCTCCGCGGGCGCCGAAACCCGGCACACCAGCGGCGAGACCGGCGGGTGCAGGAGCATCGGAGCGGCCTGGAGCCGAAGCGCGGTGGCCGAGCGGTCGGATGCCGGATTCCGGGCCTCGATCGACTGTGCGTCGGCCGCGAGAGCGGAGCTCGCGGGCACGAAGCTCGGGATCGAGGCGAGCAGCAGGGCGGCGGAGAGTGAGATCGCGGATCGGGTCGGTCGGGGCAGGCGTCGAGCTGTCATGGTCATCTCCCTGGGTTCGGGTGGTCGGGCCACCCCGGGTCGGCCTCGTCACTCAGTTGGACGTTTAGGCGCGGCGAAAGGTTTCATCGGGCGCGGGACCCCGTCGCGTGCCGCGCCGCCGGCCGTCCGCTACACTGGTCGGGACCCCTGCCTGGAGGAACGTGAGCCGCTCCGACGACGCCCCCGGTGACCGACTCCGCCGCCTGTGGCAGCGCCTCGAGCGCTGGCCGGGCGGGCCGTGGCTCTTCAGCCGGCTGGTGGGCCGGATGGCCCCCTACTCGGGCACGATCGGAGCCCGGGTCGTGGCGCTCGAGCCGGGGCGCGTCCGCGCGGTGCTGCGCGACCGGCGGCGCGTCCGGAACCACCTGGACTCCATCCACGCCGTGGCGCTGGTCACCCTGGGCGAGCTGGTCACGGGCCTGGCCACGCTCACGGCCCTGCCGACCGGAATCCGCGGGATCGTCGTCGGGCTCGAGGCCTCCTACGAGAAGAAGGCCCGGGGCCGGCTGACGGCGGAGTGCCGCACCGAGGTCCGCGAGGTGACCGGGCCGCGCGAACACGAGGCGATCGCGGAGATCCGGGACGATGCGGGCGACCGGGTCGCTACGGTCCGGGCCACCTGGCGGCTGGCCCCGCCGAGGTCGGCGTGAGCCGCTCGGATCCGCTCGCCACCCGCCTCACGCGGGACGCCGGCGTGGAGGTTCCGCTCATCTGCGGCGCCATGTACCCGTGCTCGAATCCCGAGCTCGTGGCGGCGGTCTCCGAGGCCGGGGGTCTGGGCGTGGTCCAGCCCATCTCCCTCACCTACGTCCACGGTCACGACTTCCGCGAGGGCCTCCGGCTCATCCGGCGGCTCACGTCCCGTCCGATCGGCATGAACGCCCTCATCGAAGCATCCTCCCGCGCCTACAGGAGACGGATGGAGGGTTGGGTGCGGACCGCGCTCGAGGAGGGGGTCCGCTTCTTCGTGACTTCCCTGGGCAATCCGCGCTGGGTGTGCGAGGCGGTCCACGCGGAGGGCGGGGTGGTCTACCACGACGCCACGGAGCGGAAGTGGGCCGAGAAGGGGCTCGAGGCCGGGGCCGACGGTCTGATCGCGGTGAACCGCCGGGCGGGCGGACACCCGGGCGACCTGGGCGCCGCCGAGCTCCTGGACGAGCTCTCCGACCTCGGCGTGCCGGTCGTGTGCGCGGGTGGCGTGGGCACGCCCGGGGACTTCGTGGACGCCCTCCGGATGGGCTTCGACGGGGTCCAGATGGGCACCCGCTTCATCGCGACCGAAGAATGTCGGGCGTCCGGTCCGTACAAGCGAGCCATCGTCGAGGCCGGCGAGGACGACATCGTCCGCACCGGGCGGATCACCGGCGTTCCGGTCTCCGTCATCGAGACCCCGTACGTGCGGGCGGTCGGGACCGAGGCCGGGGCCCTGGCCCGCTGGATGCTCTCGCACCGCTGGACCAAGCGCCTCGTGCGCACGATCTACGCGCTGAAGTCCCTGTGGCAGCTCAAGCGCGCCTCCCTCGACGAATCGGGCGAGCGCGACTACTGGCAGGCCGGGAAGAGCGTCGAGGGCATCGACCGGATCGAGCCGGCCGGCGAGATCGTGGGCCGGTTCGCGCGGGCGGCCCGGGAGGCCGCCGGGGCCGGGCGGCTCGAGCCGGAAGGCGGCGGGGCCCGCTGAGCCCGGCGCCGGGCCGCCTCGCGCGCCGGGCGGGACGGCCGGGGCCCGGCGCGGTGCCGGACCCCGGCCGAGCGGTCAGTTCGACTCGTGCATCACCGACATGTCGGGCCGGAATCTCAGCGTCATGCTGTCCCAGCCCCATACGGCATCCCCGAACGACTTCATCATCTTCCCGGCCTCCTCTTCGCCGTAGGTGCCGGCGAGCATCCGGTCGAAGGAGGGATCGGGTTCCGCGAAGTCGGCCCAGCTGTCGTGGAAGCCGGCCATGATGACGCTCTGTCCGTCGGGCCCGCTCACCGTGTTGGCGAAGACGTAGTAGACCGGCCAGTCCGAGTCCACGATGGCCTTGTGGATCTTCCCCAGCAGGGCGTGGAACGCCTGACCCTGCTCGGGCTTCACGTGGTAGTGGGTCACGTGCACCAGGTTGTAGCCCTCCGGCCCCTCCGGCATCCGGGCCAGCGTGGTGTCCTCCTGGGTGATCGAGCTGCTGATGTGCGCGAGGAGGGGGCCCACGTCGGCGTTGAAGCGGGCGTCCCCCTGCTGGCCGAAGCCGGCATCGTAGGCGTCGAAGTCGGCCCAGGTGTGTCCGCCGGACCTGACCACGAAGGAACCGAGGCTTTCTCCGTCGACCACCTGGTAGACGGCCCAGTTCCATGGGTCGCCCGCCTGCGCCCGCCACCGGGCGTGCGCGGTGAGGGCCTTCTCGAACGCCTGGCCCTGACCCGGGGCGGGGGCCATGACGTAGGTTCGCGCGATGTTCTGGGCTCGGACCTCGCGTGCCGCCGCGAGGGCGGCCACGGCGACGAGCACGACGAGGAATGCGGCGCGGAGGGCTCTCATGCCTGGACCTCTCGGTCGGGGGGCGGGGGCGTCCCGGGAGCGGGACGGTGATTTGGTACGACTAAACCACTATACGCGAAAATGCTCGCGCATCAAGGCCCCCCGACCCGCCTACAGCCAGAACCGGCGCTGGCTGCGGCTCAGGAGGTCGGAGATGATCTGCAGGATCTTCTCGGCGAGGTTGGAGAGAGCTCGAAGCATCAGGTTCTCCGGGGGAGCGGGGAGGCAGGGCGGCGTCGGCGGGTGACCGCTGCGGCCCTGGGAGTCGTATCGGGCGCTGCTTCGAAAATTTCGCATCGGCCGTACCTTCGAGCGACAAGAGCCTTGTATACAGCACAAGACGATAGACAGCAGTGTGTTATGAGGTCCCATGACGTCCAATTCAGGGGCGGGCATGGCGGGGGCGCCGCCCCTCGTTTTGCAAAGATGGTCGCGTCGTGCCGGTAGGATGGGGTGTTCTAAGGGCCGCGGGTCCCGGCCCCGTGCCGGGGCGCACGGCCCGTCGTCCGGGCGGTGAGGGAGGCTGCGGCTCCTCCCCTCAGTCCACGTGCTCGGGGAGCCACCGGGGGAGGGTGGCGAGCGCGGAGTGCCAGTGGGCCTCGAGACGCTCCGCGGCGGCGTCCAGGTCGCCATCGTCCAGGGCGTCGAGAATCCCGGCGTGCTCTTCCAGCGCCTGCTTGACCTCCTCCGCCTCGCGCTGGAAGGCCTGCTCGTAGCGGGTGACGCGGTTCTTCACGCGGGAGAGCTCCTCGTTCAGCACCTCGTCGTCGTCCGAGCCGGAGAGGAGCGCGTCGTGCCAGGCCCGGTCCAGCTCGATGTGCTGGCCGGGATCGGAGTGGGAGCGGCGGTCGGCGTCCATCGAATCCATCTCCTCCCTGGCCTCGGGGCCGGGCAGACCGCCCCGGAGCAGGGCGTAGCGCTCCAGCGCCCCGATGAGCGGATAGAGCTGGTGGGCTTCCTCGGCCGTCAGCGGCGCCACGAAGTAGCCCCGATACGGGCTCAGCGAGACGAAGCCCTCGAGCGCGAGGAGGAGGAGCGCCTCGCGGACGGGCGTCCGGCTCGCCCCCAGCTCCTCGGCGAGCTCCCGTTCGTTGATGTCCGAGCCGGGCTTCAGCTCGCCGCTGATGAGCCAGCCTCGGACGATCTCGCGGATCTGTTCCCGGAGGGGAGGTCGCTTGAGCAGGGGGGCGTCGTTCTCGCCTGTCGGAGGATGCATTCGGCTCGCTCCCGGGTCGTCGTGCCCGGCCCCTCCCGCAGGGCCGCGGAATCCGATCGATACAACCTAGGGTGAGAGGCGTTCGGATGGTATACCGGATCCGGGATGCAATTGACCGGGGCGGATTCGCGCCGCCGGGCGGCGCCGGGAGGGATGGGGGGACGGGCGCGTCCGCGCCGCCCCTCCGCCCGGGATCGGTCGAGGGGGGGGCGGCGGGCTCCTACGCCCCGGTGTCCCGGGCTGTCCCGCGAACCGAGTCCGAGGCCGGCAGCGAGTCGCGCGCTCCCGAGGGGACCGCTCCGGTGGATCCGGGAGCCGCGGTGGAGCCGGCGGGTACCGTCCGCGTCGAGCCGGGCACGGCCGCGCCGCCCCCCTGCGCTCCGCTCGGGCCGGCCGCTGCCCCCGCGACTCCCTCCCCGGGCTTCCGCACTCCGAGGAGCTCGGGCCCCTCGACGAACGGCCGGTAGGCGCTGACGCCCAGGGTCACCGAGTCGCCACGGGCGACGAGGAGCTCGATCTCGGGCACGCGCCGCCGGAAGGTGGCCAGGAGGGCTCCGTCGGGCGTGTCGACGGTGAGGAGGAGCTTGTCGCCGTCCCGCCCCTTCTCGACGACCAGGCCCCGCACCCGCGTGCCGGATCCGCGCAGGGCGGCGGGGAGGTGGGGCCGGACCAGGTCCGGGAGGAAGATCGTGCCCGCGATGCCCAGGACGATCCCCGCCACGAGCCACGGCCAGCGGCGGGGCCGGCCGCGCCGCCCGCTCCGCCCGGAGCCGCCTCCGGTCTTGCGCTTGCCGCCGGGCGGCGGGTCGTCGTCGAGCCCGGGGATGTCCGGGATGTCGGGTATGTCGAACTCCTTGGGCGTCATGGCTCGGTTCCCGTGGGGGTGAAGTGCTCGGCGCGTGCCGTCGTCTCCGAAGCTCGGCGTCAGGCACGACGTCGGCAAGAACCGGCCCGCGCGTACGGCCTCCGGGTCTCCCTACGCTCTCAGCGGCCGCGCTGTTTCCCGGGGCGCTTCGGAGGGTCGCGGCCGGGCCCGCCGCCGGGCCGGCCGGGGCCCGATCCGGGCGTCCCGCGCCTGCGCTCCCTCCGGCTCAGGCCTCCCGCACCCGCGCGAACAGCTCCTCGAGGCTCTCCCGCTCGCGCACCAGGCGCGATTCCCTGCCGTCCACCAGCACCTCGGCCGGGAGCGGCCTCGAGTTGTAGCGCGAGGCCATCGAGAAGCCGTACGCGCCGGCCGTGTGGACGGCCAGCAGGTCCCCCGGCTCGGGGCGGGGGAGCGTCCGGTCGCGGGCCAGCAGGTCCCCCGACTCGCACAGCGGACCCGCCACGTCGACCCGGAGCGGCTCCGCATCGGGCCGGGTGAGGTTGCTCACGTGGTGCCGGGCCCCGTACAGGGCCGGACGCAGGAGGGTGTGGAACCCTGCGTCGACCCCCACGAAGCCTTCCTTGATGCCGGTCACCCGGGCCACGAGGACCGTCGACTCGGCCACCAGGTAGCGGCCCGGCTCCAGGACGAGGCGCCGCCCGCGGCCCAGGGCCCCGTCCACGGCGGCCGCCAGCCCCTCCAGGTCGGCCGGCGCCTCCCCGGGCAGGTAGGGAACGGGGATCCCGCCGCCGATGTCCGCGAAGCGCGGCTCGGGTCCGGCCGCCGCGACCTCCTCCAGGGCCCGTGCCAGCCGGGCCAGGGCCTCCCGCACGATCTCCGGCTCGGAGATCCCGCTCCCGATGTGCATGTGGAGCCCGGCGGGGCGGACGCCCAGGGCCGCGGCCCGCCGCCACGCGCCGCCGATGCGCGCCGCGGGGATCCCGAACTTGGCCGCGGGCCCGCCCGTCACCACGTGCTCGTGGTGCCCGGCGCCGACGCCCGGGTTCATACGGAGGCCGATGTCGCGGCCGGGGGCCATCCGTGCGATCCGCTCGACGTCGTGCTCCGAGTCGGCGTTCAGCGCCGTGTCGCGCGCGAGCACGGCCTCCAGCTCCTCGTCCGAGGGGAAGACGCCCGTGTAGGTGATGGCCTCGGGCGGGAAGCCGGCCCGCAGGCCCGCCACGACCTCCCCCTCCGAGACGGCGTCGAGCCCGGCCCCCTCCTCGCGGAGCACGCGGAGGAGGGCGGGGTTGGTGTTGGCCTTGGCCGCGTAGTGGATCTCCGCCTCCGGGAAGGCGGCGCGGAGCCGGCTCCACCGGTCCCGGACCACGCCGGCGTCGGTGACGTAGAGCGGGGTCCCGTGACGGTCCGCCAGCTGGCGGAGGAGCTCCGGATCCAGGTCCGGCGGCAGGTCGGGGACGGTCCCGGGGGGACGGCGGACGCCCGACGCAGCGGAGCCCTCGCCCCCGGGGCCGCCGTCCCGGGCGGCGCCGGGGATCGTCAGGACCCTCCGTCCTTCGGCCGCTCCACCCGGGGGATCTCCATCTCCATCCGGCTCTCGCGCGAGAGGGCCGTGTCGGCTCCGATCTCGGGCGCGTACACGCGCCGGAGCGCCCGCTCGTATCGATCCTGGAGGCCCGCGAGCGTCCGGTGCTCCTCCTCGACCTTCCGGCGGAACTCGGGCCGGGTGAGGAAATCGTAGAGAATGGCGGCCTCGATCTGGGCGTCGAGCAGGAAGCCGCGGTGGCCGATGTCCCCGAAGGCGTCCTCGAGCATCCCGTAGGTGTGGTTCGCATGCGAGGAGCTGCGCACCGTGATCCCGACCCCCGGAATGTCCCGGCTCACCCAGCCGGTCTCCTCGTAGCCGGCCGGGCGTCCCTTCTCGGGCACCAGGCCGGGAGCTCCCAGCTCGTCGGCGTAGGCCCAGAAGAGCTCTTCGAGCGTGGCGGTGGCGATCCCGTCGCGGAACTCCCCGTAACGTCGGATCTCCACCTCCGTGCCGGTCATCTGCGCCGCCCCCTCGGCCGCTTCCCGCATCATGCGGGCGATGTGCTCCAGATAGACGTCGTCCGGGTAGCGGACGAAGTAATCGACCACGGCCCGGTCGGGGACCACGTTGGGCGCCGCGCCGCCCTCCGGGATGATCCCCTGGACCCGGTGCTCCGGCCGCCAGGTGGAGCGGAGGTGGTCCACCGCCGAGTAGAACTGGACGGCCGCCTCGAGCGCGTTCCGCCCGTTCCAGGAGGCGAGCTGGTGGGCCGGCCGGCCCGTGAAGATGTACTTGACCGCGTCGATGTTGAGGCAGCAGACGCCGAACCCGGGGCGGGCCCTCTGGGTGTGGTCCAGGCTGTGGCTGCGCACGAGGATGTCCGTCCCCTCGAACACGCCGGCCCGCTCCAGGATCGTCTTGGCCGGCGGGTCGGTCTCCTCGGCCGGCGTGCCGAAGATGACGATCCGTCCGGCCAGCTTCGCGGAGGCCATGTGCTCGGCCAGCGCCCGGGCGGCCGCGATCGCGACGGGCGTCTGGGCGTTGTGCTGGTCACCGTGGAAGGCGCCCCTGGTGCCGCGCAGCGCGTCGTACTCCCCGATGAGCCCGAGGGTCGGCCCGTCCGAGCCGGCCGGCGAGGTCCAGGTGGCCACGAACGCGGTCGGCATGTCGGCCACGTCCGTCTCCACCCGAAAGCCGTAGTCGCGCAGCGCGGCGGTGAGCGTGTCGACGGCCTGGAACTCGTGCCACCCGACCTCCGGGTGGTGGCCGATCCAATCCGACAGGTCCCGCATCGATCCGTTCCACAGCTCCCGGACGCGAGCCAGGACGGCGTCGCGGCCCGGGTCCTCGCGGGTGGCCAGGCGCCGGGCGGTCTCGGTCGGCCCGAGCTCCGCCTCCAGCGAGTCGATGCGCTGGAGGATGTCGGAGGCGGCCTGCCGCTCCGTATCGGTGCTCTGGGCGGTCAGGCGGCCGGGCACCGCCGCGGCTACCGCGAGCGCCGAGGCCAGGAGGAGGCCTCCGCGAGCCCGGCGCCGTCGCCGATCCGCGGGGGTGGGATCCGGTCGTGGGAAGCGGGAGGCTGGTGGGTGCATGTCGACTTCCTGGTTCGTGTGCTCGACTCGCGAGCCCGGAGGCGAAGATCAGGGCCCCGCGGCGCTCCGGGCAAGGCCGCGTTCCGTCTTCCAGTCACAGGAGGCGCTGGAAGAGGAGCATGGCGGCCATGGACGAGCTCGTCAGGAGCCCGATGCTCCAGCGCGGCGCATCCTCGAACGCCTCGGGGAGGAGCTCCAGGAAGACCATGAACACCATGGCGCCGGCCGCGAACCCCACCCCGTAGGGCAGGGCCGGGCGCACCGTCTCGACCAGGAGGTAGGCGGGCACGGCCATGAGCGGCTGCGGGAGCGAGGAGAAGATGCTCCAGCCGGCGCAGGAGAGCACGCTCTCCCCCTCGGGGCGGAGGACGGCGCTGATGGCCAGGCCCTCCGGGATGTTGTGCACGGCGATGGCCACCGTGATCAGGAACGCCAGCTCCGTCCCGCCCCCGAACGCCGCCCCCACGGCCACGCCCTCGGAGAAGGAGTGGACGGTCATCACGAGGACGATGAGGAGCATCTTCCGCGCGCCCGCCCCGGTGACCTCGCCGAAGGAGACGTCCTCGTGCCCGATCCACCGGTGGGCGAGGAGCACGAAGAGGAGGCCGGCGTTGGCGCCGACCACGGTCTGCCATGCACCGTATTGGCTCCCCTCGGCCAGGAGGCCGAAGGAGGCGCCCAGCATGAGCCCCGCGGCCAGCGCGTTGGCCAGCGCCTCGGTCCGCCTCGACACCGCCTTCACGAACGCGAAGGGGAGGGCGCCGAGGCCCGTGGCCAGGGCCGTGATGAGGCCGTAGAGGGCGACCAGGACGATGTCGTTCACGGGGTGCGCCCTGTGGCGGGGCTCGCGGCGCGCATGCTTACAGCGCCCACGCGTTCAGGAGCACGACCATGGCCAGGGCCGCGCTCGTGACCACCGCGATGCTCGTGTGGCCGGCCTGCCGGTAGCTCTCGGGGAGGAGCTCGACCAGGACGAGGTTGGCCAGCATCCCGGTCGCCAGCCCCAGGGTCCAGGAGAGGAGCCCGGGCGCCGCGGCCACCACGGCGTACGTGGAGACCGCGACGAAGACCTGGGGGACGTTGGTGGCCACCGCCTGGAGCGCCGCGCCGGGGAGGCGCGTGCCGCGGCCCTTCTGCACCGCGGCCAGGACCGTGGCCTCGGGGATGTTGTGCACGGCCATGGTGGCCGCGGTGAACAGCCCGAAGGAGAGGCTCACGGCCATGGCGGCGCCGATAGCGATCCCCTCCGAGCCGGCGTGCAGGGTCTGGACGAGCGCGATCCGGTAGCCGTACACCGGGTCCTTCTCGTCGAGCTGGTTGAGCTCGAGGTCCTCCGTCCCGGTGACCGCGTGGGTCCACGCGATGAACAGGATGCCCGCGACCGCGCCGAGGGCCGCGGGGACCGCCGCCTCACCCTCGGCGACCCCGAGCGCGAAGGCCGTCCCCAGCATCATGCCCGCGGCCAGGGCGTTGGCCCAGCCGATCCACGCCTCGGGCACGTCCTCGCGGCCGCGAACCGGGAGGACGCCGAGCGCCGCGGTCGCGGCCGCGCCGCCTGAGGCGAACAGGGTGACGAGGATGGGGTCCACGCTGGCTGGCGCCTCCACGGTTTGCTGTGGGCGGCGGGGGTCCGGCCTCCCGGCGCCGCTCCGCCGGTTCGCGGCGGGGCTCTCCCGCCGGCGCCCCCATCCTAGTGTCAGCACGGCGGGAGGGCCACGTTGTGTCTCGCGGGCGGCCGCGACCGCGGCGCGCCGGCCGGAGGGGCGGGAGACGCCGATGCACGAGGGGAGATCGGGTGGAGCGATACGCGAGCGGACCGTACGGCCGGGCGCTCCGGGCCTACCAGGACGGCGACCGGGCCGCGCAGATCGAGATGTGGTCCGACCTGGGCGAGCACGAGGAGATCCCGGTGGAGGTCTTCTTCCGGGGGGCGGCGGACTTCTACTCCTTCGAGCGGGAGGCCCTGGAGCGGTGCCGGGGGCGGGTCCTCGATCTCGGGGCCGGGACCGGCGTGCACAGCCTGGCGCTCCAGGAGCGGGGGCTCGAGGTCGTGGCGGTGGAGAGCGACCCGGAGGCCTGCCGGATCCTGAGGGAGCGCGGGGTGCGGAAGGTGGTGCGCGCCGACGCCTTCGAGTTCGCGGGCGGGCCCTTCGACACGGTGCTCATGCTCATGAACGGCGCGGGCCTGGCCGGGACCCTGGAGGGGCTGGGCGACCTCCTGGAGCACCTCCTGGACGTGACCTCGCCGGACGGCCGGCTCCTCCTGGACTCGGCCGACCTCCGGCCGACGGGGGCCCGGGTCCCCTTCTGGCAGCGCGACGACGGCCGCTACGTGGGCGAGGTGCAGATCCAGCTCGGCTTCGGGGGAGAGCGCGGCGCGCCCTTCCCGGAGCTGTACGTGGACCCCGACTCCCTGGCGGCCGTGGCCGAGGAGCGGGGCTGGGCCTCCCGGGTCGTGCTCGAGGAGGAGGACGGGAGCTTCCTGGCGCGGCTGACCCCGCTGGGCCCATCCTGATCGCGTTCGACGCGCTGCCGGGTGCGCGGTGGTGAGGGGGGTCTCACGGACCCGCGTCCGGTCCATCCGCGCCGCGCCGTCCCGACTTCGACCGAGGTGAGACATGCTCCGGACCCGACGTGCCCGATCCTGGACGCTCGCCTGCCTCCTCCTGCTCGCTCCGCTGGCCTGGCTCGCGGCGGCGTGCGGCGGCCCATCGGGGTCGGGGGGCGCCGGCTCGTCCGCGGCCTCCGACTCCGCGGAGGCGATCGCGGGGCGGTACCTGGCGGCGCTGGGACAGGCGCGCTACGACACGGCCGCCCACCTCATGCACCCGGAGGCCCGCACCCAGATCCGGGACCTCATGCAGCTCCTCGCCTCGAAGCAGGGGAGCCAGAGCTTCACGCAGCAGATGTTCGGTGTCGACAGCGCCGGCTTCGCGGAGCTGGACGCCGAGGAGGTCACCGCGCGGTTCCTCTCGGGCCTGTTCCGGGCGCAGCCCGGGCTGGCCAGCGTCATGGGGACCCTGCACGGGGACCCGGTCGGCACCGTGGCCGAGGGGGACAGCGTCCTCCACGTGGTCGTGCGGATCGGCATGGGCGACACGACCGGACTCTCCATCTCCAAGATGGACGTGGTCAGCCTGAAGCGGTCCCCGGACGGGTGGCGGGTGCTCCTCAGCGGACAGATCGGAGGCGTGATCGAGGCGCTGCGCCAGCGCATGGCGCCGTCCGCGAGCTGATCGGCGCGGAAGGCGGGCGCCCGCGGCGCTCCCCCGGGCCCTCGGCTCGCTCGGGCACGTCCGCGCCCGCCGCGCGCTTGAGGCGCGTCCGCGGACCCGGTAGCTTCCTCCACGCCGCCAGGGGTATCCCCCGCCGGAGGGCGGGCGGATTGAGAGAGTCCCTCGGAACCTGAACCGGATCACACCGGCGTAGGGAGCGCGGCCAACGGCTCGACCCGGGCTCGCGCACGGCCCGACCGCGCCGCCGGCCTCGCCCCCCTTCCGAGGGGCGTCCGGCAACACAGGAGGCGCAGGCCGTGTCCACCAGCACCCGTACCGCCCGAGACAGCGACGTCCGCGAGGCCGATTCCCGCCCGGCGGATCCCCGTCCCGACCTCCAGTCCGACGAGAGCTTCGAGACCGCCTACCCGGCGTCCCGCAAGGTCTACGTCGAGGGCTCCCGCGGCGTCAGGGTCCCCGCCCGCGAGGTCGAGCTCTCGGGGGACGAGTCCCCGGTCCGGCTGTACGACACGAGCGGGCCGCAGGGCCGGGACCCGCGCGATGGGCTCCCCCGCACGCGCGAGCCGTGGATCCGGGAGCGGGGTGACGTGGAGGAGATCGCGCGCAGCACGGCGGTCCCGGAGGAGCAGCGCGCCAAGGTGCCGGACGCCATCCGCCGCGAGCGGGTCCTGCGCGGGACCGGCACGCCCACACAGGCGGCCTACGCCCGGGCCGGCATCGTCACGCCGGAGATGGAGTTCGCGGCCATCCGCGAGGGGATGGAGCCCGAAGTGGTGCGCGAGGAGATCGCCCGCGGCCGGGCCATCCTCCCCTCCAACGTCAACCACCCCGAGCTCGAGCCGATGCTCATCGGCCGGCGCTTCAAGGTCAAGATCAACGCCAACATCGGGAACTCGCGCGTCGCCTCCTCGATCGACGAGGAGGTGGCCAAGCTCCGCCGCGCGGTCCTGTGGGGCGCCGACACGGTGATGGACCTCTCCACGGGGGAGGACATCCACGCCACCCGCGAGTGGATCCTCAGGAACTCGCCGGTCCCCGTGGGGACGGTCCCCATCTACCAGGCCATAGAGAAGGTGGGCGGCGATCCCGCCGACCTGACCTGGGAGGTGTACCGGGACACCCTGATCGAGCACGCCGAGCAGGGGGTCGACTACGTCACCGTGCACGCGGCCGTGCTCCGGGACCACGTGAAGGCCACCGACGAGCGCATCGGCGGCATCGTGAGCCGCGGCGGCTCGATCATGGCCCACTGGAGCGTCGTGCACGGCAAGGAGAACTTCCTGTACACGCACTTCGAGGAGCTGTGCGAGATCCTGGCCCTCTACGACGTGGCCTTCTCGCTCGGGGACGGGCTGCGGCCCGGCGCGATCGCCGACGCCAACGACGTCCCGCAGTTCGCCGAGCTGAGGACGCAGGGGGAGCTGGTGGAGGTGGCGTGGGAGCACGACGTGCAGGTCATGTGCGAGGGGCCCGGCCACGTCCCCATGCACCGAATCGCCGAGAACATGGAGAAGCAGCTGGACTGGTGCCACGAGGCGCCGTTCTACACGCTGGGGCCGCTCACCACGGACGTGGCGCCCGGCTACGACCACATGACGAGCGCGATCGGGGCGGCCATGATCGGGTGGATGGGGACCGCCATGCTGTGCTACGTGACCCCCAAGGAGCACCTGGGGCTCCCCGACCGCGAGGACGTGAAGCAGGGGGTCATGGCCTACAGGATCGCGGCGCACGCCGCCGACCTGGCCAAGGGGCACCCCAAGGCCCGCGAATGGGACGACGCGCTCAGCGCGGCGCGCTTCGAGTTCCGCTGGGAGGACCAGTTCAACCTGGCCCTGGACCCCGTCACGGCCCGCTCCTACCACGACGAGACCCTCTCGGGAGCCGGCGCCCTCTCCGCGAAGTTCTGCTCGATGTGCGGGCCGAGCTTCTGCAGCCTCAGGATCACGCAGGACCTCAGGGAGGAGAAGGCCCGGCGGGAGGCGTAGCGGGGGAGGGAGCGGGACCCGCCGGGCGCCAGCGGAGGAGCGCCGGCCGCCTCGGGCCGCGCCGGAGGCGGGCGGGCCCGCCCCGGGGGGCGGGCCGGCGCGAGGGAGGCCGCCGGGGAAGCGCCCTGTCAGACCTGGATCGGCAGGCTCCGGATCGGCTTCCCGGTGAGCGCACGGAGGGCGTTGCACACCGCCGGAGCGATGGGGGGCGTCCCCGGCTCGCCGATCCCGCCCTGGTCGGCGTCGGAGTCCATGACGACGTGCACCTCCACCTCCGGCATCTCGTCGATCCGGAGCATGAGGTAGTCGTCGAAGTTCCCCTGCTGGCAGCGCCCGTCCTGGATCGTGATCCGGCCGTACAGGGCGGCGGTCAGGCCGTACACGATGGCGCTCTGGATCTGCGCCTCGATGATGGAGGGGTTCACGGTCGGTCCGCAGTCCACGGCCGCGACGACCTTGTGGACCCTGGGCTTCCCGCCTTCCAGCGAGACCTCGGCCACCTGGGCCACGTGCGACTCGAAGGACTTGAACACGGCGATCCCCCGGGCCCGGCCCGAGGGGAGGCTCTTCCCCCAGCCCGCCTTCTCGGCCGCCAGGTCCAGGACGCGGCGGTAGACCGGCTTGTCGGCCAGGAGTCCGCGCCGGTAGCGATAGGGATCCTTCCCGGCCAGGTGGGCCAGCTCGTCGATCATGCACTCGACGGCCATGCCGTTGAAGCTGTTGTTCACCGAGCGCCAGAACCACACGGGCACGCCCACCTTGGCGTCGTGGTAGTCCACGTGCACGTTGGGGATGGCGTAAGGCATGCCCACGGCACCCTCCACGGCCTCCGTGTCGAGCCCGTCCTTCAGCTCGCCGCCCGAGAACACCCGCATGATGGACGGGACGACCAGCCTGTGGCTCCACGCCACGGGGTTCCCGCTCGCGTCCAGGGTGGCGCGCAGGACGTGGTGGTTGGCGGGTCGGTACCCGTCCTGGCGGACGTCGTCCTCGCGCGACCACACGCACTTGACCGGCGCGCCCGCGGCCTTGGAGAGGGAGACGGCGTCCTCGATGAAGTCGGTCATGGCCCTGCGGCCGAAGCCGCCGCCCAGGTAGGTGGTGTGGACCTCGACCCTGGAGGGGTCGAGGCCGGTGAGCTTCGCGGCCACCTGCTGCGTCGAGGTCTGGAACTGGGTCGGCGCCCACACCTCGCAGCCGTCGGCGCGCACGTCGGCCGTGGCGTTCATCGGCTCCATGGTGGCGTGCGCCAGGTAGGGCATGTCGAAGGTGACCTCGTGGACCCTCGAGCCGGCCTTCCCGAGCGCCGTTTCCGCGTCCCCGTCGTTCCGCGCCACGGCGCCCGGCTTCGAGGCCAGGTCCCGGAAGGTGGCGGCGATCTTCTCGCTGGACTGGTCCGCCCACTTCCCGTAGTCCCACTCGATCTTCAGCGCCTTGCGTCCCTGGAGCGCGGCCCAGTAGTGGTCGCCGACCACGCCGACGCGGTCTCCGAGGTTCACGACCTCGCGGACGCCCGGGACCTTCCTGGCCTCCGAGTCGTCCACGCTCCCGACCTTCCCGCCGTAGACAGGGCATCGGGCCACGTTGCCGATGAGGACGCCCTCCG
>DATFLN010000080.1:0-23182 GCA_035267645.1 Gemmatimonadota bacterium | reverse complement strand
CTGGGGGATCTTCATCTTGTTGCCGGGCTTGATCGAGTCGTTCTTCGTGATCCAGAGGAACATGTTCTCGGGCGTGTTCTCCAGGATCGTGGCGGCCAGGGTCTGGCGGCTGCCCACGTGCGTGAGGTCGGGGCCCACGATCCCCTGCGCCTGCGTGCCGCGGATCGTGTGGCAGCTGATGCAGATGCCGTTGACGACCAGCTGCTTGCCCTCCAGGGCCAGTGAGTCGGTCGGCTCGCGCGCCGGCCCCTTCACGCTGTCCACCCAGGCCCAGAAGGTCGCCGAGTCCTGGGCGATGGCCAGGGTGCGCATGAGGGCGTGCTCCTCCCCGCAGAACTCCGCGCACTGGCCGGGATACTCGCCCGCCGAGTCCACCGTGAACCACAGTATGTTGGTGTGCCCCGGCACCACGTCACGCTTCCCGCCGATCCGGGGGATCCAGAAGCTGTGGATGACGTCCTTCGAGGTGAGGTTGAGCTGGACCGTGCGCCCGACCGGGACGTGCAGCTCGTCGGCCGTGACGATCCCCTGCTCGGGATATTCGAACTCCCACCACCACTGGTGTCCGATCACGTTGATCTGGAGGGGGTTCGAGGAGGCGGGCGCCGGATTGTCGACGATGAAGATCGTCTTCATCGTCGGCACGGCGATCAGCACCAGGATGATGGCCGGCGCCAGCGTCCACGCGATCTCGAGCCTGGTGTTCCCGTGCACCGGCTCGGGACGCCCTTCCCCGCCCCGGTCCCGGAACCGGAAGACCGCGTAGAGCAGCAGGCCCTCCACGATGACGAACACCCCGACCGCGAACCAGAAGATCCGGCGGAAGAGGTCGTCGATCCGCTGGCCGAAGTCCGAGACCGGGTGCAGGCTGGACTGGGGGAGGACCCCCGTGCACCCGGCCAGGCCGACCACCAGCACCAGCCCGAGGACGAGCCACGAGCCTCTACGCCACGTCGCTTTCTTCGAAGGCATTCGCCCCGTCGTGATCCTGGCCGCTGAGGGATCCCCCTCGGGGGGATTCAAGCACGCGCCACGGTACAGGGACGCTCGGGGGGAGTCAAGTCGAATGGTACCCGGAATCATTCCCGTCCGCGCCGCGGGCGGGCGAAAGCGCGAGGGGCCCCGAACCACGTGGTCCGGGGCCCCTCCGGATCCGGCGCCCGCCGCCGCGGGCGGCCGCTCAGCGCGTCGTGCGGTCGATGAGGTCGACGAAGCTCCGCTTCATCTTCGCCAGCGACTCGTCCCGAAGGTACATCATGTGTCCCGCCCGGTAGTCGACCATGCGGACGTGCGATCGGAGGTCGGCCGGCAGGCCCAGGTGGTCCATGGTGTACTCGGTGGCGAAGAACGGCGTGGCCAGGTCGTAGAGGCCGTTGTTGACCAGGACCCGGAGGTCGGGGTTGTGCCGCATGGCCTCCGCCAGGTCCGGCGCCACGTCCGTGTAGCCGGGCCACCCGAAGCTGCGCCCGTGCGTCCAGTCCCACGGCCGCACGTTGCCGCTCACCTGGTAGGGCCGATCCGTCCGGTAGCCCAGCTCACCCCGCACGTACGAGCGGAAGGCGCTGGCGAACGCCGAGCTGATGGACGTCGACTGCGGGTCGTACGGGGCCCGCTCGCCCAGGAGGTCGCCCGTGGGACCGGTGAAGCGCGCGTCCAGGCGCCCGATGACCACGCCGTGCTCGCGCATCAGCTCCTTCTCGAACTGGCCGTTGTTGACCCGGAGATCCGCCTTGTCCAGGTACTCCTCGCTCAGGCCGGTGTACTCGTGGAGCTCGCCGAGGATGCGGCTCCGCTCGGAGTCGGGGAGCTCGGACCCCATGGAGAGCGCGTGCGCGTAGTCCCCCGCCGCGAAGGAACGGACCTCTTCCAGGAACGGCGCCAGCGAGTCCGGCCTCCGGGGGAGAGCGTGGTGGTACCACGCCACCGCCGCGTAGCTGGGCAGGTAGAGGACGTACGGGAGCTCGTTCCCCGCCCCCCAGCCGATGGTCTGGAAGCTCAGGACGACCGAGGTGAGGACGACCCCGTTGAAGTCCATGTCGTATCGGCTCTGGAGGTAATCCACCAGCGCCGCCGAGCGGGTGGTGCCGTAGCTCTCGCCGAACAGGTAGCGGGGCGAGTTCCAGCGGTCGTTCTGCCGCACCCAGCGCGTGATGAACTGCCCCACGGACTGGACGTCCTGGTCCACGCCCCAGAAGTCCTTCCCCTCGGCCTCGCCCAGCGGATGGCTGTAGCCGGTCCCCACCGGGTCGATGAAGACCAGGTCGGTCCTGTCCAGCGGGGTGTAGGGGTTGTCCTGGAGCCGGTACGGGGGCGGCGGGGTGTGGGACGTGTCCGCGGTGACGACCCGCCGGGGGCCGAGGGCTCCCATGTGGAGCCAGATCGAGGAGGAGCCGGGTCCGCCGTTGTAGGCGAAGGTCACCGGCCGGGTCGAGGGGTCCCGCACGCCCTCCCTCGTGTAAGCGATGTAGAACACGCTCGCCGTCGGCTTCCCCTCGTCGTCCCGCAGCGTGATCGTCCCCGCCGTGGCCCGGTAGCGGACCGTCTGCCCGTCCAGGGTGATCGTGTGCTCGGTGGTCGAGGCGGGAGGTTCGGCATACCCCGGCGCCGTGTCGTGGGCGGCGGCCCGCTCGCGCGGGGGCGCCGACCCCTGCTGGGCCGCGGCGGGCGCCGCCGCCAAGCTCAGGACCGCGAAGGCCGCCAGGAGGGCGGCCGGGCTCCTCGTCGTCTTCATCCATCCTCCTGGTGTGCTAGATCTCGTTCGGGCGCCCCGCGGCCGGACCCGGCCGGGGGATCTCCACGTCCTCGTGGACACCCGAGGACCGCGGACCGATGCACGGGGAGCGTCTCGAGCCTCAGGAGAGGGTGCTCATCTCCTCCTCCGTGTACAGGTCCGAGACCCACTTCCCGTACCCGTTGAACACCTCGGTCGGGACCTTCTCGCCCGTCTCCACAATCGTCTCCCGGGCCTGCGACCAGCGCGGGTGGGGGACGGCGGGATTCACGTTGGCCAGCCAGCCGTACTCGTCGGGGACGACGTCGTGCCAGAAGACCGGCGGCTCCTCCCGCGTGACCTCGATCTTCACGATGGACTTGATGGACTTGTAGCCGTACTTCCACGGCAGGTGGAGCCTGAGGGGGGCCCCGTCCTGCTTCTGCAGGGGGTGCCCGTACATGCCGGTCACCAGGAAGGCCAGCTCGTTCCGGGCCTCCTCCATCCGCAGCGCCTCGTAGTAGGGCCACGGGTACCAGTCCTGGCTCTTCTGACCGGGGGCCTGGTCGGGCCGGTCGAAGCTCACGAACCGGACGTAGCGTCCCTCCGAGCGGGGGCTCACCCGGTCCAGGAGCGCCCGGAGCGGGAAGCCGATCCAGGGCACGCAAACGGTCCACGCCTCCACGCAGCGGTGGCGGTACACCCGCGTCTCCAGCCCCATCGTGCGCTCGAGGTCGGCCAGGTCGAAGGTCTGCGGAGACTCGACCAGCCCGCCGACCTCGAGCGTCCACGGCCTCGCCTCGAAGCGGCCGACCATCTTCCACACCGACTTCTTGTCGGTCGTGAACTCGTAGAAGTTGTTGTACGTGGCCGTGACCTTCTCGTCGGTCACCTGCTGGATCCGGGGCCCGGGCTCGAAGCGGTCGTCCTTCTTCGCCTCCGGATAGAGGCCCGCGGTGGGGGTGGAGGGGACGTTGTCGAGCGGTCCCGCCGCCTGCGCCGCCCCGTCCGGGCTGTCCGAGCCCGACGACGGCGTGCCGGCCTTCGAGTCGCCCACGTCGCACCCGCCCAGGAGCGCGGCTCCGCCCACGGCTAGGCCCATCCGACGGAGGAAGTCCCGGCGGTTCACGTAGACCTCCTCGGGCGTCGCCGCCGACTCGGGGAGGTTCCAGGGTCGCGGCAGGTGAACGTGGGTCATGTCGTGCCTCCTTTCAGTGCCGGAAGAGTCGCCGCCCGGTCAGCACCATCGCGATGCCGTGCTCGTCGGCCGCCTCGATGACCTCCTCGTCGCGGATGGACCCGCCCGGCTGGATGATGGCCCGGATCCCGGCCTCGGCGGCCACGTCGATGTTGTCCCGGAACGGGAAGAAGGCGTCCGAGGCCAGCGCCGAGCCGGCGGTGTCGAGGTCCGCCTCGCCCGCCTTGCGAACGGCGATCTTGACCGCGTCCACGCGGCTCATCTGCCCGGCGCCGATCCCGATCGTGGCCCCGTCGCGGGCCAGGAGGATCGCGTTCGACTTGACCCCCTGGATCGCGGCCCACGCGAAGCCCATGTCGGCCCACTCCTCCTCCGAGGGCCGGCGCGACGTCGCCACCGTGACGCCCTCTCCGGCCGCCACGGCCTCCGGGTCCACCGGCTCGCGGGCGCCCTGCACCAGGACCCCCCCCTGGATCCCGCGCGCCTCGAGGCCGCGCCGCACGTGACCGCGGGGCCGCCCGTACTCGACGCCGTCGGCGGGCTCGAGGATCCGCACCTTCTCCTTGGACCGGAGGATGCGGAGGGCGCCGGACGCGTAGCCGGGGGCGACCAGGCACTCCACGAACAGGTCCGACATGGCCTCGGCCGCCGCCTCGGTCACCGGCTGGTTGAACGCGACGGTCGAGCCGAACGCGGACATCGGATCGCAGGCCCGGGCCTTCTGGAACGCCTCGGCCAGGGTCCTGCCCGTGGCCAGGCCGCACGGCGTGGTGTGCTTGATGACGACGCAGGCCGGCATCTGGCCCTGGAGGAAGGGCGAGAGCGCCAGGAGCGCCCCGTCCACGTCCAGGAGGTTGTTGTAGGAGAGCTCCTTGCCCTGAAGCTGCCTGAGGCCGGGGACGCCCCACAGGGGGCCCGAGGGGTCCCTGTAGAACGCGGCGCGCTGGTCGGGGTTCTCCCCGTAGCGCAGCTCCTGGACCCTCTCCAGCGGCCACAGCAGCTCGGTGGGAAGCCCCGCCCCGGCCGCGGCCCCGCCCCTCGACTCCAGGTGTGAGGCGATCGCCGCGTCGTACGAGGCCGTGTGCAGGAAGACCTTGGCCGCCAGCCGCTGGCGGAGCCCGGCGGCCTCCTCGTCCCCGCCGTCCATCGCCGCGAGCACGTCGTCGAAGTCGTCCGGGTCGCAGACGCTCCAGACGAAGGGGTGGTTCTTGGCCGCCGCGCGCAGGAGCGTCGGTCCCCCGATGTCGATCTGGGAGAGCGCCTCGGCCTCGGCCACGTTGGGGTTGGCCACCGTCTCCCGGAACGGGTATAGGTTCACGACCACGAGGTCGATGGGCGAGAGGTCGTGCTTGCGGAGCTCCTCCATGTCCGAGGCGACGGTGCGCCGCGCCAGGATCCCCGCGTGGACGGCAGGGTGGACCGTCTTGACCCGTCCCCCCATGAGCTCCGGGAAGCCCGTGAGCTCGGAGACCTCCCTCACCGGGACGTCTCCGCCCCGCAGGGCGCGGGCGGTCCCGCCCGTCGAGACCATCTCCCAGCCCCGCTCGGCCAGCGAGCGGGCGAACTCGACGATCCCGCGCTTGTCGGACACGCTCAGCAGAGCGATCGGCATGACACTCCTCTATTCGTGATCGAGTACCGCTCCTCTTCTCTCCTCATCGCGGCCCCCCGGGCCCGCGGCCGTCCGCCAGGAACCGGTCGGACGGGAACCACGGCTCCCGCCACGTGCACGTCCCGTCCCCGGACAACCGCACCTCGCCGCGCGCCAGCGCCCCGACCACGGCCGGCAGGATCCGATGCTCGACCTCGAGCACCCGCTCCGCCAGCCGGTCGGCGTCGTCGCCCTCGAGGACCGGGACCGGCCACTGGGCGATGATGCGCCCCCGGTCGTACTCCTCGTCGACGAAGTGCACGGTGGGACCGGTCACCCTGGCGCCCGAGGCGAGCACGGCCTCGTGCACCCTGTGCCCGTACATCCCCTTCCCGCCGAAGGAGGGAAGCAGCGCGGGGTGGATGTTGATCATCCGGCCCCGGTAAGCCCGGACCACCGACACGGGGACCTTACGCAGGTACCCGGCCAGAACGACCAGGCCCGCGCCGCTCCCCCCGAGGACGTCGAGGAGCTCGCGCGCCTCCTCGTCCTCCGGCCGGCCGCTCGGGCCGAGCGCCCGCCAGGCGACCCCCGCCCGCTCCGCCCGATCGATGGCCCCGATCCCATCCCGGCTGGCCACGAGGAGGACCACGCGCGCCGCGTCGTCCCCCTCCCCCCCGAACCGGTCCAGGAGCGCCTGGAAGTTCGTCCCCGACCCCGAGGCGAGGACGGCCACGCGCATCGGTCCGTCGCCCGGCCGGTCGCCGTCCGGGGGCGGGCTTCCGGTGCCGCCCCCCCGGCCGCCGTCACTCAAGCTCGTCCTCCCCGGCCTCGCGCGGCTCGTCCGCCTCCCCGCGGCCGAGGCCGAGGGCCATGCGGACCGCCTGGCGGAGGTCGTCCGCCTCCAGGATCCCTTCGGGCACCTTCTCCTCCCCGGCCTCCCCGGAGCGGAGGAGGATCCCCGTCCCGCCGACCTCGAGCGCCGGGAGGACGTCGTGCAGCCGGTCCCCGACGAAGAGCCCCTCGGAGAGCCGGATCCCCCGCGCCTCGGCCACCTCCTCGTACAGCGCCAGCCCGGGCTTCCGGCACGCGCACGGGGGCTCGCGACCCGGATCGTGGGGGCAGAAGCGGACGTCGTCCACCGCGCATCCGCGAAGGGCCAGGCGCCGCTCCATCTCGCGCTCGACGTTCCAGAAGTCCTCCTCCTCGTACAGCCCCCGCCCGATCCCCGACTGGTTCGTGACGACCACGACCGGGATGGCCCGCGCGTTGAGGAGCGCGAGCGCCACGTCGACGCCGGGAAGGAGCTCCACGGCGGCCGGGTCGTGGGGATAGCCCCGGTCGCGGATGAGCGTGCCGTCCCTGTCCAGGAAGGCCGCCGAGTACCTCATCGCTCCCCTCCCCCGGGGGCTCCGGCGTCGGGAGCGGCGGGCCCCGCCTTCCCCAGGGCCGAGGCGAGCACGTCCCGCGCCTGCTCCTCCTGCCCGGGGAGGAGCGTCCGGAAGTCCAGGAGGAAGGCGTCCCCGGCGATCCGCCCCACGAGAGGCGGGTCCCCGGCGCGGCACGCGGCGTCCAGGAGGTCGGCCGCGGTCCCCGTGACCGCCCAGCCCGCCGACGGGAAGTCGAACCCGGGGAAGGACCCTCCCCCCACGACGGACCGGAGCTCCCGCACCTCTACCCCGATCCCGGAGGGAGCCTCCAGGCCCTGGAGGGCCGCCCGGGCCCGCCCCTCGACCGACGCCGCCGGCTCGCGCAGCATCCGGATCGCGGGGACCTCCCTCGCGGCCAGCTCCGGGTCGCGGTACAGCCTCAGGGTGGCCTCGAGCGCGGCCAGGGTGGCCTTGTCGACGCGGAACGCCCGGAGGAGCGGGTTCCCCCGCAGTCTCGTCACGACCTCCCGCCGGCCCGCGAGCACGCCCGCCTGGGGACCGCCCAGCAGCTTGTCGCCGCTCCACGTGACCAGGTCGGCGCCCGCCGCCAGCGAGCCGGCCGGGGAGGGCTCCGGGGGGAAGCCCGGGAGGAGGTCGGGGGAGAGGAGGCCGGAGCCCAGGTCGTGGACCACCGGGACGCCGTGCTCGCGGCCGAGACCGGCCAGCGCCTCGAGCTCCACGCTCTCCACGAAGCCCTCGACCCTGTAGTTGGAGGGGTGGACCTTGAGGAAGAGCCCCGTGCCCTCCCCGAGCGCGGCCCGGTAGTCCTCGAGCCTCGTTCGGTTGGTGGTCCCCACCTCCCGAAGCCGCGCCCCGGCCCTGGCCACGATGTCGGGGATCCGGAACGAGCCGCCGATCTCGACGAGCTCGCCCCGCGACACGACCACCTCCCGGTCCGACGCGAGCTCGTTCACGACCAGGGCCACGGCGGCGGCGTTGTTGTTCACGACCAGGGCCGCCTCCGCCCCGGTGAGCTCGCGGAGGAGGTCGGTGCAGTGCTCGTAGCGGCTGCCGCGCGCGCCCTCCCCCAGGTCGTATTCGAGGTTGGAGTACGCCGGTCCGACGCGCGCCACCGCCTCGATCGCCGCCGGGGCGAGGGGGGCGCGCCCGAGGTTGGTGTGGAGCACGACGCCGGTGGCGTTCAGCACCGGCCGCAGGGAGGGCCGGTCCCGGACCTCCAGGAGGCGGCGGACTCGCGACAGGAGCGACCCCGGCTCGGCCGCCTCGGTGGCGTCCGGCTCCCCGGCCAGGACCCGGCGCGCCTCGGCGAGCGCGTCCCGGAGCGCCCGCACGACCGGCCCGCGTCCCCAGCGCTCGATCCAGGCCGCCGTTCCGGCCTCCTCGAGCAGGCGGTCGACGCCGGGGAGGTCCCGTCGCGGATCGTCCCCGTCCCGGGCGCCGCCGCTCACGTCCCGCCCCCCTGCCGACCCGCCCCCGTCGTGTCCGCCGGGGGATAGACGAAGGTCGTGTCCCCACCGCCCGCGAGCTTCCTGAGGTTCACGAACCCTTCCACCCGTACCCGATAGATCCCGGACCGCAGCGGCCGGCCCAGCCGTACGAGGATCCGCTGCGAGGGGAGCGCCGCCGTGTCTGCCCGCGCCGCGCCCGTGTCCGGCGGAACGGGTCCGGCGCCCGTGTCCGCGGCGGCCCCGATCGCCGTGTCCGGCCGGGCCGCGCCGGTGTCGGCGCCGGCCGCCGAGCCCGTGTCGGCCGCCGTCGGTCCCTCGGACGGCAGCGTGATCCCGACGCGCTCCACCGGCCACGCGGATCCGGTCGCGGTGTCCCGCACCACGACCTCGGCCCGGGAGAAGTCCTGGCGGGGGTCCAGGTGGTCGTCGAACTCGAGGCGGAGGGTGACGCTGTCCTCGGCCCCGGCCCGCGCGAGCCGCGGCGGGGTCGTGTCGGGCTCGGTGAGCCGCAGGACGAGCTCCGCCGTGGCCGTCGAATCCGGGAGGTCGAAGGACGCGCTGTCGTAGGCCTCGAGCTGCCTCTGGAGCCTCAGGTCGGAATTGAGGTCCCTGTAGCCGTACGCCTCGTAGCTCCCGGGCGGCAGGGCCGGGAGCGCGAACGTCCCCCCGGTGTCGGCGGCCGCCGAGTACGGGATCGTGTCGCCCGACCTCTCGAACAGGACGCGGGCGTCGTTGGCCGGTCGGCCCGTGATCCGGTCCACGAGCCGTCCCGACACACGCGTGTCCGTGATCGGAGGCCCGGTGGAGAACAGGAGCCGGATCGACTCCTCGGTCCGGTTCCCGAGGAGGTCGGGGATGCCGGCCGGGACCCGGAGCACGTACACCGCGCCCTTCCTCCAGCCGCCGTCCGGATGGATCTTGATGGACGAGAACCCGGTGCTCACGCGATACCGGTACGCCGGCGATCCGACGAGCTGACGGGCCAGGTCCGAGGGCGCGTTGATCGGCTCGTCGAACTCGATCTCGACGTCGCCCCCGAGGTCCGGCACCACGGCGCGGTCGCCGGGATCGGTGCGGGTGACCTGCGGGGGCCTGGAATCCGGGAGCGCCCCGGGAGGGGCCTCTTCCTTGGCGCACGAGGCGAGGAGGAGGGCCACGACGAGCCAGGCCGCGCCCCGGACGGCGCGGCCGGACCCGCCGGGCGGCCTCACGACGAGCCCCCGGCCCCGGACAGGACGTCCCGCTTACGGGACAGGTGCTCCTTCTGCTCCTCGAGCGAGCGCTCCTTCTCCCGCTCGCGCTCGACCACCTCCTCGGGCGCCTTGGTGAGGAAGTCCTCGTTCTCGAGCTTCCGGCGGGATGCCCGGAGGAGGCCTTCCACGCGCTCCAGCTCCTCCTCGATCCGCGCGCGCTCCCGGTCCAGGTCGATGACGTCGGCCAGGGGCACGAACACCTCCGTGCCCGAGCGCAGGACGGCGTGGGCGCCCGCTCGCTCGCCCCGGGCGCCGTCCCGCTCGATCCGGTCCACCCGCGCGAGCCGTCGGAGTCCCTCGTCCTCCGACCCGAGCGCCCGCGCGAGCCCGTCGGAGATCGAGGCCAGGTGGACCTCCAGCTCCCGGCCCGGATCGATGTTGTACTCCGAGCGCGCGTTGCGAAGGGCCACGACGAGCTCCTGGAGCTCGGCCACGGCCTCCTCGGCGGGCCGGTCGGAGGGGAAGTCGTCGGGGTCCGGCCACGGTCCCAGCACGAGGGTCGCGTCGGGAGCCACGTCCGGGAGCCTCAGGTAGAGGGCCTCGCTGATGAAGGGCATCACGGGGTGGAGGAGCCGCAGCCAGCCCTCGGTGACGCGGCGGAGCGTCCACGCGGCGGCGCGGCGGCTCTCCTCGCCTCGCTCGCCGGCCAGGCGCCCCTTGACCAGCTCCAGGTACCAGTCGCAGAACTCGCCCCACACGAATTCGTAGACGCTGGAGGCCACCTCGTGCATCCGGAAGGCGTCCAGGGCGGCGGTCGTGGACTCCACGGTCGACGACATCCGGCTCAGGATCCAGCGGTCGGCCAGCTCCAGCTCGGGCTCGCCGCCGCCTCCGTCCGCGTCCAGGTGGGGCAGCGCGAACCGCGCGGCGTTCCAGATCTTGTTGGCGAAGTTCCTCCCCACCTGGAAGGCCGCGCCCAGGTCCTCGTGGTTGAGCTGGAGGTCGGTCCCCAGCGCCGCACCCCGGATCAGGGTGAACCTGAGCGCATCGGCCCCGAAGCGGTCGACCACCTCGAGCGGGTCGATCCCGTTACCCAGGGACTTGGACATCCGCCGGCCCTGGTGGTCGCGCACCGTGCCGTTGAGGACGACGTCGGTGAACGGCAGGTCGTCCATGAACTCGAGGCCCGCCATCACCATGCGGGCGACCCAGAAGAAGAGGATGTCGGCGCCGGTGACCAGCGTGTCGGTCGGATAGAAGGTCTCGAGGTCCTCCGTCTCCTCCGGCCATCCGAGGGTAGAGAAGGGCCACAGCCACGAGCTGAACCACGTGTCCAGGACGTCCGGGTCCTGGTCCAGCGGTCCGTCGCAGTCGGGGCAGGCGTCCGGATCCTCGCGCGCCACCACCTCTCGGCCGCAGGCCTCGTCCCGGCAGTACCAGACCGGGATCCGGTGCCCCCACCACAGCTGACGGCTGATGCACCAGTCCCGGATGTTCTCGAGCCAGTGCTCGTAGATCTGCCCGTAGCGCTCCGGGTGGAAGTCGAGCTCGCCCTCCCGGTACGCCCGCAGCGCCGGCCGGGCCAGCGGCTCCATCTTCACGAACCACTGGAGGCTCAGACGCGGCTCGACCACCGTGCCGCACCGGTAGCAGCGTCCGACCGAGTGGACGTGCTCCTCGGTCCGCACGAGCCGACCCTCCTCCTCGAGCGCCGCGACCACGGCGTCGCGCGCCTCGAACCGGTCCAGGCCCCGGAACGGCTCCGGGACGGCGTCCGACATGCGCGCCCCGTCGGTCATCACGTCGACCGTCTCGAGCTCGTGCCTCCGACCGATCTCGAAGTCGTTCGGGTCGTGAGCGGGCGTCACCTTGACCACGCCCGAGCCGAACTCGGGATCCACGTGCTCGTCGGCGACGATCGGGAGGCGGCGGCCCACGAGCGGGAGGATCGCGGTCCGCCCCACCAGGTCCGCGTACCGCTCGTCGTCCGGGTGGACGGCCAGCCCGGTGTCGCCCAGCATGGTCTCGGGCCGGGTCGTGGCGACGACCACCGTCCTGGAGGGATCGTCCTCGAGCGGGTAGGCGATGTGCCACAGCTTCCCGGCCTGCTCCCGGTGCTCGGCCTCCTCGTTGGAGAGGGCCGTGCCGCACCGGGGGCACCAGTTGATGATGTACTGGCCGCGGTAGACGAGCCCCTTCTCGTACAGCCGGACGAAGACCTCGCGCACGGCGCGCGACAGGCCCTCGTCCAGCGTGAACCGGGTGCGCTCCCAGTCGCACGAGCAGCCGATGGCCTCCAGCTGCTCGATGATGCGGCTCCCGTACTCGTCCACCCAGGCCCACACCCGCTCGACGAAGGCCTCGCGGCCCAGGTCCCAGCGGGTGAGGCCCTCCTCGGCCAGCTGGCGCTCCACCACGTTCTGCGTGGCGATCCCGGCGTGGTCGGTCCCCGGGAGCCACAGCGTCTCGCGTCCCTGCATCCTGCGCCACCGGACGAGCACGTCCTGGATCGTGTCGTTCAGGCCGTGGCCCATGTGGAGGGCCGCCGTGACGTTGGGCGGTGGAATGACGACCACGTACGGGTCGTCGGCCTTCGAGGCGTCGGCGTGGAAGTAGCCGGCCTCGAGCCACCTCCGGTAGAGGCGCCCCTCGATCTCCGTCGGGTCGTATCGCGTGTCGAGCTGGTCGGTCCGGTCGGTCACGTGTGGCCGGGTCCTCTCGGGGGTGACGGATGCTTCCGGTCGAACGGCTCCGCCGGGGAGGTCCGCAGCGCGAGCCGCCCCCCGCCGGCTCCGGTCGGAGAGTCTAACGGCCGCTCGCCCGGACGAGCAACGCCTGCAAAGGCGTCGAGAGCGGCGCCGGAGGCGACGGCCTCGACGTCCGGCGGGACCCCGGCGGCGGCGAGGCCGACGTCCTCGCGGCCGGCGCCCGCGTCGACCAGGCCCCCCGGCCCTCCGCTCGTGTCCGGAGGGCTCTGCGAGCCGCCCGTGTCGGGCGGCGACTCCCCGGACTTCTCCTGCGACTTCTTCCGCATCTCCTTCACGCGCTTCTCGCGGGTCTCCCGGGCGCGGTCCAGAGCGTCCTGGTACTGGATGACCTCCAGGTCCTGGAGCTCCTGCCGGAGCTTCCGGCCTTTCTCGCCCGTGGCCTGGAAGAGCTGTCCGAACGGGATGGGGATCACGATGTCGCCCAGGTGGAGCCCGTCCGAGGCGATCCCCCACTTCTCGTCCCCCTCCCCGACCAGCCACTCCCGGGCCCGCTTCTCGGCCTCGTTGCCGAGGCGCACGCTGTCCAGGTAGTCGCGGAGGATGGCGTACACGGCGCTGTCCGCCCGCTGGATCCCGGTCAGCTCCCGCTCGGGCACGTCCTCGGGCGAGATCCCCTCCCACACGCGGATGTCGCCCGGCCTGGGCTGGATCTTCTCCGCGTTGGTGAGCTTCTCGCCCTCCGTCTCGGCGGGCTGCTCGCGGGTGGGACCCGGCCGCTCGGCCGCCGCCGCCTGGCGCTCCGTCCGGGGCGGAGCCGGCCGGCGCGGCTCGGTGCCCGCCTCCGGCGGGGTCGTGCGCACGCGCAGGTTGAGAGCCCTCAGCCCCTCCGGCATCCGGGTCCTGGGCGGCCCCTCCACCGGCCGATAGCCCCGGGGGGGGATCGCGAGCTTGGCGGAGAGGACCACCACGATGACGAAGTGGACGACGAGGGAGACCAGCATGCCGGCGACGAGCGCCCGCCGGAACCGGCGCTCCCGCTCCTCCCGCCCGGGGTGCCGAGCCCTCACCCGGACCCTGTGGCCGCGTCGAGGGCGATCTCGTAGGCGCGGTTCCGGGGAGCCCCGAACGTCCGCTGGAGCCGGCCCGCGATGTCGCGGGTGCTCTCCCCCAGCTCGGCCCGCCGCCGCGCCTCGCGACGCATCTCGTCCTCGTTCTCCTGCCAGTCGGGGGGCGCCCCGCCCTCCAGGACGAGCGTCACCTCGCCCCGTGGCTCATCGGCCGCCAGGCGCCGGGCCAGCTCCGCCACCGTCGAGCGCAGGACCTCCTCGTGCAGCTTGGTGAGCTCCCGGCACAGGACGCACGTGCGCTCACCGAGACCCTCCGCCTCGAGGTCCTCCAACAGGGCGGTGGTCCGGCGGGGCGACTCGAAGACGACCACGGTCTCCGTGGAGGCCGCGGCCCGCGCCAGCCACGCCTCGCGCTCGGCCCCGGAGCGGGGCGCGAAGCCCAGGAACGTGTAGCGGTCGGCCGGGAGACCCGCGACCGAGAGGGCCGCCGCCGGCGCCGACGGGCCGGGGACGCTGCGCACCGGCAGGCCCGCCTCGAGCACGAGGCCGACCACGCGCCGTCCCGGGTCGGAGATGGCCGGCGTCCCGGCGTCCGAGACGAGGGCGGCCGACCCGCCGCCCGACACGAGCTCGACCACCTCCTCGCTCCGGGCCGCCTCGTTGTGCTCGTGGAGGGACCGGAGCCGGACCTCGATCCCGGCCTCGCGCAGGAGCACCCCGGTGCGGCGCGTGTCCTCCGCGTAGACGACGTCCACGGCGGCCAGGGTCTCGGCCGCGCGCCCACTCAGGTCCGAGAGGTTTCCGATGGGGGTGCCGACCACGTACAGGCCGCTCTCCATGCCTCCTCGTCAGCGTTTCGCGTCGGCGGGCGCCATGCTCCAGGAAGAACGCCTCCCGGCCCGCACGGGACCAGGAGGCGTGCCCACCCGGGCGGTCTCCGCGGACCGACCCGCGGCGCCCGGCCCGACCCGCGCGGGTCCGCGGGCTCCTCAGGCGTGCTGCTCGATCTTCTTCTGCAGGTGGGCCTTGGGCACCGCCCCGACCACCGTGTCGACGTGCTCGCCGTCCTTGAAGAACAGGATGCTCGGAATCGAGCGGATCTGGAAGCGCTGCGTCGTCCGCTGGTTCTCGTCCACGTCCATCTTCCCCACCTTGAGGCGGCCGGAGTACTCCTCGGCCAGCTCCTCGACGATCGGGCTCACCATCCGGCACGGGCCGCACCACTCGGCCCAGAAGTCCACGATCGAGAGCCCCTCGGCCTCCTCGATCTCGGTCTCGAAGTTGTCGTCGGTCAGTTCGATCGGCTCTGCACCCGCAGTCATCGGTCTCCCTCGGTTCACAGGAGTCGTCGGGACGGTCCTCGGTCATCGTCGGGGGGCGGGCCGCCTGCCGCGACCCGGCCCGTCGCCCGCGGCACGCCACGGGTCATAGGCTCGGAGTTGCCCGTACCGCAACCCGTGCGCCAGCTCGGCCGCTCCTTCACATTACCGCTCCTGCGACCGAATGTTCGCCCCCGCGGGGACGGCGCGCGTCGGGGCACCCCACGAGCCGGGAGGACGAGCCGGTGGAGCACATCGACCATGTCGGGATCGCGGTCCGCTCGCTCGAGGACGCCGTTCCCCTGTACCGGGCCATCCTCGGCGCGCCTCCCGCCGGCTACGAGACCGTCTCGGCGGAGGGCGTCCGGGTGGCCTTCTTCGGCGAGGGCGCCGGACGCGTGGAGCTCCTCGAGCCGGCCGGGACGGACTCCCCCGTCGGCAGGTTCCTGGAGCGACACGGGCCCGGCCTCCACCACGTGTGCCTGACCGTGGCCGACCTGGACGCCGCGCTCGAAAAGGCGCGGGCCGCGGGAGCCGAGCCCCTTCCCCCCGGAATCCGGACCGGCGCTGAGGGGAGCCGGGTGGCGTTCCTCCATCCGAGGTCGGCGGGCGGCGTCCTCCTGGAGCTCAGGGAGCGGTCGGAGGCGACGCCACCGTGACGGTCTCGGTCGTCGTCCCGGCCCTCGATGAGGCCGACCTCCTGCCCCGGACCCTGCGGGCCGCGCGGGTCGCCTTCGGGCCGTCGGCCGAGCTCGTGGTCGTCGACGGCGGGAGCGAGGACGGCACGCCCGCCGCGGCGGAAGGGCTCGCGCGGGTCATCCGCTCGGCGCCGGGCCGGGGCCGGCAGATGAACGCCGGCGCCCGGGCCAGCCGCGGCGAGGTCCTGGTCTTCGTGCACGCCGACACGATCGTCGAGGCGCGCGCCGGGGCCGACCTGCGGCGGGCGCTCCGCGACCCGGAGACGGCCGGAGGGTGCCTGCGCTTCGCCCTGCCCCCCCGTCCGGCCGGCGGCGGCCTGCGCCGTGCGGCCGACGCCCTCCTCGAGACCGCCGTCCGGGCCCGGACGCGCCTGTTCCGGACCGCCACGGGCGACCAGGTCATCTTCGCCCGGCGGAGCGCGTTCGAGGCTGTGGGGGGCTTCCCCGACTATCCGCTGTTCGAGGACGTCGAGCTGGTGAGGAAGATTCGTCGGGAGGGCGGGTTCCGCGTGCTCTCCGCGCGGGCCACGACCTCCGGCCGGCGCTGGGAGGAGCGCGGCTGGCTGCGCACGGTCCTCCTCCACCTGGCGCTCCGGGGGGCGTTCCACCTGGGAGTGCCGGCGCGGCGGCTGGCCGCCTGGTACGGCCCCCCGGTCAGCGCCCGGAGGGACGCGTCAGCGGATCGAGGTCGATCCGCTCGACGAACCAGCGGCCATCCTTCGTAGTGGCCGCCACGATCGGGACGGTCACCGCGCCGCGGCCCGTCCCTGTCAGGTGGACCAGGAACCTGTGCTCGTAGGACTCGAGGAGGGACTGGGAGCCCGCCTCGATCGTGTAGCCTCCGTGCTCGAGGTACGCCGCGAGCACGACCATGCGCTGCTCGACGTCCCGCGCCCCCAGCGTGAGCTCGGCGGGCCCCTTCCGGGTCCCGAACTGCTGGCCCATGCGCTGGTAGTCCTTCGAGGAGGCCGCGTCCAGGAAGGTGCGCACGGCCTGCTCCGGCGTGGCCGAGCCGTACTGGGAGCGCGGCGCGCTCAGCACCGCACCCGAGCTGGCGCAGCCGGCCAGCACGAGGAGGGCGGCCACGGGGAGTGCCGCGCGAGCGAGCCTGCCTGTCGAACCGGGGAGCTTCACCTGGTCTCCATGGACGGGTGGGATCCCGACGATCGACGGCGCCCGCGGCGCCGCCACGCCAGGATGTAGGTCCGACCCGGCCGGCGGTCAAGCCGCGCCCGACCGCGGTCGCGCCGTTCCGGACCGCGATCGCGCCGTTCCGGACCGCGGTCGCGCCACGCCGGCCGGGGGTCACGCCACGCCGGCCGGCGCCTTCCCCTCCACCTTCTCGAAGCGGAACGCCTCCTGGCCGGGCTCGCCCACGTCCACCCGAATCGAGTCCCCCTCCTCGACCTCGCCCTCGAGGAAGGCCAGGGCCAGGGGGTTCTCGATCCGGCGCTGGATGACGCGCCGGAGCGGCCGGGCCCCGAACGCGGGGTCGTAGCCCTCCTCGGAGAGCTGGCGGCGGGCCTCCTCGGAGACCTCGAGCCGGACCTCGCGCTCGGCCAGGCGGTCCTGGACCCGCTCCAGGAGGAGCACGACGATCCGGTCCAGCTCCTCCCGGCCCAGCGGCCGGTAGATGAGCACGTCGTCGATCCGGTTCAGGAACTCGGGCTTGAAGTGGTCGTGGAGGCGCTCGCGGATGCGGGCGGTCACCTCGTCCCAGTCTTCCCCGCGCCGGGCCGCCTCCAGGATCCCCTCGCTCCCGATGTTGCTGGTCATGATGAGGACCGTGTTCCGGAAGTCCACGGTCCGCCCCTGGCCGTCGGTGAGCCGGCCGTCGTCCAGGATCTGGAGGAGGACGTTGAAGACCTCCGGGTGGGCCTTCTCGATCTCGTCGAACAGGACCACGCTGTAGGGCCGGCGGCGGACCTGCTCGGTGAGCTGGCCGCCCTCCTCGTAGCCCACGTAGCCCGGCGGCGCCCCGATGAGGCGCGCCACGGCGTGGCGCTCCATGTACTCGGACATGTCCAGGCGCACCATCGCGTCCTCGTCGTCGAACAGGAACTCGGCCAGGGCGCGCGCCGTCTCCGTCTTCCCGACGCCGGTCGGCCCGAGGAAGATGAAGCTCCCGATCGGGCGGTTCGGGTCCTGGAGGCCGGCCCGGCTGCGCCGGACCGCGTTCGAGACCGCGGCGATCGCCTCGGCCTGGTCGACCACGCGCTCGTGCAGGTGGTCCTCCAGGTGGGCGAGCCGCTCCTTCTCGGACTCCATCATCCGCGACACGGGGATCCCCGTCCACGAGGCCACGACCTCGGCGATGTCCTCGGGCCGGACCTCCTCGGTCAGGAAGGGGCTCTCCCGCTGCAGCTCCTCGAGCCGCTCCTCGGCGCCTCCGATCTCCGCGCGGAGGTCCGGAATGCGGCCGTGGAGGATCTCCGCCGCGCGCTGCAGGTCGCCCTCGCGGCGGGCCCGCTCGGCCTCGATCGTCCGCTCCTCGAGCTCGCGCTTGAGCGTCTGGACGCGCTCGATCGCCTCCTTCTCCGACATCCAGCGGGACTTCATGCCGGCCAGCCGCTCGCGGAGCTCGGAGAGCTCGGACTCGAGGTCCTCGAGCCGCGTGCGGCTCCGCGGGTCCTCCTCCTCGCGAAGCGCCTCGCGCTCGATCTCGAGCTGGGTGACCCGGCGCTCCACCGCGTCGATCTCCTCGGGCATCGAGTCGATCTCGATGCGGAGCCTCGAGGCGGCCTCGTCCACGAGGTCGATGGCCTTGTCGGGGAGGAAGCGGGCGCCGATGTACCGGTCCGAGAGCCTGGCGGCCGCGACCAGCGCGGGGTCGGTGATGCGGACCCCGTGGTGGACCTCGTAGCGCTCCTTCAGGCCCCGGAGGATCGCCACGGTCTCCTCGACCGACGGCTCCTCGACGAGGACGGGCTGGAAGCGGCGCTCGAGGGCCGGGTCCTTCTCGATGTTGTGGCGGTACTCGTCCAGGGTGGTGGCGCCGATCATCCGGAGCTCGCCCCGGGCCAGCGGTGGCTTGAGCATGTTGCCCGCGTCGACCGCGCCCTCCGCCGAGCCCGCGCCCACGATCGTGTGGAGCTCGTCGATGAACACCACGTAGCGGCCGCCCGACTCGGTGATCTCCTTGAGGGCGGCCTTGAAGCGCTCCTCGAACTCGCCCCGGTACTTGGCACCGGCCAGCATGGCGGCGATGTCGAGCTGGATGAGCCGCTTGTCTCTCAGCGACCCGGGGACGTCCCCCTCCACGATCCGCTGCGCCAGCCCCTCCGCGATGGCCGTCTTCCCGACGCCGGCCTCCCCGATGAGGACCGGGTTGTTCTTGGTCCGCCGCGACAGGACCTGCATGACCCTGCGGATCTCGGCGTCCCGTCCGATGACGGGGTCGAGCTTCCCGGCGGAGGCCTGCGCGGTCAGGTCGATGCCGTAGCGCTCCAGGGCGCGGTACTTCCCCTCCGGGTCCTCGTCCGTGACGCGGTGTGGGCCGCGCACCTGGTCGACGGCCGAGCGGAGCGCGTCCGCGTCGGCCCCGGCGCCCGAGAGGAGCTCCGAGGTCGTGCTCGCCTCCGGCCCGGCCAGGGCCAGGAGGATGTGCTCGGAGGAGACGTACGCGTCCTCCATCTTCCGGGCCAGCTCGTCGGCATCGTCCAGGATGCGGGAGAGCTCGCGGCTCACCTGTGGGCTCGCTCCCGACTGAACGGGGAGACGTCCGAGGGCGGACTCCACCTCGCGCCGGAGGCCGCCCATCCGGACCCCCGTCCGCTCGAGGATGGGCGCCACGACGCCCCCCTCCTGCTCCAGGAGCGCCGCCAGCAGGTGGACGTCCTCGACGGCCGGGTTGTCGGAGCGGCGCGCCAGCTCGGCGGCCGCCTGCAGGGCCTCCCGGCCCCTGACGGTCAGTCGGTCCAAGGAAATCATGCCGGGTCTCCGTGATCTGTCCGCACCGGCCGGACGGCGATCGCCGCCGGCTCACCGTGCACGCCGGTCGGCCTCACTCGATCTCGACCGACCGCGACTCCACGCTCCCCCGCAGCGGGAGGGCGATCTCGAGGACGCCCTCGACGAGCCGCGCTCGGATCGCGTCGGGATCCACCTCGGCGGGGAGCCGGAGCGAACGGCGGAACCGTCCGTGGGCCCGCTCCGTGCGCAGGACCTCGGCCCCCTCCGGGAGCTCGGGGCGCGCACGCTCTCCCTGGATCACCAGCTCGTCGCCCAGGGTCGTGACGTCCACGTCCTCCCTGCGGACGCCGGCCAGGTCCACGTACACGCGGTAGCCGTGCTCGGGCAGCCGCACGAAGTCCAGCCGCGGGCCGCGGCCGACGGCGGGCGGGAACTGCCGGACGCCCTCGATGACGTCCTCGACCACCTGCTGCATGTCCTGGAAGGCCTCGCTCCAGGGGCTCCGGCCCCTGCGGCCCTCGGCTCCGTCGTCGGCGCCGGCTCCGTCCGTTCCGCCGGGCTCCTCGGCGCCGGCCTCCGGGCCGGTGCCGCTCTCCGACGCCGGTCCCTCCGTCGCCGGACCGTGCTCTCGCTGCTCGTCCACGGTGGCCTCCCTCCGGGTGATCCGCCTCGCCGCGCGACCCGCTCCGGCCCGCCGCCGCGGGCCGGAAGATGCGCGTCCTCGGCCTTTCGAGGGGGGCAAGACACGTGCCCCCCACGGGCCTCGCCCGGGGCGCCGAAACAGCGGGATGGCGTCCGGGCTGCGCCACCGCGGCGCACGCCCGGCGCCCCGGGCGCACCCCGCCTGTCACATCGGCAGTCGCAGCCCGTCACGCCCGCGCTTGACAGGCGCCGACGCGCACGGGTAGCCTGCAGGCTGTCCTTGCACATAGGAGGCCCGTCCGGCCGCGGCGCCGGACCCGTGGCGCCCCGAGCCGTTCCTGGAGCCGGACGCAGCCCTTGCCGACCATCACGAGTCCCGAGGACCGCCCGACGGACGCCCCGCCCCGGGGCGTCCAGAGCGGACGGGCGCGCCCCCTGGTCCTGGCCGCGCTCCTGGCCGGCCTCGCGGCGGCGTGCGGCGGGCGCGCGGCCACCCGGGCGGCGGGCCTCACCGACTCCACGTACGTGGAGGTCATGGCGCGCCTCGCGCTCGTCGACTCCACCCTGGCGCCCGCGGATTACCAGCTGCCGGACTCGCTCCCCCCGGACTCGGCGCGCTCGCTCGTGCTCGAGCGCTGGGGCGTGGCCGACTCCTCGCTGGTCGCCTTCGCCGAGGAGGTGGGGTCCGAGCCCGAGCGCATGCAGGGCATCTGGCAGAGGATCCGGGAGCTGGCCGACTCGCTGGCCACCCGGGGCTGGCGTCCCGACCGGCCGGAGGCGTCGTGAGCGGCGGGGTGCCGCCCGACGAGCGCTCGACCGACCCGCTGGCCGGGGGGCACGAGCGCGCCGAGGACTCCGACGAGTCCACCGCGCCGGGCCCGGCCTGGGTCCGCGCCCTGGGCAGGTTCGGGATCGCCTTCGCCCGGCACGCCGGCCGCAGCGCGATCCTGGTCGCCGCCACCGTCGGGGCCCTCCGCCACCCGCGCCGCTACCTGCACGAGACCTTCGTCCAGGCCAAGCGGATGGGCGTGGACAGCCTGGGGCTCGTCCTCCTCGTCGCGGCGCTCTCGGGCGCCGTCCTCGCCCAGCAGACGGGCTACCAGTTCACGACGCTCCCGATGTGGATCGTGGGCGAGGGCGTCACGTCGGGCATGATCACCGAGCTCGGGCCCGTGCTCACGGCCATCATCCTGGCCGGCCGGGTGGGCGCCGGCATGGGCGCGGAGCTCGGCACGATGAAGGTCACCGACCAGATCGACGCGCTCCGGACCCTCAACCGCGATCCCGTTGTAGAACTGATCGTTCCGAGGGTCCTGGCGGGCATCATCGTGATGATCCCGCTCGTGGTCCTGGCCAACGCCGCCGGCATCTTCAGCGGCTGGATCACGGGGATCACGCTGCTCCCCATGAGCACGCACCAGTACGTGTACGGGGCCAAGACCATCTACCATTCGGCCCAGCTCGTGCTGTCGCTGGTGAAGGCGGTGGCCTTCGGCTTCGCGGTGGCCTTCATCGGGTGCTACGTGGGCATCCAGGCCGAAGGCGGCGCGGCGGGCGTGGGACGGACCACGACGAACGCCGTGGTGTCCATCATCGTGGCGGTCATGATCCTGGACGTGCTGCTCGCGCCCATCTATCGGGCCGTCTCGTAGCGGCACGGGCGCCGGAGAGCGGGAAGAGAGGAAAGCGGGGCGATGATCGAGATCCGGGGTCTCAGGAAGATCCTGAACGGCAAGTGGGTCCTGGACGGGATCGACCTCGAGGTTCACGAGGGCGAGACCGTGGTGATCATGGGGCCCTCCGGGACCGGGAAGAGCGTCCTCATCAAGCACATCGTCGGTCTCTTCGATCCGGACGAGGGCGACGTGCTGGTGGACGGCATGTCGGTCCCCCGCGCCAGCGGCCGGGAGATCGGGGTCATCCGCTCCAAGATCGCCTACGTCTTCCAGAACTCGGCGCTGTTCGACTCGCTGACGGTGGCCGAGAACATCCGGCTGGGGCTCGACCCCGAGATCTGCGACCGCGAGCCCGAGGAGTGCATGCGGCGGGTCCGGGAGAGCCTCACGCACGTGAACCTCGAGCCCGAGGTGCTGGGCCTCCTCCCCGCCGAGCTGTCGGGCGGGATGCAGAAGCGGGTGGCCCTGGCACGCTCGATCGTCGGGCGGCGCAAGTACGTCCTCTACGACGAGCCGACCACCGGCCTCGACCCGGTGAACGCGGCCGTCATCAACGACCTCATCGCCCGCCTCCAGGACGAGATCGGCCTCACGAGCGTGGTGGTCACGCACGACGTGGAGTCGGCCTTCTTCCTGGGTGACCGGATCGCCCTCCTCTCGCGGGGGAAGATCCAGGCCCTCGGAACCCCGGAAGAGATGAAGACGAGCGACAACCCGGCCGTCCAGCGATTCCTCTCGGGCCGCACCGACCTCACCCGCGTCGCATGAGGGATCCCGGCCTCAGGACGCAGCACAAGGCGGAGCTGCAGGTCGGCGCGCTCGTCCTGGTGTCGATCGTCGTCCTCGTGTGGGGCGTCATCTGGATCACGAGCAGCGGGATCGGGGGCGGGGGCTTCGCCTTCCACATCTTCACCCCCGACGCCCAGCAGATCACGGCCGGCGACCGGATCTACCTGCACGGCGTGGACGTGGGCTCGGTGAGCAACGTGGGCCTGGCCGAGGGCGGCGTGGTCCTCGACGTCTCGGTGAGCGGGCAGGTCTCGATCCCGTCCGACAGCCGCGCGGCCATCCAGTCGGCCGGCTTCCTGGGCTCGCAGGCGATCGTCCTCCAGCCCGGCCAGGCCGCGCGCCGGCTCGCTGCCGGGGACACGATCGCCGCCCAGCCGGCGCCGGGCCTCACGACCATGGCCAGCTCCCTGGGCGAGGACGCGAAGTCCGTCCTGGACCGCACCAAGCGGCTCCTGGCCGACAGCGCGATCGCGGCCCTCCACTCCAGCGCCGAGGACCTGTCGGGGACGATGCACGACCTGCGCGGGCTGGTGGACAGCGAGCGCGCCACCCTGGCCCGCCTGATCGAGAGCCTCGAGGCGACCTCCTCGCAGCTCTCGGAGGCCACGGCGGGACCGGAGCTGAAGGAGACCCTGGTGCGGCTGGACTCGCTCACCGGCCGCCTCCACGAGACGAGCCGGGGGCTGGACGCCTCCAGCCGCTCCCTCGCGTCGATCCTGGAGAAGGTGGACAGCGGGAGCGGCTCGCTGGGGAAGCTCGTGAACGACGGCTCCCTGTACGACCAGGTGACCGCCGCCGCCGAGAACCTCCAGTCCGCCTCCGAGGAGATCGCCCTCCTCA
>DATFLN010000079.1:0-57893 GCA_035267645.1 Gemmatimonadota bacterium | reverse complement strand
CGTTGGTGGCGCGGCCGTGGAGGAGCTGGGAGAAGTTCGTGACCGCCCCCTCCTCGACCTGCTGCGCCGCGTCGATCGTGGCGATGTCGGTCCCGATCTCGCGCCGGCTCGTCTGCCCGGCCGTGACGCTGGCCACGACCTCGTCGAGCTGGACGGCCGAGACCTCCAGGACGAAGTCGACGGTCCTCGACTCCCCGGCCTGGAGCGTCACGCTCTGGACCGTGCGGCGGTAGCCCAGCGCGCGAGCCTCGATCCGGTACGTGCCCGGGGCGAGCGTCAGGGCGAAATGGCCGCTCTCGTCGACGATGGCGCCCTTCTGCGTGCCCACGACGCGCACGCTGGCGCTCGTCACGGCCGCACCGGCCTGGTCCGTGACCGTGCCTCGTACGGTGGCCTGCTGCTGGGCCCGGACCGGGCCCGCGAGCACGAGCGCGGCGACGGCCACGGCCAGCGTGGTAACGATGGATGACGGACTCCGGAGGGTTCTCATCGCGCCTCCCTGCGGTTGATGAAGTTCGCGGGCCGGACCTCCCGGGTCCGACCTCGGGGCCCCGCCCTGCACGGAGCCCGGTCTGCACGGTTCGGCGACCCCGCAGGGGCGGGGGCGTCCCGGCTCCGTGGAGCCTGCGATACCCGGTACGTACTTCGTATGTTGTATACCGGCGACATCATACTGGGCGCCGTGTGTCAGCCTGTCAACCGCGGAGGTGGGAAGCAGGTTCCGGAGAGGGGCGGAGAAGAGAGCGGTCGGCGGCGGCGGGAGACGGGCCGAAGCGGCCGGGCGGCGCCCGGGGCGGCCCGGAGGGACGCCGGGTCACGCCCCCCCGTCCAGGAGCACCCGCACGAGCTCGAAGGTGGACGCGGGCTCCTCGTCCCCCAGCCGGCCCAGGTGCGAGAGGAGGACGTAGGGCGCGCCGTCGCGGAGCGCCACCGAGGTCGGGCCCGCGCCCGCGTCCAGCGGCGCCCGCGCCGCCACCCGCGCCGACCGCCAGCCGTCCGGGCTCTCCAGCTCGATCCCGTTCAGCCCGAAGCCTCCCCCCAGGAGCGTGTCCCGGGCGAACACCGAGGCGGCACCGTCGGCGGCGACCCGGTAGACGACCGGGCTCAGGCTGTCGGTGATGTAGGCGTTCCCCTCGCCGTCGACCGCGACGTCGTTGGCGAAATGGCGCCCGCCCGGCGCGAGCGGCCCGAGCTCGGCGGAGTAGAGGGGGCGCCCCGAGGCCAGGTCGTACACCCCGAGCCGCGCGCGTCCCTCCACGGTCGAGTCGAAGGCGGCGGCCACGTCCGCGCGGGCCACGTACAGGCGGCCGCCCGCCACGTGGAGCCCGACGGCCGACGGCGACGCGGTGTCCGCGACCAGGATCCCGTGGGACCCGTCGTCGGCCACGCAGGTGACGCTTCCGCGCGTCACCGAGCTCGCCAGGAAACGGCCGCTCCCGGCGTCGTACTCGATCCCCTCGGGGTAGAGCCCCGGCTCCCGCAGAACGACGGTGTCCGGCAGGGCGCCCGCGGCTCCCGCGGCCGCCGGAGCCGCCTGGTCGGACCCGGCGGCCCCGGGCTCCGGCCGGCCGCAGGCCGTCGCCGAAAGCGCCAGGACCGCGAGCGCCACGCCGGCGAGCGCGGCCGCCCCCGGGCCCCGCGCGGCCGCCCTCATCCGGCCACCCCCGCGGCCGGCTCGGCCGCCTCTCCTCTCCCGGTCGCGGCCTCGTCCTCCATGGGCTCCGGGCCGTCGGCCGGCTCGGCGCTCTCTTCCGGGAGCATGAGGTCCTCGAGGAAGAAGGCCGCCAGCTCGGCCCGCCCCGACAGGCCCGCCTTCCGGTAGACGGCACCCGCGTGCTGGCGGGCCGTGCGCTCGCTCCGATGGGTGAGATCGGCGATCTTCTTGTGGCTGTGGCCCTTGATGAGGAGGAGAGCCACTTCCCGCTCCGCGGGGGTCAGGTCCCAGCGGCCGAACTGTCGGTCGATGGCCACGGAGAGCCCCTCGAGGACCGTCCGGGCGCTCCGCCTCCAGGCGTCCCGCTCGGCCTCCTTCCGGCTCAGCTCGCGCCGGGTCCGGAGCAGCGCCCGACTCGCCTCCCGCCATCCGCGCAGCAGGAACACCGCCAGGCCGAAGCTGAACACGATGGTCGTGACCTCGAAGATGGCGTGGGGCGAGACCCAACTCAGGGGCGCGTCCAGGACCAGGTTCACGGTGCCGCCCACGACCATGGCCAGGAACGCGAGCGCCAGGAGGAGGCGGGACCGATGGCTCTCGAGCTGTCGGATCATTGGGATACTCCGTCCTACGTCATCCGACGGATACGGCCTGTCGCACGCGGATCCACGTCGGATGTCGGATGGCCTGCGGCCCGGGGACGGGCGAGCTTTAGGGCGTGCGCCCATGAGGGGAAGGTCGTGTCCGTCCCCTCCGAGAAAATAAGGCCCTGCGGAACCTCGGGCGAGCGTTCCGCAGGGCACCCTTCGAGCCGGAGTCGTACGATGTTACCCGATCCGCTCCACCCCGCCATCGTCCATTTTCCCATCGTCCTCATGGTGGCGCTGCCGCTCATCGCCATCGCCGGACTGGTGGCCATCCGCAGGGGCATCGAGCCCGTCCGCGCCTGGAGCGTGGTCGTGGCGTTCGGCATCTTCCTGTTCGCGGCCTCGTGGCTGGCCGTGTACACCGGCGGGCAGCAGGAGGATGTGGTGGAAGAGGTGGTCCCCGAGGCCACGATCCACACCCACGAGGAGGCCGGCGAGCGCTTCCGCATCCTGGCCGGCCTGGGCGCCGCGATCCTCGGCCTCGGACTGCTCCCGGGCCGCATCGGAGCCGGAGGGCGGGTCCTGGGACTGCTCGCCACCGGCGGCCTGGTGTTCGCCGGCTGGCAGGTGGGGAGCTCCGGCGGCGACCTGGTCTACGAGTACGATGCGGCGAGCGCCTACGGCGGTGCCTCCGTGGCACCCTCCGGCGAGTACCGCCAGGAAGGGGAGGAAGACCGGGTAGACGAGGAGGCCGCGGCGGCTCCCGCCCCGCTCGGCCCGGTCAGTCCTCCGCCGCCTCCTCCCGGCGCCACTTCATGAACTCGAAGACCGTGCGGCAGCGACGGCAGTAGTACTGGCTCACCGAGAGCGCCGAGCCGAAGGCGGCGAACTGCTCGGTCTCCCGGCCGCCGCAGAAGGGGCACACGGCGTGCTCGGGGAGCGCGTCGGTGCGGAGGGTCTCGTCGGAGGCGCGGCCCGCGCCCTTCCGGCCACCGTCCTCGCTCACCTCGCACCCCCGGGGCTCACCGCGCGCGCTCCGGTCCGCTCAGTCCATCAGGAGGGAACGGTTCCGGTCCCCCCGCACCCGGCGGATCGTGTCCTCGTCGGGCCCTCCCTCCTCGGCCCCGCGCCGCCACCCGGGCCGCCAGTCGCCGTCCCACGCGGCGGACGTCGCGCTCCGCCAGCCGCCGCCGGCCTCCTCCGCGAGCCCGAGCCCGGCCCGCTCGACCTCCGGCGCCACCCGCGCCAGCCAGCGGGCCCTGAGGGCGTCCGGGCCGGCGTCGACGATCCCCGCTGCCTCCAGCTCCGCGACCAACGGGTCGTCGGAAGGCCCGAACCAGCGCAGGCAGGCGACCCACACCGGCTCGAAGGCTCGGGCCAGGCCCTCCCGCCCCTTCTCGGTGGCGGCCAGCCTCCGGGTCCAGCCCCGCCCGTGCTCGAAGTGGAAGCGCTCCTCGTCCAGGAGCTTCCGAACCTTGTAGTGGATGGGCTCGAACGAGCTCCCGGCCATCGCCTCGAACTGGACCGAGAGCGCGGTGTCGAACAGGAGGTTGAGGGCCAGGAGCTCCGGCCAGCTCTCGACGGGCCGGTCCAGGAGCTCGCTGCTCCTGTACTCGCCCGGCTCGCGCTCGTGCTCCAGGTGGTGGGGGTCGAACCCGAAATCCCCGGTCATCGCGTACAGGGTCCGGCCGTGGCCCCACTCGTCCTGGGCCATGGCCGAGCACGCGATCCCGGCCTCGAGGGCCGGGGACCCGAGGATCCAGTCCGCATAGCGCATTCCCAGGAGCCGCTTGTTGTCGGCCAGGACCAGGAGCAGGCTCCCGAGCGGTCCCCTTACGGACTCCGGCACCTCCTCGGCGGACTTGAAGCTCCTGGCCGCCTCCTGCACGTCGCTCATCGCGTCTCTCCCCGACGCCCCATCAGCGGACCGGGGCGCCGCCGTAGCCGGCGGGCCCCTCGAAGTCGGCATCAGAGCCCGCCCCCACCGGCGGCGCGCCGCCCAGGGTGAAGGGGGCCTCCTCCCGGTTCACCCGGCTGAACGCGTCGCGGGGCGCCACGGCCATCTCGAACCAGTTCGCCTCGTCGTAGGTCTGCCAGGCGTAGACCCGGGCCAGCTCGGCGCTGGGCGCCTGGACCGTCCCGACGTGCTCGAAGCGGTCCGCCCGATCCTTCCGGGCGAACACCTCGTAGACCCTGTCGACCCCTTCGATCGGGTTGTCCCGCCTCATCGCCCCTCCGTCAGATGGACACGCCGGCGCGCCGGAGCTGCTCCCGACCGCGCTCGGTGATCCGCGCGGTGGTCCACGGCGGATCCCACACGGTCTCGACCGCGGCCTCCTCGATCCCGGGCTCCCGCTCCAGCCGCTCGACGACGTCCCACACGATGAAGTCCACGCACGGGCACGCCATGGCCGTGAAGGTCATGCGGACCGTGACGCGCCCCGCCTCCTCGTCGGCCTCGACCCCGTAGACCAGGCCCAGGTCGACGAGCGAGATCGGGAACTCGGGGTCGGCCACCTCGAACAGCGCGCGCCGGGCCCGCTCGGCCAGGTCCGCGGGCGGGCCCTCGAACTCGGGCGGCGGCGGGAGGTCGTCCCGGTGGCCCTGCGTGGCGCGGAGGACGGCCCCGAAGTTCGTGCCCTCCTCGTAGCGCGCACGCCCCGGGGGCTCGGGGCGCAGCTGGACGAGCCCGGCCGCGGCCGGCTCGCTCTCGCCGCCCCCCCGGGGATCGGCCACCGCTCCGTCCCGCTCGGCGCTCACGCGGCCAGCAGGCTCTCGACGTCGAAGCGGCTCTTCCGGACCGAGCCCACGTACTCCTCGTTCATCGGGCCCCGGCCCCGCCAGCGGTCCCACACCTCGTCCCAGGTGATCGTCTCGTCGAACAGCCAGCGCTTGGCTTCGGGATCGTACTGGCAGGGGAACTCGAACTCGAGCTCGACCTCCTCGGTCTCCGGCTCGACGTGCGCGGGGACCTCGAGGCCCAGCTCGTCGCACAGCGGGACGACGGCCTTGAGCCACGTCTGCCGGAGCTGGTCGTTCGTCATGCCCTTGAGCTTGAAGTCGAGCTGGGCGTTGTGCCGCTTCTTCGCGTCCGGCATCCCGAACCACTCGACCCCCATCGGGAACATCCAGTCGAGCGCGCGCTGCACGGCCTCGCGGGCCTCGCCGCCCGACTCCGCCAGACGGCGCATCCACACCTCGCCGTGGCGGAGGTGGAAGTTCTCCTCCATGTCCACCTTGACCAGCGCCCGCTTGAGGGGGCCGTAGCTGGTGTTCCGGTAGACGTCGCCCAGGAGCGTGATCCCCGCCCGGTCGTAGAGCCCGTTGGCCGTGACCAGCTCCGCCCAGTTCTCCAGCGGCTGGTCGAAGCCGTACGGGTGCTTGAACTTCTCGGGCGGCCGCTCGTAGAGGAGCCAGTGCCGGTCGATCCCCAGGTCCTCGAGGAGCCTGTAGGCGATGTTGGCGTGCCCGAGCTCGTCCTGGATGATCGCGGTGGCCGAGACCATGGTGTTGGTGGACGGCGCGTCGCGCGCGGCCATGTAGTAGGCCGGAGCGCTGATGAGCTCGGTGTCTCCCTGGACGGTGAGCTGCGTGATGAGGGCCTTCTTGTAGCCCTCGGTCATGTCCGCCTCGGACTCCACGATGAAGCCCTCCTGGACCTTCCGCTGCAGCTCGTCGTCGGTGAATCGCGCCATGCTCGGTCCTCCTGGCAGTGGGGGTCGCGGCCCGCGCCAATCTAGGGACGGACCCGGCGCGGCCCAACCGGCCCGCGCCGGCCTCCGGCTCGTGCATACACCGACCGGGCCCGGAGGGTACGGAGGGTGCGCGCGGCGGGCCCTGCGCCGCGGCCGCGCCCGGCCGGGGGCGGCGGCCGCCGCCCCGCCGGTCGCGCTACGTCCCGCCGGCCGCGCCGCCCGGCGCTACTCGGCCTCCATGAACGGATAGCGCCAGTCGGTGGACGGCGAGAACGTCTCCTTGATGGAGCGCGGGCTCACCCAGCGCAGGAGGTTCAGGTACGAGCCCGCCTTGTCGTTCGTGCCGCTGGCCCGCGCCCCGCCGAAGGGCTGCTGGCCGACCACCGCGCCGGTCGGCTTGTCGTTCACGTAGAAGTTCCCCGCCGCGTGGCGGAGCCGGAGCGACGCCTGCCGGGCCGCCCGCCGGTCGTTCGCGAACACCGCCCCCGTGAGGCCGTAGGGCGAGGTCTCGTTCACCAGGTCGAGCGTCTCGTCCCACTCGGCGGCCGGGTAGACGTGGATGGTGACGACCGGGCCGAAGATCTCCTCGCACATGAGCCGCGAGCGCGGGTCGGAGGAGAGGACGACCGTGGGCTCGATGAACCACCCCTCGTCGTCCGAGAATCCCCCGCCGGCCAGGATCTCCATGCCCTCGGCCTCGCGCGCGTGCTCGATGTAGGCGGTGATCTTCTCGAAGGCGTCCCGGTCGATGACCGCGCCCATGAAGTTCCGGAAGTCGCGGACGTCCCCCATCTCCAGCTGGCCGGTCATGTCCACGACGTGATCCCGGACCTCCTCCCAGATCGAGTCGGGCACGTACGCCCGGGAGACGGCGCTGCACTTCTGGCCCTGGTACTCGAAGGCGCCGCGGACGATGGCCACGGCCAGCGCCTTCGGGTCGGCGCTCTCGTGCGCCGCGATGAAGTCCTTGCCCCCCGTCTCGCCGACCACACGCGGGTAGGTCCGGTAGTTCTCCAGGTTCTCGGACACCGACTTCCACAGGTGGCGGAACGTCCCGGTCGACCCGGTGAAGTGGATCCCGGCCAGCTCGGGGCTCTCGAGCACGGGGCCGGCCACCACGGGCCCGCTCCCCGGGACGAAGTTGATGACGCCCTCGGGGAGGCCGGCCTCCTCGAGGAGGCGCATCACGTAGTAGGAGCTGAGGAGCGAGGTCGTGGCCGGCTTCCAGACGACCACGTTCCCCATCATGGCCGGGGCGGTCGGCAGGTTCCCGGCGATGGAGGTGAAGTTGAACGGGTTCACGGCGAAGACGAAGCCCTCGAGCGGGCGGTGGTCGGTGCGGTTCCACATGCCCGGCGACGAGAACGGCTGGTCGCCGTAGATCCGGGCCGCGAAGCGCGCGTTGAACCGCCAGAAGTCGATGAGCTCGCAGGCCGAGTCGATCTCCGCCTGGTGGGCCGTCTTGCTCTGGCCGAGCATCGTGGCCGCGTTCACCGTCGGACGCCACGGCCCCGAGAGAAGCTCGGCCGCGCGCAGGAAGACCGCGACGCGGTCCTGCCAGTCCCAGGCCGACCACTCGGTCCACGCCTCGCGCGCGGCGGCGATGGCCGCCCGCACCTCGTCCCCGCCCGCCCGGTGGAAGCGCGCCAGCACGTGCTCGTGGTCGTGGGGCATGACGACCTCGCCCACGTCGCCGGTCCGGATCTCCCGGCCTCCCACGATGACCGGGATCTCCGCGACCTCCCCGGCCATGGACGCCACGCGCGCCTTCAGCCGGTCGCGCTCCGGCGAGCCGGGCGCGTAGACCAGCACCGGCTCGTTGGCGGGCGCGGGGACATCGAAGCGGCCCGTGGCCCCCGACGACGCCGCGCCCGTGCGCACCGTCGTTCCCGCGGGACGCTCGCGTCCCTTCTCGCCCAGATCGATCCCGCTCGTGGCCGTGCCCGATCCCATCGTGATGGCTCCCCTATCGGTGTCGTCGTCGCCGACTCCGCCCGGGCCGCTAGGGGCCTCGCGGCGGAACCGTTCGTGCATCCCTGTCGAAGGTGCCGCCGGATCCGGCGGCGCGACAGAACGTGCTTCAAGATCGAGGCCAGCACCATGACCCCACAGACGACGGAGACCGGCCTGGACTACCGGACCTACTGGGAGGACGGGTACGAGTTCGAGGACTACCTGGAGAACGAGGTCGAGGAGCACCCCGACCTGTGGCGCGGCGTGTACCGCAAGCACGAGACGCCCACGTGGGCGGTCGACGAGGTCTCCGGCAAGGGCGGGCCGTGGCGGCTCCTCGTCCTGGCCGAGGACTGGTGCGGGGACGCGTCGAACACCGTTCCGATCCTGGCCCGCTTCGCCGAAGCCGCGCCGAACGTGGAGATGCGGGTCGTGAAGCGCGACGAGAACCCGGACCTCATGGACGCCTACCTGACGAACGGGGGCCGGTCCATCCCGGTGGCCGTGGTCCTGGACGAGGAGTTCGAGCCCGTCGGCAGCTGGGGCCCGCGTCCGGCCGAGCTCCAGGAGTTCGTCCTCGGCGAGAAGGAGAAGGACGAGCGCCCCATGGACGAGATCTACAGGGAGGCTCGCCGCTGGTACGCCCGGGACGGGGGCGAGACCACGCTCCGGGAGCTTCTGGACGTCCTGAACGAAGCGGGCTGACTCGAAGTCGGCCCGGGTACGGGGCGCCGGGGACTGGCGCCCCGTACCCCACGACGTTTGATTTTTCGAAGATCGGCGGGCGGGCGGCCCGCTTCCCGGGCCGCCCCCGACCCCGGACGGCCGTCTGGACGCGGGGCGGAAGCTCCGGGCCCATCCGGCCCTCCCGCCCGGCGTGACCCCACACGGAGGAGCGACATGCGCACCCGAGCCACGATCGGACTGGCCGCAGGCCTCCTGCTGACCGTCGTCTCGCTGGGCGCGCCGCGGGCCGCCGCGGCGCAGACCATCGAATCGCAGGTGCAGGCCGCGGCGGACCGGCTGGACCAGGACCGGACGCAGCACCTGGACCTCATCGCCCCCCGCTACTTCCAGCGCGCGGCCGAAAAGCTGACCGAGGCCAGGCGCATGCTCCAGCAGGGCGGCAAGATCGGCGACATCCAGAGGCGCCTGGCCGAGGCGGCCCAGGCGCTCTCGAGGGCCGAGGGGCTCCGGGACGTGGGGTCCGTCCTCCTGAAGGAGCCGCTCGCCGCCCGCAGCGACGCCCTGGCGGCCAACGCGCCCCAGTACGCGCCCGACCGCTGGTCGGACGCGGAATCCTCCATGCGCGACGCCGGCAAGGAGGTCGAGGACGGGGACCAGAACGACGCACGCGAGAAGGCCGCCGAGGCCGTGCGCAAGTACCGGATGGCCGAGCAGCGCGCCATCGAGGTGGACGTCCTGGGCCGGGCGCGTGACCTGAGACAGAAGGCGCAGGACGCCGACGCCAGGGACCGGGCCCCGCGCACCCTGGCCCGGGCCGACTCGCTCCTGGCCCGCGCCCAGGGCCTCCTGAGCAGCGATCCCGGCCGCCAGGCCGAGGCGAGGACCCTGGCCGAGCGGGCCGCGACCTCCTTCCGGCACGCCGCGCGGCTCGCGGCGGTGGCCGACACCTTCAGGGACCGCGACGCCGGCATCGAGGAGCTCGTGCTCCGGGCCGAGGACCAGCTGGCCCGGATCGCGGACTCGGTCGGCTACGAGCCCGACTTCGACCAGGGCCTCACGCCGGTGACCGACCAGATCGCCGCCTCCATCCGGAGCCTGCACGAAGACCGTGCCAACCTGGAGAAGCAGGCGGCCTCGCTCCGTGAGGACCTGAAGGCGGCCCGCGGCCGCACGGACTCGCTCGAGAGCCGGCTGGCCGAGCTGGGCGAGAAGCAGGCCCAGGTGTCCGCCGAGCTCCAGCGACGCCAGCGGCGCGAGCAGAAGCTCCGGGAGATCCGCGCCATCTTCGACCCCGACGAGGCCGAGGTCGTCATCTCGGGCGACGAGCTCATCATCCGGCTCTACGGGCTCCAGTTCCCCTCGGCCTCCGCCGAGATCCGGCCCGCGAACTTCTCGCTCCTCACCAAGGTCCAGCGGGTCCTGCGGGAGTTTCCCGACCAGCGGGTCGTGATCGGCGGCCACACGGACTCGCGCGGGAACGACGACTACAACCAGGAGCTCAGCACCCGCCGGGCCGAGGCGGTCCGCCAGTACCTGATGGCCAACATGGCCCTGAGCGGCGACCGGGTGAGCGCGAAGGGCTTCGGCGAGAGCCAGCCGATCGCCACGAACGACACCCAGGAGGGGCGCGCCAAGAACCGGCGCATCGACGTGCGGATCGACCTGTCGGGCTGGGAGGGCTCCTAGAGGCGGCCGTGGCGGGTCGGCCTCACGGCGGGCGGGCGTTCGGGTGGTCGTCCGCTGCGGACCTGGCGCGGGCTGCCGGCGGCGGGCCGCGTGGGGACCCGGCAGGGCTCAGTCCCGGGGCCGCCTCCGGCCGCCCGTCCTGAGATCCGGATCCACCGGCGCGATCAGCGCCCCGTAGCACTCGGGGCGCCGGTCGGCCACCCGGTCGTACTCGTACGCGCCTTCGCGCACCACGACCCGGGAGTCCCGCGCCCGCCCGAGGTCCAGGTCCAGGTGGAAGCGCTCCTCCCCGTCGCCGGCCTCGGCCAGGAGCCGCCCGCGGGGGTCGGCCGCGCAGCTTCCGCCCCTGAAGCGGGTGCCCCGCTCCTCGCCCACCCGGTTCACGGCCAGGTAGAAGACGTGGTTCTCCTCCGCCCGCAGGCGCACCATCTCGCGCTTGAGCTCCAGGACGGGCCAGTTCGTGGGGAGGAGGAGGAGCTCGGCGCCGGCCAGGCGGAGGGCGCGGGCGCTCTCGGGGAAGCTCCCGTCGTAGCAGATGTGGACGCCCACCCGGCCGAAGGGGAGGTCGAACACGGGGAACGGGCCGGGCCCCGGCTCCGTGAAGCGATCGACCCCGAGGCACAGGGTGTGGATCTTCCGGTACTCCCCGGCCACGCCCTCCGGGCCGACCACGAAGGCCGCGTTGTGGAGCCGGCCCTCCTCGCGGAGGATGCCGCCCACGACCGCCCACGCCCCCGACTCGCGGCAGGCCTCCTCGACCGCGCGGAGCTCGGGGCCGTCCGCCTCGACCGCGCCCTCGAGCGCCTCCTCCGCGGACTCGAACACGTATCCGGTGAGGGCCGCCTCGGGGAGGACGACGAGCCGGGCTCCCTCGGCGGCGCCCTCGCGGACCTCCCGCGCGCAGCGCCCGGCGTTCTCGGCGGCGCGGCCGAGCTCCGGGTCGATCTGCGCGGCGCAGACCCGGACGGTCACCGGAGGTGGCGTCCGCCGGGGCGTGCCTCCGGGCCCGGCCCGGCGGCGGCCTCGGTCCCCCGCGCCGCGCCGGCGGCCGCGGCCTTCCCGGACGCGGCCGGACAGACCGCTCCCGGATCACCCCGGCCCGTGCGCACCGGCCCGAGGATCCGGTCCAGGGGGTCGGCGGCGACCGAGTCCGGCGCCGAGCCGAGCGGCACGCGGAGCGTGGCCCGGGCGTCCTCGACCGTCATCCTGACCGTGCGGGCGGCGGAGCCGGCGCGGACCCGGACCGGGAGCTCGAGGCGGTAGGGATCGCCCCCCTGCTCCTGGCAGGCCCTGAGGCGGAGCGCGCCCGCGTCGGCGTCCCACGCCCAGGTCACCGACACCTCCGGGTAGCCCGGCCGCTCCAGCCACTGCCGGAAGAAGCCGGAGAGGTCGAGGCCGGAGGCGTCCTCCATCGCCGCCCGGAAGTCGGCCGTCAGGGCCGAGCGCCCGCGGTAGCGCTCGAAGTAGCGGCGCAGCCCGTCGAAGAAGGCCGCGTCTCCCACCTTCCGGCGCAGCATGTAGAGGACCCACGCCCCCTTCTGGTAGGCGTTGGCGTCCAGGAGGCGCGTGAGGTCGTCGGGGATGGGCCCGAGGACCGGCCGGCCCGTGACGTCCGAGCCCAGGTAGATCCGCTCGAAGTCGGCCATGCGGGCCCGGTAGGCCGCCTCGCCGCGCGAGGCCTCCTGCCACAGGGCGTCCCCGAAGCTCGCGAAGCCCTCGCTCAGCCACAGGTCCCGCCACGACGCCTCGGTCACCGCGTCGCCGAACCACTGGTGGGCGATCTCGTGCGCCACCGTGCTCTCGCGCACGCGCCCCCCCGAGACCCCGTCCTCGGGGAAATAGATGGCGCTGGCGTTCTCCATCCCGCCGTAGCGGGTGGCCGACTCCACCATGGCCAGCTTCCGGTAGGGGAATGGGCCGAACCGCCGGGCCAAGGCCTCGAGGATCCGCCGTGTGGCCCCGAACAGCTTCGGGCCGCGCGCCGTGTCCTGCGGGAAGGTCACGTAGGTGACCGGCACGGGGGTACCGCCCGGCCCGGCCCGCGCCGCCCCGCCGTCCTGGACCGCCAGCCGGCCGGCGCCCACGACCATCGTGTAGACGGGGATCGCCTCCTCCTCGCGCCACACCTGGAGCCGGCCGCCGCCCGGGAGGGGCGCGTCCAGCGTCCGGACGCCGTTGGCCACCGAGGTCCAGCCCTCGGGCAGGGTGAGCCGGAAGGTCACCGCCGCCTTGTCCGCCGGGTGGTCGACCGAGGCGAACCAGTGGCTGGCGCGGTCCGGCCAGTCGTCGGCGAACACCGTCCAGTCCCCGTGCACGTTGGGCCGCGCGATGAGCCCGTCGGAGGGACGGCCGCGGTAGGCCACCGCGGCGACGAGCGTGTCCCCGACCTCCGGGCGGAGCCCGTCCGGGAGCGGGAGGGAGAGCGTGTCCCCCGCTCGCGAGGGGCGGACGGCCCGGCCCGCCACCCGCGCCGAGTCCACCGTGAGGCCGCGGAGCTCGAGGCGCAGCGCCCCGAGGTCGGCGGAGGTCACGAGCGCGCGGACCCGCTGCACGGCCGCGATCGAGTCGCTCCCGGCCTCCAGGGTCAGCGACAGGTCGTAGCCGAGGACGTCGAAGCCGGGGGAGGGGTCGGGAGGGGCGGAGGGCGGAGGGGAGCCGTGCGGCGTGGCGGAGCGCGCCGGGCGCCCCGCGGCGAGCAGCGCGGCGAGGCCGATCGCGGCGGCCGTCCCGCTCACGGCGGCCAGCCCGCGTCCGCGCGGGGAGCCGGCCGCCCGCCGGCGCGGGGCCGCGCGCGGCGCGGAGCGGAGGGCGGAGCCGTCCCTGGTCGGACGTCCGGACGCGCGAGCCGCGCGCGGAGCGTCCGCCCCGGCGCCTCCCTCAGCCACGCCGCGTGGCCTGCACCGCCGCCGCCACGCCGACCAGGAAGGCCGCCGCGGCCAGGCCCGCGCCCAGCAAGCGGCCCGCCTCGGCAGCGGGGCCGCTCCGGCCCCTCCGCCACGGCCCGGTGAGCTCCCGGCCCAGGGAGCGCACCTCGTGCTCGACCAGGCGGCGGGCCGGGCCCACGAGCCCGCGGGCCATCTCCGCCAGGTCCGGCTCGCCGCGCCGCCGGCTCACTTCAGCTCCGGGGCGTTCGAGCCCACGAAGTCCTCGCCGCCGTCCACGCGGATGACGTTCCCCGTCATCCAGTAGGTCTCGGGCGAGGCCAGCGCCACCATCGAGCGGGCCACGTCGTCCGGCGTGGTGAGCCGCCCGTGCGGGTTCTGCTGCAGGGCCTGCTCGATCATGAAATCCGAGCCCGGGATCTTCCGGAGCGCGGGCGTGTCGGTGACGCCCGCCCGCAGGGCGTTCACGGTGATCCCGCGCGGCGCGAGCTCCAGGGCCAGCTGCCGGCAGTGCGACTCGAGGGCCGCCTTGGCGGCGGAGACGGGGCCGTAGGTCGGGCTCACCCGGTCGCCGCCCGAGCTGGTCATGGCGAAGATGCGGCCGTCGCGGCCCATGAGCCCCCGGTGGACGACGCCCTGCGTCCAGTAGACCAGGGTGTGCGCCATGACGTCCAGCGTCATGTCCATCTGCTTGGGCGTCACGTCGTCCCCCTCTGCCTCGGCCACCAGCGGGCGCAGGGTCCCGAACGCCAGGGAGTGCAGGAGGACCCGGACCGATCCGGGCCCGGCCGTCTCCACGATCTCGTCCAGCGTGGCCGCCCGCTTGTCGGCGTCGGCGGCGTTCACGTTGAAGAAAGTGGCCGTCCGGCCCATGGCCTCCAGGTCGGAGCGGATCTCCTCCACGCGCTCGAGTCCGGCGCGCCGGTCCAGGTGGACGCCGAAGATGTCGTACCCGGCCTCCGCGAAGGCCCGGGCCGCCGCCTCCCCGAAGCCGCTCGAGGCGCCCAGGATGAGGGCCGATCGCCGTCCGTCGTCGGTCATGTGGGCTCCCAGCGCTGCGCTCGCCAGCCTGCACCCGCCCCGCCGCGAGGGGGGGACGGAGGACGCTCTTCCGTTTCGGGCTCAATCTGTCGGGAGGCCGGCCCACGCGCACCCCCGATCGGGACGCCGCCCGCCTCCGGCCGCTCGCCGGTCGGGAGCCGGGCGGGAGCCGGGCGGGGGCGCCGGCTGCCGCGGCCGCGGTCCGCCCGGACCCGATGGAACGACGCCGCTCGCCGTTCGCCCACCCGGTCGGCCGCTCGGCGCCGGGGGCGACCGGCCGGCCGCGGGACCGCGTCCGGCCCGCCTCCGGAGACGAAGCGCGGACCGACAGTTTTCCGAAAAGTGTGAACGTACACGCCCGCGATACGAGCCCGGCCTCCCGCCAATCCGGCCTCGTTCACGCGCTTCCGACGACACCGCCGCGAGTGTCCACACTCTTCCACGCGAGAATCCACATCATTACGGAGTTTTCGACATCATTTCTAAGCAAGTGCAGCTCAGTCACTTAGAGACGCGGTTCTCCACGGTGGCGGGCGGGGCCGGTCTTGCTCGCTCCGAATCGGCCGACTATACTCCGCGCCGCATGTCGGAAGTGGCAGGTCGCGCGACCCGAGGCGTGACTCCATCGCCCGCTGTCGTCTTGGAAGAAAATCCTTCAATTTCGAGGGGAAGCGCCGCCCATGACGGACACTCGCCCTGTCGAAGTCGTCCTGAACCTGCCAGAGGACATCGCCGACGACGTCGAAGAGATCCAGAGACGGGATCCCGAATTCCTCCACAAGGTCATCCGCTACGGGCTGACCCGGCGCGCCATGTTCCACGAGCTCAGGAGGTCGCTCGGCCAGGGGGAGCCGAGCCTGAGGGAGCTGGCCTGAGGCAGCCCGGGAGGGCCGCTCGACGCTTGACGCGCCCCGTCCGGGCCGCTACATACGTCTCAAAGCACTCCAGGCGACCGGGCACCCCCGGCCAGGGCGGAGCGCGCAGACGTGAAAGATCAGTCGGCGGCCGAGCAGCAGGCTAGATCGCCCGGGAGCGGCGACATCACCGACCCCGTGCTCAGGGCCAAGTATCTGGATTACTGCTCCGCCCGTCTCTCCGAAGTCTTCCTCTCGCTGAGCCCCGAGCGGATCTACCTCCTGGTCGAGGAGGCCGCGGACGATGCCGGTCTCAACCCGGCCGACCTGGGCTTCCGGACCATGGTCGAGCTCGTCACCGACAAGCTCAGCACCAGCGTCCCCCTTCCCGACCTTCCCACGTGGGCGGCCGATTACCGGTCCCACCCCGAGCGCTACGACCCCTACCTGCTGGGCTTCTGGGAGGACGCCGTCGAGGGCGAGGAGCGGGAGCGCGAGTGAGCAAGGAGACGGGAGGCGGGGACCCGGGCGACGGCCCGCAGCTCCAGATCTGGGACACCGCGTCGCGGCGCCAGAGCCTGGGCCGCCTCCCGGTGGGCGACGAGGAGTGGGAGGTCCACATCGTCGTCGAGACGGTGGCCCCCGACCTGGCCAGGGGCCGGATCGTTTTCGAGCGCGCCGGCCGTCAGCTCGCCACGGCCCCGGTCATCGTCGAGGAGAGCGAGGAAGCGGTCGTGAGCCGGGCCGAGTCGATGCCGCGCTCGATGGTCCGCCAGCTCCTGGTCTCGGTCCGAGACTGATCCGCTCAGGGCGGCCGGGCCATCTCCGCCGCCAGGGTCGCGAGCATGCGGACTCCGGCTCGCGCCGACCCCCTCACCGAGCCGCTGATCGTGGACCGGCCCGCCGTCCTCCCCCGGAAGGCCACCGGCACCTCCCGCACCCGCCAGCCCGCCCGCAGCGCCCGCACCTGCATCTGGACGTTCCAGCCGTAGTCCGGGTCGTCCAGGCCCAGGTCCAGGAGCGCCCCGAGCGGGGCGGCGCGGAACGGTCCCGGGTCCGTCGCGGCCGCGCCGTACACGCCCCGGAGCACGGCCGCCACAAGGCGGTTCCCGAGCCGCGCGTGGAGGGGGACCGGCGAACGCCCCGCGCCGCACCCGGCGGCCGCGCGCCGCGCGCCGATCACGAGCTCCGCCCGTCCCGAGGCGAGCGGGGCGAGGAGGCGGGGCACCTGTCCGGGCGCCAAACCGTCGTCCGCGTCCACGAACACCACCCAGCGGGGAGGCTCCGCGCGGGCGGCCAGGGCCTCGAGCCCCGCCCGACAGGCCCGGCCGTACCCGGGACGCGGCTCCCGGACCACCTCCGCGCCGCCGGCCCGCGCGGCGGCGGCCGTCCCGTCCGACGAGCCGTTGTCGACCACCAGGGCCGAGCCCAGCCCGGCGCGCGCCAGACCCTCGAGGAGCCCCGGCAGGCTCTCCTCCTCGTCGCGGGCGGGAACCAGGGCGGCCGTCCGGCTCGCAGGATCCGGATCCGGCGGCCTCACCCGTGAGCTCCAGCCCGGAGGCGGCACCGTCCGCGCCGGGAGGCCGGGCCGTGGGCCCGCCCGTGACCGCCCTCCTCGTCCTGGCCGAGGTCGGGCTCCTGGCCGCCCTCGGCCTCGTCCCCGGGGCGTCCGCCACGCCGTGGCCGGCGCTCGGCCTGTGGGCGGCCGCCTTCGCCCTGTACGCCGCGGCGGCCTTCCGCCACGACCGCCGCCCCGTGCCGCGGCGCGTCATGTGGGCCGGGGCGCTCCTCCTCCGGCTGCCCCTCCTCTTCCTCCTCCCCCGGTTCTCCGACGACATCTGGCGCTACATGTGGGACGGGTGGGTGGGCCTGCACGGCCTGAACCCGTTCGCCCACGCCCCGGCCTCGCCGGCCCTCGACCCGATCGCGACTTCGTGGCGGAGCCTCATCAACCACCCCGGGATCCGCACGATCTACCCTCCCGGCGCCCAGCTCGTATTCACGGCGCTCGCCGCCGCGGGCCCGTCCGTCCTCGTCTTCAAGGCCGCCTGGACCGCGGCCGACCTGGCGGTCGGCTGGATCCTGGACCGGCTCGCCTCCCGCCGCGGCGGCCCGCCCGCCCTGGCCCCCGTCCTGTGGCTGTGGTCCCCGCTCGTCGTGGTGGAAGTGGCCTGGAGCGGCCACGTCGAGCCGCTCGGGATCCTCCCGATGCTGGCCGCGCTCCTCGTCCTCCGGGGCGGCGCGGCGGAGAGCGCCGCGGCCGCGGACGGAGGGACCGACGCCTCGGACGGAGGGACCCGGGAGGAAGGCGGACGGCGCGCCCTCGCCGCGGGGCTCCTCCTCGGGACCGGAGCGGCGGTCAAGCTGGCCCCGGCCGCCGTCCTCCCCTCCCTGGGCCGGCGGCGCGGGTGGTGGGCCGCCGCGGCCGGGCTCGCCGCGGCCGCCCTCCTCTACCTCCCCTACCTGGGCGCGGGCGGGGCCCTGCTGGCGGGGCTGGGCGCCTACGCCGACCGCTGGCGGTTCGACCCGGGGCTCTTCCGGGTCCTGTCCGGGCTCCTGGGCGACCCCCGGGGCGCGCGGATCGCCGCCGCGGTGGCCGTGGGCGGCGTGGTGGGCTGGGGCGTCCTCCGGCGATGGCCCGTGGAGCGGGCCGCCTTCTGGACGCTCGGGGCGGCGCTCCTCCTCTCCCCCACCATCCACCCGTGGTACGTCCTCTGGGTCCTCCCGCTGGCCTTCCTGCGCCGGAGCCGCGCGTGGGTCCTGTGGAGCGGCCTCCTGTTCCTGGGCTACGCCGGCCTGGACGCCTACCGCGCCACCGGGAGCTGGCCGCTGCCGGGCTGGCTCGCCCTCCTCATCCACGTCCCGTTCCTCGCCCTCCTGGCGACCGATGCGGCCCTCGCGCACCGCCGCGGCCAGGGTGAGGAGGTAGCCTCCGGCGAACAGGAGGCGGAAGGGCGCGCCACCGGGGGCGCCGCCGAGGGCTAGCCGGACCGCGGCCACGAGGAGGAGGACCCCGAGCCCGAGGCGAAGCGCCGTCCGCCACGGCCGCAGGGAGAGCGCGTAGGCACGCACCGGCCCGTCCTTGGGCGTCCGCCGGAACGCGCTCGCCCCGGCCGGCCGCAGCCCCCGCAGCACCGCCCCCGCGACCGGCGGTCCGAGGCCGATCCCGAGGCCGAGCGCGCCGAGGACCCGGCCCGGGAGCTCCCCCGCCGTGGCGCCGCGCAGCCGGGCCGCCGTCCCGTAGAAGAGGACGAAGGGGAGAAACGCGAGGACGAGGGCGGCCGCGTGGACCGGACCGGGCACCGCCGCCGCGGCGACCCCTCCCGCCAGCGCGGGGAGGGCGAGGGCGGCCGCCAGGGCCAGCGTGACGGGATGGAGCGCGTGGCCGGCCAGGTGGGCCGTGGCCTCGAGCCGCACCGCCAGCCGCTCGCCGCTCCTCCAGATGGGGGGAAGGAGGCGCCTGGCCGTCTGGACGCCCCCCTCGGCCCAGCGCTCCTGCTGGACCTCCAGGGCCCGCATCCGCGCCGGGAGCTCCCCGGGCACCCGGACGTCGTCACGATAGACGCCCCGCCACCCGGCCAGCTGCGCACGGTAGCTCAGCTCCAGGTCCTCGGTGAGGGTCGCGCCGCTCCAGCCCCCGACCGCCTCGAGGCAGCTCCGCCGCCACATCCCGGCCGTGCCGTTGAAGTTGAAGAAGAGGCCGGCGCGGTGCCGGGCAGCGTGCTCGACCGCGAAGTGTGCGTCCAGGAGGAGCGCCTGCGCCCGCGCCAGCCAGCCCTCCCCCCCGTTCAGGTGACCCCAGGCCGCCTGCACGAAGCCCACGTCCGGATGGGAGAACGAGGGCAGGAGTCGGCGCACGAGATCAGGGGACGGGACGAAGTCCGCATCCAGGACCAGGAAGAACTCGCCCCGGGCCCGCGCCGCGCCGGCCGCCAGCGCCCCCGCCTTGTAGCCCTCGCGCCGCTCGCGCCGGAGGTGCCGCACGTCGACGCCTCTCCGGCGCCACGCGGCCACGCGCCGCGCCACGATCTCCACCGTCTCGTCGTCCGAGTCGTCGAGGACCTGCACCTCGAGCCGGTCCGCCGGATAGTCGATCCGGCAAGCGGCGTCGATGGCGCGGGCCACGACGTTGGCCTCGTCGTAGACGGGGATCTGGACCGTGACGGGTGGGAGATCGGCTGCCGGGACGCCGGCCGACCGACGGGAGCCCGTCCTCTCCCGCGCGCCGCCCCCGGGCCGCAGCCGCAGCCACAGGAGCCACAGGCGGTGGAGGCCGAAGGGGGCCAGGAAGACCAGGAGGAGCAGATAGACGCCTCCGACCGGGAGTCCAGCCAGCGTCACGCTTCGCACGTCACCTCCCACCGCGACCCTCGCTCCATCCATCCGCGGCCCGGCGCCGCTCGGGCCGTTGCGCCGCCTCCGGGCCGGGCTATGTTGTGCCTGTCACCGGCCCTCCGCCGACACGGTCGTCCGGGGCCGAGCCTCCGCGACTCCGACCCCCGGAGCCGATGTCCGGCGAGCGCATCCTGGTCGTGGACGACGAGCCCGACATCCTGAGCCTCCTGGTCTACCAGCTCAGCCGGGAGGGCTATCGGATCAGCACCGCGGTGGACGGCCCGAGCGCCGTCTCCACCGCGATCGACGACCGTCCCGACCTCGTCGTCCTCGACCTCATGCTCCCGGGCATGGACGGCTACCAGGTGCTGAGGACACTACGGGAGGACGAGCGGACGAGCGAGATTCCCGTGCTCCTCCTGACCGCGCGTCGCGAGGAGGAGGACCGGATCCACGGCTTCGAGAAGGGGGCGGACGACTACGTCACCAAGCCCTTCAGCCCCCGTGAGGTCGTCCTGCGCGTGGGCGCGCTCCTCCGGCGCGCCAGGGCCGAGCCGGTGGACCCGCACCGGCGGCTCCGGCTGGGCGAGGTCGTCCTGGACCGGGACGCCCACCGCGCCTTCGTGGGAGAGGAGGAGATGGACCTCACGCAGCTCGAGTTCCGCCTCCTCGAGGTGCTCATGGAGCGGCGGGGCCGCGCCCAGTCCCGCCGGCAGCTCCTCCAGGCCGCGTGGGACACGAACGCTCGGATCGAGACGCGCACCGTCGACATGCACGTGGCGCGGCTCCGGTCGAAGATGGGGCCGGCCGGCGATCTGATCGAGACGGTCCGGGGCGTGGGCTACCGGTTCCGCGCCGTGGACCGCTGACTCCGGCCCGCGGGAGCTGAAGCGGTGTCCCTGCGTCTCCGGCTCCTGGCCATCCTCCTCGCGGCCGGCGCCGTCCCGATCGGGCTGGCGTCCTGGTACGCGTCGGGCCCGCTGCCCCGGGACCTCGAGCGGCGGGCGCGCTCGGACCTGGAGCGCGAGGCCCGCCTGACCCGCGCCGCCGTCGGGGAGCGGCCCTTCACCGACGCGCTGGCGGACAGCCTCGGTCGGGCCGCCGGGCTCCGCGTGACCCTCATCGCCCGCGACGGGACCGTGCGCGGAGACTCCTACGTCCCCACCGACCGGCTCCCGTCCGTGGAGAACCACCGCAACCGGCCCGAGGTTCGCGAGGCCCTGCGGACGGGGTTCGGGACGGCCACACGGGTGAGCCGCACCGTGGACTTCTCGCTCCTGTACGGGGCCGTGCCGGCCGACGGCCGCGTGGTCCGGGTGGCGGTGCCCCACTCCGAGGTGCTCGCTCCGGCCGACCACGTCCGCCGGGCCATCCTGGCCGCCGCCATCGCGTGGCTCCTCCTCCTGGCCTTCCTCCTCCTCCCCGCCGAGAGGTGGGTGGTCCGGCCGCTGCGCGGCGTGCGGACCGCGCTCGAGGGCCTGGCCCGGGAGGGCGGGAGCGTGGAGGCGATCGAGGCCCCGGCCCGCTCGCGGTCGGACGCGGCGGGGGAGACGGGCCGTCTCCACCGCGCCGCGGCCGCGGTGGCCGACCGCCTGGAGCGGGCCGAGGCCCGGCGCAGGCAGGAGGAGGAGCTCCTGTGGGTGTTCGACCAGATGGAGGACGGGGTCGCGGTCCTCGACGTGGCGGGGACGGTCGTGCGCACCAACCGCTCCTTCGACCGGCTGGCCGCCCCGCAGGAGACGGAGGGCCGGCCGGCCCGGAGCCTGTTCCGCGATCCCGCCGTCCTCGACGCGCTCGACCGTGGCCTCGAGGGCCACGAGGCCGAGGCCGAGATCGCGCGCGGGAGCCGTACGGCCCTCGTCTCGGTCCGGCCGCACGGGGAGCGGGTCCTCGTCCTGGTGCGGGACCTGACGCGCCTGCGCCGGCTGGAGGGCGTGCGCAGGGACTTCGTGGCCAACGCGTCCCACGAGCTCAAGACCCCCCTCACCAGCATCCTCGGGTTCGCGGAGACGCTGGAGGACGCCGACCTCCCCGCCGAGCGCCGCGAGGAGTTCCTCGCCAGGATCCGCGACAACGCCGTCCGCATGCGGCGGCTGGTCGACGACCTCCTGGACCTCTCCCGCATCGAGTCCGGCGCCTGGCGGCCGCGGCCCGAGACGATCCGGGTCGGGGCGGCGGCCCGGCAGGCCTGGGAACAGGTGCCGCGGCGCGAGGGGAAGCACGTCGCGCTGGACGTCGCGGTCTCGGAGGCCCCCGAGGTCTCCGCGGACCGGGGAGCCCTCGAGCAGATCCTCCGCAACCTCCTCGACAACGCGTTCCGCTACTCGCCGGCCGGCGGGACGGTCCGGGTGGAGAGCCGTCCCTCGGGGGACCGCGTCCGCGTGGTCGTGACGGACGAGGGGCCCGGCATCCCCGTCTCCCAGCGGCAGCGGGCATTCGAGCGCTTCTGGAGGGTGGACCCGGGACGGAGCCGGGCGGAGGGAGGCACCGGGCTCGGCCTGTCCATCGTCCGCCACCTGGTCGCAGCCCACGACGGGAGCGTGGGCATCGAGGGCGAGCCGGGCGAGGGCGCCGCCGTGTGGTTCACGCTCCCCGCGCCGGGCCGGACTTCGTGACGCGATCGTTACACGGGCGTGACCCATCCATGGCTCCGGGTCGTCAGCTTTCTCACGGTCGGGGGGAACGCACCCGTGAGAATCCAGACCGTACCGGAGGCAGAGAGACCTATGGGCGGACCGACGGCTCGTTCGGCGAGGGGATGGCACGCGGCCCGGATCGGACCGGCGCTGATGGCCGCGGCGCTGGTCGTGGCGGCATGCGGAGGGGGATCCGGCGGGAAGGGTGAGACGTCCGGATCGGCATCCGCGGGAGGCGGAGCCTCCGGGGCGGCCATCACGATCGACGGCGCGGGCGCGACCTTCCCGTATCCGGTCTACTCCCGGTGGGCCGACACCTACAACAAGCTCAAGGGCGTCCAGGTCAACTACCAGGCGATCGGCTCGGGCGGCGGCATCGCCCAGATCAAGGCCGGGACGGTCGACTTCGGCGCCTCCGACGCGCCGCTGACGAAGGACGAGCTGGACGGGTCGGGCCTCCTCCAGTTCCCGATGATCATGGGCGGGGTCGTCCCCGTCGTGCACCTGTCGGGCATCGAGCCGGGTGGGATCAAGCTCACCCCGACGGTGCTGGCCGACATCTACCTCGGCAAGGTGAAGAGCTGGAGCGACCCGGCGATCCGGAGGATCAACCCGGGCGTGGAGCTTCCCGACAGGGACATCACGGTCGTCCACCGCTCCGACGGCTCGGGCACGACCTGGATCTTCACGAACTACCTGGACAAGGTCTCCTCCGCGTGGCACCAGCAGGTGGGCACGGCCAAGTCCGTCGAGTGGCCCACCGGCGTCGGCGGCAAGGGCAACCAGGGGGTGGCCGGCTACGTCCAGCGGATCGACGGGTCGATAGGCTACGTGGAGTACGCCTACGCCACGCAGAGCCACATGACCTACGTCCAGCTCCAGAACGCGGCGGGGAGCTTCGTCTCACCGACGATCCCGACCTTCATGTCGGCCGCGGCCAACGCCGACTGGAAGCACGCGCCCGGCTTCTACATGGTCCTCACCGACCAGCCCGGGGCCGACAGCTGGCCGATCACGGGGGCCTCCTATATCCTCGTCTACGAGCACCCGGAGAACCCGGAGCAGCTCAAGGAAGTCCTCGAGTTCTTCGACTGGGCCTACCACAACGCTCAGGATGCGGCCAGGGAGCTGGACTACGTCCCGATCCCGGACAACGTGGTCGAGATGGTCGAGGAACGCTGGACGAGCGAGCTCCAGAGCGGCATCTGGCCGTAGACGACGGCTCGAGCTCGGCGCTACCCGATGAGCCCGTCCCGCCCCGGCGTCCAGGCTTCTCGGCCCGAATGTCCGGGGACGGCGGGCTCGCCCGCGTCGACCGGCTGACCCCGTGATCCCGACTCCCGGCCTCGGAGGCTCGACGCGCTGGCCCGACGCGGTCTTCCGAGCGGCGGCCGTCACGTGCGCCGCGCTGGTCTGCCTCCTCATGCTGGGCTTCTTCGTGGAGCTCACCCGGAACTCGATGCCCTCGATCCGGGAGTTCGGTTTCGGGTTCCTGACCTCGGCCACCTGGAATCCGGTCACCGGGAACTTCGGGGCCTTGAGCAGCATCTACGGCACCCTGGTCTCGACCGCGATCGCCCTCCTCCTCGCGGTCCCGCTCAGCCTGGCCACAGCCCTGTTCCTGGTGAAGCTGGCCCCCCCGGGGCTCGCGCGCTGGGTCCGGCAGGGCGTCGAGCTGCTGGCCGCGATTCCGAGCATCATCTACGGCATGTGGGGCCTGTTCGTGTTCGCCCCGTACATGGCCGAGCACGTCCAGCCGGCCCTGAAGGACGTGCTGGGCTTCACGCCGCTCTTCGGCGGGCCGGCGATGGGGATCGGCATGCTCACGGCGGGCATCATCCTCGCCCTCATGGTCCTACCCTTCACGACCGCGGTGATGCGCGACGTGTTCAGGATGACGCCGGAGGTCCTGGAGGAGGCCGCCTACGGCATGGGATCCACGACGTGGGAGGTGGTCCGGCGGGTGACGATACCCCACTCCATCCGGGGCCTGGCCGGGGGCGTGTTCCTCGGCCTCGGACGGGCCATCGGCGAGACGATGGCCGTGACCTTCGTGATCGGGAACGACCACCAGCTCTCGGCCTCCCTGCTCGCCGCCGGGAACAGCATCGCCTCCACGCTGGCCAACGAGTTCACCGAGGCCTCCGAGCCGCTCTACCGGAGCTCCCTCATCGAGCTCGGACTCGTGCTCCTGGTGATCACGTTCCTCATCCAGGTCGCGGCCCACCTGTGGCTGCAGCGCCTGGGCCGGTCCTCCGGGAGGACGGCGTGAGGGGCCCGCGGCGGCCGGATGCTGCGGTCGGCACTCCCGGGAGGGCGGCGTGAGCCCGCCGGCCGGCGAGGCCGTCGCGACGGCCCGGGGCCGGTCCGAGCCGCCCTTCCCGCTCCGGTCGCGGAAGCGGCGCCGGGTCGAGAACCTGGCGCTCGAGGTCGCCTCGACGGCGGCCGCGCTCCTCGCCCTCTTCTTCCTGTTCTGGATCCTGGCGGTGGTGGTGAAGCGGGGGATCTCCGCCCTGGACTGGACCTTTTTCACCAGCCGGCCGGCGCCGCCCGGAGCCGAGGGCGGAGGCCTGGCCAACGCCATCCTGGGGACCGTGGCCATGACGCTCATGGCGGCGCTCATCGGCACCCCGCTGGGCGTGCTCACCGGGGTCTACCTCTCCGAGTTCGGGAAGGGCACGCGGTTCGCCTCGCTCGTCCGCTTCACCGTGAACGTCATGCTGGGGATCCCGTCGATCCTGGCGGGCCTGTTCGTGTACACGCTCCTGGTGGTGACGACGGGTCACTTCTCGGGCTGGGCAGGCGGCGTGTCGCTGGCCGTGCTCATCCTGCCCAACGTGGCCAGGACCACCGAGGACATGCTGGGCCTGGTGCCCGACACCCTGAGGGAGTCGTCGCTGGCGCTGGGAGCGCCCCGCTGGAAGACGACGGCGGGGATCGTGTTCCGGGCGGCGCGCTCGGGTCTGGCCACGGGCATCCTGCTGGCCGTGGCCCGCATCAGCGGCGAGACCGCCCCGCTCCTGTTCACGGCCCTGAACAGCCCGTACTGGCCGCGGGACCTGGGGAGGCCCACGGCCAACCTGACCGTGACGATCTTCAACTACGCGATGTCGCCCTACTCCGACTGGCAGCGTCTGGCCTGGGGGGCCTCCCTCCTGATCACCGTTTCGGTGCTGGTCGTGACCCTTCTGACGCGCTGGCGCGTGCGAGAGGAAGAGAGCTAGACGATGAACGAAGCCTCATCGGAGAGCCGCGCGGACGAGAGGGCGCCGGAGCCGGCGGGGGCCGGGAAATCCCCTGCCGAGACCGCTGGCGGCGACGAAGCCTGGCGAGAGGAGTCCCTCGTCCAGCCGCCCGCGCCCCAGATCGCCGGCGCCCGGTCCGGGGGCGGGGAACGCTCGACCGCGCCGGAGGCGCCGGCCAAGATCTCGGTCCGGAACCTGGACTTCTGGTACGGGGACCGCCAGGTCCTGTTCGGGAACGACCTGGACGTGGCCGAGCGCCGGGTGACGGCCATCATCGGCCCCTCGGGCTGCGGGAAGTCCACGCACATCCGCGTCTACAACCGCATGTTCGAGCTCTACCGGGACCAGCGCGCCTCCGGCACGATCCTCCTGGACGGGGAGGACCTCCTGGACCCGGAGATGGACCTCATCGACCTGCGGCGCCGCGTCGGCATGATCTTCCAGCGCCCGACGCCGTTCCCGATGTCGGTCTACGAGAACGTGGCCTACGGGCTGCGCCTCCACTACCGGGTCTCGCGCGGTCAGCTGGACGACCGGGTGGAGCGGGCTCTCAGGGGCGCCGCGCTGTGGGACGAGGTCAAGGACAAGCTGGACGAGCCGGGCACGGCGCTCTCGGGCGGGCAGCAGCAGCGGCTGTGCATCGCGCGGGCGATCGCGGTCGAGCCCGAGGTCCTCCTCATGGACGAGCCCACCTCGGCGGTCGACCCGGTGGCCACGGCCAGGCTCGAGGAGCTCATCGAGAACCTGAAGTCCGAGTTCACGATCGTGATCGTGACGCACAACATGCAGCAGGCCGCGCGCATCTCCGACTTCACGGCGTTCTTCTTCGAGGGGTACGTGGTCGAGTTCGGGTTCACCGAGCGGATCTTCACCAACCCCCGCGAGAAGAAGACCGAGGACTACATCACCGGCCGGTTCGGTTGAGCGGGAGCGGGCCCTCGCGGCCCGGATCCCTCTCCGCAGCGGCCCTCCAGGGAGCGACCATGGCGCACACCCATTTCGACGACAAGCTCGAGGCCCTCAAGCAGAAGCTGCTGGCCATGTCCCACGAGGTCGAGGAGCTGGTGGCCGACGCGACGGCGCTGGCCGCCCGGGAGGACGGCCGCGAGCCGGATGAGATCGTGGTCTCCGACAAGGACGTCGACGAGATCGAGGTCGAGATCGAGGAGGGCTCGATCGAGCTCCTGGCCCTCCACCAGCCCATGGCCAGGGACCTCCGGGTCATCGTGACGGTCCTCAAGATCAACAACGACCTGGAGAGGATCGGGGACCACGCGGTGAACATCGCCCAGGCGGTGAGCCGGCTCCGGGAGTCGCGCCACTACCCGCCCATCCCGCCCGAGCTGCCGGAGATGAGCGAGATGGCGAGGGGCATGCTGCGGGACGCGCTCGACGCCTTCCTCCGGGGGGACGCCCCGGCGGCCGAGGACGTCCTCAAGCGCGACGACCGGGTGGACGCCCTGCAGGAGTCCCTGTTCCGGGTCATGCTGACCCACATGCTGGAGGACGAGATCTCCTCGTGCCTCCAGGTCATCCTCATCGGGCGGAACCTGGAGCGCATCGCCGACCTGGCCACCAACATCAGCGAGGACGTGGTCTACATGGTCCGCGGCCAGACCATCCGGCACGGCCGGGCGCGTCGCGACCAGGACGAGAGCCGGGGGGGCGCCCCGGCCTGAGGCGGGGCGGGCCGCCCGCCCGGCGCGGCCGCTCCCGCTAGAAGTCCACCTGCGCCGTGAAGGCGAACTGGCCGTCGGCCAGCGGCGGCCCGCCGCTCGTCGGCCCCAGGTGGGTGTCCCCGAGCCCCAGCGCGTACTGCAGGCCCAGCCTGGTGTGGTAGCCGGGGAAGAGGTTCACGCCCAGGACGAGGAAGTTCCCGCCCACCGCCGTCGTTCCCGCCGGCCCCGTGTCCGGCGCGAACAGGAAGTTCTTGGTCATGGCGTCCAGCCGGGCCACGGCCTCGATGGCGCCCAGGTAGCTGTAGCCGGTCTCCGCGTAGCCGCCGTCCACGCCGTGCGAGGCGAGCGCTTCCGCGTCGGCCGGGCAGCCCGCTGGCGTGCAGGCGATCTCGCCCGCGGGATCCAGGGAGCCGTGCATGTACTCGCCCCGGAGGAAGAAGCCGCGGTAGCTGGACTTCAGGTCGACCGCCACCAGGGTCCGGTCCCCTCGGAAGCCCTGGAGGGCGATCGGGCCGCCCACGAACTCGCCACCGTGCGTGAGGTCGACCGAGCTGTCCCTGGAGAAGGTGAAGCTGGCGCCCAGCTGGACCATGAGGTCCTCGTAGAACTCCACGGGCCCCACGTTGTTGAACTGCACGTGCGCCGCGTACAGGAAGCGCCCGTCGTCGTTCTGGAGGGAGCGGCCGTTCCCGTTGAACATCCCGGCCCGGTAGGTGAGCCGGTCCTCCAGGAACGAGCCCGAGGCCTGGACGCCGACCTGCCGGCCCGGCACCAGGAGCTGGTCGATCTGGGCGCGCTCGAGGAAGGTGATCTCGCCCTTCCCCAGGAGCTCCTCGCCGCCGAAGGGCGCCTTGAACTGGCCCAGGCTCAGCGCCAGGCCCGGCTTGATCGGGAGGCGGAGCTCGGCGTCCAGGAGCCTCACCCGGTCCGTGCTCTGGTCGAAGGCGGCCTGCAGCCGGTAGTCGAACACGATCCCGATCTTGCCGGCGGCCCGGAGGCGGGCGTCGTGGATCCGGAAGCCGTCCTCCTCCCCGTAGTCGCCCGGGCCCACCAGGAGGCCGGTGCGCAGGAGCCCCCCGATCCGTACCGTCGGTCCCTCGGCCGGGCCGGCGCCCTGCGCGCGGGCCGGGCGGGCGCCCGCCACGAGACCCGCCGCGAGGAGGGCCCCCGCGGCCAGGAGCGCCGCACCGCCCGGCCGCCCCCGGCGCTCGCCGGGCCCGCGCCGCTTCGCCGCTTCGCCGCGTCCGTCCATCGGTCCTCCCTCAGGTATGAGATCGATGCGTCCGTAGGGTAGACGAGCATGGCCCGTCGACGTCTCGGTGCGGGTCATTCCCCCGGCCCGGTCGTCCCCGGGAGCCACCTCCACGCGCCCAGGCCCAGGCTCACGTTGATCCAGAAATGGGCCACGATGGCGGGGAACAGGCTCCCCGTGACGATGACCGGCACCGCCAGCACGCCGCCGAGCAGGGCCGCGCGGACGATGCCCGTCGGCCGCTGGTAGCCGTGGGCCAGGCCGAACGAGACCGCCACGGCGGCCGCGGCCGTCCACGGGTCGCCCGTCCAGGCCGCCAGGACGCCAAGCCCGAAGCCCCTGAACACGTACTCCTCGCACACCGCCGCCGCCAGAGACAGGAGCACGAAGCCCAGGCGCTCGGCGGAGGTCCGCGGCATGAGCGCCAGGAGCAGCGGGCTCTCGCCCTTCCCCCTCATCGACGCCACCAGCGCCACGAGCGCGACGGCCGCCAGCCCGGCCGCCGTCGTGCCGGCCGCCCAGGTCGCGGCCCTTCCGGCCGGGCCCACCACCCAGCCCAGCGCCCGCGCGCCCGCCCCCTGCCAGGCCGCCACCCCGAGGGTGACGCCCGCGATGAAGGCGGAGGAGATCGCCGCCGACAGGTAGAGGGCCCGTCGGTCGAGCTCGTCCAGTCCCCGGGCCAGCGCGTCCTCCCGCGCGGCCAGGAGGGGGAGCCCGACCAGCAGGACGAGCGCGTACGCGCGCACGATGAGGCTGGTCACGTTCGGCGATCGGATCGATAGCCGATCGCCGGGGCCGGAGCAAGCCGCGGGCGCCGCGCGCGGGGCGGGCGGCCGCGGGCAGGCTGCGGCGCGGGCGGGCGGAGGCCTCCGGGGCGCGCCGGCGCGAGGCCGCGCATTGACAGCCGGGCGGAACGTCGGGACGTTGGAGCCACCATGACCGTGCGAGTGGCCATCCGACAGCTGCGCCCGGAGAAGGCACGCCCCGACGCGACCCTGGCCCGTGTGAGCGAGGTCTTCCGCGAGGTGGCCGACCTCCGGCCCGTCCCGCGCGTCCTCCTGTTCCCCGAGGCGGCCCTCACCGGCTACTTCATGGAGGGAGGCGTCCGGGAGCACGCGCTGGGGCGGCGAGCCCTGTTCGAGGAGCTCCGCCGGCGCTGGGCCGAGGAGGGGGACGCCGACCGGCCGCTCGAGGTCGCCATCGGCTTCTTCGAGCGCCACCGCGAGCGCGTGTACAACTCGGCGCTGTACGCCGTGCTCGGCGGCTCCGACCCCCGCATCCTGCACGTCCACCGGAAGGTCTTCCTCCCCACCTACGGGGTCTTCCAGGAGGAGAGGTTCGTGGAGGCGGGCTCTTCCTTCGGGGCGTTCGACACCCCGTGGGGGCGCGCCGGGCTCCTCATCTGCGAGGACGCCTTCCACTCGCTCCCGCCCACGCTCGCCGCCCTGGACGGCGCGCGGGTGGTCTTCATCCTGAGCGCCTCTCCGGCCCGGGGGGCCCACCCGGGACCGGGCGTCCCGGGGAACCTGGAGCGCTGGGACCGGCTCGCGCGGGGCATCGCCGAGGAGCACGGCGTGTTCGTGGCCGTGGCCCAGCTCGTCGGCTTCGAGGGCGGGAAGGGGTTCGCGGGCGGCTCGGCGGTCTACGATCCGCGCGGCCGCGCCATCGTCCGGGGCGGCCTGTGGCGGGAGGAGCTCCTGGTGGCCGACCTGGACCTGGCGGAGCTCCTCCCGGTCCGGGTGGAGAGCCCGCTGCTGGCCGACCTGGAGGCGGCGCTGCCCCGCATCCTCCAGAACGCCGGCCTCGGCGGGCTGACGGACGGGAGCGGCGGGGACCCGGAGTCGGGGCCCACCGAGGCCTCGGAGGACGGCGGGGGGGACGACGCCTCCGGCGATGCGCCGGCGGGCGCCGGGGAGGCGGCCCACGACGAGCCCACCTCCGCCCGGGCCGCCGCCGGCGGAGGGGACGGGACGTCCGGCCGGCGCACCGCCGCCCTGCGGACCGCCGCGGCGGCGCCCGACCCCGGGGACTTCGGCCCGCTCGAGATCGACACGGCGCTGGTCGAGCCCTGGCTCCTCGAGTTCCTCCGCCAGGAGGTCCGGCACCGACGGGGCTTCGAGCGGGTCGTGGTCGGCCTGTCGGGCGGCGTCGACTCCTCGCTCACGGCCACCCTGTGCGCGCGGGCGCTCGGGCCCGAGGCGGTGAAGGCCTACCTCATGCCCTCGGACGTCACGAGCGCCGAGAGCATCGAGGACGCCGAGCTGGTGGCCGAGACCCTCGGCATCGAGACGCGGACGATCCCGATCACGGACGCCGTCCAGGCCTACCTGGGCGAGCACGAGCCCGACGCCGAGGACCAGCGCCGCGGGAACGTCATGGCGCGGCAGCGCATGATCGTCCTCTTCGACCAGGCGGCACGGCACGACGGCCTCCCCGTGGGCACCGGGAACAAGTCGGAGCGCCTCCTGGGCTACTTCACCTGGCACGCCGACGACTCGCCCCCGATCAACCCGCTCGGGGACCTGTTCAAGACGCAGGTGTGGGCGCTGGCGCGTGCGGTGGACGTCCCCGAGTCCATCGTCGAAAAGCCCGCCACCGCCGAGCTGGTGGTCGGGCAGACGGACGAGGAGGACCTGGGGGTCTCCTACCCGGAGGCCGACCTCATCCTCCACCACCTCCTCCGGGGGAGCAGCCCCGAGCGGCTCGTATCCTGCGGTTTCGACGAGCGGAAGGTCCGGACCGTCCACCGCAGGTTGGAGAGCACGCACTACAAGCGCCACCTCCCGACCGTGGCCATGCTGTCGGACACCACGATCGGGGAATGGTACCTGCGGCCCGTCGACTACTGAGCCCGCCCCGCGGCGGACGCTCTCCCACGCCGACACCCGAGAACCGCACCCGGAGGATGACATGAACGAGAAGGTACGGAAGGCCCTGAACGAGCAGATCGGCCGCGAGCTGCAGGCCGAGCACATCTACCTGGCCATGTCCATCTGGTTCGAGCGAGAGGACCTGCCCGGCTTCGGCGGGTGGCTGCGCTCCCAGGCCGCCGAGGAGCGCGAGCACGCGTTCCGGATCCTGGGGCACCTGGAGGACCGGGACGCCAGAGTGGAGCTCGGCGCCCTGGAGAGGCCCCCCTCGGACTACGACTCGCCGCTGGCCGCCATGAAGGCCGCCCTGGAGCACGAGAGGATGGTGACCGGGCACATCGACGACCTCTACTCGCTGGCCCGCGACGAGGCGGACCACCCGGCCGAGGTGATGCTGCAGTGGTTCGTGGACGAGCAGGTCGAGGAGGAGAAGACGTTCGGCCTCATCGTCGGGCAGCTGGAGCGCATCGGGGACTCCGCGGCGGGCCTCATGGTTATGGACCGGGACCTGGGCGCCCGGGGCGGCTGATCGGTAGCCGCCCGTGACCGCGCTCACGGCCCTGGTCCGGCGTCTCGTCGACGTCCGCGACGACGAGACGCCGGCCATGCTGTGGGCCACCCTCTACGGCTTCTTCATCCTCTTCTCCTACTACATCCTGCGGGCGGTCCGGGACGAGATCAGCTCGGCCGACCGCGGAAACCTCCAGCTCCTGTGGACGGCCGTCTTCCTGGTCATGCTCGTGGCCGTCCCGCTCTACTCCTGGGTGGCCTCGCGCTACCAGCGCGGCGTGTTCATCCCGCTCGTGAACCGCTTCTTCATCGCGTGCCTGGTCGGCTTCTGGGCGGCCCTCCACCTCCTCCCGATGGGCGCCCGTCCCTGGATCGACCGGGCGTTCTACGTGTGGACGAGCGTGTTCGCGCTCTTCGTCGTGACGGTCTTCTGGGGCTTCATGGCGGACTGCTTCACCAACGAGCAGGCCAGGCGGGTGTTCGGGTTCATCGCGGTGGGGAGCTCCCTCGGGGGGATCGCAGGCTCCGCGGTCACGGCGGGCCTGGCCGAGATCGCTCCGCGCTTCACCCTGCTGCTCCTCGCCTGCATCCCGCTCGAGGCCGCCTCCTGGTGCGCGCTGGTCATCCACCGGCGGTTCGCGGAAGGAGCGGACGGGAGCGGAGAGGAAGGGAAGACAAGAGGCCGGGAGCCTTCCCCCGCCGGGGCGCGCCCGCTCGGGGGGACGGCGCTGAGCGGGATCGGGGTCATCTTCCGGTCGCGATACCTGCTCGGGATCGCCGGCTTCATCGTCCTCATGAGCTTCGCCTCGACGATCCTCTACTTCCTGCAGGCCAACCTGGTGGGGCGGGCCATCGCGGACCGCGGGGCGCGCACGGCCTTCTTCGCGCAGATCGACCTGGCGGTGAACCTCCTCACCATCCTCTTCCAGGTCTACCTCACGGCCCGTATCATCAAGTTGGTGGGGATCGGGGTGAGCCTCGCCCTCGTCCCGCTGGCGGTGGTCCTCGGCTTCGTGACCCTGGGCGTCTATCCGCTGCTGGCCGTCCTGGTCGTGCTCCAGGTGGCCTACCGCTCGGGACGCTACGGAATCACCAAGCCCGCTCGCGAAGTCCTGTTCACCGTGGTCCCCCGCGAGGAGAAGTACAAGTCCAAGGCGTTCCTGGACGCGGCCGTCTATCGCGGCGCCGACCTGGCCAACGGCTGGGCGTTCGCGGGACTCCAGGCGCTCGGCCTGTCCCTGGGCGCCATCGCGCTCGTGGCCGCGCCGCTGGCGGCCGTGTGGGCGTTCCTGGGCCTGAGGCTCGGGAGCGAGCAGGAGGAGCGGGCCGGGCCCGGACTGGAGGCGGCCGCCGCACGCATCGTCTCGACCTGATCTCCGGAGGGATCCCATGAAGCTCACCCGACGCCAGCTCCTCAGGCTCGGAGCCGGGGCCGGCCTCGCCGCGCTCGCCGGCTGGCGCCCGCGCCGGGCGGAGGCCTCCGGCCGCGCCACGCAGCCCGACCTCGTCACGAAGCCCATCCCCTCGAGCGGGGAGGAAGTCCCGGTGGTCGGGGTGGGGACGCGGAACTACCGCGTGGACCTCGACGGCGGGGACCTGACCCCCTACCGGGAGACGCTGCGCGTCTTCGCCGAGGGGGGCGGGAAGGTGGTCGACACGGCCCCCTCCTACGGGAACTCGGAGAGCGTGCTCGGGAAGATCTTGGGAGACCTCCGGGTGCGCGACCTGTTGTTCCTGGCCACCAAGGTGGACCGCGAGGGCCGGGAGGCCGGGATCGGGCGCATGGAGGACTCGCTCCGGAAGCTGGGCACCGACCACGTCGAGCTCATGCAGGTCCACAATCTCCGCGACTGGCAGACACAGATCCCGACGCTGCGCGAGTGGCAGGAGGAGGGGCGGATCCGGTACGTGGGCGTGACGACCTCCTTCGAGCGCCAGTACGAGGAGCTCGAGGAGGTCATGCGCCAGAAGGACCTCGACTTCATCCAGGTCGACTACGCGCTGGACGATCGCGGCGCGGCCGACCGGATCCTCCCCCTGGCGCGCGACCGCGGGATGGCCGTGCTCGTCAATCTCCCGTTCGGCCGCGGGCGGCTGTTCCGGAAGACGCGCGGCGTGCCGCTGCCCGGCTGGGCCTCGGAGATCGGCTGCGAGACGTGGGCGCAGGCCTTCCTCAAGTACGTGGTCTCCCACCCGGCCGTGACCGCCGCCATCCCGGGGACGACCGAGCCCGGGCACATGCGCGACAACCTGGGCGCGGCCCGGGGCGAGCTCCCCGACGCCGACCTCCGGAAGCGCATGGAGGCGTTCGCGGACGGGCTCTGAGACGACACGGACGGGGCGCCTCCGGGCGCCCCATCCTTCGCCTCCACTCCGGCACCTCCCTCTACCGGCGATCAGCATGCGCATCTGCCTCCTCACCAACCAGGATCTCGACGGCGGGAGCTTCCCCGAGGACGACTGGCCCTGTGACCCCCGGCCCTTCCTCCCCGATGCGGAGTGGGAGGTGGCCGTCCTCGAGAAGGCCACGGCCGTGCGGCGGGTGGAGGAGCTCTCCCGCCGGGGCTTCGACCTCTTCTTCAACCTGTGCGACGGCGCCTGGGACGAGGACACGCCCGGGATCCAGGTCGTGCAGGCGCTCGAGCGGCTCGGGCTCCCGTTCACGGGGGCCGGGTCGACTTTCTACGAGCCCTCGCGCGAGGCCATGAAGCGGGTGTGCCGCGCGTGGGGCCTGGACACGCCGGCGTACGCGATCGCCCGCGAGTGGGCCGACGTCGAGCGCGCCGCCGACACCCTCCGGTTCCCGCTCATCGTGAAGCACCCGAGCAGCTACGCGAGCCTCGGGCTCACCCGCGCTTCGCGCGTCGAGACGCCGGGGGCGCTCCTCCGACAGGCGGAGCGGATGATGGACCGCTACGCGGGGGCCCTGATCGAGGAGTTCATCGAGGGGCGGGAATGCACGGCCCTCGTGGCCGAGAACCCCGACGCGCCCGGCGACCCGGTCACCTACGCGCCCATCGAGTACCGCTTCCCCGCTGGCGAGACCTTCAAGCATGCGGACATGAAGTGGGTGGATTACCGGGCGCTGGAGGCGTTCCCCGTGCGAGAGGACGAGCTGGCCGCCGCCCTCCGACGGGACGCCGCCCTCTTCTTCCGGGGCATGCGGGGCGCCGGCTACGGCCGCTGCGACTTCCGGGTGGACCGCGAGGGCCGCCGCTTCGTCCTCGAGATCAACCCGAACTGCGGCCTCTACTACGCGCCCGAGGACGCCGGGAGCGCCGACCTCTGCCTCCTTCACGACGAGGCCGGACACGAGGGGTTCACGCGCCAGATCGTGCGCGCCGCCCTGGCCCGCCACGCGTGCCGGCAGCGGCCGTGGGAGGTCCGCCCTCGCGGGGAGGACGGCTACGGCCTCCACGCCGCACGTCCCATCGCGGAGGGGGAGCGCATCCTGGCCTTCGAGGAGCGCGAGCACCGGCTCGTCTCCCTCTCCCGGGTCCAGGCGAGCTGGGACGAGAGGGAGCGCGCGTGGTTCGAGCGCTACGCCTGGCCCCTCACCGAGGAGACCTGGGTGATCTGGAGCCGGGATCCCGAGGCGTGGAAGCCCGTGAACCACTCCTGCGACCCGAGCGCCTGGCTCGAGGGGCTGGACGTCGTGGCCCGCCGGCCCGTCGGGGCGGGCGAGGAGATCACTCTCGACTATGCCACCTTCTACAACGAGCGCATGCCCGCCTTCGAGTGCGACTGCGGGACGGAGGCCTGCCGGGGAATCGTGCGCGGGACGGACTACCTGGAGGCCTTCCTGGACCGCTACGGGGAGCACGTGTCGGACTACGTGAGGCGGAAGCGGCGCGAGGTCGTGAGGGCCCTGCACGGGTAAGGCGCACCCAGACCGGACCGCCGCGCTCTTTGCCCGTGATTCGAGAGAGGCTGATCTTTTCGATCATGGAGCTGTCGGGACGGGTGGCTGACGCGGTGCGGCGGGAAGGCGGCGGAGACGTCCCCCTTCGCGCTGAGCCCGCCCCGCTCCACGGCCTGGCCCCGTGTCTGCTGGCGGCAGCGGTTCTTCTCGCCTCGCTCCTCCCCTCGGCGACCGTCGCCCAGCAGCGGCTGATCCGGACCTACGACGCCGGGGACGGGCTCTCCTCCCCGACCGTGTTCAGCCTCGCCCAGGATTCGACCGGGTTCCTGTGGGTCGGGACCATCGGCGGGCTCTACCGCTACGACGGCTCCGAGATGACGCCCTGGGCTCGCGACCGGATCCGGGGGCGCGTGCGGCGGATCGTGGTCGCCGGCTCCCATCGCGTGGCGGTCCTCGAGGAGACCGGGACGCTGTGGCGGGTGGAGGGCGGGGAGGCGCGCCGCGTCGGCGCGCCGGACGGAGGTGCCGTGGAAGACGCGCGCGACGTGGCGCCGGGTGCGGACGGCGCGCTCTGGGTGGTCCGTGGGAACGATCGGATCGGGCGACTCCGTCCGGACGGTGGCTGGGAGGCTCACTTCGGTCCCGCCGACCTCGGCGGCGAGACGCCGCGACGCCTCTTCGCGGGACCGGACGGCGCGCTGGACGTGGCGACCGACAGCGGCCTGTGGAGCCTCCCCGCCGGGGGCGGCTCGCCGCGCCGGATCGTATCGCTCGCGCCCGTGATCGACGTCCTCCCCCTGCCCGACGGCCGGCGGATCCTCCTCACGTTCTGGCGCGAGGCCTTCCTGCTCGAGGAAGGGCGGCTCGAGAAGCTGCTGGACGTGCCGGGACGGGGCATCGACCTGGCCCTGCGTGGGGACGTGGTGTGGGTCTCCTACGACCGGTACCTGGCGAGGGTGGAGCCGGGCCGGTCTCCGCGGATCCTGGGCCCCAGAGACGGGATCGAGGCCGGCGGTCCGCTCCTGGTGGATCACGAGGGGAGCCTCTGGATGGGCACGTTCACGGGGCTGGACCAGTTCCCCGAGCCCGAGACGCGGTGGTGGGCCGACCGCGACGGACTCCCCTCGGCCCACGCCCGCTTCCTGGCGCGGACGGGCGACACCCTGTGGGTCACCACCTGGCAGGGCGCCGCGCGCCTGGTGCGTGGACGGGACGGATGGAGGGCCGACACGGTCCGGGCCTGGTTCACCCGCTCCGCCCTGCTGACCGACGACGAGGGCGACCTGTGGACCGGGACGGCCGACGGCCTCGTGGAAGTCCGGCCGGGGCGGCCGGCCCGGGTCGTGGACCCGGAGGTCCGGAGCCTCTCGGCGGGAACGCGGGGTGATTCGGGCGAGCTCTGGCTGGGCGTGCGCGGACAGCTTCTGCACGTCCGGTCGGAGAACTTCGGGAGGGGGGATGCGGCGGCCCGGGTGGACACGGTTCCGGGACTCGCCACCCCCGGGGACACCGCGGTCAGGGCGGTCCTCCAGGACGGAGAGGACCGGCTGTGGGTGGCCGCGGGCGGCAGCATCTGCCGCGCGCCCGCTGGGGCCGTCCGGGCCGGCGACGCCGGGGCCTGGCGCTGCTGGCGCTTCCCGGGGGCCATCCACTTCACCGCCCTGGCCGAGACGCAGGCCGGCTCCGTCTGGGCTTCGTCCCCCTACGCGGGCGTCCTCCAATTCCGGGATGGCGAGTGGGAACCCCTGGCGGCCGCAGCCTCCCTCCCGTCGCGGTCGGTCCTGAACCTGGTCCGCTCCCCGAGGGGCGGTCTCTGGGTGCTCGGCCACGGCATCCTCCTCCGCGTCCGGCCCGATCCGTCCGCGGAGGGGGGATGGACGGTCCTCGAGCGTCTCTCGACCTGGCACGGACTCCCGACGCCGGGGGGCGCGGACCTCATGGAGGAGGCGAACGGGTCCCTGTGGATCACGACTTCCAGGGGCCTCGTGCGGGTCCCCGCCGGGGTGCGCCGGAGCTCGCCCGCGCCCCCGCGCGTGGCCCTCGTGGAGGCCCGGGCGGACGACCGGGTGCTTCCCCTCGGGGGTCGGCCCGAGCTCTCCCACGACCGCAACCGCCTGGAGCTCCGCTTCGCGGCCCTCTCCTACCGGGCGCCGACGGCCGTACGCTACCGGGTTCGATTGGGACCCGGATCGGAATGGTCGGACGCCCGCTCGCAGCCGGTCGTCCGCTGGGTGGACGTCCCGCCGGGAGAGCACCGGGCCGAGGTGCGGGCCTCCCTGGATGGCGACGCCTGGTCGGAGCCGCCGGCCGCCTTCGCGTTCGACGTGCTTCCGCCCTGGTACCTCGAGCCCCGGTGGCTGGCCGTGTTCGCTCTGGCCGCGGTCCTGGCCGGGCTGACCGCCTATCGGATGCGGGTGGCCCACCTGGTGGGCCTCGAGCGGCAGAGGACGAGGATCGCCATGGACCTCCACGACCAGATGGGCTCGGCGCTGGGCAGCATCGGCATCCAGGCGGCGCTCCTCTCCCGGCCGGGCGTCCAGGCCGTTCAGCGCACGCGCCTGGCCCGGGACATCGCCGACACGGCGGGCGACCTGGGGACCACGCTGGCCGACATCGTCTGGTCCCTGGATCCCCGGGGCTCCAGGCTGGACGACCTCGCGCTCCGCCTGGAGGAGCGGGGACGGAAGCTCTTCGCCGGCGGCGACGTGGCCTTCACCGTCCGGCATCCCGACCGGTGGCCGAGCGACGTGCTGCCGGCGGGAGTCCGGAGGAATGCGCTCCTGGTGGGCCTGGAGGGTCTGAAGAACGCCGCCGTGCACGCCGATGCCGACGAGGTCCACCTCTCGCTGGAGGAGGCTTCGCACGGACTCTGGCGCCTGACCGTGCGCGACGACGGCCGCGGGGTCTCGCACGCGGACGTGGAGGACGGCGAGGGCATGGGCCTTCTGAGCATGCGAAGGCGGGCGGTGGAGATGGGGGGCCAGGTGGAGTGGAGGCGGCCGGCCGGGGGCGGGACCGAGGTGGCGCTCACCTTCCCGCTCCGGGGCCGGCGTAGGCTCGTCGAGCGCACACGTGAGATCGTGGCGAGTCTCTTCTCTCGCATGAACATGCTACTGCGCAGGGACGGCTGAGCACGTAGGGTGAAGCATGCCCTCGAGCCCGACGGGATGGTGAGCATGTCCGTCCGCACTGTGACCGTGGAAGACGACCAGCTCTACCGCGGGAGCCTGGAGCACCTCCTCCGGACCACCAACGAGTTCCGCGTGGTGGGGAGCTTCGGAACGGCCGACCGCGCCCTCGAGCGAGCCGCCGCGGCCGACGCGGAGCCGTGGGACCTGGTCCTCATGGACCTGGACCTTCCGGGCACGGGCGGGATCGAGGCCACGCGCCGGCTCAAGGAGATGAAGCCCGACACCACCGTCGTGGTCCTCACCGTCCTCGAGGAGCCGGGCACCGTCCTGGAGGCCATCTGTGCCGGCGCCGACGGCTACCTGGCCAAGCGATGCCGGGCCGAAGCGATCCTCGAGGAGCTCCGTTCGGTGATGGCCGGCGGCTCGCCCCTGTCACCGGGCGTGGCGCGGACCGTGGTGCGCCTCCTCCGCCGGGCGGAGAGCGGAGGGTCGGGCGTCCTGCCCGCCCGGGATGGCGCGGAGGTGGAGCTCACCAACCGGGAGCGGGAGGTCCTCGGCTGCCTGGTCGAGGGCCTCTCCTACAGGCAGGTGGCCACGCGTCTCGGCATCAGCCACAACACCGTCAGGAGCCACATCCGCAACATCTACGGGAAGCTCCAGGTGGGGAACGTGGCGCAGGCCGTGAGCCGGGCCCTGCGGGAGGGTCTGGTCTGAGGGAGCGGGGCTCCGGATCCGTCCGCGCCGCATGATCGTGCGATAGCGTCTCCCCCGCCCGGCTCCTAGCCTCCGGTCGATCGGCCGCCGCTCCGGCGGCGGCTCCACCAGCGCACAGGCACCGGAGGTCGCGCATGGAAGCAGAGGCCCGGGGACCCCGACCGCCACGCCCTCCCGTCGTCCGGACTCCCGCCGGCAGGAGCGTGCTCGGCGCACAGCTCCGCGGCCGGCTCTCGCGCCTCCGGCCCCTCCGCGCCCTGCTCGGGATGCTGGCCTTCGGCCTCGTCTTCGTGGCCCCGAGCGCCCCGGCCGCCGCCCAGACCACCTGCCGTGAGGCCGTCCAGGGAAAGGTCCCCCGGAGTCACGGCGGCAGCACCCGCTGGTCGACCATCGACCTGGCCCGGCTGTGCGGCGGGGCGCCCGGGTCCACCGAGCCCGCCCGCTGCTTCCGTACGGTGATGAACGGGGAGGTGGATTACGGCGGCGGGCACACGAGCTGGAACCCGCAGAACGCGATGAGGCTGTGCGCGGGGACCCGCGACGCCCCCGGCCTCCTGCGCTGCTTCCGCCAGGGGATCGATGGGGGCACGGGATGGCAGGCGGCCATCTCCGAATGCCGGCAGCGGGAGCGCGACGGGGACCTCCCCGCCACGTCCATGAGGCTGGACCGCTCGACCGTGGCGAAGGCGCTCCAGGCGGGAGGAGGAGGGCCGGACGCCGACGGCGACGGGCACGCCTCCGCCGCCACCGGCGGCGACGACTGCGACGACTCCGACGCGAACCGGTATCCAGGGAACACCGAGGTCGGCGACACCCGGGGCCACGACGAGGATTGCGACCCGACCACGATCGCCGCAGCCCGGGACGATCGGGACGGGGACGGCTTCTTCCCGGACCGGATCTACAACGTCGCGGCCGACGGATCACGGAACGCGGGCCGCGACTGCGACGACTCGGACCCCTCGGTCAGCCCCCACGGGCAGGAGGTCTGCAACGGCGTGGACGACGACTGTGACGGGAACGTGGACGAGGGACTCCTGGCCACGGTCTTCCGCGACGGGGACGGCGACCTCTACGGCGACCCGTCGCAGGACGCGAAGATGTGCTTCTTCCAGATCCGCAGCCCGTGGGTCCTGAACGGGACCGATTGCAACGACAAGGACCCGTCGGTCAATCCGGGCACGGGGACCTGCGGGATCTGAGGGCGCTCGTGGACGTCGTTCGGTGGTCCGCGGCGTCGCTTCTCGGGGGGGGCGCCGCGGCGCTCCTCCTCGCCCCGGCTCCGGCTCGCCTCCGGGCGCAGGACACCACCTCGGCAGAGCCGACCCGACGTCTCCCCCCGTCCTCGATCCGCGAGGCGCTCGGGCACCGGGCCCTCGGTCCGTCCTGCGTCCCCACGGAGTTCATCATCGGCGACAGCGCCGGGGCCGACGCCGCCACGATCCGGGGCGCGCTCCGCCGGGCGCAGGACGACGACGCCTGCTCGGTCCGGCTTCGGCTGGCGCCGGGCGAGCACCGCGGCTCCTTCCGCGTGGACCGCGACACGGAGATCCTCGGACCGACGGGCGGCCGGGCCTCCGTTCACGGCACCGTCTCCGTGCGTGGGCCGCACACCCTCCGGATCCGGTCGGTCCATCTCCGCCACGCGGGTCGGCCAGGGGCGCTCATCGTCGCCGACCGGGGCGCCCGCGTGGTGCTGACCACGCTCACGATCTCGGGGGCCGCCGGCTACGGGATCCGCCAGCGCGGAGGGGAGCTGCTGCTGGACCGGGTGAACGTCTTCGGGACGCGAGCGCTGAGCGCCTTCTCCGGCTCGGGCGTCGGAATCGCCCTCTCGGATGGCGCACGCGTCCGGCTCAGGGGCGTGACCCTGGCCGGAAACGAGGCCCAGGCCCTGGTCGCCTCGGGCCCCGACACTCGGGTCCGGGCGCGCCGGCTCCTGGTGGTGAACACGGGCCATCGCGCCCGCTCGCCGCTCGCGGACGACGACGTCCACGGGGTGGGGGCCGTGGAGGTGAGACGCGGAGCCGCGATGCTGGCGAGCCGCCTGCGGATGTCGGACAGCGAAGGGGTGGGGATCCAAGTCCACGACGGGGGCCGGCTCCACGTGCGGGGCGGCCTGGTGCGCGGGACCCGGAAGACGGACCGGGAGAGCGGCGTGAACGTGGCGGTCGTGGACGGCACGGCCGAGCTCCACGATGTGACCCTGAGCGGCGCCGACCTGGCGGGCCTCCTCGTCGCGCGCGGGGGCACGGTCAGCCTCGCCGGAAGCACCGTGAGCCGCAACGCGGTGGGCGTGGCCCTCCGCTCCGACGTCCCGCTCGAATGCCTCAGGCGCCGCGTGGTCTACCGGGACAACGGCGTGAACCTCGACGCCTCCGGCCCGACCCTCCCGGAGACGGACCTTCCTCCGGCCGACGGGGGCGAGCGTGCGTCCGACCGTGCGGTCTGCGCCCGGGTGCCCTGGAGGTAGGCGGGACACACCGCGCGAGCTACGGGGCCTCCGGGGCACCCGCCCCCCGCGGCCACCGCTCTCACGGGACCGCGCTCCCCGGCCGTTCCTGCGGCCACCCTACGGACGCACGAAGCTCCACCGCTGCTGGGGTGCGCGGTTGCAGGTCCAGAGCTGGACCTTCGCCCCCTCCTCCTCGAGCTGAGGGGCGTGGACGTCGAGGCACTTCCCCTTGCCGTTCCGGAGCTGGCCCTGGTCCAGGTACCAGGCGGTCCGCTGCTGCTTCTTGCAGGCGCCCATCTGGACACGGCCGCCGTTCCGCTCGGTCTGGCCCTGCTTGGCCTTCACGCACCTGTCGGGCTTCGCCACGACGCGGATGAGGCGGCCGTCCCGCTCGAAGCGCTGGAACTTCGGGTCGACCGAGCCGCATTCCAGCAGCGTCACGCCCGTCCCGTGCACGAGGTCGCCCTTCCAGGCTTCGTCCACCTTCTTCGCGGTCCGGAGCTGCTGGATCGCCGAGGCGAGCTCGCCGCCGCCGGGGCCGAACACGAGCGCTCCACCCGCACCGGCCGCCAGGGCCTTGGCGTGCTCCCGCGGATCGAAGGCTGTCTTGAGCGCGCGCTTCACCTTGTCGCCCGTGCTGTTCGGCTGGTCGAACACGTTGAGGGTCAGGCAAAGGCCGCTCGACGCCTCGAGGTAGCGGCCGCCGATGTCTCGCCGTCCGACCAGCCGGCCGTGCTCGAACATCTGGGCGATCATGTCCCCGCCGGCCGGCTTCGGGTCGGTGGTCGGGTAGCCGAGCGGGCCCTGCTCCCATTTCCGTTCGGACCACTGCTCCCAGATGGAGCCTTCGTAGACGACGTGGGCCCCGGTGCCGGAGCTCCAGTAGATGCGGCCACCCTCGTAGCGGCGCCGCATTCCCGTCTTCCCCGGGTTGGTACGTACGGGGCCCGCGGGTTCGCCGAGCCGTCCGTCCGGGCCTCCCAGGTGACGGTACTCGGCCGCGATGGCCTCCACGCCGGCGGAGGCGTCCTTCTGTGCGGCCACGACCTCGACTCCGGCCTTCCGGGCCACCTGCGAGCTCACGACGATCCCCGGGCTCTTCGCGTCCTTCCCGTCGTCGGCGCGATCTCCGCCCTTCGCGACAGTCGAACCGCCCTCGTCGGCCGCGGCCGCGCGCTCGGCGACCGCCGCGGACCGGGCGTCCCACGCGCACGCCTCGATGGCGTCGCGCCACGCCAGCCCGCCCGCCGTCCTGTCCCGGTAACAGGCGATCGTGGCGTCGGCATCATGCGTGCCGTGGCAGAGGTCCAGGGCGTACTGCCAGTGCCAGCGTGTCCCCTCGTCGCCCCGCCTGAGCCCGTCGTGCAGGGCCCTGCGGAAGCAGACCGCGGGCTCCGCGGTGGCCTCGGCACCCTCGCACAGCTTGTCGACGTTCCCTTCGGCCCAGCGGGTCGAGCCCTGGTAGTCGTAGGCCAGCCGGCCCTGGACGGCATCGTGGCAGGTGGCCGACGCCACCGGTACGGCGTCCTGGGCCGTGGCGGCACGCGGGATGGCCGCCACGCCGACGACGAGGAGCACCGCCCCGGCCAGGCGAGCGACCACCGGAAGGCGCGGCTCGACCGGGGGAGACCCGCTCCCGTGAGCGGGGCGAATCGAGGGACCTGTCGGGCGGAATCCGGACGGTGGGGACAGCGGGTCCATGGGACTCTCCTCGGCTGCAGGAGACATCAGAGGGGCGGCCGCGCAGGCGGGACGACGCGGCCAACCTCGTCCCCGGTCGGACGGAGCGCCATCGCACGATCATGCTAGAGCCGGCGCGCCCGGCGCCGCCTCGGGCCGTCCGCCGAAGTGCCTCGTCGGGCGACGAGTCACGGCCTTTCGCGGCCCCGGACTATCCGGTCTTCAAGGGCCCGGCGAGTTCGTACGTACTGAGGATGACGCCGGACGGCAACGCGTACGTGTCGACGAGCGTCAACGCGCGTGCCGGGGTTCCCTCCGCAACGAAGCGCTTCCCCGTACCCAACAGGACCGGATAGACGAGCAGCAGAAGCTCATCCGCGAGCCCGTTCTCGAGCAGCGTCGGCGTCAGCGTGGAGCTGCCCCAGAGGACGAGGTCCGGGCCGTCCTGTGACTTGATGCGCCGCACGCCGTCGACGAGGTCCGGTCCGACGCCCTCGACCGGGCCCCATTCGAGACTCTCCGGACGGTGCGTAGCGACGTACTTCGCCGCCGCATTGAGGCCGTCCGCGAGCGGGCTGCTCGGCGCCTCTGGCCAGAAGCTCGACCAGATGTCGTAGGTGCGACGGCCGAGCAGCAGATCGAAGCGCTCTCCATGCGCGGCGACGATCGCGTCCCGGCCCGCAGGGGTCCGATAGGGCGCCTTCCAGTCGGCGTACGGGAAACCGTCCTCTCCCGATGCCTGAATCACGCCGTCCAGCGAGATGTGTTCGATGATCTTGAGCTTTCTCATTCGAGTCTCCGTACGTGGGTCGAGGAGCGTTCAACCCGGCGACGAACGAAGCCCGCGGAAATCGACAGGGCCATGCGACTACCCGGCACGGCCGAGGCTGCGCTACCGGGCGCGACGACGGTCGTGTGCTCGACGGGACTCGGCGTGGACAGGGGACGATCCCGAGGGCGTCGGGGAGGTCTACGCGGGGCCGGAGGCAAAGCACGTCGCCGGGCCAGGCCGGCCGGATACGGCGGCGGCCCGGACCCGGACTGGCCCTGCGCCCCACCCCGAAGCACGAAGAGCCGCCGGATCTCCGGCGGCTCTTCTCATACCCCCTAGGGGAGTCGAACCCCTGTCTCCTGGCTGAGAACCAGGTATCCTGGGCCACTAGACGAAGGGGGCGTGGTCCTGCGCGGGCCCTAATTGTAAACGGGCCGGCGGGGCTGTCAAGTCCCTCGCGCGCACCTATGAACCCGGCGGCCAGGGCCGTGTTCCGAAGGGGCCACCCGGCCATCCTCACTCAGTCACAGGCGCTGGTGCCCTCAGGCTCTTTAGAGTACGCTGGTTGTGGCGGATCACCGCCTGCGACCACCGCGCGACCGGGCCAGGTCCGATCCGGGATCCGGGGCGCGGGGTCGCCATGAACCCTCTCGGGAGTGTCGGCGAATGACGGATCCGATGGCCAGGTCCCGGCTGTCGAGGCTGATCGAGGAGCTACGCCGGCGCCGCGTCATCCGGATCGCAGCCGTCTACGTGGTGGGTGGCTGGATCGTGATCGAAGTCGCCTCGACGCTCCTCCCGGGGCTCAACCTGCCCCGCTGGTCCGTGACCCTCGTGATCGCCCTCGTCGCGCTCGGTTTTCCCCTGGCGGTCATCATGGGCTGGATGTTCGACGTGGGCCCGGGCGGCGTCGAGCGGACGGCGCGCGGCGAGACGGCCATTGCCGGCACGAGCACCGCCACCGCCTCGCTTCCGGGGAACGGCGGTCCGGAAGGGTCTCCCGCGACGACGGTCCGCAGCCCGGGCGCGGCGAGCCACGCGCACGGCGACCGTCACTCCGTCGCGGTTCTCCCGTTCGTCAACATGAGCGGCGACGCCGACAACGAGTACTTCAGCGACGGCATCTCGGAGGAGATCCTGAACCTCCTCAGTAAGCTGCCGCAGCTGAAGGTGGCCTCACGCACGTCGGCCTTCAACTTCAAGGGCAAGCAGGTCGGCATCCCCACGGTGGCCCGCGAGCTGGGCGTCGGGACGGTTCTCGAGGGGAGCGTGCGCCGGGCGGCCGACCGTGTCCGCATCACCGCACAGCTCATCGACGCCGCGACGGACTCGCATCTCTGGTCCGAGACTTACGACCGGGAGCTCAAGGACGTCTTCGCCATCCAGGACGACATCGCGCAGAGCATCGTGAAAGCTCTTCAGGTGACGCTCACGCCCAAGGAGCGCAGGGCCATGCAGTTCGTGGCCACCTCCGACCCCGAGGCGTACGACTACTACCTGCGCGGTCGCCGGTACATGTACTCGATGGCGCGGCGCGACTACGAGCACGCGATCCGGATGTTCGAGCAGGCCATCGATGTGGACTCCAAGTTCGCCCTGGCGTACGCGGGCATCGCGGATGCGTACTCGCACCTCTACCGGTACGTGGAGGCCACGCAGGACAACGCAGCACGGGCCAAGCAGGCCAGCGAGAAGGCGGTCGTGCTGGACCCGGACTCGGCCGAGGCGCACGCCTCACGGGGCCTGGCGCTCTTCATCAGCGACGAGCACGAGGCCGCGCAGGCGGAGTTCGATGCGGCACGCACGCTCGATGCGAACCTGTTCGAAGCTTGGTACTACGACGGTCTGGCCAGCTCGTCCCGCGGCGACTTCGAGAGAGCCGCCCGCATGTACACGAAGGCCTCGGAAATCAACCCGGACGACTTCCAATCGCCGATCTTCCTGGCCCAGGCGTACGCATCGCTCGGCCGGCGCCAGGACGAGATGAAGGTCCGCCTGGGTGTCCTCAACACGATCGAGCGGCACCTCAAGCTGAACCCGCACGACACGCGGGCCCTGTACTTCGGGGCCAACAACCTGGCCCGCGTGGGCGAGAGTGCCAAGGCGCGCGATCTGGCCGAGCGCGCGTTGGGACAGGACCAGAACGAGCCGGTCGTCCTCTACAACGTGTCCTGCTTCTATGCCATGCAGGGAGACGCGGAGCGGGCGATCGATCTCCTCGAGAAGGCGGTGGAGCTGGGATGGGGCGACCGAGCGTGGATCGAGACGGACAGCGACCTGGAGTCCCTGCACGGCATTCCACGATTCGAAACGCTCCTCTCCCGCTTGAGTTGAGCATCGGCACGGCGGTCATACTCCGCCGGCCCGCCGCACTCGACCGCGGCTTCCCATTATCTTCCCACCGTCCGTGGACCCAGAGGACCGCCGCCAGCGACCCCGGGAGGCGCGCGTGCCGGCCATGACCTGGAAGTACATCCACCTGGTGCTGAACCCGTTTCCGATCGTGCTCTCGATCACGGGAACCGCGGTGGGCGTGGCCGGGTGGATCGCGGGCCGTCCGTCCTGGGAGCGCTGGGGCGTGATCGCCCTCCTGCTGGCCGCGGTCGTCGCCCCCTTCACCTACTACAGCGGGATCGCCGCGGGCGACGTGGTCTCCCAGCGCACGTTCGTGCAGCCCGGCCTCATCCAGACGCACCGGACGTGGGCGACCTGGACCCTGATCGCGATCGTGGCCGACGGCGTGTTCGCGGCGTTCTCGGCCTTCCAGGCCGAGGACTCGCGCCTCCGCCGGTTCGTGATCCTGGTCGGGGTCGTGTGCACGGTCCTGGCCGGGATCACGGGCTTCATGGGCGGCCGTATCGCGCACGGGCCCGAGGAGGGGAGGACCGGGGCGCCCGCTGTCGGGCCGGGAGGGGGCCGGACCGGAGCCGTGCAGCCGGGGGCGATCCGGGCCGGGGATGCGGCATCATGAGCCCGCCGGAGAAGCGCCCGGACGCCGGGCCCGGGCCGGCGGATGCCCCCCAGCCCTCGGAGGTGCCGGAGCTTCCCACGATCGTCGGGCGCTCGGACACCGACGAGGCCAGGAGCGTGTCCGCCTCGCGCGTGGCCATGACCCAGCTCATGGGCCCACAGGAAGGCAACCTCATGGGGTCGGTGTTCGGGGGCGTCATCCTGGCCGCTGTCGACAAGATCGCGTACGTGTGCGCCTCGCGGCACGCCGGCCACCCGTGCGTGACGGTGAGCGTGGACCAGGTGGACTTCCGCTCCCCCATCCGGATCGGGGAGATCGTCACCCTGCGGGCCTCGGTGAACACCGTGGGGAGGACCTCGGTCGAGGTGGGCGTGCAGGTGGTGGCCGAGTCGGTCGAGGGCGGCGAGGAGCGCCACACCAACTCGTGCTACGTCACCATGGTGGCGCTGGGCGACGACGGGGAGCCGATCCAGGTCCCGAGGCTCAGGATCGAGACCGTCGAGGAATGGCGCCGCCACCACGACGCGGTCGAGCGGCGGCGCGCGCGGCTCACGCTGGCGGAGCGACGGCGGGAGCGGCGGCGGGAGGAGTGACCGTCAGCCTCCCTGCGACACCGCCGCCACGGCGATGAGCCCGTAGAAGGCCAGCGCCAGAGCGCACATCACGATGAGCTCGGTCACGAGCTCCTTGCTGCTCAGCTTCGCGAGCAGGCCCACGATCAGGCCCACGATGATGGTGCCCCCGAGGAGCACCCACAGGGTCGTCATCCGATCTTCCTCCGTGCGTCGATTCGTCTCACGACGGCCCGAACCGGGCCGACTCCTCGCCCTTCTGATCGCCCTTGCGCTGGAGCTGGACGAGCTCCGGCATGCCGGCCTGGCGGGCGATGCGCTGTCCGCTTGGCGTGGCGGCCAGGCCGCCGAGCGCCGTCTCACGATAGCGCACGTCCATCTTCCGGCCCACCTCGCCCATGACGTCGATGACCTCGTCGGGCGTGACCGGAAAGTCAAGCCCGGCGATCGCCATCTCCGCGCAGCCGACCGCCTGGACGGCCGCGCTCGCGTTGCGGTAGGCGCACGGGATCTCGACCAGTCCGGCGATCGGGTCGCAGATGAGGCCGAGCATCCCCTGCAGGGTGAGCGCCACCGCCGTCCCGACGGCCTCGGGGCTCCCGCCCTCCAGGTACGTCACCGCCGCCGAGGACATGGCCGCCGCGCTCCCGGTCTCCGCCTGGCAGCCTCCGCCCGCGCCGGCGATCGAGGCGCGCTCGGCGATGACCGCTCCCACGCCGCCGGCCACGAGCATGCCGTCCACCAGACGGTCCGCCGACCAGCCACGCTCCTCCCGCAGGGTGAGGAGGACGCCCGGGACCACGCCCGCCGCGCCCGCCGTGGGCGCGGCCACGATCAGGCCCATGCGGGCGTTGACCTCCAGGGTCGCTATCGCCCGGGCCAGCGTGGTCGTGAACGCCTCGCCGAAGATGCGCGGGCCCTCGGCGATGAGCCGGCGGGCCCGGCCGCCCGTGAGGCCGCTGGGGCTCTTCTCCTCGGAGGTGAGCCCCTCGGCCACGGCGTTCTCCATGACCTCGAGCGCGTCGCGGATCCGCGTGCGGATGCGCTCCCGGTCGGCGCCGGTGTCCTTCGTCTCCCGGCGGAGCACCGCCTCGGCCAGGTCGACGCCCTGCGCCTCGGCGTCCGCGAACCACTTCTCGATGGATCCGTACATCGGTCGCCTCCCGTCCCGCCTACACCAGACCGCGAACGTAGCGGATCCAGTGGACCCAGTCCTGACCGCGCATGGCCTCGATGAGCTCCTCGGGGATGTCCGCGTCCGACTCGATCGTCATGAGCGCCTGCTCGCCGCGCCCGGTCCGGTCCACGTGCATGGTGGCCAGGTTGACGCCGCGCTCGGAGAGCATGCGCGTGATCGTGGCGATCGTGCCGGGCACGTCGTCGGCCTGGACCACCAGCGTGGGGAGCGAGCCGGAGAGGTCCACCCGGAAGCCGTCGATCTCGTGGATACGGATCTGTCCGCCTCCGATGGAGGCGCCCCGGATCGTCGCCTCCTCCTCGCCGCGCTCCACCTCGAACACGGCCGAGTTCGGGTGCGCGTCCTCCCCCAGGTCGGCCGTGTAGAACTCGAAGTCCATGCCCGCGGCGGTCGCGTCCTCGACGCTCGTCCGGATGCGCTCGTCGTCGGGCGCGTAGCCCAGGAGGCCGCCGATGATGGCCTTCTTGGTGCCGTGCCCCTCGCCGGTCATGGCGAAGGAGCCGTGGAGGCCGATCCGCGCGCGCTCGGGCGCGCCCCCCAGGATGGCCTGCGTGACGTAGCCCAGGCGGCTCGCTCCGGCCGTGTGGGAGCTGGAGGGTCCCACCATCGTGGGGCCGAGGATGTCGAAGAGTCCGGTCATGCGGCGCCTCCCGCGGCGCTCCGGGTCGGTCCGCTCCGGGGCCGGGCCGAGCCTCCCCCGGGCCCGGCGGGCTTCTTCCCTCGACCCTCTTCGACTCCAGTTGAAGAGGGCCCCGGAGAGGCACCGGCCACCCCGTCCGTGCGCTCCTCGTACCCCGCAGCCGCCTCGAGGGCCCCGAGCGTCCGCTCCTCCTCCCGGATCCGGGCACCGAACGCCGCGCCGAAGCCCACGGCCAGCGCCTCCCTGAGCCGCCGCTCCCCGGCGGGGGCGCCCTCGGCCTCCAGGCTCGTCATCCTGACGCCCTCGATCCCGCACGGGACGATGAGGCGGAACGCCTCCATCGGCTCCTCGGTGAGGTTGAGGGCGAAGCCGTGCCACGTCACCCAGCGGCTCACGTGCACCCCGATCGAGGCGATCTTCCGGACGCGGCCCGAGAGGATCGCGGCCTCCGCCGCGGGTTCGAGGGCCTCCTCCTCGCCCACCCACACGCCGGTGTGGCCGGCGACGCGGAAGGCGGGGAGGCCGAGCTCGCCCAGCGCCCGGATGAGCGCCTCCTCGACGGCCCGCAGGTACCAGTGGAGGTCCTTCCGCCAGCCCCGGAGGTCCAGGATCGGGTAGCCGACCGCCTGCCCCGGGCCGTGGTAGGTGACGTCGCCGCCGCGCTCGATCTCGACCACGTCGATGCCCCGCTCGGCCAGGCCTTCCCGGCCGGCCGTGAGGTGCCCTCCCCCGGTGGTGCGGCCCAGGGTGACCACGGGGTCGTGCTCGACCAGGAGCACGAGGTCCTCGGAGATCCGGCCGTCGATCCGGGCGCGGCCCAGCGCGCGCTGGACCTCGAGCCCCCTGCGGTAGGGGACGCGGCCCGGCACGGGGGCGAGGATGATCTCAGGCATGGCTCCCTGCGGCTTCCTCCGGTTGTCGCGATGCGTTCAAGCCGGACGTGTCCGCGTCGTGCGTGGTCAGAGGCGCCGACCGCGTCAGCGGTGGATGGCCCGGTCCATGGCCGCGAGCGCCGCCTCCATGACGGCCTCGGACATGGTCGGGTGGCCGTGCGGGTGCGCCGCGAACTCCTCGACCGTGGCCTCCAGCATGCGGCCGATGCCGGCCTCGGCCGCCAGCTCGCTCACGTTGTGGCCGATCATGTGGACGCCGAGCACCTCTCCGTACTTCGTCTCCGAGACGACCTTCACGAAGCCCTCGGGGTCGCCGGCCGTGAGCGCGCGGCCGTGCGCCGAGAACGGGTACTTCCCGACTTTCACGTCGTAGCCCTCCTCCTCGGCCTGCTCGGCCGAGAGGCCGATGCTCGCGATCTCCGGGTGGCAGTAGCCGATGGACGGGATGTTGTCGTAGCGGAGGGGGTGGGGGTCCTCCCCGGCGATGTGCTCGGCGGCGACGATCCCCTCGTGGGAACCCTTGTGGGCCAGCATCGGCTGGCCGGCCACGTCCCCGATCGCGTAGATGCCCTCGACGCTCGTCCGCAGCATCTCGTCGACCCGGATGAAGCCGTCCTCGGTGGTCTCGGCGCCGACCTCCTCCAGGCCGACGTCCTCGAGCACGGGCTTCCTGCCCACGGCCATGAGAACCACGTCCGTCTCGATGGTGTCCTCCCCGTCGTCGGTCTCCACGGTGAGCACCATCGGGTCGGCGTCGCGGTCCACGGACTTCACCTTCGTCTCCGTGCGGACGTCGATCCCGCGCTTCTTGTAGGTGCGCTCGAGCGTCTTCCCCAGCTCGGGGTCGAAGCCGGGCACGAGCGTGTCGAGCGCCTCGACCAGGGTGACCTCCACCCCGAAGGCGTCGAACACGTCGGCGAACTCGACGCCCACGTAGCCGCCGCCCACGACGACCATCTTCCCGGGCAGCTCGTCGAGCGCCAGCGCCTCGCGGCTCCCGATCACCTTCTCCCCGTCGAACTCGAAGCCGGGGAAGGTCTTCATGACCGAGCCGGTGGCGACGACGATGTGCTCGGCCTCGAGCTCGCGGTCGTCGCCGTCCTCGACCTCGACCCGGACCTTCCCCTTCCCGGCGATCCGGCCGTGCCCGACCACCGACTCGATGTCGTTCTTCTTGAACAGGTAGGAGATGCCGCCGACCAGCTTCTCGCTGATCTCGCGGCTCCGGCTCACCGCCGCACCCATGTCGTACTCGACCTCGACCGGCTTCACGCCGAACGCCTCGCCCTGGCTCTCGAGCTTGTGGGCCAGGCTGGCGCTCTCCAGGAGCGCCTTGGCCGGGATGCAGCCCCAGTTGAGGCAGGTCCCCCCGAAGCCGCCCTCGTAGCTGTTGGACTCCACGCAGGCCGTCTTCAGTCCGAGCTGCGCGGCCCGGATGGCGCACACGTAGCCCGCCGGGCCGGCTCCGATCACCACGACGTCGAACTTGTCAGCCATGTATGCCTCGTCTCACAGCAGCATTGCGAGCGGATTCTCGAGCATGCCCTTGAAGGTGTCCAGGAACCGGGCGCCGGTGGCGCCGTCGATCACGCGGTGGTCGCACGACATCGTGACCCGCATGCGGCGGCGGACCACGACCTCCCCGTCCACCACGACCGGCTTCTCCACGGTCCGGCCCACGGCCAGGATGGCCGCCTCGGGCGGGTTGATGATCGCGGTGAACTCCTCGATCGGGAACATGCCCAGGTTGCTGATGCTGAAGGTCGCGCCCTGGTACTCGTCGGGCTGGAGATCCTTCTCCCGGGCCCGGTCGATGAGCCCGCCCGCCTCGGCGGCGATCCGCCGGAGGCCCTTCCGGTCCGCGTCCCGGAGGACGGGCGTGATGAGCCCCTCCTCGACCGCGACCGCGATCCCGAGGTCCACCGAGCCGTGGCGGACGATCTCGCCCTCCCCCCAGCTCGCGTTGATCTCCGGGTGGCGGACCAGGGCCTCGGCGGCCGCCTTCAGGAGGAGGTCGTTCACGCCGATCTTCGTGGGCTCGCCCTCGTCCCCCTCGTCGGCCAGCCGGCCGTTGATCTCGGCCCGGAGGTCGAGGGCCCGCCCCATGTCGATCTCGGAGGTGAGGAAGAAGTGAGGGACCGGTCCCAGCGACTGCGTGAGGCGGCGCGCGATGGCCTTCCTCATCTGGCTGAGCTCGATCCGCTCCTCGGTGAGCCGCTCGGGCCCGGCCGCGGCGTCCCGCCGCCCGACGCCGGACTCGACGGCCTCCTCGACGTCGGCCTTCACGACCCGTCCGCCCGGTCCCGAGCCCTCCAGGCGCGAGAGGTCGATCCCCTCCTCGTCGGCCATCTTGCGGGCCACGGGGGAGGCGCGGACGCGGCCCCCGTCCCGGCGGCCGGGTGCGGCCTTCGCGGCGGCGCCCTGCCCGGCGCGCTCCCCGCCGCCGGCCTCCGCCTGGCCCGCGGCGGCCTCTTCGCCTTCCTCTTCCGCCTCTTCTTCCTCTTCCGCGCCTCCGGCCTTCGCGGCCTCTACCTCTTCCTTTTCGGCGCCGGCGGCGGCCTCGGCCTCCTCGAGGATCCCGGAGATGTCCTCGTCCTCGCCGGCGATGACCCCGATCAGGGCCCCCACCGGGACGGTCTCGCCCTCGTCGACCACGATCCTGCGCAGGACGCCGCTCCCGAGGGCCTCCACGTCCATGTTGGCCTTGTCGGTCTCGATCTCCGCGACGATGTCGCCCTGCTCGATCTCGTCGCCCTCGGAGACCTTCCACTCGACCAGACGCCCCTCCTCCATCGTGGGGCTGAGCTGGGCCATCACGACCTTGGTCGCCATCGGGTGCTAGTCCTGATCCAGGTAGCAGACGTGCTCGGCCGCCCGGACCACGTGCCTGGAGTCCGGGAAGACCTGCTTCTCGAGGTTCCGGGCGTAGGGCATCGGGACATCGAGCCCGGCGACGCGGGTGACGGGAGCGTCGAGCCAGTCGAACGCCTCCCGCTGGACGTCGTCGGCCACCTGGGCGCCCACGCCGCCCTGCGGCCAGCCCTCCTCGACCACGACCACGCGGTTGGTCTTCCTGACCGACTCGATCACGGTGTCGATGTCGAGCGGGCGCAGCGTCCTCAGGTCGACGACCTCGGCCTGGAGGTCGTGCTTCTCCTCCAGCGTGTCGGCGGCCTGCAGGGCCTGGTGGACCATCTTGGAGTGGGCCACGATCGTGAGGTCCGTCCCCTCCCGCTTGACCTCCGCCTCTCCGATCGGGACCAGGTACTCCTCCTCGGGCACCTCACCCTTGATGTTGTAGAGAAGCTCGCCCTCGATCATGACGACGGGGTCGTCGTCGCGGACGGCGCTCTTGAGGAGCCCCTTGGCGTCCTTCGGCGTGGCGGGCGCCACGACCTTGAGCCCCGGCACGTGGCTGTACCAGGCGTCGGGGACCTGCGAGTGCTGGGCGGCCAGCTGGATGGCGGCGCCCCCGGGACCCCGGAACACGATGGGGACGTGGTACTGTCCGCCGGACATCTGGTGGATCTTGGCGGCCGAGTTCACGACCGCGTCGAAGGCCAGCAGGGAGAAGTTCCAGGTCATGAACTCGACGATGGGCCTGAGGCCCGCCATGGCCGCGCCCACCCCGATCCCGGCGAACCCGTTCTCGGCGATCGGCGTGTCCCGCACCCTCCACTCGTTCCCGTCGAAGTGGTCCAGGAGGCCCTTGGAGACCTTGTAGGCGCCGTCGTACTCGCCGACCTCCTCGCCCATGAGGAACACGCGCTCGTCGCGCTCCATCTCCTCCCGGAGCGCCTGGTCGAGCGCCTCGCGGTAGCTGATCACCGCCATGCGTCCCTCCGGTCGATGTCGGGATACTCGCCCGAGTAGACGTACTCGTAGATGTCGGCGAAGTCGGGCCTGGGACTCTGGTCGGCGAACTCGGCGGCGTCCTCGACCTCGTCGATCACCTCCTGGTCCATCGCCTCGTAGTCCTCCTCGGAGATGACGCCCTCGTCGATCAGACGTCGGCGGAAGGTGAGGATCGGGTCGTCCTCCCGGTGCTCCTCGACCTCCTCCCTGCTGCGGTAGGTGCCGTGGGAGGGGTCGGCCATCGAGTGGCCCATGTAGCGGTAGCAGTGCGCCTCGATGAAGCTGGGGAGGTGCTCCTCGCGGGCCCGGTCGATCGCTTCCTGGACGGCCTGGCGGACCGCGAGGACGTCCATCCCGTCCACCGAGCACGAGGCCATGTTCTCGTAGGCGCAGGCCCGGTCGGCCAGGTCCTGGACGGCGGCCACCCGGGAGATGTCGGTCCCCATCCCGTAGGAGTTGTTCTCGCAGAGGTAGACGACCGGCAGCTCGAACTTGGCCGCCATGTTGAAGGCCTCGTGGAACGGGCCGCCGTTGGTGACCGAGTCGCCGAACAGGCAGAGGCAGACCCGGTCCTCGTCCCGGTAGCGGATCGCGTAGCCCACGCCGGCCGCGATCGGGACGTGGCTCCCCACGATCGCGTGCCCACCCATGAAGTTCAGGCTCCGGTCGAACATGTGCATGGACCCGCCCTGCCCCTTCGAGCAGCCGTCCACGCGGCCGAACAGCTCGGCCATCACGGCCCTGGGCTCGATGCCGCGCACGAGGGCCTGCACGTGGTCGCGATAGGCCGTGATGACGTAGTCGTCGTCCCGGAGCGAGCTGATGGAGCCGACGGCCACGGCCTCCTGCCCCATGTACAGGTGGCAGAAGCCGCCGATCTTGCCCGTCTGGTAGGACTCGGCCGCCTTCTCCTCGAACCGGCGGCCGAGCATCATCAGGCGCAGGAGCCGCCTCAGCTCCTCCTCGTCCAGCCCGAGGAGGCCGGCCTCCTCCTTCGGGTCCCCCTTCGTCTCGTTCTCGCTCTTCGTCGCCATGCCACCTCTCGTCTGGCGTGCTGCCCCGCGGCCCGGCCCCTGTCGCCGCGCCGCGCCCGGTCGCCGGCCGCCGTCAGCCGACCGCCGCCGCCTTCATGCGGAGCTCCTCGACCTGCTCGCGGGCATGATAGCTCGAGCGCACGAGCGGGCCGCTCTCGACGTGCAGGAAGCCCCTGGCCTCCCCGATCCGCTTCCACTCGTCGAACTCCCCGGGCGTGACGTAGCGGTCGATCGGGAGATGGTCCTCCGAGGGGCGGAGGTACTGACCGAGCGTGAGGATCTGGATCCCGGCCTCGAGGGCGTCGTCCATGAACGCCAGGACGTCGTCCTCCCGCTCGCCCAGGCCGAGCATGATCCCGGTCTTGATGAGGACGTCGCCCTCCATGGCGCGGGCCGCGCTCAGGACGCCGAGCGAGCGCTCGTAGCGGCCGCCGGGCCGCGCCATCACATGGAGCCGCTCGACCGTCTCCATGTTGTGGTTGAAGATGGCCGGCCGCGCCTCGATCACCGTGCGGATCGCGTCCTCGTCGCCCCGGAAGTCGGGGGTGAGGACCTCGACCGAGCAGCTCGGGAGCCGCTGGCGGATCTGCCGGATCACGTCCGCGAAGATGCGGGCCCCGCCGTCGGGCAGGTCGTCCCGGTCCACGGAGGTGATCACGCAGTGGCGGAGCTCCATCTCGGCCACCGCCTCGGCGACCCGGCGCGGCTCGTCCTCGTCCAGCTCCTCGGGGCGTCCGTGGCCGATCGCGCAGTAGGGGCAGTTCCGCGTGCACACGTCGCCCAGGATCAGGAAGGTCGCCGTCCCCTTCTGCCAGCACTCGCCGATGTTGGGGCAGTGGGCCTCCTCGCACACGGAGTGGAGGTCCATGCCGCGCATCATGTCCTTCAGGCGGCGGTAGTTGGAGCCGCCCGGCGCCTTCACGCGCATCCAGTCCGGCTTGTGCTTCGGCCACTCGGAAGGGTCGGGCGCCGCTTCGTTCGCCTTTCCGCCGAGGTGGCCGCCCGGCCGCCCGGCCGGGGCGCTTCCTCCGCTCCCGGACCCGTCGATGACTCTGAGCTCTCTCATCTCGCTCCGATCTCGGTTCTAACCGTACGTCGCGGCTCCGGGGCCGACTCGCCGCGGCGAGTCGGGGAGCCGGCGGCCCGAAACATACCCGGGGCCTCCGCCGGCGTCCACAACTTCCGGCACCGTCGCGGGAGCGACATCGAGCAACTATCGCACCGGCGCGCCGGGGCCGCGCGCCGCGATTGCAGAAGGCCGCGTTTCGTCTTATTCTCGGGACAGCATGGAGGGGACCGGGACGGCCGGATCGTCCGTCCGCCCCGACCCCGTCGGACGACGGCCACGGAACCCAATGACGTACATCATCACACAGCCCTGCATCGGTACGAAGGACGCCTCCTGCGTGGACGTCTGCCCGGTCGACTGCATCTACGAGGGCGACGACCAGTACTACATCCATCCCGAGGAGTGCATCGACTGCGGCGCGTGCGTGCCGGAGTGCCCGGTGGAGGCCATCTATCCGGACGATGAGGTCCCCGAGCAGTGGAAGGACTTCATCGCCAAGAACTACAAGCACTTCGACGTCCCCGCGCCCGCCTGAGGGCGCCCTCGCGAGGGCGCCGCGCGGACGCCCGTCCGCCGGACGCCCCGCCTGCGTGCGATCCATCGGAAGACCGGCGCCCCCCGCGGCGCCGGTTCACGTTCAGCCCCGGACGAGCATGAGGACGGACATCGAGCGAAGCCCGAGGATCATCGGAGCCGGCCGTCCTTCCCGGATCGCCGCCGGGGTCCTGGCGGGGGCCGCCCTGGCCATCCTCGTGGTAGGGGGCCTGCGGGCGCAGGAGCACGCGGGAACGCGGGAGCGGCCGGCCCGGGAGGCGGAGGCGGCCGCGGCCGGGCACGCCGGCCCCCGAACTGCGGCGGCCGAGGCGCGGCCGCCCATCCCGCACGCGGGCCACCGGTACGTCCGGGCCGAGGACCACCCGGACGACGGGGCCTTCGAGGTCATCGTCGGTCCGGTGCGCCTCCCGTCCGGCATGCCGCACTACCGGGTCCCCACGCAGGTGGTCTCCATCCCGGACCTGGGCTGGATCCACGGCTTCTCCTGGAGGATCACGGACGCGGACGGGAACCGCCTCCCGGACGACCTCCTCCACCACGTCAACCTCATCGACCCCGACCGGCGGCAGCTCTTCACCCCGATCTCGCGCCGGATCATGGCCGCCGGACGCGAGACGCGGGCGGTGAGCCTCCCGCCCATCATGGGTATCCCCACGCATTCGGCCATGCGCCTGGTGGTAGCCAGCATGTTCGCCAACTCGTCGGGGACCTCCTACGAGGGGGCCTACCTCCACGTCACGCTCGAGTACGTGCCCCGCGGGGAGCGGCTCGTCCGACCCGTGGAGGTCTACCCGTTCTACGTGGACGTCATGGGGCCGCTGGGGGTGAAGGACTTCCCCGTCCCGCCGGGCCGCACGGAGCGCTCGTGGGAGGGGCGGCCGGCCATCGACGCGCGCATCCTCGGGCTCGGCACCCACATGCACGAC
>DATFLN010000078.1:0-47983 GCA_035267645.1 Gemmatimonadota bacterium | reverse complement strand
GGCGGATGAGCGCGGCCGCGGTCATCGGCCGCCCGTCCACCGACACCGGGAAGCCCGCCTCGAAGCCGATCTCGACCTCGAGCGGCTCGTCCGGCGCCCGCGCGGGGTCCTCGGTGAGCACGAACATGTCCGCGGGCGGCGCCTGCGAGGGGTCCTCGAGCACCCCTCCCTCGAACGAGACGTGCCACAGGTTCCGGTCGATGCTGTAGGGCTTCTCGGCCGTCGCGGCGACCGGGATCCCGCGCTCGGCCGCGTAGGCCATGGCCTCCTCGCGCGAGCGGATGTCCCACTCCCGCCACGGCGCCACGATCGCCAGCTCGGGGGCCAGCGCCCGGTAGACGAGCTCGAAGCGGACCTGGTCGTTCCCCTTCCCCGTGCAGCCGTGGGCGAGGGCGTCGCACCCCGTCCGCCGCGCCACCTCGACCTGCGCCCGGGCGATGACGGGGCGGGCGAGCGCGGTCCCGAGGAGGTAGCGGCCCTCGTAGACCGCCCCGGCGCGCACCGCCGGGAGGAGGACCTCCTCGGCGAGCGGGTCGACGAGGTCGACCACGTGGCACTCGGCCGCGCCGGTCGCGAGCGCCTTGTCGCGAATCGCCCCGAAGTCCTCGTCCTGGCCCACGTCGGCCACCACGGCCACGACCTCGCAGCCGCAGGTCTCCCGCAGCCAGGGGATCATGACCGAGGTGTCCAGGCCTCCCGAATAGGCCAGGGCCACCCTCTCCATCGCATTGCTCATGCTTTCGTCCCTCTCCGATGGGCTCGCCGTCTCCGGGACGAACGCCACGCGCCGCGGCCGCCCCTCATCGCGTGATTATGCATCCATGTGCATACTCATGCAAGTCCCCGGCCCCCCTTCCGCTCCGCCGGGGTCCCCGCGCCCGCGATCGGGCTGCCGGCCGCCCGTTCCGTCCGGGTCAGTCCCCGCCGCCCTCGAACAGGCGGGCCGCCTTGCGGGCCGAGGCCACGATCCCCTGGATCATGGCCGAGCTGAAGCCCTGGTGCTCCAGCTCGTTCAGGCCCGCGATCGTGCAGCCGCGCGGGGTGGTCACGCGGTCGATGGCCGACTCCGGGTGGTCGCCCTCCAGGAGGAGCGAAGCGGCGCCCCGGGCCGCCTGGGCCGCCATGAGGAGGGCCTCCTCCGGGTGGAACCCGATCTCGATGCCTCCCTGCGAGGCGGCGCGGATGGACCGGAGGAAGAAGGCCACGCCGCACGCCCCCAGGGCGGTGGCGCTCACCATGAGGTCCTCCGGTAGGACGAGGGTGCGTCCGACCGCCTCGAACAGCGGACCGACCACATCGAGAGCCTCGTGCTCCCCTTCGGCAGCGCACAGGCACGTCATCGACTCGCGGATCGCGATGGCCATGTTGGGCATGGCCCGGACGGTGGGCACGTGCCGGCCCAGGTGCCGGCGGATCTCGGCGATGGTCACGTCCGAGACCACCGAGACGAGGACGTGGCGCTTCGGGTCCAGCACGTCGTCGATCGACTCGAGGAGACCGACCACCTGGCCCGGCTGGACGGCCAGGACCACGACCCCGGCCTCACGCGCGGCTCGACGGTTGTCCAGGTCCACGCCGAAGCCGCGTCGCCCCAGCGGCTCGAGGAGCTCCCGCCGTCTCCGGGTGAGGAGGATCTCCTGCGGCCGGCGGAGCCCCGAAAGCGTCCAGCCGGCGGCCAGCGCCTGGCCGATGTTCCCCGCCCCGAGGATCGCGATGGTGCGCTCGGGCCCGTCCGTCGTCGTCTCGTCCGCCGTCATGGCCTCCCTCGCCCGCCCTGTGGGTCTACTCCGACCGCCGCTCCCGGTGTCGGGTCGTCAGCACCCGACCTCGCCGGGGGGGCGTCGATCCTCCGCGTAGGGATGCACCCTACGGGCCCCGCGTGGTCTCCACCACAGGTCGCGGCGAGTCTTCCCCACCGGACGAATGGCGGACCTTCCTATACCCGCGGTCGTCCGGCCGGGCGACGTTCAGGGCGTGCCGGCACGGATCGGGGCCCGGAGAGCGGGGAGCGAGGTCATGGAGCGAGAGAAGAGCAGGGTGGGCGGAACGAGCCGCGACGACGCGAGCGTCGGCCGGGGACGCTCCGGCGGCCAGCACGGGGGCGGGTCTCACCCGGGCTCGCGCCCCGCGGGCCCCAGGGCCATGCGGCGGCGCTACGCCCAGGCTCCCGTGGTGTTCACCTGGGAGCTGACCCGGGCCTGCGCGCTCAAGTGCGTGCACTGCCGCGCGGAGGCGCAGCCCGATGCCCACCCCGACGAGCTCACGACCGAGGAGGCGCGGGAGGTCCTGCGGCAGGTGAGGTCGTTCACGCCACGGCCGCCGGTCGTCGTCCTCTCGGGCGGGGACCCGATGGCCCGTGCGGACGTGTTCGACATCCTCGCCTGCGGGAACGAGCTCGGGCTCCACATGGCGATCACGCCCGCCTCGACCCCCTCGCTCACCCCCGAGACGGTCGCGGAGCTGAAGGACGCGGGCGTGGTCCGCATGGCGCTCTCGCTGGACGGCGCCACGGCCGAGGACCACGACACGTTCCGGGGCCAGGAGGGCTCGTTCGACGTGGTGGTCCGCGCGGCGGAGGCGGCCCGGGAGGTCGGGCTCGAGATCCAGATCAACACGACCGTAACCCGCGAGAACGCGGGCGACATGTGCCGGATCGCCGACCTCGTCGAGTCGCTCGGCGCGGTGGCGTGGGAGCTCTTCTTCCTGGTGCCGGTGGGACGGGGCTCGGCGCTGGAGCCGCTCGGGGCGCACGAGACGGAGGCCCTGCTGCGCTGGCTCTACCGCCGCGAGCGCCGCTCGTCCTTCAAGGTGGTCACGGTCGAGGCGCCCTTCTACCGGCGCGTGGGCCGACAGATCGAGCTCGAGGAGCGCGAGGCCGGCGAAGAGGCGCGCCGCGACCTGGCCGCCCTGGGCTCGACCGGCGACGGGAACGGCTTCGTGTTCGTGAGCCATACGGGCGAGGTCTTCCCCTCCGGCTTCCTTCCGCTCTCGGGGGGCAACGTCCGCGAGCGGAGCCTCGTCGACATCTACCGGGACAGCCAGCTCTTCCGTTCCATGCGCGATCCCGAGGCGCTCAAGGGCAAGTGCGGGGTCTGCCCCTTCCGCTTCGTGTGCGGCGGGAGCCGGGCCCGGGCCTTCGCGGTCTCGGGCGATCCGCTGGAGGAGGACCCGTTCTGCGCCTTCGAGCCTCCGGGCTGGAAGGGGAGGGCGGAAGCCTCGACTTCGGAGCGTGCCTCGCCGAGCGCGACCGGCGCGAGGGGCGCCGGCGACGGCCGGCGGCCCTGGAGGCTCGCGGCCAGCTGACCTCTCCAGCCGGGGAGGGCGCCGGGGGTCATGGCAGCCCCGGCGGGCCACCAGCAGGGGCTCCCCTCTCGCATTCGGAGTCCGGCCCCCGGCGCAGCCTCACCCCTCCGGGAGCCCTCCTCCCGGAGCCTCCCTTCTCCACGTTCGGCCCCGAGCGCGTTAGATTTCCTCTTCATCCACGGGGAGGAGGGGCGCCATGAAGGGAACCGATCGGCTGCAGGACCCGCTCAACGGCTTCGCGCTGGAGAGGATCGGCCAGGTGGCCGTCCGCGCCCGCGATCTCGAGGCGTCCGTCGATTTCTACCGGGACGCCCTCGGGCTCCCTCTCCTGTTCCGCGCCCCGCCGGGGCTGGCCTTCCTGAAGTGCGGGGACCTCCACCTCATGCTCTCGGCCCCCGAGAGCCCCGAGTTCGATCACCCTTCCTCGGTCCTCTACTTCGAGGTCGACGACATCGAGACGGCCTACCGGGTGCTGGGCGAGCGGGGCGTGGTGTTCCTGGGCGAGCCGCACCGGGTCCACCGGGCCGAGGACCACGAGCTGTGGATGGCCTTCTTCCGGGACCCGGACGGCAACGTCCTCGCCATTCGCGCGCGGCGGCCGCCGGCGTAGGGGGTCGCAACCCGCCGCCTACAGGGTCTCGAACGCCCTCGACAGCCGGTCCTCGGCCTCCTGCGCCACCTCCTCGATGCCCGGGATGCCGGCCAGCGACAGCATGGCCTTGGGACGGAGGAACGCCGCCTCCGAGCCCGAGTCGGTCTCGGCCACCACCACGTTGCACGGCAGGAGGAGGCCGATGTCGTCGTCGGCGCTCAGGGCCCGGTGGGCCAGCTGCGGGTTGCAGGCGCCCAGGATCACGTAGCGCTTGAACTCCTCGTCCAGCTTCTTCCTGAGGGTCTCCTTCACGTCGATCCGCGTCAGGATCCCGAAGCCCTCCTCGCCAAGCGCCTCCTCGACGCGCGCGATCGCGTCCTCGTAGTCGACGCCCGGCAGCTCCTTGCGCGATCCGTAGCTCACGTCCCTCATGATGGTCCTCCGTGACTGGCTCTGTTCGGTCTCGATTCGCGACATCGGTCTCGAGTCTCGGTTCGCGAGACCCTTCTCGCGCCGCCCGCCCCTGGGCTCAATCCGCGAACAGCTCGACGGCGCTCTCGAGGGAGTTCGCGACCTGCTCGCGGGTGATGATGCCGATGATGATCCCGTGGTCGGGGTCGACGCAGCTGGTCGAGACGAGCGCCACGGGCACCCGCTTCCGGTACATGGCCGAGAGCACGTCGAAGAAGCTCTCGTCCTCGTCCACGACAATGTAGTCCGTGCTCGTGATCTCGCTCAGGCTCGTCCCCGACCCGGTGCCGGCCACGCAGGCCAGCGCGGCGTCCTTGGAGATCACGCCGAACACCTCGTCCGGGTCGCCCACCAGAAAGTAGGTCGCCGTCCCCATCTTACGGGCCGACTCCAGGAAGCGCTCGAACGGGATGGACGGGGAGACGGTCACGACGGCCGTCTCCATGACGTCCCGCGCGCTCCGGACGTAGTGGAAGTTGGCCTGGAGCGCCTGCGGCACGAAGTGCCCGCGCCTGGCCAGCTTCAGCGTGTAGATGCTCTGGTCGACGAGCGCGCGCCTGACGCCGTAGCTCAGCACGACGGTGATGGCCATCGGGATGATGACGCCGTAGTCCCTCGTCATCTCGAAGATCATGACGATCGCGGCCATCGCGGCCCCGGTCGAGCCGCCCACGACGCCCGCCATGCCGGCCACGGCGAAGCCGGGCGCGCCCACGGCGCCGAGCGAGGGGAAGAAGCGCGAGAGGACGAGGCCGTAGGCGGCCCCCAGCGTCCCTCCCATGAACAGCGCCGGCGAGAACACCCCGCCCGAGGCGCCCGAGCCCAGGGTGGCGGCGGTCACGAGGACCTTGGCCACGTAGAGGACGAGGAGGATCAGGACCGGGCCGAGCCCGCCCGAGAGGATGTCCTGGATCGTCGCGTACCCGACGCCCTGGATGTAGTAGTGGCCCAGCCACCTCATGGTCAGGTACATGAGGATGCCGACGCCCAGCATCCCGAGGCCGTGACGCAGGTAGTAGCTGTTCGGGATCCACTCCTCGAACAGGTCCTCGGCCCCGTACAGCGACTTGATGAACACGGCCGACGCGAGGCCCATGAGGATCCCCAGCCCGACGAAGGAGACGAGCGCCCCGGGGTCGGTGATGTTGAAGGACGAGCTCACCAGGTTGGGGATCACGAACGAGGGGTTGGGCCCGAAGAACAGCCGGCCGATGTAGGTGGCGGTCACGGTCGCGATCCCCACCGGGACCAGCGTCCGCACGCTCACTTCGTGCAGCATGATCTCGATGGCGAACAGGATCCCGCCGATCGGCGTGTTGAACGTGGCGGCGATCCCGCCGCCGGCCCCCGCCGCCACCAGGGTGATCCGCTCCCAGGTCGGCATCTCGATGACCTGGCCCAGGGTGGAGCCGAAGGAGGCCCCGATCTGGATGATCGGCCCCTCGCGTCCGATCGAGCCGCCGCTCCCGATCGACAGCGCCGAGGCCAGCGACTTGATCACGGCCACGATGGGCCGGACGATCCCCTTGTTGTAGTAGGTGGCGTCGATGACCTCCGGGACGCCGTGCCCCTTGGCCTCCGGTGCGAAGTTCTTGACCAGGAACACGACGCCCAGCGAGCCCACCACGGGGACCAGGATGACCAGCGGTCCCCAGGGCGCCGGGACCGGCGTGTGCTGGTTGGCGTCGTAGACGAAGGAGAACTGGCCGAGGAAGAGGAGGTTGTGGAAGAGGGCGATGAGGTCGCGGAAGGCCACCGCGCCCAGGCCGGCGATGATCCCAACCAGGATCGAGAGGAGGGTCAGCCGGTAGCGGAGCCCCGTGAGCTGGAGCCCCTCGCCGCCCTCGCCCTCGAGCGCCTCTTGCTCCTCCGGGACGTCCCGGCCGGGCTCCTCTCCCCGCGCGGCCCCGTCCGCCCCGCCCGCGGCCCGCTCCTCGTCCTCGTCCCGGGAGCCGTCGGGCTCCTCGTCGGATCCGCTCACGCGCCGCCGTCCCCCCCGCCGGCTCCGTCCAGCTCCTCACGCACGGTCCGCGCGGCCTCGACCATGTTGGCCAGGGCGGGGACGACTTCGTCCCAGCCCCGGGTCTTGAGGCCGCAGTCGGGGTTCACCCACAGCCGCTCGGCCGGGAGGACGGTGAGCGAGTCCCGGACGTGGTCGGCCATCTCCTCGGCCGGCGGCACGCGGGGCGAGTGGATGTCGTAGACCCCGGGGCCGATGTCGCGCCGGTAGTCGAAGTCCCGGAAGACCTCCAGGAGCTCCTCGTCCGAGCGCGCGTTCTCGATCAGGAGGACGTCGGCGTCCATGCGGGCGATGTGCTCGATCATGTCGTTGAACTCGGAATAGCACATGTGCGTGTGGACCTGCGTCTCGGGCGCGGCGGTGGCCGTGGCCACCCGGAACGCGTCGATCGCCCAGCCGAGGTAGTCGTCGCGGTCCTCCGCCCGGAGCGGGAGCCCTTCGCGCAGCGCCGGCTCGTCCACCTGGATCACCGGCGCGCCCGCGTCCTGGAGGTCCTCGACCTCGTCGCGCACCGCCAGGGCCAGCTGGTAGCAGGTCGCCGCGCGCGGCTGGTCGTCGCGCACGAACGACCAGCCCAGCATGGTCACCGGCCCGGTGAGCATCCCCTTCACGGGCCGCTCGGTGCGGGAGGCCGCCCAGCTCCACCAGCGCACGGTGATGGGCGCCGGCCGGTCGATGTCTCCGTACAGGATGGGCGGCTTCACGTAGCGGCTCCCGTAGGACTGCACCCATCCGTGCCGGGTGAAGGCGTAGCCGTCCATGCGCTCGGCGAAGTACTCGACCATGTCGTTCCGCTCGAACTCGCCGTGGACCAGGACGTCCAGCCCGACCTCCTCCTGCACGCCGATGCAGCGCTCGATCTCCTTCTCCAGGAAGCTCTCGTACTCGTCCCGGTCGATGTCCCCCTGCCGGAAAGACCGCCGCCGCCGGCGGACCTCCTTCGTCTGCGGAAAGGAGCCGATGGTCGTGGTCGGGAGCGTGGGCAGGCCGAGCCGGATCCGCTGCCGGGCGCGCCGCTCCTCGAACGGCTCGGGGCGGGACGCCCCGTTCGCCGAGAGGCCCTCCAGCCGCCGCCGCACCTCGGGCCGCCGCGTCCGGTCCGAGCCCCGGCGGGAGTCGAGCGCCTCGCGGTTCGAGTCCAGCTCCCTCCGGATGGCCTCGCGACCCTCGTTCAGGCCGCGGGTGAGGATCTCGACCTCGGCCAGCTTCTGACGGGCGAAGGCGAGCCACGAGCGGAGCTCGGCGTCGAGGCCGGTCTCCCGCGAGGCATCGATCGGCACGTGGAGGAGGGAGCAGGAGGGCGAGACCTGGATCCGGCCGGGGTCCACCCGCCCGGCCACCCGCTCCAGGAGCTCGAGCGAGCGCTCGAGGTCGTTGATCCACACGTTCCGGCCGTCGACGATCCCGACCCGGAGGACCCTGTCGGAGGGAAAGCCGTGCTCGTCCAGGTGCTCGAGGTGGGCCCTGCGGCCGCGCACGAAGTCGAGACCGATCCCGTCCACGGGGAGCCCGATGAGCCGGCGGTAGGCCTCCCCCACGTGGCCGAAGTAGGTCTGGACGAGGAGGCGCGCCCGGCCGCCGTGCGCGGAGAGGCGTCCGTACCCGCGCTCCAGGGCGTCCAGCTCCTCGTCCGAGCGGTCCTCCACGAGGCACGGCTCGTCGAGCTGGACCCACGCGGCTCCCGCCTCCGCCAGCCGCTCCACCACCTCGGCGTACGCGTCCACCAGCGGCTCCAGGAGGTCGAGCCGGCGGTCCTCGCCCTGGCCGGTCCACTTGGACAGGAGGAGGAAGCTGAGGGGGCCCAGGAGGACCGGCACGGTCTCGACGCCCTGCTCCAGCGCCTCGGCGTGCTCGTCCAGGGGCTTGGTGGTCGAGACCTCGAACGAGGTGTCGGGGCCGAGCTCGGGGACGATGTAGTGGTAGTTCGTGTCGAACCACTTGGTCATCTCGAGCGCCGGGACGTCCAGCTCCTCGGTCTGGGAGCCGCGCGCCATGGCGAAGTAGCGGTCGAGCCCGAGGCCGTCCGCGCCGCGGGTGTAGCGCTCCGGCACGGCGCCCACCAGGGAGGCGGCGTCGAGCACGTGGTCGTACAGGGAGAAGTCGTTGGAGGGGATGTGCTCGATGCCGGCGGCCCGCTGGCCCTTCCACGCGTCGCGGCGGAGGCGCGCCGCCCGCTCCCGAAGCTCGTCCGCGTCGCTCTCGCCGCGCCAGTGGGCCTCGAGGGCCATCTTGAGCTCGCGGTCCGGTCCGATGCGCGGGAATCCCAGGTTCGCAGACGTCGCCATGCTCGTCGTCCTCTTCGTCTCGCCGTGACGGCGCGCGAGCTCGCATCCCCGCGGGTCGGAGAACGGCCGCGGCCTGCTTCTTCCCCCCGCCTGCCGATGTCAAGAAGCGTTCCGCATCGCGCGGGCGCGGTCGCCGCGCCGGCCGATCCGCGGCCGTCCCGGAAGGCGCGGCGCGCCGGCCCGGCGGCGCGGGCTCGCTTGCGCGAGCCGGCCCGGCGGCGTCTCATCCAGACATGGATGTCTTCGGCCGCGGCCCCAGGCGGGGCCGCTCCCTCCGCGCCGCTCTCCCCGTCCTCCTCGCCGCCGCCCTGGCCGCGTGCGCGGGCCGGACGCCGCCTCCGGCCACGCCGGCCACGAGCGTCGAGGAGGGCTGGAGCCAGGTCGGCGAGGCCTCGTGGTACGGGAAGAAGTTCCACGGCCGTCCGACCGCATCGGGCGAGCGCTTCGACATGGACGCGATGACCGCGGCCCACCGCACGCTTCCGCTCGGGACGTGGATCGACGTCACCAACCTGGAGAACGGCCGCCGGGCGGAGCTCCGGGTCACCGACAGGGGCCCGTTCGCGAAAGGCCGGATCCTGGACGTCTCCCGGGCCGCCGCCCGCCGGCTCGGCTTCCTCGTGGACGGGACGGCGAAGGTGAAGATCGTCGTCACGCGGCCGCCGTCGGCCTGCCGCGAGGTGCAGGTGGCCTCCTTCAGCGACCCCTCCAACGCCGATGCGATGCTGGCCAGGCTGCGCGACGCCGGCGAGCCGGCCCGCGAGGAGCCGGGACCGGACGGCTTCACCCGGGTCGTGGCGGGGCCGCTCCGCTCGGACGAGGCCGAGGACGTGGCCCGCCGCTTCGGCGGGGAGGTGCGCGCCTGCGCGGCGAAGTCGGAGACGGAGGGCCCGTAAGGGCGCGGCGCGCTCGGGTCGGCGGGGCGTCGGCCCCGCGGCGCCCGAACGCGCGACGCGCGGGGCCGCGACCCGGCCCCCGAGCCTCACCCCGCGTCGTCCAGAAGCTCCTCCAGGGCCTCCTCGTGGACGCGGAGCGCGTCCTCCCCGAACAGAGCGAAGCGGACCCGCCGGACCGACTCCAGCTCCGGGAGCGCGCCCAGGACCTCGTCCAGCGCCGCCCGCGCCGCCTCCCGAAGGGGGTAGCCGAAGGCGCCGGTCGAGAGGGCGGGGAAGGCCACCGAGGCGAGGCCCTCCTCCTCGGCCAGCTCCAGCGCCCGTCGGTAGCAGCTCCTCAGGAGCTCCTCGGCCGGCTGGTCGCGGCCGTAGACGGGGCCCAGGCAGTGGATGACGCGCCGGACGGGGAGGTCGTGGGCGCCGGTGATCACGGCCTGGCCGGGCTCGATCGGGGCCAGCGGCCGGCACTCCTCGGCCAGGCCCGGTCCGGCCGCGCGGTGGATGGCGCCCGCCACGCCGCCGCCGGGCATGAGCTGGGCGTTGGCGGCGTTCACGACCGCGTCGAAGCCGTCCTGGTGGGCGATGTCGCCGCGCTCGAGCTCGATGGCGACGCCGTGACGCCCGACCTTCATCCTCGTCTCCCGGGTGGATAGATTGAGGGGTGCGGGGCCGGCTTCCGGCCGCGCACCGCCGCAAACCGCATTCCCCGTCCCGGGCCGAAAGGAGCTTCGTATGCGTCTGCTCATCAGCTGGCTGATCAACGCCGGCGCCCTGTGGATCACGACGCGCATCGTCCCCGGCATCCTGGTGCGCGGGACCGGAGCGCTCCTCCTGGCGGCGCTCGTCATCGGACTCGTGAACGCGATCGTGAAGCCGATCCTGGTCTTCCTGACCTTCCCGATCACGGTGGTGACGCTGGGGATCTTCTACCTGGTCCTGAACGGGATCCTCTTCTACCTGGCCGCCGCGCTCACGCCGGGCTTCGCCCTCCGCGGCTTCGGGTCGGCGTTCTTCGGGGCCCTGGTGATGTCGATCGTGGGGCTCGTCCTGCACGCGCTGATCCCGGGGGACTGAGGCGCGGCGGGGGTCGTCGGCCGCCCGGTCCCGGGCGGCTCGCCGTCCCCGCGGCGTCCCCAGGCCGGCCGGCTCCGACGCCGGCCCGACGCCCGCCCCCGCCGTGGTACGTTCGTTGAAGCATGAGGGCGTACGGCGGGCCATGCGCGAGGACCGGCTCCGCGACCCTCCCGGCCCGCCCCTCGCGGAGCCGTCGCTACCGGATCCCAGAGCGGGAAGGAGCGTTCCGTGGACTATTTCGGCCGCCAGGACCTCAAGGACCTTCTGGACGAGATGGACGGCCCGGCCGTCTCGATCTACGTGCCCACCGAGCGGACCAGCAGCGAGGCCGAGACCAACCGCCTCCGCTACCGGGCCGCGCTCGACCGCGCCCGGGAGCTCATGGGCACGGCCGACAGCTCCAACGGCGCCGGGGACGGCGTGGTCGAGGAGCTCGAGCCCCTCGTCCAGGAGGAGGAGTTCTGGCGCTACCAGTCGGACGGCCTGGCCGCCTTCGCGGCGCCCGGCTTCCTCCGGCTCTACCGCCTCCCCTCGAGCCTCCCCGAGCTGGTCGTGGTGGGTCCGACCTTCCACACGCGGCCCATGCTCGAGTACCTGCAGGCGCCCGACCGCTACTGGGTGCTCGGCCTCAGCCAGAAGAAGGTGAGGCTGTGGTCCGGGACCGCGAACGGCGTGAGCCCGGTCGACCTCAAGGGCGTGCCGCGCAACCTCATGGAGGCGCTGGGCTACGAGTTCGAGCGCGACGAGAAGATCGTCATGCGTCGCAAGGTCCGGAACGCCTCCCACGGCCGGCACGGCCGGGGCGGCATCATGCCCGTCTTCCACGGTCACGGGATCGGCACGGACGACAGCGAGCCCGAGCTGCGCCGCTTCTTCCGAGCGGTGGACGAGGGGCTCCAGGAGATGCTCGAGGACGAGATCGGTCCCCTCGTCCTGGCGGCCGTCAAGGAGTACCACCCCATCTACCGCGACGTGAGCCGCCTGGACAACCTGGCCGACCAGGGGGTCGAAGCGTCGGTGGTGAACTGGAACCCCGACCGCGTCCACGAGGCGGCGTGGCCGATCGCCAAGGCGCAGGTGCTCAAGAAGATCGACCGCGCCCTCGAGCTGTGGGAGAACGCCTACGGGGCCGGGAAGGGGGAGATGGACCTGGCCAACCTGGGGCGGCTGGTCGTGGCCGGCCGGATGCGGCTCCTCCTCACCGAGCGCGACCGGCGGGTGTGGGGCCACATCGACCGCGCCACCGGCGAGATCGAGGTCGTGCGGGAAGGCGGCGAGGACCCGTCGGGGGACGCCGTCGAGCTCCTGGACGAGCTGGCGGAGATGACGATCCTTCGCGGCGGGAACGCCCTGGTCCTCTCGTCCGACCGGATGCCGACCGAGACGGGGGTCGCGGGGATCCTGCGGTAGGGAGGGCGGGAGCCGCGGTGCCGCTCCGCCGGGGGGACCCCCTCCCCCTCCCGGAAACCCTCTTCAACTGGAGTTGAAGAGGGTCTCCGACGGAGGGCCCGCGCGCCCGATCGCCGGGCCTCTCGCCTAGTTGTAGTAGGGGTTCGTCCCGGCGGAGTGGTCGGTGACGTCCTCGACGCCCTCGATCTCGGGGACGGCGGCGCGGAGCGCCTCCTTGATCCCCCGGGTGAGGGTGACCGAGGCCATGCCGCAGCCCTGGCAGCCGCCGCCCATCTTCAGGTAGACCACCCGGTCGCGGATGTCGACCAGGCTGACGTGGCCCCCGTGCGAGGCGACGCCGGGGTTGATCCGCTCCTGGAGGATGGTCTGGACGCGCTCGGCCAGTGGCCCCTCGGGCGGCTCCGCGCCCAGCGGCTTCACGTTCGGGTTCTGGACCTTGAAGCCGCTCCCCTGGAGCGACTCGACCCAGTCGATCTCGGAGCCCTCCAGGAAGTCCAGGCTCTGGCGCTCGGCGTAGAGCCGGAAGCCCCCCTGGTCGAAGGAGGCGTCCTGGTCGGAGACCTCGTCGGGCCCGACCAGGGCCAGGTCGTACTCGGGGGCGAACGGGCTGGACTTGCGGACGCCGATGCGGATGGCCAGGTCCTCCCGGCCCTCCTCCTCGATGTACGCCAGCACGCGCTCGCGGGCGGCGTCGGTGAAGCGGATCACGGCTTCTTCTCCTGTATTCGCTGCATCCGGATGGACGGTGTTTCCAAACCCCGGACGCCCGCGTCTGTTTCAGGCGGGCGGGACGCCGGGCGGCGGGCGCCGCCCGTGGCGCCCGGGCTCAGTCGTCGCGGCCGGCGGCCGCGGAGGCCTCGTGGGCGCGGCGCAGCTCGGCGGCGGTGAACAGGGAGAGGACGTGCGTGCCCGCCTCCTCCAGGTTCTCGCGGCCGCCCTCCTGGCGGTCCACGAGGGCGAGGACGGCCAGCACCTCTCCGCCCTCCTTCTCCACCTCGCCGATGGCCTGGAGGGCCGAGCCCCCGGTCGTGATGACGTCCTCGACCACCAGGACGCGGGCGCCGGGCTCGAAGCAGCCCTCGATGCGCCGCCCGCGCCCGTGCTCCTTGGCCCGCTTGCGGACCGAGAAGGCGTGGACGGGGCTCCCGCGGCGCCAGCTCTCGCCTGCGATCGCGTAGGCGATGGGATCGGCGCCCATGGTCAGGCCGCCCACCAGGTCGGGGGCGAGGCCCGCCTCGTCCAGGGCGTCCAGGCCCACCGGGCCCAGGAGCGCCTGCCCCTGGGCGTGCATGGTGGTGGTGCGGCAGTCGATGTAGTAGTCGCTCGTGCGGCCGGACGAGAGCTCGAACGTGCCCAGCCGGAACGAGCGCTCGGCCAGGAGGGCCAGGAGGCGCTCCCGGGAGGTCTCAGACGGCACGCCGAAGGTCCTCCTCGTCGGCGGAGGCCGCGCACTCGGAGCACAGGCCGTAGATCTTCACCTGCCGGGTCAGGGGCTGGAAGCCCCACTCGTCGGCCACCTCGCGCTGCAGGTCGTCCAGCGCCTGGCGGTGGAACTCGGTGACGCGGCCGCAGGAGGTGCAGATCAGGTGGTCGTGCTCGGACGCGCCGATCCGGGCCTCGTAGCGCTTGAAGCCCTCGTCGAAGTCGTGCTCGGTGGCGAGCCCGACGTCCACCAGGAGGTTCAGGGTCCGGTAGACCGTGGCCTTGCCCACGTGCTCGCCCCGCTCCTCGAGCTTGAGGGCGATGTCGTCGGCCGACAGGTGCCCGGTGGACTCGAACAGGACGCCGGCGATGGCCTCGCGCTGCTGCGTCACGGGGAGCTGAAGCTCCTGCAGGCTGGCGCGGAAGACGCTCATCATGACCGCAGCGCACCCCAGCGGGGGACGGGTCTGGAGGGAAGTGTCCATGGGCTCGTGGTCGCGTTGGCTTCAGCGTGCGGGGCCGGCTCCGCCGGAGCCGGCTCCCGATCTCCGGTCACGGCAGAAGCTAGGACGTCCTCGTCCTCCAATCAATAGTGATTATCGATTTCAACTGGAGCCGGTGGCCCCGCCCTCAGGCCGCCCGCCCCCGGGCCGCCCGCCCTCAGGCCTTTCGCCCCCCGTCCTCGCCGAACCGGTCGCTCACCTGGCGGAGGAGCCGGTCGATTGACGCGCCCCGCTGCGGGAACATGTACCGATCCGAGAACCTGTTCAGGCCGATCCGGACCTGCGGGAACCCCTCGGCTGCGTCCCGGTAGAGCGCGTCCAGCCGCTCCCGGCGCGCCACGGGGTCGTCGGCGGCCATCCGGTAGCCGGCCTGTCCCATCTCCTCATAATAGGTCAGGTCGGGCCCGCCGCGCCGGCGCACGCGCGTGGAGATCCGGTCGGGGAACAGGCCGGAGAGCCACAGGGCGAAGTTTCCCAGGTGCGCCTCGAGGAGGAACGCGCGCCGGCCTCGCGCCTCGGCCATGTCCGCCAGGATGTCGACCAGGTAGTGGTACTCCCGGTCGTCGTGCTCGGAGATCCGGCAGGAGCGCCCGCGGAACCCGAACTCCAGGACCAGGGCGGAGACGTAGTCGGCGATGAGGCGGCTCTCGACGCCGCTCTCGAGCAGGGCGTGTCGCAGGAGGACGTAGATCACGAGGCCCAGGGGGAGGTCGCGGACCGGCGGCCCCTCCATCATCCGCTCCGGGAGGGCGGGATCGTCCAGGAGCGCGTCGAAGCCGCGATCGGCCAGGACGTCGCGCCAGGCCTCCTCGCCCCGGCCCGTCTCGCCGCCGCCCAGGAGCGCCACCACCGTCGCGGCCTCCTCGCGTCCGAAGCTCGCTCGCACGTTGGGAAGGATCATGCCTCGCCTCCTCGTCCGATCAGGCGGCCTGCCCGGCCGCCTCCCCTCGTCCCCGGCGTGTCCCTTCCTGTCCTCGTACTAACCCCGGGAGTTGCTCTGGATCTCCTCGAGGATCTTCCGCGCCATGTCCTTGTCCCAGGTCACGGCGCTCGTCTTGACGGAGACCTCGACCCGCGTGGCCACGTCGGTCTTGGGCTGGAGGTCCACCGTCACGTCGTGCTCGTCGATCGCCCCGTACACCTCCCGCGTCTTCCCGTCGTCGGAGTCCTTCAGGCCCTTGTAGGTGACACCGAGGTCGGTGAAGGCCTTCCGGGTGGCGCCGGTGAGCTGCTCGACGTTCCCCTCGACGACCTGCCCGACGCCCCGGGTCGTGAAGTAGAGCCCGCCCGCCCCGGCGCCGGCCGCCGCCGCCAGGCAGCCGGCCGCGGACAGGGGGAGGGCCAGCGCCAGGAGTGCCAGGAGAGGTCGTCGCATGCTCACCGTCCGCGCGGAGTCCGACATCGCTTCCCCTCCTGTATTAGGCTTCGATGGCCTCGTTCGCCACTCATACATCCAGGACGACCGTCGCCGACCAGCGGCCGTCACGCTTCGTCACCTCGAGGCCGTGGTACGTGACGCCCTTGATCTCGCGGGCCGGTCCCGACCCGGCCCGGGGGCGCCACACCACGATGGCCTCGAGCGTCGGCTCGCCCTCGGGCCCGCGGCCGATCCGCAGGTCGATGGGCTCCGGGACGGCCCGCCGGGTCTCCCCGCCGGCCAGGAGCTCCCGGAGCCAGGCGACGAGGAGGCGCTCCCGGTCGGGGCGCCCGAGCCGGACGGGCTCGGCGGCGCCCTCGGCGGCCGCGGCCTCGTGACCGATGGCCCGCCGGAGCCCCTCGGCGGCGGCCCGGAACAGGCCTTCCTCCGTGTCGGCCAGCAGCCGGAAGCCCACGTCGGCGGTGTGCGCCAGCTCCTCGATGCGCTCCAGGGGACACCTCCGGGGCGGGCTACGGACGGGCCGGTCGCGGCGGCGTCGGGCTTGCATGGCCGTCTCGCCGTAGGGAGTATGCCGCCGGCCCGCACGAGGTCCCGCGGAAGGGTCGGGCCGGACCATCCCACCAGCCGGAGGACGAGCCGTGATCGAGGGAAGCGAGCACACGAGGCGCGCCGGCGCGGGGCGTCCGCTGGCGGTGGCGCTCGGAGTGGCCGCGGCGCTCGCCGTGGGCGGGGCGGCCTGCGGGGGCCAGGGCGCGCCGCAGGCCCGCGGCGCCGGGAGCCCGCCGGGAGACCGGGTGGCCTCCGCGGCGCCCGCGGACACGGCCGCGCGGCAGGCGGCCGGCGCGGACACCGTCGGGCCCCAGGGGCAGCGGATCACGCACCTGGACGTGGCCGGGAACGACGTGACGGCCGAGATCGCCGAGAGCGCCGAGGAGCGCGCGCGCGGCCTCATGTATCGGGACTCGCTCCCCCCCGACCACGGGATGCTCTTCGTCTACCCCCAGGCCCAGACGCTCGGGTTCTGGATGCGGAACACCAAGATCCCGCTCGACATCGCCTTCATCGACCCGCAGGGCGGGATCGTGGACATCCAGCACATGCAGCCGGAGAGCGACTCGACCCACACCTCCGCGCGGCCGGCCATGTACGCCCTGGAGATGGCGTCCGGCTGGTTCGACGATCACGGGGTGAAGGTGGGCGACAGGGTGGCCTTCTGAGCCCGGCGGCGATCGCCGCCGCCGCGGCCGGCCCGCCGCCGCCGGGCGCGAGGACCGCGTGACGAGAACCACGGAGTGACCATGCCAGACACGAGGACCGAGCGAGACTCGATGGGCGAGGTCGAGATCCCGGCCGGGATGCTCTACGGCGCCCAGACCGAGAGGGCTCGCCGCAACTTCCCCATCAGCGGGATCCGCTTCGACCGGCGGTTCCTGCGCGCGCTGGGCACGGTGAAGCTGGCGGCGGCGGAGGTGAACCGGGAGCTGGGGCTCCTGGACGACCGGCGGGCCGACGCGATCGCGCGGGCGGCCAGCGAGGTGGCCGACGGCGACCTGGACGAGCACTTCGTCCTCGACATCTTCCAGACCGGCTCGGGCACCTCCACGAACATGAACGCCAACGAGGTCATCGCCAACCGCGCCATCCAGGTCCTGGGGGGCGAGGTGGGCTCGCGGGACCCGGTCCACCCGAACGACCACGTCAACATGGGCCAGTCCAGCAACGACGTGATCCCGACCTCCTGCCACGTCTCGGCGCTGACCGCGCTCGAGGAGGAGCTGCTGCCGGCCCTCGAGCTCCTGGCCGGCTCGCTCCGCGGGAAGGCCGAGGAGTTCGACGACATCCCGAAGGCGGGCCGCACGCACCTGCAGGACGCCACCCCGGTGCGGCTCGGCCAGGAGTTCGGCGGGATGGCGAGCCAGGTCGAGCACGGCATCCGCCGGATCGAGGGCCTCGGGGACGCCCTCGGCGAGCTGGCCATCGGCGGCACGGCGGTGGGGACCGGGATCAACACGCACCCCGAGTTCGGCAGCCGGATGGCGGAGAAGCTGAGCGAGATGACCGGCCTCCCCTTCCGCGAGGCCGAGAACCACTTCGAGGCCCAGGGCGCCCGGGACGCGCTGGTCGAGGCGAGCGGCGCGCTGAAGACCGTGGCCGTGAGCCTCATGAAGATCGCCAACGACGTCCGCTGGCTCTCCTCGGGGCCGCGCACCGGGATCGGGGAGATCTCCCTCCCCGCCGTCCAGCCGGGCTCCTCGATCATGCCGGGCAAGGTGAACCCGGTCATGGCCGAGTCGGTCTGCCAGGTGGCCGCGCAGGTCATCGGCAACGACGCGGCCGTCACGGTGGGCGGCCAGGCCGGCAACTTCGAGCTCAACGTCATGATCCCGGTCGTGATCCACAACGTGCTCCAGTCCACGGCCATCCTGGCCTCGGTGTCCCGCGAGTTCGCCGAGCGCTGCGTGGTCGGGATCGAGGCCAACGAGGAGCGATGCCGCCGCAACGCGGAGTCGACCGCCGCGCTGGCCACGGCCCTCGCCCCCGAGATCGGCTACGACCGGGCGGCCAGGGTGGCCAAGCGCTCGCTGGCCGAGGACCTCACGCTCCGCGACGTGGTGCTGGAGGAGGGCCTCCTCTCCGAGGACGAGCTGGACCGGATCCTGGACTTCCGCGCCATGACCGAGCCGGGCATCCCGTAGGAGGGCGGGCCGCCCGGGCCGTCGGCCGCAGGAGCCGGCGCGGCCCGCGCACGGCTCGCGGAGCGGGCGTACCTTGTCAGGGCGCGTTCGCGAGGCACAACGTCCGCAGCGATCAGTCAGGGAATCCCCGTAGCGAAGAGTGAGGTCATAGCATGCGTCTCATCGTGGGGACGCCGGAGGGCGTCCAGGTCTACCGCTGGCTGGCCGGGGAGAGGTCGGCGCAGCTCAAGGTCGAGGCGATGGAGCACCATCCCGTCACCTCCATCTGGGCCGCCGAGGACGCGGTCTTCTGCGGCTCCGAGACGGGCCGCCTGTACGTCTCGCGCGACCGGGGCGAGACGTGGGCTCCCCGGTTCCGGGTGCCCGACGGCCGCCCGGTGCGCTCGGTCGCCGGCCGGCACGGGGGCGAGGTGCTGTACGTGGGCGTCGAGCCGGCCGGCATCTTCGTCTCCACCGACGGCGGCGGGGAGTGGACGGAGATGGAGCACCTGGTGAACCTGGGCCGGCGCGAGGACTGGAAGGACTACGCCGACCGCTCGGCGCACGTCCAGACGCTCGCGCCCGATCCGCTGGAGGAGAGCCGGGTGTACGCCGGGATCGAGGTGGGGGGCGCCTACCGGAGCGACGACGGCGGCTCGACCTGGAAGCCGATCCACTCGGGCCTGAGCGAGGACGTGCACGTCATGGCCGCCGACCCCACGCGGCCGGGGCGGGTGTGGGCGGCCACCGGGAACGGCCTGTTCGAGAGCGACGACCGCGGCACCGACTGGGCGGTCGTCGACGAGCGCCTGGCCGGCGCGTACTGCACGGCCTTCCGGCTCCACGCCGAGGATCCGGAGCGGGACGGCCCGGCGCTGATCGTGGCCACGGCGACCGCGGCCGAGACCGCGTGGGGCGAGCGGGAGACGGGCGCCGAGCCGCGGCTGTTCGAGAGCGACGACGGCGGGGGGACCTGGGCCGAGCGGCCGCTGTGGGCCGCCCTCGCGATCCGCGACGGGATCACCGCGCTCGCCTGGGACCTCGAGGGGCCGGGTCACTACTTTGCCGGCACGAGCGGAGGCGAGATCCACTACTCGCTCCGGGACGAGGAGGGCTGGGTCTACGTGCAGGGGGCCCTCCCGCCCATCCGTGCCCTCGAGGTGGTGTAGGCGATGGGCCGGACCGCGGGCGCGGCACGGCCGAGGGGCCGGTCCCGAATCCGTCGGGCCGCGGCGGGCCTCGCGGCCCCGGCCGGCCTCGCGCTCGCGGCCGCGGCGCTGGCGGCGGCCCCCGTCGCGGCGGCGAGGATCCCCGCGGCCTCCCCGAGTGCCGCCCGACCGACGACCCTCCGCGCCGCCCATCACGCCGCGCCGGCCCTGCCGGCGGCGGTCCCCGACACCGGCCGCCTCACCGTCCAGCGCATCTTCGGCTCGTCCGACTTCGAGGCGGACCGCTTCTCCGGGACCTGGTTCCCGGACGGGACCGCCTGGGCGGAGCTGACCACGGACGCGGACGGCCAGCCCACGATCTGGAAGGTCGACCCGGCCAGCGGCCGCCGCTCCCGGATGGCCGGGCCGGCCGAGCTCACCCCGGCCGGCCGCGACCGGGCGCTCGACATCGAGAGCTTCGCCTTCTCCTCGGGCGGACGCCGGCTCCTCCTGTTCACGGATGCGCAGAAGGTGTGGCGCGGGCGGACCAAGGGGATCTACTGGGTCCTGGACCTGGCCTCCGGTCGCCTCGCGCCGGTGAGCCACGAGCCGGGCTGGCAGTGGTTCGCCAAGTTCTCGCCGGGCGGGGACCGCGTGGCGTTCGCCCGGAACCACGACCTGTGGGTCACCGAGCTGTCGACGGGCCAGGAGCGGAGGCTCACCCACACGGGGTCGGGCCGCATCCTGAACGGCACCACCGACTGGGTCTACGAGGAGGAGCTCTCGCTCCGGGACGGCTTCCGCTGGAGCCCGGACGGGAAGCGGATCGCCTACTGGCGCTTCGACCGGAGCCCGGTCGGGGTCTACTGGCTCCTGAACGACACGACCCTGTACCCGACCGCGGAGCCGGTCCACTATCCCAAGGCCGGCACCGACAACTCCCTGGTGCGGGTGGGGATCCTGGAGCTCTCCGCCGACTCGACGACCTGGATCGACGTGGACCCCGGACAGGAGGGCTACCTGCCGGCCATGGGGTGGGTGGACTCCGCCCACGTGTGGCTGGAGCGGCTGTCGCGCGACCAGGGGCGGCTCGACCTCCTCCTGGCCGACGCGGGGACGGGCCGCACCCGGACCGTCCTCACCGAGCAGGACTCCGCCTGGGTGGACCTCGCCGGCGGGCCGCACTGGGTGGACGGCGGGCAGCGCTTCGTGTGGGCCAGCGAGCGCTCGGGCTGGCGCCACCTGTACCTGTACGACCGGGACGGGGGCGTCGTGCGGCGGCTCACCGGGGGCGAGTGGCCGGTGACGAGCGTGGTGGGCGTGGACCCGGGACGCGGCCGGGTGTGGTTCACGGCCGCCCGCCGGGGGCCGGTGACCCGCTCGGTGGGCTGGGTGGGGCTGGACGGCTCGGGCCCCCGCTGGGTGTCGGGGCCGGCGTGGGCGGCCGGGGCCGGCGGGAGCGGCGCGGACGGCCGGATTCGCGGGGCGGCCGCCGGGCCCTCCGCCGGAAGCACCGGATCGGCCGCGGCCGACGACGCCCGCCCCGAGGCCGGCGCGTGGATGCGCTCGCGGGGCGTGCACGCCGCGGAGCTGGCGCCGGGCGCACGGTGGCTGATGGACACCGGCTCCACCCTCTCCTACCCCTTCGTCTCGGTGCTCCGGCGCCCGTCCGGGGAGGCGGCGCGCACGGTGGTCGGGAACGGCGACCTGGCCCGGCGCCTCGACTCGCTCGGCCTCGCGGACCCCGAGTTCTTCACGGACGAGGCCGCGGACGGGACGCCGCTCCACGCCTGGCGGATCGCGCCGGCCGCCTTCGACACGACCTCGGCCCACCCGGTCCTCTTCTACGTGTACGGCGGGCCGGGGGCGCAGACCGTGACCGACGGATGGGGCGGGACGCGCTACCTGTGGCACCAGCTCCTGGCCCGGCGCGGCATCGTCGTGGTGAGCGTGGACAACCGCGGGACGGGCGCCCGCGGACGCGACTTCACGAAGCAGGTCTACCGGCGCCTGGGCGAGCTGGAGACGGCCGACCAGCTGGCGGCGATTCGCCGGGTGGGCGCGCGCCCGTGGGCGGACGCTTCCCGGATCGGCCTGTGGGGGTGGAGCTACGGCGGGTTCGTGACCCTCCTCACCACGCTCCGGAGCGAGGGGGCGGTGAAGGCGGCGATGGCGGTGGCGCCGGTCACCGACTGGAAGCTCTACGACACGGCCTACACCGAGCGCTTCATGGGGACGCCGGGGGACAACCCGGAGGGCTACCGCGCGTCCGCGCCCCTGAACCACGCCGACGCACTCCGCTCCGACCTCCTCCTCGTGTACGGGACGGGGGACGACAACGTGCACCCGCAGAACGGCGTCCTCATGGCCCGGGCCCTGGAGCGGGCGGGAAAGCAGTTCCGGATGCGGGTCTATCCGAACAAGACCCACGCGATCGCCGGCGCCGCCACGCGGGTCAACCTGTTCACCCTCCTCACCGACTACATCACGGGGGAGCTGGAAGGCGGCGCGGGGCGGTAGCGGCGGGCGCGGGGTGGCAGGGCCCGGCGCCGCGGTCGCGGACCGGGGCCCGCCGGAGGCCGGGGACCGAACCCGGCGCCCCCGGGGTCAGGGCGCCACGGCGAGGGTCCGGCGCATGGCGTCGAAGCGGCCGATGAGGGAGTCCTCGTGGAAGGCGGCCACCGCGCCCGGCGGATAGTTCTCGAGCACGGTCCAGTGGAGGAAGTAGCGGACGGCCAGGCACGGACGCGTGCCGGGAAGGGCGAACACCGTCTCCCGGTAGCGGTTCCCCGCCCCGGCGTCGCTCAGGCGCCCCAGCGAGTAGGCCGTCCCGTCCAGGGTGTCGACCGTGACGCCCGCGCCCTTCGCCAGGAAGTCGTCCGCCGAGCACTCCCCGTCCACGGGGAGCTCCTCGACGGTGAGGCGGGTGTCGGGCGAGAGGTTGGTGCCGCGCGCCAGCCGGCCCGGGACGGTGAAGGCGACGCCGGCGATGGACCGCCCCGGCCCCAGCGCCCGGTAGCGGTACGTCGAGTCCACGGCCCAGCCCGCCGGATAACGGATCGAGAAGCTGGCCGAGTCCCCCACGAAGATCTCGGGGAGACCGCCCGGATCGTCGGCGGTCCGGATGCACCGCGTGGGGCCCTCCCGCGCGTCGGGCTCGAGGAGGAGGGCCCCGTTCCCCCGGCTCCAGAACACCACGCTCTCTTCGCCCTCGGCCGCCGGGTCTCCGTCGGAATAGCGGAGGCCGTCCGCGGAGAGGGTGCGCTGGAGCGTCGCCCGGCGTCCGCCGCCCAGGTCGACTCGGACGCTGCCCGCCGGAGATGGAGCCGCTCCCGGCCCGGACGGTCCCCCGCCGGAGCCCGCGTAGAACGCGGCGCGGATCGTCCGGCCGCCGGTGCAGCGATAGGTCGCGGTCGCGCTCGGGGCGGAGCCCGAAGCCGCACTCCCGGCCGCTTCCGTGGACGAGGGGGGCGAGCCGCGCCGCTCCAGGAGCGCCGCGGCTGCGAGTCCGACGGCGATCACGGCCGCGAGCGCCGCGGCCGCGGCGATGGCCCTCCTCGCGCTCATCGGGGCCGGCTCAGGGCGTGCGGGCGGGAGGAGGAGGGGCGGAGCCTCCGGGCGCGGCGCCCGCGGGCCGCCCATCGTCGACGCCGCCGGCGTCCCGCGAGCGCACGGAGTACGCCACCAGCACGATGCCGCTCGGGTACGACCGGTAGCTCTCCAGGGACAGGAAGCGCCGGCCCGCCGGCGCGGGGAAGAGCTGGGTGCCGCCTCCCAGGAGCACCGGGACGATGGCCAGCTCGACCACGTCCACCTCGTCCATCTCCATCAGGCTGCGGAACAGCTCTCCTCCTCCGAACAGCCAGATGTCCTTCCCGGTCCGGGCGCGCAGCTCCGCGAGCACCTTCCGCGTGGGCTCGGCGACCACCCTCACGTCCGGATGGTCCTCCTGGCGGAGGGTGCTGGAGACCACGACGACCTGGAAGTCCCGAAGCTGGCCGCGCAGGTCCCCGAGCTCCTCGTAGGTGCGGCGGCCCATGAGGAGCGTGTCGAACCGGCCGAAGATCTCGTCGAAGTCGATCGTGGGGTCGTGGACGATCCAGTCCGCCTCGCCGTCGGGTCCGGCGATGTAGCCGTCCAGGCTGCAGGCGACCTGGAGGTGGATCTTCCGCCCGGTGCGTCCGCGATCCCGCGGCTCCGGCGCCGCGGCCTCCGGCGCTCCCGGCGACGGCCGCCCTCCCCCGGAGCCCAGGAGCCTCTTCAGGAACCGCCGGATCTCCTCGCGCATGGGCGACCTCCCGCCTCAGGACCCGAACTTGTCGACGATCCGCTCCACCGTGCCCAGGGTCCGCATCGTGTGGTCGGGCCCGCCGAGCGCGGCCTCCAGGTGGCGCGTCTCGATCGGGGAGTCGCTGAGCCGACCCCTCCGGAGCCACACGAGCTCGGTCCCCAGCGCCAGGAACCGGTCGTCCTCGCTCTCGAGCTCCGCCGCGGCGATCCCGGGGTCGTCGAAGATCACGTTGCCGCTGGCCCGGTAGGTGGCCACGCCCTCCAGCCCCAGCGCCTCGAACGGCTCCCTGAGCCGGTCGTTGGTGACGCGGCGTCCTCCCAGGTTGATGCCGCGCAGGAAGGCGGCCAGGCGGGAGACGCCGGACCGCCCGGAGCCCATCATGCGCCCCCGCCGGGCCGGCGCTCGATGGCGTGTACCTCCACGTGCTGGACCGCGAGCGAATCCCACCGGACCCCGACGAGCTCGGCCCGGCCGATCCACGTCGGCTCGAAGGCGCCGGGGAGCTCCACGGTCCCGGCCGGTTCGCCCCGCGGCGAGAGGACCTTCCACCGGGCGGTCCCCGACGCTCCCGTGCGGGCGGAGGAGAGGATCGAGCGGCGGGTGGGATCGAAGGGCTCGATCCACACGAAGCCCAGCGCGTCCACCCGGAACCCCCAGAACGCCGGCACCGGGCCGGTGACCGGGAAGGCCTCGAGCATCTTCCGGTAGCGGTCCGAGGACATCCCGGCGCGCGAGGAAGCGGCGTCGACGGCCTCGCGGAAGGCGGCCTCCGGGGACGGCCGCTCCCCGGGATCCCAGGACAGCGTCCGGTCCGGCCGGCCGTCCGGACGCAGCACGCGGATCTCCGGCGTCTGCGTCTCCGCCGCGTACACGTACTTCCCGTGCACGGCGAAGACCGCCCTCGGCGAGAGCGGGTCGGGCCCGCCGATCCGCTCCGTCCTGAAGCGCCGCATCCCGACGATCCGCGTCACCACGCCCTCGTGCTCCCCGCCGGGGCCGTAGCGGTGGACCGCCACGGTGTCCCGCCCTCCCATGCGCGCCGACTCGACCCCGATCACGATCCAGCTTCCGTCGGGAAGGGCGCCCGGGATGCCGCCCTGGGCCGGTCCGGCCACGTCGAGCTTCACGGCCTCGGGCCCGCCGCCGGGCGGGAAGCGCGTGACCCGGTCCAGGTCGGCGTCGAACGCCTCGATCGTGTCGCCACGACTCCACGCCGCACTGAGGCGGCCGAACTCGCCCGGGCCCTCGCCGGGCCCGCCCAGGCTCTCCGCGAGCCTCCCGTCCGGCCCGAAGACCCGGATCGTGCCGGGTCCGGCGTCGGGGACCACCAGCCGGCCATCCGGGAGCAGGAAGGGGTCGACCACGTCGTGGAACTCGCGGGTCGTGTCGCCACGGACCACGCCGACGGCCAGGCGGGCGGCGGAGTCCACCGCCACGGGAGCGCCGGCGGGGAGGGGTGCACCGCCGCCCGCGGTCCGCTCGGAGCCGCAGGCTCCCGCGGACAGCGCACAGACCAGGACGAGGGCCGCGGCCCGACTCGGCACGCCTCCTACGCTCCCCCCGGGGGCGCATCGGTGCCGGGAGGGAGCTCCTCCGGCGGCTCCCCCGCGGGACCGGAGGCGGTCCGCCGCAGGCGCGAGAGGACCTCCTCCATCTGCCGCTCCCGGAGCCGGGCCCAGCCGGGGAGCGGGACGGCCCCGACTCCCAGGAGGCCCAGTCCGATCACGACGAGGGGGACGACCCGCGCGGCCTCCTCGAGGCCGGCCGACAGCAGGCCGGCGATGAGCGCGGCGGCCGCAACGCCGAGGACTCCGAGCCCGGCCATCATGAAGTTGCGCGACATCTCGCGGAACGTGCGGAGCCGGACCCGTTCGCCGTCGGCGGTGGGCTCGACCAGCGCCTGGAGGTTCCCGTTGGCCCACTCGCGGAAGGAGCCCTCGCTCCGGATCCGCCCGCGGGCGTCGAACGTCTCCCTCAGGTCCACGACCAGCCGCTCCCATTCCTCCTCGGTGAGCTGCCGGTCCAGGTGGAGCGCCCTCCCCACCCCGATCGGGAAGCCCAGGAACGTGCGGCCGGCGGAGCGCTCCGCGGACGGTTCCAGGGAGCGGGCCGCGTCCGCGACCGCCTCGGGGGCGATCCCGACCTCGCGCCCGATCTCCCGGAGCTCGGGGAGGGTGAGGCCCGACGCCGGCGCCGGGGCCCTTCCCGGACCTTCGGGCCGGGGCTCGGACGCCCGCTCGAAGATCTCGGCCACCTCCTCTTCAGTATAGCGTCGCTCGCTCATGGAGCAGAAGATAGGGTTTCGTGGACGGAAGCGCGTCCGGACTTCGCCGTCCGGTGCTCACGAGGCCCCGGCCGCTCCTCGGGCGCCGCCGGCTTCGGGGCGGACGTCAGCGCGAGGGCTCGACGAGCCACGCCGCCGCCGGGGGCACGGTGTGGTCGTCGCAGCCGCCGAGGACCAGCACCCGGCCCGAGCGGAGGCTGGTGGCCGTCGCGGACATCTGCGGGCCGCCGATCTCGCCGTCCACGGGCACGAAGATCCGCGGCTCCCGAAACTGCCGCCATCGATGCCTTCGTCCGCTTCATCGTCCTCTCAAGCACCCGGCCCGGAGCGGAGTTCTTCCGCCACGAGCTCGTTCACGCTCCGGTCCAGCCGGCCCGACTCGAATCCGGCCTGCAGCCGGTAGGCCTGCCGCTCCAGCGGGATGGCGTGGTAGGAGAAGCCGCCCTCGGCCCAGCCCGCCACGTACCGGCGCGTGAACTCGGTGACGCCCAGCGCCTCGAACTGGACCACGTGCACCAGCTCGTGGAAGAGGAGGGCGAGGGGCGGCGGCTCGGGCACGCGCTCGGCGTGGACCACCACCGTGTCGCGGAAGGTGATGCCCGACATCCCCGTGAAGTCCAGCAGGACTCTCCCGATCTCGCGGTAGAAGGGCGGGTTGTCGATCCCGGCCACGCGGGCGATCCGGACGCTCCGGCGCGTGGCCTCGGCGAAGTGGGGCGCCAGCCCGGAGTCCTCCTCCTCGCCCAGCGGGCGGCCGAAGGGGCGGTAACGCTCCCGCTGGCGCCGGATCCAGGCCTCGCCCCTCCGCGAGACGAAGCGGAGGAGCCTCTCCGCTCTCAGCGCCGGCGCGCCGCGATCCAGCCCGCCGCCCAGCGGATGCCCAGATAGACGAGGACGGTGTCGAGGACGATGCCGCCCAGGAGGAGCAGGAACCGGGCGGGGCCGGCCAGCCCGGGCGCTGCGTGGTTCACGGTGCCCAGCGGGAAGATCGCGCTCCAGGGGAGGGTGAGGAGGATCGACCACACGCCCGCCAGGTCGGATCCGGTGAGGGTGGGTAGCAGGAGGGAGCCCAGCGCGACGACCAGGTAGATGGCCGCGGCCGCCACGGCCCAGCGGGCTTCGAGCAGGTTCCTCACGGTGCCAGGCATGGCTCCTCCCGGTTCGGGGGTCCCCCCGGAGCCGCCGCCTCCCCTCTCCGTACGTTACCGCATTCCGGCCGGCGCTCCAAGCGAGGGGCTCACCCGGCGGGATGGAAGGCGGCCCTCACCCCGGCGCTCAGCAGGTAGGTCAGGAGGAGGGCGGCGATCGGCAGCCCCACGAGGGTGCGGAGGTCGCCGCGGAGGACGAGGGCGCCGAGCCCGCCCAGGAGCTCCGCGCCGATGAGCCCGACCGCCAGACGGTGGCCCCAGCGCTTCCCCATCCACAGCCCCCCGGCCGCCAGCGCGCAGCCGACGGCGACCGCGAGCATGAGCACCACCGCCCAGGATCCGAGGCCGGCCAGGTCCTCCCGGGCCCGGGGGTTGATGCGCCACATGGCCTCCAGCGGCCCTCCCCGGAGGAGGAGCGACGTCCCGGCGGCTCCGGCCATCAGGGCCCCCACGACGAAGAAGCCTCCGAGCGCGACGACGCCCGGCGGGACCTCGGACCGGTTCCGGCCCACGGTCACCTCCCCACGGGAGCCCGGTCCAGGGGGGCCCGGGCCGTCGACCCGGGGCCCCCGGTCGGTGCGCCGGCCCTCAGCGCCCCAGGTAGCGGACGTGAATGTAGGATCCCCGGGTCACGTCACGCAGGATGTACCAGCCCGGATGGTAGGGGTCGGCGATGACCACGAACTCGCCGCAGTTCCAGCACCAGCGCGCCGCGAACGGCCAGTCCCACGCCGCGATCTCGAACGAGAACCCGTCACCGAGCCACAGGCGGTGCAGGCCGATGTCGATGCGGATCGCCGAGGACCGGTACCGCCGCCCCACGTGCCCGAACCGCCCGTGCTCCCAGGGGCGCGAGAGCCGGTAGCGGTCGTGGCGGTCCCGGTATCGGTCGCGGTCCCGGTATCCGTCACGGTCCCGGTATCCATCGCGGTCCCGGTAGCGATCGCCGTACCGGTCGCGATCCAGGCCCAGGAGGCGGTGGATGTTCCGCTCGAGGGCCCGCTCCCGGTCCCGGTACGCGTCGCGGTACCGGTCGGCGTCGCGATACCGGGCGGCGTCGCGGTCCCGGTAGGCGTCCCGGTCCCTGCGGCCGTCACGGTCCCCGTAGCGCCGCGCGTCGCGGTCGGTCCGCTGCTGCCGGTCCCGTCCGCGCGCCCTCTCCGCGTGAGCCTGCCCCCGCTGCCAGGGGGCGCCGCCGCGGTGGGCCTGCGCCCGTTGCGGCGGGCCGTGGCCCCGGGGGCCGTGGTCGTGCTTGCCCTGCGCGGACACCGGCGTCGCGATGGCCAGCGCCATCGCCGTGATGACCAGGGTGGATCTCATGCTCGACCTCCCGGTTCGAGGCCAGGGTCGCTCCGTCCGCTCGGGTGGGACCGGAGGGACGGCCCCGGGGCGGGTGCCCCGGGCATCCATGCAGATGGACGACCGCCGAGCGGCCGGGGTCACCGGGGAGGCCTCCCGGACGACCGGTCCGCAGCGCTCGTCCATCTACGCGATCTCCACGTCCCCGTCGGGCGTCCGGATCGTGGCGACGATCCGGGCCCGACGCCCGGCCGTCACCGGGGCCTCGACCCCGAGGGCGGCCAGGCCGCCGCGGACCGCGTCCGGGTCCGGGTGCTCGAGCCGCAGCCCGACGAGCTCCCCCGCTCCGGGAACGGTCCCGGCCGGATGGGGGGTCTCTCCCCACGCGATGAGGAAGGGGACGACGCCGCCGAGCGGGAGCGCCCTCGGGTCGGTGAGCTTCCAGGTGAGGACGGTCCCGTCCGGCTTCTCCCGGCTCCCGGCCTCGACCGGCCCCAGGGCCAGGCCGTGCGCCGCGGCCACGGCCGCCCTCTCCTCGATCGCCTCGCCGCGGAGCGCCCAGGTCACGAAGCCCGGGGTCTCCCGCTCGTCCAGGCCGAACAGGACACCCCGCTCCGGACGGGGAAGATCCGGATCCGGCGCCATGACCTCCAGGTAGGTCTCGGGCCCGAGCCCGAGCAGCGCGTTCCTGGTGCCGTAGTCGGGGTGACGCCCGCCGGGCACCGGCCGGACGCCCAGCAGCTCCTCGATCCGGTCGCGGCCGCCCTCGAGGTCCGGGACCCCGTAGATGAGGTGGTCGACCGCCGGGGGGCGGGGCGGATCACCGGTGGCTGGGGTCATCGCTCCTCTCGGGCAGGGTCGGGGAAGGAGCCGCGCCGACGCGGGACGACTCCGCGAGCGGCCGACGCCCTCTTTCCACTATACGACATTCGGGGCCGACACGTCGGGTCGCATCCGCGCGGGTCTTGTGCGGTTCGGCCGGGGACGATAACTCCGTTCGCTGATCTCGTCGTCGGCCGACGACTGTCCCTCATACAGAGTGTCTTGCGAAAGGACCCGGGCGTGGACCGGCGCCGCGCGTGCGGCGGATCCGCCCCCGGGGTGCGTGCCGGGACCCGGCCACCGGGCCCCACTGCCATGGGAGGGACAGTCATGCCGTACCGCTTCGCCCGAAGCCACACCGCCCTGCTCGCCGCGGCTGCGCTCGTCGCGTGCGCCGGGAAGCCGCAGGTCACCGAAGTGAAGGGCGCGTGCGCCGAGGTGTTCGGCGCCCAGGTCTGCACCTCGGCCACGATGCAGGGAGACCAGGTCGTGGACGTCCGCGCCACGATCCCCCTGGCCAGCATCCAGAACGCTCCGGACGAGATGCCGGAGGCGTGGCCGCCCGTGGCCGCCGCCCGGCTGGCCAGTCCGGCCTCCGCGCTGGGCCAGAGCGGGATCCACGAGCTGACCATGTACTGGGAGGCCCACGGCCATCCGCCGGGGCCCTACCTGACGCCGCACTTCGACTTCCACTTCTACCTGGAGTCGCCGGCGGCCATCGCGGCGATCGACTGCAAGGACCTGAGCAAGCCGGCCGCGATGCCGGCCGGCTACACGCTTCCCGACGTCGACCTGCCTCCCGAGATGGCCCAGGTGGTGGGCACCCCGACGCTGGTCGGGCTGTGCGTGCCGCAGATGGGCATGCACGCGCTGCCCACCGCCGAGCTCGAGAGCGGCAAGCTGTTCACCGGAGACATGCTCGTCGGCTACTACGCGGGCAAGCCGATCTTCCTGGAGCCGATGCTCACGAAGGCGCTCCTCATGAAGAAGGCGTCCTTCTCGTACGCGATTCCGAACGTCCCCGGGATGATGGGTCCCCACCCCACCGCCTTCCGGGCGGACTGGGACGCGAAGGCGCAGGCGTACCACTTCGTCTGGTCGGGCTTCTCGAAGGCCTGAGGAACGGCGAAGCCCCATTCATCCGTGCGCGCGCCGGGCCCCCGACACCGGGGGTCCGGCGGGCACGGCGCCGGTCACTCCCTCGACCCCTCGGGTCGCCGATCGGGCCTTCCGGCCGCCGAGTCCGCGGCGAGCGCCCCGAGGCGCCTTCGCTCCGCGTCCAGTGCCCGCTTCAGGGCACGGGCCTGCTCGAGCATGGATTCGTCGGACTGGCGGGACACCGAGGCCGTCGTCGTGCGCGTCAGGAGGACGGAGCGGGCCCGGGCCCACGCCGGGTCCTCCCGCGGCAGGCTCCACAGCGGATCGGGCTCGTCGTCGTAGCCTCCCCGGAGCCCCACGACGAGGAGGGAGTCGGCGAGGCTCAGGCCCCGACCGCCCAGGGGGTTGGGGAGCACCCACGGCAGGATGAGCCCGCTCGCCAGCAGCGTCTGGTTGTAGAGCCCATCCACGAAGGCGGCGTTGTTCCGGTTGAGGATCTCGGTCAGGGTCGTCGACGCGTCGTAGAAGCGGACGATGCGGTCGCGCAGGGCCCGGTCACCGATCAGACCCAGGTTCCCGGTGCTGAGCAGGTCCTCGTAGGTCGCCTTCGACAGCGTCGCCGTCCGTCGAACGAGGAGCTCGGTGAGCGCCCTGCGGACCGAGTCGGGCTCGGGCCCCGCGCGTCTCGCGCTGAAAGCCCGATAGGCCGTGATGCCGTTCAGCTCCTGCGACCGCTCGAACGCGGCGGCCTCCCTCAGGTCGGCGATGGTGTGGTCGACGTCGCGGGACAGGAGCGCCAGGTAGGTCGCCTCGGTGGCCGCGTCCCGGCGGCCCTGGTACCAGCTGTTGAGAGCGATCGCGACCAGGACGCCGCTCACGACGACCAGGAACTCGGCTCCGAACCAGCGCAGCCGGAGCCCCCAGATCCGCGCGGGGCGGCCTGCCCTGTTCGTTCCCATGGACGGAGAGTCTTCGGACACGGGCCGGTCCTTTCGCGAGCCGCGCAGGGTGAGCCTGGGGTTCCGCATCGGCGAACCGGAGGAGGTTACTGTGAGGACCCTCGCCGCGGCCACCCCGCCGTCGGAGCTTCAGAGGTGTGCCGTCCGCTCCCTCATGGTCCCATGCTGCGGGCTCCACGCCTTCCACGCCGGCCTCTGGGATGCCCAGCCGCACGGCGGCCATGCCGTACTGGCCCAGGTGTGGGTCGAGCGGAGCGTCTAGTCGAAGTCGTACCGCGGGACCGGCGCGCCGGACGCGTCCGTGACGCGGATGCGGTCGGTCGACCGGGTCACCGAGACCCCCGCGCCCGCCAGGACGGGGATCCCGCGGCTCGCCTTTCCGAGCTTCCGACCGAGGTCCTTCACGTCGCACCTTCGTGGCTCCGGGTTGCCCGCTCCGCGCGCCGATCCGTCAACGTGGATGCCTGCCCGAAGGATCCGCGAGCTCGCTCATCCTTCGTCCTCGTACACGACCTGTCCGCCCACCACCGTCGCCCGCACCCTCACCTCGTCCAGCGCCTCGGGCGCCTCGAACGGGTCCCGGTCCAGGACGACCAGGTCGGCCAGCATCCCCGGCCGCAGCGTCCCGCGCTCGTCCTCGGCGTGCACCATGTAGGCGGGCTCGAGCGTGTAGCAGCGGAGCGCCTCGTCCAGCGAGACCTTCTGGGCGGGGATCCAGCCGTCCGGGTGCTCCCCGTCCAGCGTGCGTCGGGTGACGGCCGCGCGGATCCCGGCCAGCGGGTCGAGCGGCGCCACGGTCCAGTCGCTCCCGAACGCCACACGCGCGCCGGCGTCCAGGAGCGAGCGGAAGGCGTAGGTCGTCCGGAGCCTCTCGGGGCCGACCCGCCGCTCCGCCCAGCGCCCGTCGTCGGCCGCGTGGTAGGGCTGGACCGAGGCCACCACCCCCAGCCGGGCGAAGCGTGGGAGGTCCTGCCGGCGGATGTGCTGGGCGTGCTCGATCCGGAAGCGCCGGTCCCGGGGGCCGTTCTCCGCCGCCACCTCCTCGTACAGGTCGAGGAGGAGCGCCACGGCCCGGTCGCCGATGGCGTGGACGGCGGTCTGGAGCCCGGCCGCGTCGGCTCCGGCGATCCAGGCGCGCAGGTCCTCCTCCGGCGTGACCAGGAGCCCGGTCTCCTCCGGCGCGTCCTCGTACGGCTGGAAGAAGAGGGCCGTCCCGGAGCCCAGGGACCCGTCCACGAACGCCTTCCCGCCCGGCACGCGGAGCCACGCGTCGCCCGGGTGTTCGTCCCTGTACTCGGCGATCCAGCGCCAGCGGTCCAGCATGGGGTAGGCCGCGATCCGCGTCCTCATCGAGCCTCGCGCGCGGGCCCGCTCCATGGCCTTCAGCTCGAGGGGCGAGACGCATACGGCCGACACGCTCGTCACGCCGTGGCGCGCCGCCCACCCCATGGCGCGCTCCAGGGCGGCGTCGGCCTCCTCGGGCGAGGGATCCGGGACGACGCGCCGGACGGCGTCCATGGCGTTGTCCTTGAGGAGCCCGGTGAGGCGCCCCTCCGCGTCCCGAACGAGCGTCCCTCCCGCGGGTGCGGACGAGGCGTCGGAGAGCCCGGCAAGTCGCAGGGCCTCCGAGTTGGCGAGCGCCATGTGCTGGTCCATGCGGGTCACGAGCACCGGGTTCTCGGGCGTGACCCGGTCGATCCACTCGCGCCGGGGGAGGGGCGCCCCCGGCCAGCGCTGCTCGTCCCAGTCGCCGCCCAGGATCCACGCCCCGGGCCCGAGCCCGGCGGCGTGCTCGGCCATCCTCCGCGCGAAGTCCTCCGGGTCGTCGGCGTCCCGGAGGTCCACCCGGGCCAGCTGGAAGCCGCCCAGGAGGAAGTGGACGTGGCCGTCGTGGAAGCCGGGCGCCACGAGGCCGTCCCCGGCGTCCAGGACCCGGGTGTCGGGGCCGGTCCACGCGCCGAGCTCCTCCGCGCTTCCGACGGCGGCGATCCGCTCCCCGACCACCGCGACCGCCCCGGCGCGTGGCCGCGCCGGATCGCCGGTCCACGCGCGGCCGAGGACGACCAGGTCGGCCGGCGGGGAGGGGGAGCTCGTGGGGGCGTCGGGGTCTCGGCGGCTCAGGGGGTCTCCTCGCTCGGGAAAGGGGACGGAGGACGATGGGGAGAGGCTCCATTGCGCGCCAGCGGTCCGCCGCGCCACGGTGCTGCTGCGGCCCGTGTCCCCCGCCCGCCTTCGCCAGAGGAGGTCGTCCCGTGAACAGACCCGCCGGCATCCGCCGCGGAGGCGCCGCCTCCGGCCTCGCGCTCCTGCTCGTGCTCGGCGCGGTCCCCGCCGCCGCGCAGAGCCTGCCCCTCGGAGACGGGCACGTGTCCAGGCGTCCCGAGGTCGGCAGCGTGTACGCGTGCCGCACGACGTTCCGCACCGGCGGGGCGCGCCACGCCGGCGACTGGATCCGGGGCGACCGCTGGGACCCCGCCGCCAAGCCGCACGTCGCGGGGCGGGTGATGTGGCCGTCGGCGCGCTTCTCGGTGACCGTCTCCGACAGCGGCCTGGTCGTCCGGAGCAACGGGCTCCCGGTCGACGAGCCCACCGGGAGGTTCCCGATCACGCCCGCCGACCCGGCCTACCGGTACGACACGAACCCCAACCGGATCGAGGCGCAGGGTCTCGCGTTCGTGCTCACCACCTCGCCCACGATCGCCGCGGAGCCCGGCTGCCTTCCCATGGGCATGATCGGCGTGACCACCACGGGCGTGGCGCTGTACAGCGCCCTGGACGACGCGGGACGGGACGCGGCCGCGCACGAGGTCCAGGACCTGTGCGACGGCCACCCGCAGGGGAGGGGGCAGTACCACTACCACGGGCCCTCGCCCTGCCTCCCGGGCGTGGACGCGGACAGCCTGGTGGGCTGGGCCCTGGACGGCTTCCCGATCCTGGGGGAGCGGGACGCGGCCGGCGCGGCGCTGGGCGACGCCGACCTGGACGCCTGCCACGGCCGCGCGGAGGAGGTCGTGGTCGACGGCCGGAGCTACCCGTACGCCTACCGCGTGACCCCGGAGTACCCCTACACGCTGGGCTGCTTCACCGGCCCGGTCCCGGCCGGGACCTTCGACGCCATCCGGCGGGCCCTGGGTCCGCCGGCCCACCGGCCGCGGGCGCCCGTCCGCTGACTACCGCCGGGCCACGGCCTCCCGGATCCTGTCGATCTGCCGGAGGTGCAGGAGGTCGTGGCCGGCGTACAGGCCCAGCATGCGGCGCACGCTCTCCTCTCCCCGCTCCTCGTGGAGCGCGATCCGGTCCAGCTCCGCGTCGGGCGTCCCCCGCAGGAGACGGACGTGCCCGCGGCGCAGGACGGCGAACTCCTCCACGGCCTCCGCGGCGTCCGCCTCATCGTAGCGGAGCCGGTCGGCCCACAGGTCCTGGTCCCAGCCCGTGAGCGGCGGCCGGTCCTGCGCCAGCGTCACCCTGAGCCGCCAGCCCCACACGATCTCCGAGTCGGCCAGGTGCCGGAGGACGTCGCGGACCGACCACTTCCCCTCGGCCTCCGGGACGTCGAGCGCCTCGGGCGGTACCCGGTCCACCGCCCTGCGCAGGGCGTCGGGCGTGGCGGCCAGCACCTCGAGCGGGTCGCGGTCGCCGACGAGGCCGAGGACGGCGTCGATGTACGCCTGCGCCTCCTCGGCGCTCGAGGACGCGGGAATCGTGAACACGGACATGGGTCGGTCCTTCCGCTGATGGTCGTGGATGGGGGCCGTCGGCCCCGCGGTCATCCGGAAGGACGCATCGGGAGCGCCGGGCGTGAAATCGGGGAGGGGCTCGATGCGCGGCGAGGCGTCCTCCGCGCGGGCCTCAGCGGTGGAGGACCGGGAGGTAGGCCTCCCACGGCCCGACCGCGCCGCGGTACTGCCTGGCCATGACGCGCGCGACCTGGGCGACGTGCCCGAGGTCGTGGACCACCCAGGTGGCCAGGAGCCGGGCCAGCGTCACCGGGCCCAGCTCCGGGTGCTCGCCGGTCCGCCGGAGCTCGGCCTCGCCGAGGTCCAGGCCTTCCAGTTCCCGCAGGTTGCCGGCTCGGAGCTCGGCGAACCGGTCGAGGAGCTCGGGCAGGGACCGGTCCCGGCTCCGGCGCAGGTGGCGGAACCGGTCGAAGGGCTCGAACCGCCGTTCCTCTCGACCGGAGAGGATGAGGCGCGCCCGGACCATCCAGTTCGTCTCCTCGCCGTCGATGAGGTGGCCCACGACGTCGAAGGGGCTCCAGGTGTCGGGGCCCTCGTTCCGGCGAGTCCAGTCATCGGAGAGCCCCATCAGGAACGCGTGCAGGGCCCCCGGCGTGCGGCGGAGGACGGCGATGCCCTCCGCGAGATCGAAGTCCATGGTGCGCCTCCCTTCCCGAAGCGGCGTCTCAGGCCGGCGCGTTCCCGACCAGGTTCGCGTGCCGGGCGACCAGCTTCCAGGAACCTTCCTCGAGGCCCCACACGTTCGTGAAGCGGCGGCGAAGGGTCGGCCCGCCGGGCTCGTCGACGATGGTCTCGCCGCCCATGACGAACACGACGTCGCCGTGCCGGCCGATGTGCTCGATCTCGGCCTCGAAGGCGACGTGGCCGATGCGGCCGGCGCGGAGGAGCTCGCGGACCGTCGAGCCGGGATGGACCACGTTCAGCGGAGAGTTCACGTGGAGGGAGTCGGACCACAGTCGGTCGAGGGCGGGGATGTCGCGCTCGAGGAAGGCGCGGCGGCCCTCGTCCTCGAGGCTCCGGATGACGGCTTCCCAGCCGGTGGCGGACTCGGTTCGTTCGGGGCTCGTCGCTCGCTGGCTCATGCCGGGTCCTCCCGGGGTGTGCGCCGGCGCCGCTCGTGGCGCCGGGATCCACGAATCAATCTAAGGAGCTCCGCCAGCCTTCCGCCGCTCCGGGGGCTCCCTTGCCCTTCCGGGGACGGCCCGGGAGCTTTCGCCACGCCATGATGCTTCTCTCGCTCCTGCAGGCGGATGCCACGGGCGGCCTGGCCGCGACGCTGGCCGACCGACCGCTCCTGGCGATCGCCACGCTCTTCGGCGCCGGCGTCCTCACGAGCCTCACGCCCTGCATCTACCCGATGATCCCGATCACCGCTTCGGTGATCACCGGGACGTCGCGACCCGGCCAGGACCGCTGGCGCACGGTGGGCCTCACCCTCACCTACGTCCTCGGGCTCGCGCTGGTCTACGCCCTCCTCGGGACCATCGCCGGGGTCTCGGGGAGCCTGTTCGGGACGGTGAGCGCGAGCCCGTGGGCCCGCCTCGTCATCGGGAACCTGCTGCTCCTCTTCGCGCTGGTCATGCTGGACGTCCTCCCGATGCCCGTCCCGCCAGGGCTCCTGGAGTGGGCGGCGGGCCGGGGCGGGGGCTCGTACGGGGCGGTGTTCGTGATGGGCGCGACCTCCGGGATCGTGGCCGCGCCGTGCGGGGCGCCCGCCTTCGCGGTCGTGCTCACCTGGGTGGCGGCCACGGGGGCCGGCCTCATGGGCTTCGTCTACCTCCTCGTCTTCTCCCTGGGGATGAGCGCGCTCCTGGTGGCGGTGGGGATCTTCTCCGGAGCGCTGTCGGCTCTCCCGAGCTCGGGCCGGTGGATGGTGTGGGCCAAGCGGATCGCGGCGCTGATCATGCTCGTGATGGCGGAGTACTACTTCGTGAAGGCGGGCTACAACTTCTGAGGCGGGATGACATGAAGGCGTTCGCACGACGTGCGAAGGGGACGAGCCGGCCCGCGGGGTCGGCGGGCCGCGACGGACCGGCGGGCCGCGTAGCGGGGGCGGCGCTCCTCCTGTCGGCGATCCTCGCGCTCGTGGCGGGCCTCGCCCTCGCGGCGGCGCCCCGGCCCGCGGCCGCCCAGGAGGACGTGAGCCTTCCGCTCGGGACCGAGGCTCCCTCCGCCACCGTCCAGGACCTCTCCGGGAAGTCGGTCGACCTCCTGAGCCTGGTGAAGGGGAAGCCCGCCCTCATCGAGTTCTGGGCCACGTGGTGCCCGCTGTGCGCCGAGCTCCAGCCCCAGCTCGAGCAGATCCAGGAGCAGTACGGCCAGCGGCTGAACGTGGTCGCGGTCGGCGTGGCCGTGAACGAGACGCCGCGCCGCATCCGGCGCGAGCTCGAGAAGCACGATCCCGGCTACCCGCACGTGTTCGACGCGGACGGGAACGCGGTCAGGGCCTACAGGGCGGCCACCACCTCGATCGTGGTCATGCTCGACGCGGACGGGAAGGTGGCCTACACGGGCGTGGGGCCCGACCAGGACCTGGTCGGGGCGGTGAAGGAGCTGCTGGGCGAGAGCTCGGACTGACCGGGGGCGGGCCGCGGGCTCCCGCGGCCCGCGGGTGAACGCCCACCCTGTGCCCCGCCGCTCCTCGAAGCGAAAGCGCCCGCTCTCCCGATCGGGAGGCGGACGCTTCGGCGTCCGGCCGGGCGCGCGGCCCGGTCCCCGGCTAGTCCGCCTCGGGCGTCACCCGGTCGATGACCTCCTTCAGGTGGTCGTAGGCCGCCGGGTCCACCTGGTTGAACGTCGGCATCACGTCGGCGATCGTGCCATCCGGCGCGACGACGATCACCGCCCGGCTGCCGACGATCCCGCTGTCGCGCGGATCGCCTCCGAACGCGGCGTAGGCGCTGCCGCTCGGATCGCTGCCGAACAGGAACTGGAAGTCGGCGTCCTTCGCCCACGAGGCCTGCGCCTCGGGGCTGTCGGCCGCTATGGCCAGCAGGACGACCTTCTGTCCGTCGTGGAAGAGCCTCGCGTACTGATCACGGTACGCCTCCATTTGCACCGTTCACCCGGGGGTCCGGGCCTTGAAGTAGAACGCGAGGACGACGGTCTGCCCGCGGAAGTCGCTGAGGCGCACGGGATCCTTCAGGGTGCCGTAGCGGGTGGAGCCCGTCAGCTGGATGTCGGGCGCCGAGTCCCCCACGGCCAGGAAGCTCTGCTGCGCGGCCTGCGCGTGCCCCGGCGCGGGCGCCAGGGCCAGGGCGCCGGCCACGAGCGCGGTTCCGACCACGGACTTCATGTGGACTCCTCGGTCAGGGTGAGGTGCGACGATCCAAGGTGGTCGCCGACCACCGGGTGACGCAACGGCCCCGCAGGGGCGTCGGGTTCCCGGCGCCGTCCCCGGAGGGGCGCTCGACCGCCCGCCGCGGCTGCCGGAGCGGCGCCGCCCGGGCCCGGCGAAGGCGAGGACCGACCGCCCTCAGGCGTGCAGCCCCGTCCCGCCCACGGGCCCGGTGACGAACCGCTCGCCGAAGCCGGCGATGAGGGGCTTTCCCTTTCCGATGGCCTCCCGGACCGACGGGAGCTCGAGCGAGGCCGCGTGGCGCTCCTCGCTCTCCCACACTTCGGTCACCCACAGCGCGTTCTCGTCCCCGACGTCCCTGGCCACGATGTAGCTCAGGCAGCCGGGCATGTCGGCGCTGCCCTCCAGGAGGATCCCCGCCAGCTCGTCCCGGCTCCCCTCCGTCGCGATCAGCTTTCCGATGAGTCCGTACATGTGCATCGTCCTCGTGGCTTAACGTGAAGGGTCAGCCGCTCGTCCGGCCCGCCCCCGGCTTCCCCCTCTCCGCCACCGGGATCACGAACCTGAGCCCCGACCATGTCTCGTCGACCGCGCACACCTTGACGTCCACCAGGCCGGCCGTCTTCCCCGCCGCCATGACCTCCGCCCTGCCGATCTCGCTGGGAAGGTCCGACGACTTCTTGGGCCAGGAGGCCCACACCATCCCGTCCTCCGCCATGGTACGCCGCGCTCGCTCGAACCCCTCGGCCAGCGCCGCGGGCTCCACGGCGAACAGGTGCGTGAAGTCGGCCTCGCCCGGATCGTCGGGCGCCAGGACCTCGACCTCGAGCGAGCCCGGGCTCCCGCCCAGCAGGGACCAGTAGCCCTCGGGCGCGTCCAGGAGCCGGACGCGCATGCCCGGCTTCAGCCCGAGCTTCCGGACGAGGGGTGTGCCGGAGTAGCCGGAGCCGGCCGTCACGGGGGCGGCCTTCCAGCGCGCGCCGCCGCCCGCGCGCACCGGGGGCGCCCCGTCATCGGCTCCCCGCCGAGTCCGGCTCGGCCCCCTTCCGGGTCCACACGAGCACGACGCCGCATCCGCCGATCCCCGCACCCCCGTACTGTGGCGGGACGTTCGAAGCCTCGTGCACCTCGATCCCCTCCACGGCTTCGGGCGGGAGGCTCTGGATGAAGTCCGAGAAGGACTGCTTCGTCATCGGGTTGCCGTCCACGTAGTACGAGGCCGTGCAGCTCCGTCCCCCGGTCGAGTTCTGCCCCTGCGCCCTGCCGACCGCGATGTTGACGCAGCCGACGACGGTCATCCCCCCGGCGTCCCGGCACATGTTGACGTGGACCTGGGGCATGCGCCTAAGCGACCCGAGCACGCCGTGGTCCTCGATCTGGTCGCGCATCACGAACTCGCCCGAGCCCGCTCGGGAGCGCTCGTAGAAGCCCCGCGTCTGGGGGTTCCGGATGGAGCGCTGCACCTCCACCGTGAGCTCCGCGACCGGGACGGCCTGCGTGGTGAGGCGGAAGCGGGTGACCGTGAGCGCCCCGGGCTGGACCGTCACCCGGATGGTGTCGGAGGCGTAGCCCAGATAATGGGCCGTCACGGCCACCTGTCCGCTCGGCACGGCCCTCAGCCGGAACTGGCCCGTCTCGCTGGTCACGGCCGCCAGGTCGGTGCCCACGACCTCGAGGCTCGCTCCGGAGAGCGGCTTCCCGGAGTCGGCGGCCCGGACGGTGCCGATCAGCTCCCCGTGGCCGGCCGGGATGGCCTCGGCGCCGGCCGACGCCTCCGACCGACTGGCGGCCTCCACCATCGAGTCGACCGCGGCCACGCCGGTCTTCCCGACGCCGTTCTCGTGCGCGCCGCCCTCGGCGGCTCCGGCCGCCTCGGCCGCGCCGCGCTCGCCTGCCCCCGCGTCCTCCCGTTCGCCGGCCTTGGCCACCTTCTCCTGGGCGCCGGGTCCCGCGAGCTGGACGAGCTGAACGCCGTCCTCGGCGACCCGGACGTCGGCGGACGCGGTCACGTCCCGGTCCCCGACGTCGTCGGCCACCACGGTGTAACGCCCCGCCGGAACGCCGGTGAACAGGAAGTAGCCGTTCCGGTCGGTGCGGGTCGTGCGCCCGGTCCCCTCGATCCGGACCACGGCGTGGCCCACCGGCCGGCCGCCGGCCGAGTCGTAGAGCGTGCCCCCGATCTGGCCGTCGTGGGAGGTGTCGACCGTGCGCTCGGCCATCCTGACCTTCACCAGGTCGCCCCCCATCTCCTGCCAGCTCGTCACGGTCCACTCGGTCTGCGTGCCCCGCACCAGGTTCTGCCCGGCGGCCGGGGTCGGGAGGTTCCGCTTCTGCACGACCGCCGGCACCCGGATCCACCAGCGGTCGACCACCCACTCGCCGTCGGGCAGGGCCCGGTACCTCACGCGCCCGTGGGCAAGGGAGTCGGGGTAGGGCTCGCCCACGTTCGTGTAGCGGTAGTCGAGCGCCCTCAGGCGGGCGGTGGCGGTGTCCACCCAGAGCGCGCCCTCGATCTCGGGGACGCGGCGGTCTCGCGTGGGCCGGAAGGCCAGGCCGACCTCGCCCTTCACCGAGTCGGGGCCGGCCACCAGCCGGAAGCAGTGCGAGCGCCCGAAGGCGTCCGAGAGGAGGAGCGGGGCGTCCGGCGCGTGGAACTCGAGGCCGCCTCCCGACGCCTGCGTCACGAAGCCGCTGTCCACCAGCGCCTCGACCGAGGTGCTCCGATAGGTGGCCCGCCCCACCTTGGTCCCCGCGCTCGCCGTTTCCTTCTGTACGCGGAGCTCGCGGTCCAGGAGCCGGTCGTAGCGCCGCAGGCGGAAGCGGTCGCCGGGCTGATCGGCCGTGCGGGCGGTGAGCACGAGGGCCTTGCGGACCTCGCTCCACACGGCGGCCAGGGAGGCCCCGCCGGCGTCACGGCTCCGGCATTCCCCCCGCGCCTGGCCCTGCACCCGGATCCCGCTCAGCTCGACCGGGCGGACGGGCACCTCGAACGTCCGGCGCAGCGCCCCCGACGCGGGGACCGTGACCGGGTCCGACCGCCAGGTCTCGAATCCGATCCTCTCGACCTCGATCCGATAGCTGCCGGCCTCGACCGCGGCAAAGTGGAAGCCGCCGTCCTCTCCGGTTAGCGTCCATTCCCGCTCGGACGAGTCCGGGCCGAGGAGGCGGACCAGCGCGCCGCCGATGGGAGAGCGGTCGCCCCGCTGGACCAGTCTTCCGGCCAGGCCCTGGGCGCGGAGCGCGCACGGGAGGGTCAGGACGAGCAGGAGGGCGGTCACGACCGCCGTACCCGGGAGGCCCGGCCGGGCAGTCCTGGGGAGAGTCGACATTCCGAGCTCGCCGTGGAGATCCAGACGGTGCAAAGCTTCAAAAACCAAGATAACGCCGTCGCCTCGCTACATCATGACCGGCGCAACCTACGGGTTCCGGTCGGGGCCCGCGCCCCGGTCCTCATCGGCCGGCGATCAGCGTGGCCGCGGTGATCGAGTCCACGATGGCCGCGTAGGTCATGCGTGCAGCTCCTCGATGAACTCTGCCGGCACCGCCTCGACGTCGATCCGGATGCGGACCTCGCTCCCGACCACGACGCCGCCCCGGTCGAGCGTGGAGTTCCAGCTCACGCCGAAGTCGTGGCGGTCGATGGTCGTCTCGGCCACGAACCCGATGCGGCGGACGGGCCCGTGGTCGACGCCGCCCTCCCACCACGAGGTCTCCCAGCTCCCCAGGTAGCGGGCGTGGAGGCTCGCGGGCCTGGTCGTGCCGCGGATCGCGAGCTTCCCGTCCACCCGCATCTCGGTCGAGCCGAGCGCGGCCACCTCCCGACCCCGGAAAGTGATCTCCGGGTGGTTCGCCACATCCAGGAAGTCCTCGCTCTTCAGGTGCGCGTCGCGCGCCTCCTCGCCCGACCACAGCTTGCGGGCGTCCAGCGTGGCCTCCACGGATCCTCGCGTGGGGTCGTCGGGATCGAATTCGAGGGTCCCGTGCACGTCCTTGATGTGTCCGCGGACGTGGGTGACCATCATGTGCCGCGCGCAGAACTCCGCGGCGGAGTGGCCCGGCTCGAACACCCAGCGCGTCATGTCGCCTCCTTCGTGATCACTCAGCCCGCGGACAGGCTGCCCGCGGTGACGATCTCCCTGAGGGCCGGGGCCACCGACACCAGCATCGCGACGCCCACAAGGAACGAGTAGGCGTAGTCCCAGCCGCTCACGCGCCGCTCGGCGTCGGGCTCGGAGAAGAGCCGGCTCGCTCCGGACGTTCGGACCGAGGCATGGTACGTGAGGACGGGCTCGCCTCCCTTCACGGCGGCGAAGAGTCGGCGGAGGCCCGCGTGGGGGAGGAGGAAGGCGAGGGGTCCGGCGGCCGCTCATGGCTCGTCTCCCTGCTCGGCGTCGTTCTCATCCGTCCGGCTCTGGAGGAGCTCCACCGGAGCGCCGTTCTCCACGATGAAGGCGACCCGGACGCCGGGCGAGGGGGACGTCGGCGGGATGAGAACCTCGCGACCCTCCAGGGCGGCCTCGAGGTCGGGGACCTCGAAGGCCGCGTGGGACACCCTTCGCACGAGCTCGGGCACCGGACTGTCCGGCTCGAAGCGCATCCACTCGATTCCGAACTCGCTGGTCTCGTAGCCCGAGACCCACATCCCGAGCTCGGGAAGGTGGCGCTCGCCCTCCCGCCTCTCGGAGGTCGGGATCCCGAGGTGGTGGTACTTCATCGATGCGCCGGGCGGACGCGGCTGCGGCTCACGCGGTCTTCCCGGCTGCACGCCCCGACCGCCGGCTCACGTGGATCGTCTTCTCCACCGTGGCGTGCGCCACCCCGTCCTCCGAGGCCAGGTCGACCGTGTAGACGCGGTCGACCGACGGCGCCTCGCGCAGCACGGCGCGGATCGCCCCGAGCTCTTCCTCGTCCAGCCGGAAGCGAGCGCGGAGCGTGCTCCGTCCCGGAGCCCTGAAGCGGATCGACGCCGCCTTGTCCCACACGCCGTAGTCGGGGCCCAGGCTCTTGCTCGGCATGAGCATGTACACCGGGTCGACCGCACCGTACATGCTCCCCCCGAAGATCGTGCCCACGTAGTTCCGCGTGCGCCAGCTGAGCGGGACCTTCACCCGCACCTCCCTCCAGTCCGAAGCAATGTACGTGATGCGGGCGCCCGTTCCCCGATAGGCGGGAAACAGGTTGAGGCCCCACCGCTGGAGACGGGTGCGGCGGGATTCGGGCATGGGCTCACGCCGGCCACGACCAGCCGCGCAGCTCGTAGTACCGGCGCCGGGGCGTGGCTCTCAGGGGATGGATGCCGTTCCGGCGGCACCAGATGACGTGGAAGGTCCCGCCGCCGACCGCCGGGATGATCACCACGAGGAGCGCCCAGTGGCCGGCGAGCCGGTACGCGAGCCCGGTGAGCGCGATGACCACCGACCACTTGAGGACGAGTCTCCACCACGGGGTCTCCGCCTCGAAGCGGCCGAAGACCGAGGTTCCGATGACGTGCACGACCAGCAGGACGAACCACTCCAACTCGATGCCCATGCGCCCTCTCCTTCCCGGGGACGGAAACTGGCGGTGTCGGAGAGGATGCGCACGCGGTCGTCAGCTCCCGTTCGATGACGTTCCGCCGGTGTGGGATGAACCCGCCCGGACGCCTGCGTCCGGGTCCAGGGCATGATCACGCCGCAGCCGCCGATGGAGAAGCCCGAGTACTGGGCGGGGACGTTCGAGGTCTCGTGCATTTCCAGGCCCTCCACGTCATCGGGGGAGAGGCTCATGAGGAGCTCCATGAACGCGTCCTTGGAGAAGCTGCTGCCGTCTACGTAGAAGGTCGGCGTGCCGCTAGAATTGCCGAAGTGGAGGCTCGTCTGGTGGGCAGCTCGGCCCAGGCTCACGTTCCAGCAGCCCACGGAGTTGAGCTTGACCTTGGCCTCCGCGGTGCCCACCTGGCAGCGGTCGATGTGGACGCTGGGCATGCGTTTTACCTCGACGCTGAGCTCCGCCACCGGGACGGCCTGCACGCCGAGCCGGAAGTCGGCCACGATGAGGGTGCCGGGCTGGACGTCCACTCGGGTGGTATCCGACGCGCACCCCAGATTGTGGGCTGTGACACGAACCGGGCCCGCTCGTCGATGGCGCCGACGAGCGCTCCGGGGATCGGCGTCCCGCTCCCCGCCTCGAGCTCAGACCGCGGGCGGCTCCCAGAGCTCGAAGCGGTTCCCCTCGGGGTCCCGGCCCCAGCCGAAACGCCCGTATTCGTACTCCTGGACCTCGTCCTCGACCTCGGCGCCCGCCTCCCTGAGCTGCGCCAGCATCGCGTCCAGGTCGGACACCCGGTAGTTCACCATCAGGGGCGGCGAGCCCGGGCCGAAGTAGTCCGCGTCCTCCGGGAAGGCCGACCAGATCGTCCGCTCGCCCGCGTCCCGGGACTCGAACGTCGCATACGTGTGCTCCGGCTCCACGGGGACGCCGAGATGCTCCCGATACCAGGCGGCGAGCGCCTTCGGGTCCCGGGCCCTGAAGAAGATCCCGCCGATGCCTGTCACTCGCTCCATGCCTCTCTCCCGTGCCGGGGTTCCCGGCCTTGGGGGGGACTCCTCGCGGGGCCGTCCCGATATCACCGATCGGGACCCCGGTGCCTATCACCCGTCGGCGTGCCGCTCCCGCCTCAGCGCGACAGGTAGAGGCGCTGGTTCGCGTAGTCGAGCTCGACGCGGAATCGCTTCAGGACGTTCCCGCCCAGGGCGCCGATGATCGGCGAGGTCATCATGCGGCTCATGCGGTGCTCGAAGACGCCTTCCGGCTGGGAGGTGACCCCCATGGCCTCGATCGCCTGGCCGTCCCAGCGTGCGCTCGGGACGGTCACGGTCTCGAGCGTCCGTCCTCCGAGCGTCGACGCGTCGCCGGCCGCCCCCTCCTGCCGGGGCCAGTCCGGGTGCGCGCCGCCCCACCTCTTCAGGATGGCCTCGGACACGATCGTGAATGAGGCTCCCGTGTCGAGGAGGAAGCCGTAGGTCTGCCCGTCCACGCGGACCTCGGTACGCGGGAAGCCGAGGGGGTCCGAGACGGGCATCGGCGACGGCTCGCCCTTCGGATGGAGCACGCCCGGCCGGGCCAGGGTGAACGTGCCGCCCGGGTAGTCGAACACCACGTGGTAGTGGCGGAGGACGTGGCCCGGCAGGAGGCCGTCCGCGTGACCGGGCGCGGCCTCGGGAACGAGGTTCTCCGCGCCGACCATCACGAACACGCGGTCTTCGTCGAGCTGCAGCGGGAGGTCGCCCAGGGAGGCTTCGGGCGCCTCGCGCACCCTGGCGAGCTTGCGGCCCTGCGATCCGGCCGGCTTCCCCCACTCGAGCCCCAGGTCGGAGGCCAGCTTCTCGCTGAGGAGGAACCCCCCGCCGCCGGTGTCGATCCAGAACCTGGCCGTCCGCTCGGAGCCGTCGGCCGCCCGCAGCGTGAGGTCGACGTACGCGCGGTTCCCCACCACGTGCATGGGCACCGTGACCGAGTCCGGGGGCGCGGCCTGCGCGGCCGCGGGAGTCCAGGGAAAGAGGGCGAGTGCCGAAATTGCTAACACTATACCGTACATGGACGTGCCTCCTCGTCCCATGCGGGATTCCCTACGCATCTGGATGCGAGGATGATGCGAATCGGCGCCGCGCCGACGCTCGGCGCGAGGGGGGCGGGTCGGCCGGGGCGCCGGGCTAGGGCTCCCGGTACAGGTCGGTCGACAGGTACTTGAGGCCCGAGTCGCAGGCGAGCGTCACGACGGTGGCGTCGGGGCCGAGGCGCTTCGCCACGTCGAGCGCGGCGACCACGTTGGCCCCGGTGGACGTCCCGGCGAACAGCGCCTCCTCCCGCGCCAGCCGCCGGGCCATCCCCTTCGCCTCCCGCGTCGACACCCGCCGGATCTCGCTGGCGAGCTCCTCGTCCCACAGGGGCGGGACGAAGCCCGGACCCACGCCCTCGATCTGGTGCGCTCCCGGGGCCCCGCCGGAGAGGACGGGAGACTCGGCGGGCTCGACCGCGACGACCTCCACGTCCGGGTCGTGGGACCGGAGGACGCGGCCCACGCCGTTGATGCACTGGGCCGTGCCGACGGACTGCACGAACGCGCCGGGGGAGCCCCCGACCGCTTCCAGGATCTCCTCGGCCAGCGCCGCGTAGCCCCCGGCTGCGTCCGGATTCTCGAACTGGTTCGCGTAGAACGTCCCCGGCTCCTCGGCCAGCTCTTCGGCCCGGGCGATCATCGCCCGGATCAGCACCTTCGTCGTCCGCCCCCCGTCGCTCTGGATCTCGAGGACCGTGGCGCCGAACGCCCGCATGTGGTCCCGCTTCTCGCGGCTGAACGCATCGGAGGTGACCAGCGTGACCGGGATGCGGCGCGCCGCGCACGCGAAGGCCAGGGACGTCCCGGTGCTCCCGCCCGTGTACTCGACGACGCGACCGGAGCGCGAGAGCCGGCCGGACGAGAGGGCCCCGTCCACGACCGCGAGGGCCATGCGGTCCTTCATGCTGCCGGTCGGGTTGTGGCTCTCGAGCTTCACCAGTACGCGGGCCGATCCGTCGGGGACGACCTCCCGCAGCTCGACCAGAGGCGTGCCCCCGATCGCTCCGATCATGCCGGCGTCCCCCCGCTCGCTCACGCGACCCCCGACTCGCTCGCGCCTGTCCTCCGACCGCTGGGCACGGTGCGCCGTTCCGGTGTCCGTCCCGCGAATCCACGGCCGACCTCACCCGAATCCAGCCTTCGGGAAGGCCCGCGCACGACAGCCCCCTGCGGCGCCGCGGCCTCAGGCCCCGACCGTCTCGGCCATGCCCACCCCCTCGGCGATCCGGTCTCCGACGTCCTGGTCGATCTTCCGCCAGTAGTCGAGGGCGCGCTCCAGGACCGGTTCGGAGACGCCGGCCGACAGGTGACCGACCACGTTCGACACCAGCCGGTCGCGGGCCGCGTCGTCCATGACCTTTCGGACCAGCGTGCCCGCCTGCACGAAGTCGTCGTCGTCCTCGCGCGGCGTGTAGGCGGCGTGGATGAACTCGCCGCTCGCCGCCCACTTCTCCATGTAGGGGAACTGCTCCGGATCGGCCTCGGGGCCGCCCTTGGAGTTCGGCGCGTACACGGGGTCCGACACGTTCTCGACCCGCATCGCCCCGTCCTTGCTGTAGCTGTGCACCGGGCAGCGGGGCTTGTTCACGGGGATCTGCTTGTAGTTGACCCCCATCCGCGCGCGGTGCGCGTCGGCGTAGGCGAACACGCGGGCCAGGAGCATCTTGTCCGGGCTCACGCCGATCCCGGGCACGAGGTTGTTCGGCTCGAAGGCCGCCTGCTCGATCTGCGCGTGGAAGTCGGTGGGGTTCCGGTCCAGCGTGAGTCGGCCGACCTCGTGCAGCGGGTAGTCCGCGTGCGGCCACACCTTGGTGAGGTCGAAGGGGTTGAACCGGTAGGTCTCGGCCTCTTCGAAGGGCATGATCTGGACCTTGAGCGTCCAGCTCGGGTGGTCCCCCCGCTCGATGGCCTCGAACAGATCGCGCCGGTGGAAGTCGGCGTCCTGGCCGGCGATCCGGTCCGCCTCCTCCTGCGTGAGGCACTCGATGCCCTGGTCCGTCTTGAAGTGGTACTTGACCCAGAAGCGCCGGCCCTCGGCGTTCACCCACATGTAGGTGTGGCTCGAGTAGCCGTTCATGTGGCGCCACGTCCTGGGGATCCCGCGGTCGCCCATGAGCCAGGCCACCTGGTGCGCCGACTCGGGCGAGAGCGTCCAGAAGTCCCACTGCATGTCGTGGTCGCGGAGCCCGTTGTCGGCCCGCCGCTTCTGCGAGCGGATGAAGTGCTGGAACTTCATCGGATCGCGGATGAAGAAGACCGGCGTGTTGTTGCCGACC
>DATFLN010000077.1:0-8729 GCA_035267645.1 Gemmatimonadota bacterium | reverse complement strand
TCGCCGCCGTGCCCGATCATGTGCACGCCGTGCATGTCCTGCTCGTAGAAGCCCAGGTCCATGGCGGGGAGCCGGGGGTCGTGCGCGAACTGGGGGCTGTGCATGAGGCGGGCGGTCGAGTCCGCCATGATGCGCCGGCCCCCGTACTCGCCGTCCTGGAGCTGGGCGATCATGAAGTGGCCCATGGCCTCCGCGCTGGCGCTGCCGCTCCCGGCCGGAGCCATGGGAACCAGCATCTCGAAGGACTTGGCGTTCGGGCTGCCCCCGCCCTTGGCGTAGCCCACGGACATGTCGTCGGCCAGGTCGTCGGGGAGGGGCTGCTCCATGGCCGCCTGCTCCATCCCCAGGGGCTCGAGGATGTGCTGGCGCACGTAGCTCTCCCACGGCTGCCCCGAGACTCGACCCACGATGTAGCCCGCCAGGGCGGCCCCGTAGTTCGAGTAGGCCGCGTAGGTCCCCGGGGGCCGGACGCGCGCCGGCATGTTCCCGGCCAGGTACGCGCCCCGGTTCTCCGAGCTGCTGAACAGCCCGAAGCCCCGGTCCTCGAACCCGGGCGTGTGCGTCATCAGGTGCCGCATCGTGATGGGCCGGCCCGGATACGTGTCGGGGATCTGGAAATCCAGGTACGTATTGATGTCCGCGTCCAGGTCGATCTTCCCCTCCTCGACCAGCTGCATGACGGCCGTCCACGTGAACAGCTTGGTGATCGACCCGATGCGGAAGAGGGTGGTCGCCGGGTCGACCGGGACGCGCTTCTCGAAGTCGGCCCAGCCGTAGCCCTTCGAGTACATCGGCTTCCCGTCGCGGACCACCGCCACGGTGGCGCCGACCACGTCATGCTCCTTCATCTCTGCGGACATGAGCCCATCCAGGAACGCGGCCAGCTCGACGGTGTCGGTCGGCCCGGGCCTGGCCCGAGCCGGCGCGGAGCCCCCCCCGCCCTCCGCGCCCTGGGCCGGGGCCGCGGCCGGGGCCACGCTGATTCCGATGACGAGCAGGGCTGCAGCTGCCGTGAGCCGTCGCATCCGGATTGCCTCCTCGGGCCGTGAGCCGTCCCGCGCGGGGCGGTCCCGGACCGTCACCCACGGGGGTTCGGGCCGCGGTGCCTCCTGCGCGTGTGCATACTGATCTGTATACAATAGTGGAATCATGTACCCAATTCTGACGCTCGGGGCAAGAGCGGAGGCCGGGGGGCGCTCCTCCCCGCCGGGGGGCGCGCTTCCCCCCACGACCCCCTTGCGATCCGCCATGAACCCCCGGACCCTGCAACGTCGGCTGCCGCGGCGTCCGGCGAGCCGAGCGGAGGGCGCTCCCCGGATCGCGGAGCGCGGCGGGCGGACTAACCGGAGGAATGGTCGAGCCTTACCCCGGGCGGGCTCCCCGCGCGCCGTCGGATCCCGGTCTCCCGCACGCCCGGGCACGGGGCTGGCTCCTTACACGGCGCCGCTCGCGAGCCCGAAGGGGCTCGCGGAGAGCGACGCGACGCCCGGAGTGGAGGCCCGCGATGGTGGACAGCACGAGCACGAATGGAAAGGGGACCGGCCGGACGAACGGCCGCGAGCCCGCGTCCGCGGCGCGGGGCCGACCTCTCCCGCCGGGCCGGCTGACCGGGGCCCGCATCGTCATCGTCGACGACGAGCGGGAGAACCTGGACCTCCTGACGGACATCCTGGAGCGCGAGGGGTACACGAACCTCCGCGCCGTCCCCGATCCGCTCGAGGCCCTGGAGATGTGCCGCGCCGAGCCCCCCGACCTCCTCGTCCTGGACCTCCTCATGCCCGAGCTGGACGGACTGGGGCTCATGGACGCCCTGGCCGAGGACCTCGAGGACTTTCAGCTCCGCCCCACCCTGGTCGTGACCTCCGACCACGGCCGCGAGGCCAAGCGCCGGGCGCTGAGCCGCGGGGCGCGGGACTTCCTCACCAAGCCCTTCAGCCCATCGGAGATCCGGCTCCGCGTGGCCAACCTCCTCGAGACGCGGTTCCTGTACCTGGAGCTCCAGCGCCACAACGAGCGGCTCGAGGAGAGCGTGCGGGAGCGGACCGCCGACCTGGAGGAGGCGAGGCTGGAGATCCTCGAGCGGCTCGCCCTGGCGGCCGAGTGGCGGGACGACGACACGGGCGAGCACACCCGGCGGGTGGGCCGCCTGGCCGCCGACCTGGCGCGCACGATCGGGCTCTCCGAGGAGGAGACCCGCCTGGTGCGTCGGGCGGCGCCCCTGCACGACGTGGGCAAGATCGGGATCCACGACTCCATCCTCCTCAAGCCGGGTCCCCTGGACGAGGAGGAGTTCGACATCATGAAGACGCACACGACCATCGGGGCCGAGATCCTCTCCGGGAGCCGCTTCCCCTCCCTGCGGGCCGCCGAGGAGATCGCCCTCTCGCACCACGAGAAGTGGGACGGATCCGGCTACCCCCGCGGCCTGGTGCGGGCGGCGATTCCCCTGCGGGCCCGGATCGTGGCGCTGGCGGACGTGTTCGACTCCCTGACCCACCGGAGGGTCTACAAGGAGGCGTGGACGGCCCGGGAGGCGATCGACTACATCGAGGACGGCGCCCGGACGCAGTTCGACCCCGACCTCGTGGACGCCTTCCTGTCGCTGGAGCGGGGTGGGCGGGCGGCGGTGGCTCTCACTACGTGACCGACGCGTGGCTGAGGGCCTCGAGCACGCCCCCCTACCTCCTCCCCGCCCTCGCCGCGCTCCAGTCCCAGATCTCGCCCGCGTGCTCGACCACCCGCGCAGAGTCCCCGGGGAGGAGGAAGCCCTCCCTGACCAGCGAGTCCGCGGCGGCGGCCGCCTTCCTCATGTAGGCGGCGCGCGAGCCGTAGAGCGTCGTCACCGCGGGGCGCGGGTCCCCGGTCCTGGCCTTCTCGGCCCCGTCCCACGGGAGCGGGATGAAGGTGCCGCGGAAGTCCGCCAGCTCGTCCTCGGGGCCCGGCATGCCGGTCCGCAGGCTCCAGGGAGCGTAGGCGGCCAGCGGCACGCGCACCTCCACGTTCCGGACCCCGTCCCGCTCGTTCCCGAGGGAGTCGGTGACGGGGACGAGCGCCGGGAAGGCGGGCCCGAGGCGGGGCGGCTGGAAGTCCACGATCCCCTCCTCCCAGCGCGGGCCGTAGTCGGCCCGGTAGGCCACCTGGGCCACCTCCGGGAAGGCGATCCCGGGAATGTCGGGAAACGCGCTCGCCGCCTCCCGCACCGGGACCAGCGTCCCGTCGGCGAGGTGCGGGATCGCGGAGGGGGGCGGCTCGCGGCCGTCCACGATCCAGTCGGTGAGGCGGACCAGGAGGGCGCGGAGGTTCGGGTGGTAGTCGAGCGGGTTCCCGCGCCACGCGGCCGGTCCGCCCGGCGCGCCGACAGGACCGCGCGGCGCCTCGGGGAAGTGGTCCGTCCCCGGCGGGAAGCCGTCCACGAAGTGCTGCCCGCCCGCGAAGTGGTAGATGCGGACCTTCGCGAGGGGCGGGACGTCCGCCGAGCCGTCCGGGCTCGTGTGGATGAGCGAGGCGGCGCGTCCCCAGTACTCGTAGCCCGAGTTCGTGTAGAACACCTTCGGGAGATCCTCCGCGGGCGTGTGCGCCAGGAGCCCGTCCTCGCGCCCCGTCACCGGGTCTCTCTCGATGCGCCCCGTGAAGGGGAAGATGTCGGTCGGGTAGAAGAAGGCCGAGAACCGGTGGGCGTCCCGGGAGGGCTGGGCCCAGCGGTGGTCGAAGCTCCCGCGCCCCGCCCCTGCCGCCATCGCGAAGATCCCGTCGAAGACCTTCCGACCCTCCTCGTCCGTGTTGAAGCCCTGGTAGAGGAAGTGGCGGAGGAAGCGGCCCGTCTGCGAGATGCCCTCGGCGATCCCCCACCTGGCGGGGAACAGGCTCTCCGGGTCGTACTTCTGGTAGGCCATCAGGTCGCGGACCGCGGCGAGCCCGAGGCCGACCACGGGAGGGTTCTCGGAGGGATAGACCAGCTCGTAGATCTTCCCCGGCGCGAAGCCGGCGGGCATGTGGATGTGGGTCCGGTCCCCGACCACCCGGCCGTTCTCGGTCTCCCGCGCGAACGTCCACTCCGAGCGAGGCACGAGGCGGCGCGGCGCCTCGCGGTCGTCGCGGGCCGTGAGGTACGCCTCGCGCGTGGCCGTGTCCGTGACCGGGTAGCCGATCTGGCGCCTGTGCCCGACCGACAGCGTGCGGGTCGGGCGCTCGACCACCCAGTCGCTCCGCACCCTGCCCCGGAGCGGCGAGCCGTCCGGGTTCCGGGCGGCCGGGACGTGGAGGCGGAGGAGCATGGCCGGCTCGGGCGGCACGTCGAACTCCCAGCCCACCCACACCAGCGTGTAGCCGCGGCGGAGGAGGAAGCCGTCCCCGAAGTCACGCTCCCTGGAGGGGTCGAGGCTCCCGGCCGCGCGGTCGAAGTAGGAGAGGGCCGCCTTCCCGCCCCGGTTCGAGACCTCGAGGAGCGAGACCCCGCTCCGGCGCGCCGGGTCGAGCGGCTGGAGGACCATGAAGTTGGCCCACGCCGTGACCCGGCCGTCCGCGTCCCGGGGGGCGAGCGCGAGGTCGGCGATCCTCGCGTCCGCCGGGTTGGAGGGATCGAAGGCGAAGTAGACGCGCCCCGTGATCTTCTCGTACGCCCCCGACTCGCCGAACCGACGGCCGCCCAGGACCGTGTCGCGGCTCGCGACCACCACCCGGACGACCTTGGCCGCGGCGTCGGGGGCGGCGGCCAGGGCGCCGCCCAGCGGGAGGAGCGCGGCGAGCGCCAGGCGGAGGAGGCGGGACGGGCGCGGCGGGGGACGGCGGTCCATGGGCGACCTCGTGCCGAAGGGGCGACGGAGCTCCGGGCGTCTTGATCGACGCGTCCCTGAGCTTCTACGTTGCGGGCGATGCGGCGCAACCTCCTCCTCCTGGCCCTGGCCGCGGCGGCCGTCGCCGCGCTCGTCGTGCTCGGCCCGATCCTCTCCGCGCCGGAGCCCGTCCCCGAGCCCGCCTCCCTGCACCCGTGGCGGCTGGTCGGGTGCTGGAAGCTCCGCTACGGCGCGTGGGGCGGGGTCGACGTGCCCGCGGGCCAGCGGGCCCCCGGCGACGAGGGGGCCCCGACCGGGGCCCTCGCGCCTCCCCGCACGCTCATGCTCGTCCCGGACTCGGTGGACGCGTGGGGGAGGACCCTGCCCAGCTACAGGGCGGTCGCAGCAGGGGCGGACACGGGGCGCGCGCACCGCTCCCTCCGGTGGCTGGTCCGGCGGGACACCCTGTGGGTGCTGTGGACCGAGGAGGGCGCCAGGGCCGGCGCCGCCCTCAGGCCGTCGGGGGACAGCCTCGTGGGCAGCGTCCGCGCGACCGAGCGGACCGCCGACGGACGGGGCCGCGACCTCAGCGCGCGGGCGGCCGCCGTCCCGGTGAGCTGCGCCACCGGGGAGCGGGAGCGGGAGCCGGCGCGTCCACGGCGCTGAGGGGCGGCGGCGCGGCTATCGCCCGGCCGCGGCCGGGCGCGTGCCGCGGCCCGCGCGCCCGGCGGGCCGGGAGACTCCGGTCGGCGCCTCCCCTCCCTACTCCCCCTCGCCGCTCCGCCGCGCGCTGGGGGGCAGCATGCCGTTCAGGCGCATGTAGTTGGCCACCTGGCTGTAGTGGTCGGCCAGGTCCTCCACGTAGATGAACATGGCCATGGCCCGGCTGCCCTTCATGAAGCCCAGGTCCACCTGATCGCCCAGCGCGCTGTCGTCGGTGTCGCCCAGCACCTTGTCGCAGAAGGTGAACGAGTCCTTCAGCGACTTCACGAGCACGTCCTTGGCCTCGCTCCCGTCGTGCTTCGGGGCGTCCGGCGCCGCCGTGCCGCCGATGGCCGAGCAGATCCCGAAGTTGGCCTCCGCCAGGTGGGCCCACACCTGCCCGAACGTCATCTGGGCGTCGGTGGGCTTGTAGGAGAGCTTGTCGGTCGGGACCTCGTCGGCGGAGGCCGTGAGCAGCCGGCCGAAATGGGCGCTCATCCGCCGGGCGGCCTCCGTGGTCGGGCTGGACGAGGAGGCGGCCGGCTGCTGGGCCGCGAGCGCGCCGGGGACCAGGATCGCGGCCAGGCCGCAGAGGAGCGTGCGCTTCATGGGACATCTCCGTGTGAGGGTGGGACGGGCCGGAGCGGACTCTCGCCGGGGCCGGTCCGGCACGGCGGCGCTCCGGCTCCACGATAAGCCAACGCGCGGAGGCGGCAAGGGGGGCGCCGGGGCCCGCCGGCGAGCCGTGCCCGCCGGCCGCGCTCTGGCGCGCCGCCGCGCCGGGGAGCTATCCGTGTATCCTCGTCGACCCGTCACTCGAGCCGGAGGAAGACCCGTGAAGACACGATGGGGGCTGTGCATCGCCGCGACGGTCGGAGTCCTGCTGGCGCCTCCGGCGCTCCGCGCCCAGGAGGAGGCCGCCGGACACCTCGACATCCCGGCGGTCCCGGCCCGGGCCGAGGACGTGAGCTCGCCCGAGGCGCTGGTGAGGGCGGACCTCGAGTCGATCTCCGGGGACGTCGGCGTCCCGCGCCAGTGGGGACGGGACCTCTCGCTGTACGACGGGCACGCCTACTTCGTCTCGGCGGAGAACGACCCGAAGACCGGACAGGTCGCCCTGGAGAGGTCCACGCCCCGCGAGTACGCCGAGAGGAACGACGCCGGCCTGGTCGAGAGCGGCTTCATGGAGCACGAGATCGCCCACAAGACGTTCCGGTTCGGGAACGTGGCGACCGTCGTCAGCAGCTACGAGACCCACATCGGGAAGACGGGGGCCGTCTCCCGGGGGGTCAACATCTACCAGACCTACTTCGACGGGGAGCGGTGGTGGATCCTGTCGATCGTCTGGGACGCGGAGCGGCCGGACAACCCGATCCCGGCGGAGCTGTCGTCGTAGACCGGCGGGCGCCGGGACCGGAGGACCCGGCGGCGCCTACTGCAGGCAGCCGTTCGAGGGCGGCAGGCCGCACACGAAGCCGCCCACACGCCCGTCGACCGGAACGTCGAACGCGCCGTCGGTGATCGCGAGCGAGTCGGCTCCCGATCCCCCGTCGCTGCGCACGGTGAACGTGAACGTGCCGCGGATCCGGGTCCGGGTCAGCGCCTCGACGTCGACGGTGCCCGAGGTGATCTCGAACCAGCTGTCGTAGTCGTTCGTATCGGGGCTCCAGCCGCGGAACAGCCGCCCCCGGCAGGGTTCGTCGGGCCCGCAGGGCGCGAACGTCCCGGTGTGCGCGGGCTGCACCTGCAGCACGAACAGGTCCCCCTGGCCGAACGTCTCGGACGCCCGGAAGGCCGTGACGACGATCCCGCCCACCGAGTCGGGGTCGGCCGCCACCGCCCAGTCCTCGTCCGGCACCGGACGGCCCTCGATGCCGAAGGCGATGTCGCCCGCGGCCGCGAAGGACTCGGTCCCGAGATCGAACGTGACCACGGCGCCCCCCGATCCGGGCCCGGTGGAGCCGCCGCAGGCCGCGGCGGCGAGCACGAGGGCCAGGCAGACCGCCGCATACGAGTGCGAGCTGCGAGCAAGCGGGTGTTTCGTGTCCATGGCGTTACGCCCTCCCGGCCGCGCCTTCGGCGGTGGGCGACCGCGCGGCACACGATGCGCGCCCACCGGGAACGAGCATCGGATTCGATGCTCCTCCCACCGTACAACGATCGAAGGGCACGCGGCGTGACGCCCACCTTCCGGGTCCTCCGGGTTCGGCCCTTCGCCCCCGGGAACCGGATCGGGAGCGGCGTGGTTGGAGGGTCCGATCACCGCTCGGAGCTCACCCTGCGACGGGAGGCGCGATGCGCATCCGGCTCTGGACCTTTCTGCTCGTGCTCGGCTCCGCCGCGCTCGCTTCCCCGGCGCGGGGCCAGCAGGCCGTCTCCGAAGACTCGGCCCCGGCCGTGCCGGACAGCGTCACGCCCGGCAGGGTCCTGGCCGGCAGCGAGCTGTTCAACGGGGGGAGCTGCGTCGCCTGCCACGCGGTGGGAGGCCGCGGCACGGGGCGCCGGGCGCCCGACCTCTCGGACGCCGAGTGGCTGCACGGGGCGGGAGACCTCGAAGCCATCCGCCACACCATCTTCTGGGGCGTGCAGAAGCCCGAGTTCAGGGCCGTGGTGCCCCGGCCGTTCGAGATGAACCCGGAGGGCGGCATGCGGATGGACCGGGAGCAGCTCTGGGCCGTCGCCTCCTACGTCTGGACCCTGAGCCGGCCCCGCACCAGCGACTTCGTGGCCCGCCAGCAGCGCTTCCTCGACCTGGCCCGCCTGGGGCTCACGAAGGAGGCCCTGGCCCTGTTCCGACCGGCCGACTCCGCGTCCGGGAATCCGGCCACGCTGCCCGAGCGCGGGCTGAACGCCCTGGGCTACGAGCTGCTCCGGCGCGGCGGGGACCCGGAGAGTCCCATCGCGGTCTTCCGGCTCAACGCCCGACTGCACCCCGACTCGTGGAACGTATGGGACAGCCTGGGCGAGGCCCTCGCGGCGGCGGGGAGGACCCGGGAGGCGATCGAGAGCTACGAGAGGTCCCTGCGCCTGAACCCTGAGAACGACAACGCCAGGAAGGCGCTCGAGGCGCTGAGACACGGCGGGTGACGGGAGCGGGTCGGGAGGAGCGCGGCCGGGCCGGGGGACGCCCCCCGGCCCGGCCGCGCTCTCGGGCTCACTTCGCGATGATCAGCGCGTGCGCCATCTGCCCCGGGTGCACCTCGCAGTGGTACACGTAGCGTCCCGCCTGGCTCACCGTGTAGCTGCTGGAGACGT
>DATFLN010000076.1:0-30172 GCA_035267645.1 Gemmatimonadota bacterium | reverse complement strand
GTTGTACAGGGACAGCAGCCCCAGGTACACGATGATCTCCGACAGGCGGTCGAGCGTGGAATCGTAGAACGCGCCGAAGGCGGAGGCCAGGCCGGTGCGGCGGGCCACCGTGCCGTCGAACAGGTCGAAGACGCCGCCCAGGAGGATGAGCGCGCCGGCCGTCCGCACGTGGTGCTCGTGGAAGAAGAACCCCGACGAGCAGGTGACGAGGAAGCCGGCCGTGCTCAGAATGTTGGGATGGACCCGCCAGCGCGTGAGGGCGGCCACCACGGGCTCCACGATGGCGCGGAGCCCCCGCTCGATGGCCTCGCGGATGGCCTTCATGAAGGCAAGACGATCCGACTCTCCTCGCCCTTCTTCATCCCCTGCCCGATCGCCCTGTTCACCTTCTCCATGAGCTTGTCGAAGTTGGACTGGGCGGCGATGAGGGACTGGTAACGGCTCTTGCCCTGGATCTCCCCGCGCACCTCGTCCAGCTCGTCGCGGAGATCCTCGGACGGCTGCTCGCCCTTCTCCAGGTGGGAGAGAGCGCGCTCCTGGAGCTCCCGGGCCCGGTTGATGAGCTCGGTGGCCTCCCGGTCGTCGGACATCTCCCGGTTGGCGGCCTGGAGGTAGCGATACTCGGCCGTCTGGCTGATCAGGCGGCCGAGCTCCTGGGCCTTCTCCGTGATGCGCTCGCGCGTGTCCGGGTCTTTCTCGGGCTGCTCGAGCATGTCCATGTCGTGGTGTGCGAGGCACGATTTTCGGCGGGCCCGCACGCGCGGGCCCGCAGGGATCGTCGGGAACGGGTCAGTATAACCAGCCTGCAGGATGCACGCGAACAGGCGTCCGCGCCGCCCTCAGGCACCGGCCGGGGCCCGGGCCTGCACGAAGCGTTCCCGGCCCGAGAGGTCCGCCGTCACCTCGACCTCCCGCCACGTCCCGGCCCGCTCGAGCAGCTCCAGCACCGCGTCGCCCTGCCCCTGGCCGATCTCGAGGAAGAGCGCCCCGTCGGGGCGGAGGCGCGCCGCCGCGCCGGCCACGATCTCCCGGATCACCCGGAGGCCGTCCTCCCCGCCCGCCAGCGCCTCCCGCGGCTCGTGCTCCCGAACCTGGGCGGGCAGGCCCTCGACCTCCTCGTCCCGCACGTAGGGAGGGTTGGAGACCACGAGGTCGAAGCGCTCGTCCTCGCCGAGGGCGTCCCACGGGGCGCCCTCCACCGCGCGGAGCTCGACCTGCTCGGGCCCGAGGCCGGCCGCCTCCCGGTTCTCGCGGGCCTGCTCGAGCGCCGCCTCCGAGACGTCGATCCCGACCGCGCGGCGGGCGATGCCCTCGGCCACGAGGGAGAGCGCGATGGCGCCCGAGCCGGTGCCGATGTCGAGCGCGCTCTCCAGGGGCGGCGGGCCCCGCCGCCGGCCGCGACCGCCGGCACGGACCACGCGGGAGCCGCCGGACCGCTCGCCGTCGCCCGCGGCCGGCCCCGGCCCCGTACGGTCCGCCCGGGCCCCGGCCCACGCGGCGATGCGGTCCACGAGCTGCTCGGTCTCCGGCCGGGGGACGAGCGCCCTCGGATCGGCGGCCAGCACGAGCTCGCGGAAGTGGACGGTCCCCTCGATGTGCTGGAGCGGCTCCCCGGCCAGCCGCCGCCGGACGGCCCGGGCCAGGCGCATGGCCTGGCCGGGCTCGATCGGCTCGCTCCCGGTGCGGGCCAGCTCCGTCCTGCCGATCCCGAGCACGTGGGCCACGAGGCGCTCGGCCTCGAGCCCCGGGTCGTCGACGGCCGCGTCGCGGCCCGCCCCGGACAGCTCGCGGGCGAGGCCCTTCACCGTCTCGCGCCGGGTGGGCGCGGGGGGACGGCGGCCGCCGCCGGGGCCCTTGGGGCCGACGTCGCGCGGACCGCTCACGCCGCCGCCCCCGCCGCGCGCGGGCCCGCCTGTCGGACCGCGGGGGGGCGGGCTAGCTTCATCCCGGTCATGCCTTCACCGCTGCAGATCCTCATCGTCCTGTTCGCCGTCCTGGCCGTGCTGTGCACGGCGGGCGCGGTCGTGGCCGCCCGCCGGCGGCGCCGGCTGGGCGCCTCGGTGGCCGGGCTCGTCGCCCTCCTCGCCCTGGCCCTGGCCGCCCTCTCGGGGGCGGTCTCCCTCGGGATCCGCGGCTACCGGGCCCTCACGCACGAGGAGCTGGCGGCCACCGTCCGCGTCGTCCCGACCGGTCCCCGGGCGTTCACCGCGCGCTTCCGCTTCCCCGACGGTCGCCGCGCCACGTACGAGCTCGCCGGCGACCAGGTCTACGTGGACGCCCGCATCCTCAAGTGGAAGTACGCGGCCAACCTGATCGGCATGCACACGGCGTACGAGCTGGACCGCGTGGGGGGCCGCTACCGGGCCCTCGAGAACGAGCGGAACGGAAAGAGGACCCTCTACTCGCTCGGACGGGAGCGCACCGTGGACCTGTTCGAGCTCCGTCGCCGCCTCCCCTTCCTGTCGCCCCTCGTCGACGCGCGCTACGGCTCGGCCACGTTCGTGCCGGCCGATCGGCCGGCCACCTGGGAGATCCGCGTGTCGACGACGGGCCTCCTGGCGCGGCCCGTCCCCGGCGGCTGAGCCGGGGTCCGGCCCGGTCGCACGGGAGGGCCGCCCGCGCCCGGCGCCCGGGGCCGCCACGGACCGCGGGTCCGTCAGCCGGCGCTCGCCTCCAGCCGCTCCTCGAGGCCCGCCACGCGCAGCGCCTCGACCAGCTCGTCCAGGTCCCCGTCCAGCACGCCCTGGAGGTCGTGCGTCGTGTAGCCGATCCGGTGGTCGGTGACCCGGCTCTGGGGGAAGTTGTAGGTTCGGATCTTGGCCGAGCGGTCCCCCGTGCCCACCTGGGCTCGGCGCTCGCGGGCCCGCCCCGCCTCCCGCTCGGCGATCTTCCGGTCCAGGAGACGGCTCCGCAGCACCTTGAGAGCCCTCGCCTTGTTCTTGTGCTGGGACTTCTCGTCCTGGCAGGTGACCACGAGGCCCGTGGGGAGATGGGTGATGCGGACGGCCGAGTCGGTCGTGTTCACCGACTGTCCGCCGGGCCCGGAGGAGCGGAACACGTCGATCTTGAGGTCCCCGGGCTCGATCTCGACGTCGACCTCCTCCGCCTCGGGGAGGACGGCGACCGTGGCGGCGGAGGTGTGGATGCGCCCGCTGCTCTCGGTCTCCGGGACGCGCTGCACGCGGTGCACGCCCGACTCGTAGCGCAGCCGGCCGTAGGCGTTCTTCCCGCGGACGACGAAGATGACCTCCTTGAAGCCGCCGGCCCCGCCCTCGCTGAAGGACACGGGCTCGACGGCCCACCCCCGGCCGGAGGCGTAGCGCGTGTACATGCGGTGGAGGTCCCCGGCGAACAGGGCCGCCTCGTCGCCGCCCGTCCCGGCCCGGATCTCCAGGACCGCCGGACGGTCGTCCAGGGGGTCCTTCGGGACGAGGAGCCAGCGCAGGCGCCGCTCGAGGGCCTCGATGTGGTCGCGGAGCTCGTCCACCTCCGACGCGGCCAGGTCGGCCAGGTCGTCGTCGCCCGCGGCCAGCTCCTCGGCCTGCTCCAGCTGGTCCAGGAGCGTGAGATAGCGCTCGCCCGCCTCCACGGCGGGACCGAGGTCCGAGTGCTCCCGGGCCAGGGACGCCAGACGGTCGGAGTTCCCGAGCACCTCGGGGTCGGCCATGGCCCGGGCCAGCTCCTCGTGGCGATCGAGGACCTCCCTCGTGCGCCGCTCCAGGATGTCCCGGGTGTCGGTCTCGGTCATAATGGGGGAGCGGAAGGGGACAGGGGGCGGGCCCCGGGCCGGGCGGCGCGGGGGCCCGCGAGGGCGGGCCGGCGCCTCACTCGGCGCGTGCGCCCGCCTCTTCCTCCGAAGCCTCGGCCTCGGGGCCGGCGTCCTCGGCCTCCGCCTCGGCGGCCTCCTCTCCGGCCTCTTCGCCCTCCTCCTCGGCGCCCGGCTGGTCGAACTCCTGCTTCTCGGAGACCGCCGCGCGCTCGGCCGTCTGCTCGGCGATCTCGTCGGCCTCGTCCTGCCGGCCGTACTTGGAGAGGAAGCGCTCGACGCGACCGGCCGTGTCGACCAGCTTCTGCTTCCCGGTGAAGAACGGGTGGCAATGCGAGCAGATCTCCACGTGGATCTCGGGCTCGGTGGCCCGGGTCTCGGTCACGCGGCCGCAGGCGCACACGATGCGGGCGTCCACGTACTCGGGATGGATGTCGGTCTTCATCGGTCTCGTCGTCTCGGGTCTCGGGTCTGTCGGCGGCTCCTGTTACCCGCCGGCCGCCTCGCGGTTGCGCGGGGCGTCGGTCCCGCCCGGGGCGCCGCGCGGCCCGGCGGCCGGCCCCCGCCGGTCCCGGAGGGGGTCGAGCCCGATAGGATAGCGCCGGCGGGCGCGGAGTTCAACGTCGGGGGCGTCCCGCGGCGTCGAGCCCTACGGCCGGAAGGCGTACCCCAGCTTCACGAAGAACGTCCGGCCGGTCTGGGTGAGGCCGATGGCCCGCCCGTCGGCCCGCACCCCCTGCCGGTCGCCGGAGTACCCGGCGAAGAGCACGGTGCGGGGGTTGAGCTTGTAGGAGAACAGGAGCTGGGTGAACAGGTGCCGGCTCGTGCTCGCGACCGGGCGCGGGTAGAGGTCGGGGTTCCGGCTCGAGTGGCGGTACTGGAGGATCGCCCGCAGGAAGGCCCGCAGGCTGAAGTGGTAGCGGAGCTCGAGCTGGGAGAGGTTCTCGGTCGAGAGCGCCTCCCCGCCCACCGTCAGGCGCTCGAGGTCGTGGCTGGCCTGGAGCTCCGCGTGCCTGCCGGACCGCCACGTGAGCTCGGGGCTCAGCGTGAGGTCGTCCGCCCGCCGGGAGCCCGCGTAGTCGATCGTGGTCCCGCGCGAGGCGTCCACGCCGAAGGAGAAGGCGCCCGACGGCTGCATCGAGAACGAGACCCCCTGCTCGGAGAGCGGGAAGAGCCGGTCCCCGAAGCGCTGGTCGGACCAGCTCACGTGGAAGCCGAGCTCGGACTGGAGCGGCCCCTGTACCCACGGATGGAGCTCCACGCTCCGGTCGAAGACCCGTCCATCGTGGTTCTCCATGTAGTTGGAGCTGACTCCGAGGGAGATCCGGCTGAACACGTCGTCCGGGCCGCCCCACAGGTATCGGGCCGCGTTGGCGCTGCCGCCCCTGAGGTCCACCTGCGGGAAGAAGCCGGCGTCCGCCCTGAACTCCGGACCGAAGTCGTCGCCCTCCAGGTGGAAGTGCCAGTCGCGCGTGCTGCGGTTGACCGAGACGTAGCCCGCGTTCCCGCCGAAGGAGCCGGCCGGCTGGCCGGCGGCCGCGGCCAGCGAGCTCGGATAGCGGGTGTCCGTGTGCACGTAGCCGTAAGCCACCGTGGTGGCGTCGTCCACGCGCGCCAGCCCGTCCAGGAAGGCCAGCCGGTTGTGGTAGTCCCCCGCCTCGCGGTCGGTGATCGTGAGGCCCAGGTACGACGCCTGGCCCAGGTCGCGCCGCACGCGGAAGACGCCCCCGTCCACGTCCTCGGGGAGGAGGGCGGTCTGGGAGGACTGGTTCCCCGGAACGAGGATGCGGTTCTCCCGATCGTGCGCGTAGAACGCCCCGACCGCCCAGGGCCCCACCTTCCCGGCCAGCTTCACGCCCGCGGTCGGATCGACGACCGTGCGCGTGTTCACCAGGTGGCCCGGCACGTCGAAGATGTCCGAGCCCTGCTGGAAGAAGGGCCGCTTCTCCGGGTAGAAGACCGCGAACTGGCGGTTGGTCTGCAGCTGCGCGACGTCGGCCTCCACCTGGGAGAAGTCCGGGTTCACCGTGAGGTCCAGGTTGAGGTTGGAGGTCATGCCCCAGTGGCCCGTGATCCCCGGATGGACGTGCACGGCCCCCGTGCCGATGGCGGGCGCGGCCAGGCTGTCCCGGGCGTCGGCCCGCTTGGAGGTCACGGTGGGGTCCAGCTCCACGTCGTGGCCGGACTGCAGGCCGTGGAGCCCCTCCAGGTGCTGGGCCTGACACATGAGGCAGCTGTTCCCCGGGTCCACCCGGATGGAGGCCAGCTCGTGGCTCACGCTCCGGGGCCAGTGCCTGGCCAGGATGATCCCCCACGAGCTGCGGTCTCCGTTTTCCGGGAAGTCCAGTGCCTTGAACGGGATGGCCACCTCGACCACGTAGCCGTCCGCGGTGACCCTCCCCTTCGAGTCCCAGATCGCGTCCCAGGAGAAGTCCTCGCCGGCGGGGCTCCGCAGCCCGTCCATCGGGACGCCCAGCGGGTTGACCAGGAACTCGTAGCCCCGGCGGTGGTCCCCGAACGGATCCAGGATGATGTTGATCCGGTCGTCGTCGAAGGCCCGGTCCCGGTCGGCCAGGTGCGCCCGGATGCGGCCCGGATGGGGGTCGAAGGCGTGGCAGCCGATGTAGAGCCGGGACCCGTCGTAGGTGACCCTGCACTCCGTCTTCACGGGGGCGGGCGTGCCGTCACCCGGGGAGAACTCCCAGGGCATCCGGATCGTCCGGGCCGAGCGCCAGGCCGACTCGTCCAGGACGCCGTCGACGTCGATGGCGCTCGCCGCCCGCTCCACCCGGATCCTGGCGGGAGCCGCCGCCTCCGAAGCGTCCGCCCCGGTTCGGGCGGCCGGTCCCGACCCCTGCTCCGACGTGTCCGCCGCGGCGGCCGGCCCCGGCCGGACCGCCCGGATCGCGGGAGCGCCGCCCGCCCATCTCGGGCCGAGCGCCCTCAGGCCGCTCCCGGTCCCGAGCAGGAGGGCCGCGGCGAGCGCCCCTCCCGCCACGAGGCACCGCCCCCGGGGACGCCGCGCCGCCGCCGTCTCCGCACCGTCACCCTCGTGCGAACCGCCTGCCACTCCCCTTCACCTCTTCGGCCGGAATCTCTCCTCGACTCTCGGCCAGCCGTACGGGAGGGGCCGGCGGGCGGTTTCAGGGAACGTAGCGCTCGCGCAGGGTCGACACGGCGTCGGGCTCGCCCAGGATCGTGAGCCGGTCGCCGGCCTCGAGCACGGTGTCGGGCCGGGCCACCAGCGTGCGGCCCTCCCGGCGCACGAGGGCCACCAGCGCGCCGTCCGGGAGCCCGGCCTCCGCCAGACGGCGGCCCGCGAGGCGGGCGGCCGGCCCGGCCGGATCGACGACGAGGGTCAGGAAGCGGTCGTCGCGCAGGAGGACCTCCTTGAGCTCGGCCTCGTGCCCCGCCGAGAGCCACGTCTCCCCGAAGCCCTCGTCGTCCACGCGGCCCGCGATCTCGGCCAGGATCCGCAGGTGGAGGCTCGCGTCGTCGCGCGGGCTGGCCAGGAAGAAGAGCGCCCGGATCGGCTCGGCCGGCGGCTCCTCGAGCCCCATCTCGACGCCGCCGGGGGCCCGGACCAGGACGAGCCGCGGCTCGTCGAGCCCCCGCAGCCTCGCGTGCGGAAGCGCCGCCCCGTGCGAGACCGGCGTGACCCCGAGCCGCGTCCCGTCCAGGAACGCGCTCCGGAGGGCGTCGGCGGAGGCTGGGACCTCGCGCGCCAGCCGGCGGGCCGCCGCGTCGGCCACCTCCTCGAAGCTGGCGGGCTCCTCCCCCAGCTCCAGCACGTCCGCGCCGGCCACCACGCGCTCGAACGGGTCCGCCTCCCGGAGGCCCTTCTCCTTGAGGATCTGCCGGAGCTCCGGGTCCAGCCCCTCGAACTGCCGCCGGCCCAGGCGCGCGAACACGTGGTACATGGCGCCCTCGCGCTCCACGCGGGAGCGGGCGTAGCCCCGGTACCAGGCCACGGCCGCCACGATGACCCCGGCGGTGAACAGCGCCGAGCCCGGCCCGATCTCCACGATGAGCCACATGGGGGCCAGGAACCCGACGATCTGGACCCAGGGGTAGGCGGGCGAGCGGAACCCGGGATCGTACGCCTCCAGCCGGCTCTCCCGCATCACGATCACGGCCAGGTTGACCATGCCGAAGATGAGGAGCTGGAGGGCGCTGGCCAGCTTGGCCACCGTCATCACGTCCAGCGTCAGCAGGCAGAGCACCATGAGCGCCCCGGTGACGACGATGGAGCGGCCGGGCGTGTCGAACCGGTTGAGCTCCTGGAGGCTCGCCGGGAGCATCCGGTCGCGGGCCAGCGCCAGCGGGTAGCGGGAAGCCGTCATCACGCCCGCGTTGGCCATGGCCGCGAAGGCCGCCATCGCCGCGCCCACCACGAGCACCAGGCCGAGCGGCTCGGGCAGGAAGCTCAGGACCTCCCGCCCCGCGGTGGCCACCGGGGTCAGGTCGTGGTGGAGCTCCTCGGGAGAGAGGACCGCCACCATGATCCCGACGCCCAGGACGTAGAAGGTGACGGCCGTGAGGAGCGAGAGCCCCATGCCCAGGGGGATGTTGCGGTCGGGGTCCTGCACCTCCTCCGGGATGCTCGCCACCTTGGTGATCCCGACGAAGGAGACGAACACGAGGCCGACGGTGGCCAGGAGCCCGTCCGTGCCGAACGGGAGGAAGGGGCTGAACTGCTCGGCGAGCACCCGCCGCGGCCCGATCGACCCCACCTCCACGAGCCCCTCCACCACGAAGAGGACGAGGACCGCCAGGAGGACCACCACGAGCGCCCGCTGCAGCGTGCTCGTCTCGCGGGCACCCAGGAGGTTGAGCCCCACGAACACGACGGTGAGCCCCACGGCCAGCGGCCGGATCGGCACGCCGGCGAAGATCCCCAGGTACGCCCCCATGCCGATGAGCGCGAAGGAGCTCTTGAGGACGAGGGCGATCCAGGTCCCCAGGCCGCCCACGGTGCCCACCATGGGCCCCATGCTCCGGTCCAGGAAGTAGTAGGTCCCGCCGGCCCGGGGCATGGCCGTGCACAGCTCCGCCTTGCTGAGGACCGCGGGCACGACCAGGAGCCCGGCCAGGAGGTAGGCCAGGACGACCGCGGGGCCGGCCTTGGCCGCCGCCAGGCCGGGCAGGAGGAAGAAGCCGGAGCTGAACATCGCCCCGGTGCTGATGGCAAAGACGTCCGCCAGCGTGAGATCCCGGGAGAGACGCTTCCCCCGCTCGAGAAGTGGCATGAGGATCCGGCCTCGGGATCGAGGGAGCGGTGTCTCTGCGAGGAGGAAACCTAGCCGCCGGAGAGGCCCGGTCGCCAGCGTCCCGTACCGGATCGGCCGGAGCCTTCTTAGCTTTCCGGGTCGGAGAGGTCCCCATCCGAGGAGGAGTGCCGTGGAGCCGGTCAGCGTCTTCGATTTCCAGCGCGCGGCGCGTGAGCGCCTGGACCCCATGACGCGCGACTACTACGACGGCGGCGCCCGCGACGAGCTCACCCTCGCCGACAACCGCGCCGCCTTCGACCGGCTGCGGCTCCGCTACCGGGTCCTCCGCGGGATCGGCGCGCGCGACACGTCGGTCGAGCTCCTCGGGCGCCGGCTCGCCTCGCCCATCCTGGCCGCCCCGACGGCCTTCCAGGGGCTGGCCCACCCGGACGGCGAGCTGGCCACCGCCCGGGCCTGCTCGGCGGCGGGGACCGTCATGACGCTGAGCACCCTGTCCACGAGCCGCATCGAGGACGTGGCGGCGGCCGGGGAGGGCCCGGTCTGGTTCCAGCTCTACGTCTACCGGGACCGCGACACGACCGCCGACCTCGTCCGCCGCGCCGAGGCCGCGGGGTGCGAGGCCCTCGTCCTCACGGTCGACGCGCCGGTCCTCGGCGTGCGCGAGCGCGACGTCAGGAACCGCTTCCACCTCCCCGCCGGGCTGGCCCTGGAGAACCTCACGGCGGAGGGAATGCGGGGCGTGCCGGAGGCGGCCGCCGACTCGGGGCTGGCCTCCTACGTGGCCGAGCTCCTGGACCCCTCCCTCGACTGGGACGACGTGGCGTGGCTGCGCGGGCTCACGTCGGTGCCCGTCCTGGTGAAGGGGGTCGTCCACCCGGCGGACGCCCGGCTCGCGGTCGAGCACGGCGCCGACGGCGTCTGGGTCTCGAACCACGGCGGCCGACAGCTGGACACCTCCGTGGCCGCGATCGACGCCCTCCCGGAGGTGGTCGAGGCGGTGGACGGACGGATTCCCGTCCTCGTGGACGGCGGCGTCCGGCGCGGCACCGACGTGGTGAAGGCACTGGCCCTGGGCGCGGACGCGGTCGCCGTCGGCCGGCCCGTGCTGTGGGGGCTCGCCGTGGACGGCGGGGCGGGGGTCCGCCGCGTCCTCGACCTCCTGCGCGGGGAGCTCGACACCTCCCTCGCGCTGTGCGGCTGCGAGCGGCCGGACGAGCTCGGCCCCGACCTGGTGGTGCGCGCGCCGTGAGCGGCCGCTTCGACGTCGTCGTCGCCGGCCTCGGGGTCGTGGGGAGCGCGGCCGCCTCCGAGCTCGCGCGCCGCGGCCTCTCCGTGGCGGGGCTCGACCGGGGCTCGCCCCCGCACGACCTGGGCTCCTCGCACGGCGAGACCAGGATGATCCGGGAGGCGTACTTCGAGCACCCGCTCTACGTGCCGCTCGTGCGCCGGGCCTACGACGGCTGGCGCGCGCTCGAGGAGCGGAGCGGCCGGCGGCTGCTGTTCGAGACCGGAGGGATCCTGGCCGGGGCGCCCGCGGGCGAGCTGGTGGGCGGCGCGCTGGCCAGCGCCGGCCGCCACGGCATCGAGGTCGAGCGCCTGGACCAGGAGGACGCCCTCCTGGCCTACCCCGGCCTGCGGCTCCCGTCCGCCCACGCGCTCCTCCGGGAGGCCCGCGCGGGCTACCTCCTGGCCGAGCCGTGCGTCGAGGCGCTCCTGGACGCGGCGCGGGACGCCGGGGCGGAGCTCCGCACCGGGGAGACGGTCGAGGGGTGGGACGAGGACGGGACTTCGGGCCTGCTCGTGCGGAGCTCGTCGGGCGACCTGGCGTGCGGGACCCTCGTCCTCGCGGCCGGGGCGTGGACGCCCTCGCTGTGCGGCCTCCCCTCCCTCCCGCTCCTCCCGGTGCGCATGACCCAGCACTGGTTCCGGCCCTCGGGCGGGACCCTCGACCCCCGGGAGCTCCCGGTCTTCCTGCTCGAGCTCGATCCCGGGAGGATCGCCTACGGCTTCCCCGACCTGGGCGGAGGCGTGAAGGCCGCCTTCCACCACGGCGGCGTCCCCTGCGCTCCCGACCGCCTGGAGCGCGGGGTGCGGCGGGCCGAGGCCCGGGCGGTCGCCCACGTCATGGAGCGCTACTTCCCGGGGTCGGCGTGGCGGCCCGTGCGCTCCGCGGCGTGCATGTACACGCTGACGCCGGACCGGCACTTCGTGGTGGACCGCCACCCCCGCTCCCCCCGCGTGATCGTGGCCGGCGGCTTCTCCGGGCACGGCTTCAAGTTCGCGCCGGCCCTGGGCTCGATCGTGGCCGGCCTGGCCGCCGGCTCCGAGCCCGCCTTCGACCTCTCTCCCTTCCGGATCGGACGCTTCTGACCCTGGCGGGGCCCACAAGGCCGTTGCGGGGCGGCTCCGGGCTCCGCGACGGAGGGCGCCGCGCGCGGTGGGTGAACGCGGGCCGAGGGTGGCGTGTTTCTTGTGACGACGACGGGGAGGGCACATCCTCCGCGATCGATCGAGGGGACCCGGACGTGCCGCGGGGGGACGCGCGCCGCCGGGCGAGAGCCGCGCACCGACGACGACGGGCACCGACCATCGGCCACGCACAGCGACGTCCAGGAGCCGGCCTCCGCCGGGGGCCGACAGGGGGAGGGCGCCCGTTCGGGGCGCTCCTCGTCGCCGCCATCCTCATCGTCTCGAGCGCGCTCCCGGCCCGCGCGCGCCAGCAGGGCGACAGCGTGGGGACGGCGGCCGCCGACACCGTCGGCATCCCGACCCTGACGGCCGCCAGGCTGAGGGGTCCGATCACGATCGACGGGAAGCTCACCGAGGCCGCGTGGGCGCGGGCCCGTCCCGCCACCCACTTCGTCCAGGGCGAGCCCGAGGAGGGAGCGGCCCCCGCCGAGCCCACCGAGGTCCGCATCCTGTACGACGACGAAGCGCTCTACGTCGGCGCCCACATGACCGAGTCCGACACGTCGGAGATCGTCAAGCGGCTCGTGCGCCGGGACCAGCGCGGGCACTTCGACTACTTCGAGGTGGACCTCGATCCGAACCTCGACCGCCAGACCGGCTACCTGTTCCGGGTGAGCGCGGCCGGCGTCCAGACGGACCAGTACCTGTTCCAGGACTCCGAGGACGATACGAGCTGGGACGCGGTGTGGGGCTCGGCGGTGAGCCGGGACTCGACCGGGTGGAGCGTCGAGATGAGGATCCCGTTCTCCCAGATCCGCTACGAGGCCGGGAGCGGCCTGCAGACCTGGGGGATCGACTTCGCCCGGGAGCGGCAGGCGTCGAACTCCCGGAGCTACTTCGCCCTCATCTCCCGCACGACCGAGGGACGGGTGAGCCAGTTCGGGCGTCTCACCGGGCTCCGGCTGGGCCAGGCGGGACGGCGCCTGGAGCTCGAGCCGTACGTGGCGACCCAGCTGCTGCGGGCGCCCTCCGATCCGTCCAACCCCCTGTTCGACGGCACGGACGTGAGCCCCCGCGCGGGTGTCAACGTCAGCTACGGCATCGGCTCCGCCTTCAGTCTGGACGCCACCGTGAATCCGGATTTCGGACAGGTGGAGGTGGACCCGGCGGTCATCAACCTCTCGGCGTTCGAGACCTTCTTCCCGGAGAAACGGCCCTTCTTCGTGCAGGACGCCCGGATCTTCGACTTCGGGCTCGGCGGGCGGCGGAGCCGGCTGTTCTTCAGCCGGAGGATCGGACGGGCTCCGCGGGGGGACGGGCCCGAGGAGGCCGACTTCATCTCCAGGCCGGACCAGACCACCATCCTGGGCGCAACCAAGCTGACCGGCCGGACGGCCGGAGGGCTGGCCGTGGGCGCGCTGGGCGCGGTGACCCAGCGGGAGACCGGAGCCGCCTACTTCGCCGCGGGGGACTCGACCCGGAGCTTCGTGGCCCAGCCCCGGGCCGAGTACGGCGTGGGGCGCCTCCGGCAGGACTTCCGGGGCGGCGCGAGCCGCATCGGCGGCATCCTCACCGGCATGCACCGCGACCTCCCTTCCAGCGGAGTCCTGGACGGGCTCACGTCGAGCGCGTTCTCGGGCGGCCTGGACTTCAAGCACGACTGGGGCGGCCCGCGCGACCGCGACTGGTCCGTCCACGGCCACCTGGCGGGCACCTACGTGCGCGGGTCCACGCAGGCGATCACCGACATCCAGGAGAACTCGCAGCACTACTTCCAGAGGCCGGACGCTCCCGACCTCTCCGTCGATTCCACGGCCACGAGCATGACCGGGATGAACTGGCAGATCCAGCTCGAGCGCCAGAGCGCCGAGCACTGGACGTGGTCGACGTGGATCGGGGAGGTCACGCCCGGATTCGCCGCCAACGACCTGGGCTTCAACCATGACGGCGAGCATTACGAGATCGGCGCGAACATCGACTACCAGAACATCGACCCCGGGCCGATCTTCCGAAGCTGGAGGCTGGGAATGTTCACGCACCACAGCTTCCGCCACCAGCTCTTCCACGAGACGCTGTCGACGGACAACCTCACGCGGGAGTACTCGAACGGGTTCTTCTCCTTCGACGCGGATGGGCAGCTCCTCGACAACTGGGACGTGCACGCGAGCCTCGACTACGGCCCGCAGACGATGAGCGACACGAAGACGCGGGGCGGGCCGCTCATGGTCGATCCCGGGTCGATGGGCGCCAGCGTCTCGATCGGGACGGACCCGCGGAGCGTCGTGAGCGTGCGGCCCCACGTCGAGTACGGCAAGCGGACGCTCGGCGATGGCCACAGCTTCCAGGCGAGCGCCCGGGTCTCCATCCGTCCGACGCCCAGCGTGGAGATCCAGCTCCGACCCTCGTGGGAGGTGAGCCGGGACGGGAGCCAGTACGTGACCACCGACGAGACCGGCGGCTTCGCCCCGACGTTCGGCGAGCGGTACCTCTTCGGGGTCCTCCACCAGAAGCAGCTCTCCATGGAAACCCGCCTCAACGTGGCCTTCTCCCCGACCCTGAGCCTGCAGCTCTTCGTCCAGCCCCTGATCGCCTCGGGCCACTACAGCGCGTACCGACAGCTGGCCGACGCCGGGTCGTACGACTTCGTGGTCTTCCCCGAGGGGACGGCCGCCGGCTCGGGGAGCGACGTCAGGTGCACGGGCGGGAGCCTGTGCCGCGCCGACGGCGAGATCTACCTGGACTACGACGGGGACGGGACGCCCGACTTCTCGTTCGAGAACCAGGACTTCAACGTCCGGTCCCTGCGCGGCAACGCGGTCCTCCGCTGGGAGTTCCGGCCGGGGTCGATCCTCTACTTCGTGTGGCAGCAGAGCCGCCGCGGCGACGGCTCGATCGGTGCCTTCGACCTGGGCCGGGAGCTTGACGGCCTCGTCACCGCCCCGCCCACCAACACCTTCATCGTCAAGGCCAGCTACTTCCTGGATCTCTGAGGCGGCAGCGGTCCCGCGCACCGCGCCTCTGACTTCCGCGCCGCTCCCGCCACGCCTGCCTGCCGCCCCTTCCCGCCACGCCGGCCTGCCGCCCCCTTCCACGTCCCCTCCTCCCTTGCCGAAGAAAAACCGAAAGGTTAGCGTCGGGGCCATGAACAGGCCACTTCCCCGCCCCCGCGGACCGTGAGGCCGCTCCCCGTCCGCGGCCGCGGCGCGCCGGGCAACCCCGCCAACCGCTTCGAGGGCCTCGAGCTGGAGCGGGAGGGCTGGACCGCGGAGGACCCCGGCCCCGAGACGCGCCTCCTGCGTGACCGCAGCCGCTCCATCATCACGCGCAACCGGAGCCCCGACGTCGGCTTCGACGCCAGCGTGAACCCCTACCGGGGCTGCGAGCATGGTTGTGTCTACTGCCTGGAGGGCAGCACGCCGATCCTCATGTCGAACGGCGGGACGCGGCCGCTCGAGGACCTGCGGCCGGGGGACCGCATCTACGGCACGCGGCGCCGGGGGTGGTACCGCCGCCTGGTCGTGACGACGGTCCTGGACCACTGGCGTACGCGCAAGCCGGCATGGCGCGTCAGGCTGACCGACGGGACGAGCCTCGTCGCCAGCGGGGACCACCGCTTCCTGACCGATCGAGGGTGGAAGCACGTGACCGGTGCGGACCAGGGGCGCGGGAGGCGTCCGCATCTGACGCGCAACAACAAGCTCATGGGCCTCGGAGCGACGCTGGCGACGCCTGCCGCGACGGAGGACTATCGGCGGGGCTATCTATGTGGAGTGATCCGCGGGGACGGACTCCTGGCCGCCTACGACTGCGATCGGCCGGGGCGCTCCCACGGGAGGCAGCGGCAGTTCCGACTCGCGATGAAGGACGGAGAGCCGCTGGAGCGGACTCGGACGTATCTCGCGGAAGCCGGCGTCCCGACGCATCGTTTTCTGTTCCAGAAAGCGACGGCCTCCCGCGCCGAAATGAAGGCCTCCCGCACGCACGCCCGAGGGAACGTAGAAGCTATCCGTCGGCTCGTGGCCTTCCCGGCCGACCCGCCCGGGGAGTGGTTTCGCGGCTTCCTGGCGGGGCTGTTCGATGCGGAGGGGAGCCAGTGCGCCGGCCTGATCCGAATCGTGAACTCCGATGCGACCATTCTCGAACATCTCCAGAGGGCGCTCGACCACTTCAGTTTCCGCTACGTGGACGACCGCCTCCAGGGCAGACGAACGACGGGCCTTCGCTCCATCAGGCTTCGAGGTGGCATCCGCCAGAGCCTCAGGTTCGTTCAGCTCACCGACCCGTCGATCCTCCGCAAGCGAGACATCCGCGGCGCCGCTCTGAGGTCCGCCGCCGACCTCCGGGTGATCGACATCGAGCCGCTGCAAGGCGAGCGGGAGCTATTCGACCTCACTACGGAGACGGGAGACTTTATCGCGAACGGCGTGGTGAGCCACAACTGCTACGCCCGCCCCACCCACGAGTACCTGGGCTTCTCGGCGGGGCTGGACTTCGAGTCGAGGATCCTGGCCAAGGAGGACGCGCCGCGGCTCCTCCGGGAGGAGCTGGCCTCCCCGGACTGGGAGCCCACGGTCCTGGCCATGAGCGGGGTGACCGACCCGTACCAGCCGGCCGAGCGGACGCTGCAGATCACGCGGGGCTGCCTGGAGGTGCTGGCGGAGGCCAGGAACCCGGTGGCGGTCATCACCAAGAGCCACCTGGTCACGCGGGACGCCGACCACCTGGCCGAGCTGGCCTCCCACGGGGCCGCTCGGGTGGCCCTCTCGGTGACGACCCTGGATGAGGACCTCCGCCGCGTCCTCGAGCCGAGGGCGGCGACGCCGTCACGCCGGCTGGACGCGGTCCGGACGCTCTCCGAGGCCGGTATCCCCGCGGGCGTGATGATCGCGCCGGTCATCCCCGGGCTCACCGAGCACGAGATCCCGTCCATCCTCGAGGCGGCGGCGGAGGCGGGGGCCACGCACGCCGCGTGGATCATGCTCCGCCTTCCCCACGGCGTCTCGGAGATGTTCGAGGCGTGGCTCGAGACCCACTTCCCCGACCGGAGGGAGAAGGTGCTGGGGAGGATCCGCGAGGTGCGGGGGGGACGCCTGAACGACCCGCGCTTCGGGAGCCGCATGCGGGGCCGCGGGCCCCTGGCCGACCACATCTCGCGACTCTTCCACGTGAGCCTCCGGAAGGCGGGGCTGGACGGCCCGCGCGAGACCCTGTCCACGGCGGCCTTCCGCCGGCCGGAGCCCCCGCCGGGGAGCGAGGGCGCGCGGGCCGGGGAGCAGCTCGGCCTGTTCGGCTGAGGAGGAGGGCCGGCGCCGCCGCGCGGGCCCGCGGCCCGGAACGCCCGCCGGGCGGCGAGGCGGCCTGTCCCCGGGGTCGCGGCGGCGCCGCGCCCCCGGCCGCTACGACCCCACGTGGAAGAGGTCGGCGAGGACCTCGCGGCCCAGGATCCATCCGAAGACCGCCGCGCCCAGGCCCCCGACCGTGAGCGACCAGCGGGGGTCGACGCCCCCGTCGAACATCAGCGCCGCCGTCGAGACGCCGATCGCGGCCGAGCCCATGCCCACGTTGGCCACCTCGCGGAGGAGCTCCTTCCTGCGGTCGCGGCGGCGGCGGACGATGAGGGGGTGCGGGACGCCCTCGTGCTCCATCTCGCGGACGCCGGGACGCCGCCGGGCCCGGAAGGGGGGGCGCGTCCCGCCTCCCGACCGGGTCCCCACCGCCCCGGGCCCCCTCCGGCCCGGGGAGCGCCGGGAGCCGCCCGATCCGCCGCCGCCCCGGCCGCCCCCCGAGCGGCCGCGCCCGCTGCCGCCCGATCCCCGGCCCGACGCCAGGAGCGAGCGACCCGACAGGAGGTCCTCCAGCGAACCGGACACGACCGCCGAGCCCAGGAGCGCCTTCCAGCGGCCCGCGGCGTCGCGGGAGCGCTTCCGGCTCCCGCCGGCCTCGCGCTTCTTCCGTGCGGCCACGACGGCGCCGGCTCCCGCCACCGCCAGCCCTATGAGCGATCCGATGTCCATGTGCCGATCCTCCGGGTCTCGACCACTTGACTCCAAAGATCGGCGCGGTCCCCGGCGCTCGCAACGAATCGGCGGCCCTGGAGCGGCGCGCGGCCCGGACCTCGCGCGTCCGCCTGGCGGCCGACATGTTCTCCCCGTGGGAAGGCTCCGGCGGCCGGCGCGGGCCGGGGCCCGAGTGCACGACCCGACCGGAAGGAAGCCATGACCGAAGCTCCACGATACGGAGAGCTCACGCCCCCCGACCGGATCCTCATGGGGCCCGGACCCAGCGACGTCCACCCGCGGGTCCTCCGGGCCATGTCCACGCCCCTCATCGGACACCTGGACCCGGCCTTCCTCCGGATCATGGACCAGGTCCAGGAGCTCCTCCGCTACGCCCTGCGCACCGAGAACCGCTGGACCATACCGGTGAGCGGCACGGGCTCGGCCGCCATGGAGGCCGCGATCGCCAACCTCGTCGAGCCGGGCGACCGCGTGCTCGTGCCGGGCAACGGCTACTTCGGCCTCCGCATGGAGGCCATGGTCGAGCGGGCCGGCGGCGAGCCCGCCCGCGTGGAGGCGCCGTGGGGCCGGCCGCTCGATCCCGACGACGTGCGGGAGGCCGTCGAGCGGCACAGCCCGGCCATCTTCGCCTTCGTCCACGCCGAGACCAGCACCGGGGTGCTGCAGCCCCACGTCCCCGACCTCGCCGAGATCGCGCACGAGCACGGGGCGCTCGTCATCGCCGACGCCGTGACCTCGCTGGGCGGGGTCGAGCTCCGCGTGGACGAGTGGGGCCTGGACGCGGTCTACTCGGGCGGCCAGAAGTGCCTCTCCTGCCCCCCGGGGGCCAGCCCCCTGACCCTGGGCGACCGCGCCATGGAGAAGATCCTGGGACGGACCGAGCCCGTGCGGAGCTGGTACCTGGACCTCTCGCTCCTCTCCCACTACTGGGGCGACGAGCGCTCCTACCACCACACGGCCCCGATCACGAACGTCTACGCCCTCCGGGAGGCCCTGCGGCTGGTGGCCGAGGAGGGCATCGAGCCGCGCTGGGCCCGCCACCTGCGCGTGGCCGGCGCCCTCCGCTCCGGCCTGGCCGCCCTGGGCCTCGAGCCGCACGCGGAGGAGGCCTTCTGGCTCCCCAGCCTGACCACGGTCCGCATCCCCGACGGGGTGGACGGCGGCCGCGTGGCGCGGCGCCTCCTCGCCGAGCACGGCATCGAGATCGCCGGCGGCCTCGGGGACCTGGCGGGCCGCGTGTGGCGGGTCGGGTGCATGGGCCATTCCGCCCGCGCGTCCAACGTGATGGCCCTGGTCGCAGGGCTGGCGGCGGTCATCGAGGCCGAGGGGGGCTCCCCCGACACGGCGGCCGGCCTGGCGGCCGCTTCGGAAGGGCTCGCGGAGGCGGGCTGATCCCTCACGGCGCGGACTACGTCCTCTCTCGCTGGATCTTCCTCCGCGTCCTGGGCGCCACCTACCTGGTGGCCTTCGCCTCGCTGGGGGCGCAGGTCGCGGGCCTCCTGGGCCGGCGGGGAATCCTCCCGGCCGGGGTCTACCTGGACCGGGTCCGGGAGCGTGGAGGGGTCGGGGTCCGGGCATGGGCGGAGAGGCTGGCCCGGCTCCCGACCCTGTTCTGGCTCGGCGCCGGTGACGGGGCGCTGCGGGCCGCGTGCTCGGCCGGGATCGTCCTCTCCCTCCTCCTCGTGCTCGGGATCGCTCCGGCCGCCGACCTCCTCCTCCTGTGGGCCCTGTACCTGTCGCTGTGCGTCGTGGGCCGGGACTTCCTCTCCTTCCAGTGGGATGTCCTCCTCCTCGAGGCGGGGTTCCTGGCCCTCTTCCTCGTCCCGTGGCGCTGGCTGGCCCTCCGGCCCGCCGCCGAGGCCGTGCCGCCCCTGGCCCTCCTCCTCCTGTGGTGGCTCCTCTGCCGCCTCGTCCTCCAGTCCGGGGTCGGGAAGCTGACCGGCGGGGACCGGGCCTGGCGCGACCTCACGGCGCTCTCCTACCACTGGTGGACCCAGCCCCTCCCCGCCTGGCCGGCGTGGTACGCCGCCCGCCTCCCGGACGGGGCCCAGCGCGCCATGGCCGCCGCGGCGCTCTTCCTCGAGATTCCGGTCCCCTTCCTCGTCTTCGCCCCGGGCGAGTGGCGGCTCCTCGGCTTCGCGGGGATCGTGCTCCTCCAGCTCCTCATCGCCCTGACCGGGAACTACGGCTTCTTCAACCTGCTCACCGTGGCGCTGGCCCTCCTCCTCCTGGACGACGGGACCTGGGCCGCGGTGCTCCCCGGCTCGCTCGTGGCCGGCGGCGGAGCGGCCGTCCCGGCGGCGGCGGGCGGTGCGGCCCGCCAGGTCGCCGCAGGCGTCGTGGGCGCCGCCGAGCTCGTGGTGGGCGGGGCCCACCTGTGGCGGACCCTCCGGCCGCGCGCCGCCCTTCCCCGGCCGCTGGCCCGCCTGGTCTCGCGCGTCGCGCCCTGGAGGACGATCAACAGCTACGGGCTCTTCCGGGTCATGACCACGCGGCGGCCCGAGCTGGTCGTGGAGGGGAGCCGCGACGGGACCACCTGGCGAGCCTTCGCGTTCCGCCACAAGCCCGGGGACCCGGTCCGCAGGCCCGGCTGGGTGGCGCCCCACCAGCCGCGCCTCGACTGGCAGATGTGGTTCGAGGCGCTGGGGGGATTCGGGGGGAGCGGCTGGTTCCCCGCCTTCCTCTCGCGGCTCCTCGAGGGCTCGGAGCCCGTCCGCCGGCTCCTGGCCTCCTCCCCCTTCGGCGAGGAGCCGCCCCGCTTCGTCCGGACCGTCCGCTACGAGTACCGGTTCGCCGGCCCCGAGGAGAGGCGCGCCACGGGGCGCTGGTGGCGGCGCGAGCGCGCCGGCACGCACGGCCCGGCCTTCCGGCTGGCCGGGACGGAGGACCCGGCACACGGCTCGCCGCAGCGGATCGTGCCCGCCGGCGGTCGATGATGTCGGGGTGCCACGGCGGGTCCCCCTCCCCGCCCTCCCGAGCCCTTTCCGCGCCCCCTCGCGCCCCGTACGATCCTCGCGCGAAAGATCCCGAACATCCTCGCACCCGCGGTGCGGAAACTCCCCGCGACGGAGGCTGCTGAGCATGCTGCGCCGATTCTTCCTGTGGTGCTCCGAGAGCGACTGGCTGGCGGGCACGCTGCCCGACCTCCCCTTCGTGCGCAGGTCGGTGAAACGGCTCGTGCCCGGAGAGAGCCTGGACGAGGCGCTGGCGGCGGGTGACCGGGTGAAAGAGGCCGGGATCTCGGTGGTCCTCACCCGCCTGGGCGAGCACGTCCACACCGCGGAGGCGGCGGCCGAGGTCACCGAGCACTACCTGGAGGTGCTGGGCCGGGTCGCCGGGCGCCCGGGCGACACGGAGATCTCGGTGAAGCTCACCCAGATGGGGCTCGAGCAGTCCACCGACCGGGCCCGCGAGAACCTCTCCCGCCTGTGCGCGGCGGCCGCCGGCTCCGGGCGCACCGTGTGGGTGGACATGGAGTCGAGCGAGTACGTGGACCGGACGCTCGAGGTCTACCGGAGCGTGCTGGACGAGCACGGCGACGTCGGCATCTGCCTGCAGGCCTACCTGCGCCGCACGGCCCGCGACCTGGAGGGCGTGCTCGACCGGGGCGGCTCGGTGCGGCTGGTGAAGGGCGCGTACGACGAGCCGGCCGACCTGGCCTTCCCCGACAAGCGCGAGGTGGACGAGAACTTCGCGTCCCTCTCGGCCCGGCTCCTGGAGGACGTCCGGGACCGGGGCGGCCGCCAGGCCATCGCCACCCACGACCTGGCGCTCCTCGGGCGCGTCCGCGAGGCGGCCTCGGCCGGCGGCGTCCCGGCCGACGCCTACGAGATCCAGATGCTCTACGGAATCCAGGCCGAGGCCCAGCGCCGGCTGGCGTCCGAGGGCCACCGGGTCCGGACCCTGATCAGCTACGGGGCCGAGTGGTTCGCCTGGTACATGCGCCGGCTGGCCGAGCGGCCCGCCAACGTCCTCTTCGTCCTCAGGAACCTGCTGGGAGGCTGACGCCGACCCGACCGCCGACCCGTCCCGCGGGCCAGGGCTCGCCGGCTCAGGAGCCGCCGGTGCGCAGCGCCCGCCGGTCGTCGCCGGGGACCCGCACGGGACAGTCGGGGGCCTTCCGCTCCCGGCGGCGGAGGACCACGAAGCAGATGACCTGCCGCACCCACACGGCCACGGTACGGTCCCGGTTGAGGGCGGGCAGGTAGTTGATGTGATGAGCGACGGTCACCCCGGCCCGGTCCAGGCGGGAGTTGCCGCTCGAGCTCATGACCCGGACCTCGCGGACCCGCCCGTTCTCGCCGATCAGGAGCTCCAGCCCGACCCGCCCCTCCACGCCCTCGCGGCGCAGCGCGTCCGGATAGTAGCGGCCCAGGGCCGCCTGCACCTCGCGGGACCGCTCCAGGAGCGGCGGGACGTCGGTGTACACGAAGCTCGGCCGGTCCTCGGGGGTCGACAGGACGCGAGGGGGCTCGGGCAGTACCACCGTATCGGGCGAATCGGGCTCGATGCGGGCGTCCGGAGCCCGGGCCTCGATGGCGGCGGGGACCTCCGGCGGCGGGGGCCTCGGGATGGGCGGCGGAGCCGGCGGGAGCGGGACGCGGGCGGGGGTCTCCAGGTAGTACCAGTGCTGCCGGGCCGCGTCGGCCGCGTCGGGGCCGCCGAAGCGCACGGCCCCGAGCAGGACCGCGTGGACCGCCACGGAGACCAGGAGTCCCGCGGCCAGGGCCGGCCACCAGCCCGCCCGACGATCCGGCGCCTCTCGCATCGACACCTCCGGGAGAGGGATTCCTCCCGCCCAACCTAGCGCCGACCCGGCTCGCCCATCAACGGCCGCGGTCGGAGTCCCCGTGTGCCGCCGGCACCAGCCCCCCGCCTCCGAGCCGCACGGGCGGCAGGTAGGTCCCCATCTCGCGCCGGCTCCACCACCGTCCCGTCGCCCGCCGCGTGGACGGGGTGGTGAACCGGTAGTCGAAGAGCCGCGCCCGGATGGCGTCGGGCGGCTCGTCCCGGAAGGGGGTGTCGGGAGCCAGCAGGCCGGTCACCGCCGGAGCTCCCCGCAGCAGCCGACCCACGAACCGGAGGAACCACGGGTCGTAGGCGCCGCGCCCCCCTCCGCGCGCCATGGAACGCTCCGCCGTGAGCGCCGCGAACCACATCTGCCAGTCGAGCCGGGGCATGTGCGGCTCGACCTGCGGGGGCGCCTCGTCGGTGCGGTCGGGCTTGTCGCGGAAGTCGTAGGGCTTCCAGTCGCCCGCTGAGTCCCGCCCCTCGAGCACGATCTCGGGGCGGCGCGTGGTCATCACGGCGAACAGGCCGTAGCCGTTCACGACGTCGAAGGGGGAGAGGGCCCCCTCGACGGCCCGCACCGGCGCCGGCGTCACGTCCGCCCCGGCCGTCCGCGCCACCTGCCCGGCCCCCACCGTCACGGCCACGACCGCGAAGACCCCCGCCGCCACCCGGCGCCCGCGGCCGGAGGCGTCGCGGACCGGGGTCCCCAGCCGCTCGAGGAGCCGACGGCCGGGGCCCAGCCGGGCCAGCGCCCCCCGCCACGCCGCGTCGTCGAACGCCAGCAGGGCCAGCACGATCGTGAGGAGGTTGAGGAAGCCGTAGTTCCCCGTGGCCGCGATGAGGAGCTGGAAGACGATGATCACCCACGCCCCCAGGTGGCGGGCCCGACGCGGAAGCAGGAGGAGGAGCGGGGCGCCGAGCTCGACGAGGAGCGTGCCCGCCGTCGCGGCGCCCGCGAGCCAGGCCGGGAGGGCATCCGCCCAGAAGGCCACCGGGTTGGGGAGCGGCTGGGTATGGAAGTGGTAGCGCAGCGCCGTGAGGCGGCGCCAGGTCGGGTCTCCGCTCGTCAGCTTCACCAGGCCCGACTCGAGCACCAGGCGGAAGAGGAGCCACCAGCACAGCCCCACGGCCACGAACGGGGGGCGGGCGAGCCCCCTCCCGCCGGAGGCCCGGAGCGCGCCGCCCCGGGCCGGCAGGAGGAAGAGGGCCAGGAAGCCCGCCTCGACCACGAGGACGTCCCACTGGTAGCCCAGGAAGACCTGTCCGCCGACGGTGAGCGACAGGTAGGCCGCCCACGCGGCCGCGCCCGACGCCAGGGGGACGATGTCCAGGACGAGGAGCGCGGCGGCCAGGGCCCCGCCGGCGGCCAGTCCCACCAGCCAGCCCGTCCCCTGGCCCAGCCACAGGAGCGTGGGCGCCATCCCGTAGGCCCCGGCGCCGAAGGCTCCCCGGATCGCCGACAGGTAGTCCCCGACCGGCAGGATGCCCCCGGGGCCCAGGAGCCCGTCCACCTGCACGAGGAGGGAGAGGAAGGCCGCCAGATAGACCACGCCCAGGAGGCGGCCGAAGACCCAGCCCGACACCGCCCGCTCGGGCGGACGCGGGTCGGGTCCCCACAGGAGGCGGGTGAGGCGGCCCATCCCGGTGCGGTGGCGGGCCACCCACGCGTAGACCGCCTCCGTGAGGGTCGCCACCAGCGGGACCGAGCGGTACGCCCGCCACGGCCACGCCGGTCCGCCCAGGGCCAGGAGGCGGAAGACGCTGGCCGCGGCCTCGTGCACGCGGCCGTCGGGGAGCACGAGTTTGGCGGATCGGCGGAAGGCGTCCTCGGGGATCTCCGGGAAGCGCGCGGCCACCTCCTGGAAGGGGGCGAAGTCCGCCGCCTCCCCGGCCGCCGCCCGCCAGCGGAGCACCCAGTAGCGGCAGAAGCCGCAGTCGCCGTCCCACACGAACAGCGGCCGCTCGGGCGCCCGCTCGACCCGGAGGGACGGCCGTCCGGCGCTCCGGCTCACCTGCGCCCCCGCGCCTTTCGCGGCCACCCGATCGCCGCCGCGCCCGATCGCCGCCGCCGCGCCGGGCCGGGCCGACGCGACCGTGCGCCAGCGTCTCGCCTCACCGGAGCGTGAAGTCGTGCGTCTCCGAGGGCCGCCCCTCCGGGCCGAACACCTGCATGCGCACCGAGCGGTCCGCGGTGTCGAACTCGAACGCCTCCAGGGCGGCCCGCGTCGCCGCCCGCGAGCAGGCCAGCGCCTCCGAGCCCCCGCCCGGCAGCTTCCAGAAGTCGAACGTGCCGATCGGCAGCTCGCGCGAGGGCGCCAGGATGAAGCTCGTCACCGGCTTCACGTGGATGTCGGCCCGCCGCGAGGGCGCGCCGAGCCCGATGAGCTCGTTGTAGAGGCTGATGTCCCGGAGCGCGTCGCGCTCCAGCGCCCCCTGCCGGACCTCCATGACCCTCCCCAGCCGCCTGAGGATCGACCGCTCCGAGTGCCGCTGCTCGAACGAGGCGTGCAGGGGAAAGATGAACAGGAGGTTGCATCCCTCGAAACGGGTGGCGTAGCGGATCGGCAGGTTGTCGATGACGCCGCCATCCTCGTAGGCCAGGCCGCGCCGGTCGTGGAAGCGGGGGAACACCGGCGGGATGTCCATGGACGTGAACACCGCTTCGCGCAGCTCCTCGAAGGTGCGGATGGCGAAGCGGCCGAGCGTCTCGTCCACGACCGGCGCGACGGGCTCGTAGCCGCTCCCGGAGGGCGCAGCGCGGTAGTAGCGGTAGTCCGGACCACGGTTCGTCCCCACCTCCACCCGGGCCCGGTCCACGGCCGTGCGGGTGAAGTAGAGCCACGGCGGCCCGCCCCCGAGGAGGCTTTCCGCCCGGTCGGAGAACAGCGGCCCGAAGGCCTCGCGCCACGGGCGGTCGCGAAGGAGGTAGTTCCGCAGCCACGGGAACCAGCGGGCCGGCTCGACGAGCCGCGCGGGCTCGGCCTCCCGCCACCAGCGGGCGAGCTCGCCGTCGGACACCTGCCCGGTGAGCCAGAACATGGCGTTCCACGCGCCGATCGAGGTGCCGGCCACGGCCCGGACGTACGGGAGGGCCCCTTCCCGCTCCAGGAACTCCCAGAGCGCGGCCAGCGCCCCGGCCTGGTAGACGCCGCGGGCCCCGCCGCCCGCCAGGACGATGCCGATCCGGAGCTCCGTGTCGTCCACCTCGGGCGGCGCACGGTCCTGCGCCAGGAAGGCGGAGAGGGAGCCCCGATCCGCGGCGGGCCCCGGTTCCGAAGCGGCGCGGGCATCCCGTCCCGCCTCGGGCGCGACGCCGGCGTCCGGGGTGCCGAAGGACTGGGGGGCGGCGCCCGCGACCCCGCCCGCGTCCGGCGCCTCCGCCCCGCCCGCGCGCGGCCCGGTCGGGACCGGCGGCTCGGGCGGGAGGAGCTCGAGCGCCCGAAGGAGATCGTGGAGGCGGGGGACCAGGAGGATCCAGGCCCCGAGGAGGGCCGCTCCCCCCGCGGCGACCACACCGACGTGGCGCACGGCCGACACTCGACCCAGCCCGACCACCAGGACGGCGGCCGCGACGAGACCTCCCACGAGGGCCCAGCGGAACCGCCGCGAGAGGGACCGGAGCAGCTCGAGCCACACCGCGCTAAACCCGGGAACGGGCGAGCCGAATCATGATGTCCCAACATAGACGCCCCCTCCGGCTGCCGGAAGGCGCGCGCCCGCCGGGCCGGACCCGAGGGCCGGGCCCGCCCTCCGTCGGCTTGGATCTTGCCCGAATCGGGACACACGCGACGCCGTCCCGGGTCCCATGCGGCGACCCACCGGGCGGCTCCCGACCTCGAGCGGGAACACCCCGGCACCGATCAGGAGGAGACGATGCTCACGCTCAGCGCGATCAAGGCCGATGTGGGGGGCGTCGGCGGGCACACCAAGCCCTCCGAGGGGATGCTCGACGTGGCCCGCGAGGCGCTCGACGACGCTCGCTCGGACGGGCTCCTCGTGGACTTCGACGTCACCCACACCGGCGACGACATCTGCCTCCTCATGACCCACCGCGAGGGGAGCGACGCGGAGGCGATCCACGAGCTGGCGTGGAGCGTGTTCGAGCGCGCCACCCAGGTGGCCCAGGAGGAGGGCCTCTACGGGGCGGGCCAGGACCTGCTCGTAGACGCCCCGTCCGGCAACGTGCGCGGCGCCGGACCCGGCGCGGCCGAGATCACCTTCGACGAGACGGCCGAGGAGCGCTCGGCCGAGCCGTTCCTGGTGTTCACGGCCGACAAGTGCGGACCGGGGGCGTTCAACTTCCCCCTGTGGACCGTGTTCACGAGCCCGCTCTACTGCGCCGGCCTCATGCTGCCCAAGATGCGCTCGGGCTTCCGCTTCACCGTGATCGACATGGAGCACGCGGGCGCGGACCGGGTCCTCCAGCTGGACGTCCCGGAGGAGCACATCGAGCTGGCCACGCTCCTCCGCGATGAGAACCGCTTCGGGGTGCAGGCCATCCACAGCCGCGAGTACCCCGACCAGCAGGTGGTGTCGGTCTCGACCGACCGGCTGCACACGATCGCCGGCGAGTACAAGGGCAAGGACGATCCGGTGGCCCTCGTCCGCTCCCAGAACATCTTCCCGGCCCCCGAGGAGATCGTGAGCCCCTACACCACCGCCCACTACGTGGCGGGGGATGCCCGGGGCAGCCACCACATGCCCCTCATGCCGGTGGCCATCGACACCGCGATCGCGGGGACCTACTGCCTGCCCGTCGTGGCCTGCGTGGCCTACTCGGTGAACCGGAAGGGCCGTCTCTCCGAGCGGGTCGACCTGTTCGGGAACGTGGCCTGGAACGAGACGCGCCGGAAGGCGCAGCGCAAGGCCGAGGAGATCCGGTCGCAGGGCTTCGTGGGACCGGCCATGCTCCCCATGCAGGAGCTCGAGTACAGCTCCTTCCGGGAGGCGCTGGCCGGACTCGAGGAGCGCTTCGAGGTCCGCGACAACGGCAGGAAGCCCGCGGCCGAGAAGGTCGAGGGCGGCACGGCGACGGTCGACTAGGCCGGCTCGCCGCGCCGAACGAGCCCGGCCGGTCCTTCGGGGTCGGCCGGGCTGGCGCGCATCGGGGAGGGATCAGCCCCGGCGCCCCTCCCCCCTCCCGGCCCACGCCAGGAACAGGCGCGAGCACAGCGAGCCGGCCCGGGCCGCCGGCTCGAGGCGCGCCACCGGGGCCCAGGCCCACGCCGTGTACTGCGTGACGCCCGGACCCGGCTGCGGCACGGAGGGCTCTCCCTCCTCGATCTCCGCGGCGTAGAGGCGCATCCGGAGAAGGTACGCCTCCCGCTCCAGCTCTCCCTCGCGCACGAGCGCGCCGGGCCGCAGCTCCACGCCCAGCTTCTCCCGCCCGGCCCGACGCACCGCCTCCTCCCACGACTCGTCCGGATGGAGCGAGCCGGCGGGGAGTCCCCACGCGCCCGGGAGGTCCTCGTCGTCGGGGGGGCGGCGGACCACGAGGACCGGGCCTCCGGGCGCCTCGCCCCGACGTGGGGCGGTCTCCGGGATCACCACCGCGACCGAGCGCTTGATCGGCTTCATGGCCCCCAAGCTCGGGGGTCCCGGGCTCCGCCGCGAGCGCCCCCGCCGTGGGGGCGTGCCACGGGGTGCAGGTCCTGACGGCCGGCGGCGTGGCCCCGGGCGGCCCGGTCCCCCGGTGGGCATCCCCCGCCCGTTGACGGCACCGCCCGGTTCTGGACACCTTGCGGACACGACGCTCCCGCGCCCGGCGCGGGCTCCATGACCCGGAAGGCGGAGGCTCATCGATGGCGATCACCCTCGGCGTGAACGGCACCTCCCACCAGGTCGACGTTCCGGACGACATGCCCCTCCTCTGGGTGCTCAGGGACGTCATCGGCCTCACCGGCACCAAGTTCGGCTGCGGGATCGGCGAATGCGGCGCCTGCACCGTGCACCTGGACGGCCAAGCGGTGCGCTCCTGCCAGACGCCCGTCTCCTCGGTCGGGAGCGCGAAGGTCACCACGATCGAGGGGCTCTCCGAGGACCGGAGCCACCCGGTCCAGCGGGCCTGGATCGAGGAGGACGTTCCCCAGTGCGGCTACTGCCAGTCGGGCCAGATCATGAGCGCGGCCGCGCTCCTGGACGGCAACGCGAGCCCGACCGACGAGGACGTCGACGCCGCCATGAAGGGCAACATCTGCCGCTGCGGCACCTACCAGCGCATCCGGGCGGCCGTGCACACGGCCGCCGACCTGGCCGGAAAGGAGGGCTGAGATGAGCGCCTGGACCGAGGACGGGATCGGGAGCGTGTGGGAGGCCCTGGGAGCGCGGGCGGTCGGATCCGGACCGGACGGCGGGGAGCCGGCGGCTAAGGCCGGCGTCAGCCGCCGACAGTTCGTGAAGGTGGCGGGGGCCGCGGGCGCCGGGCTGGTCCTCGCCGTCTCCATCCCGGGCTGCGGCCCGAAGGACCGCGCGGCGGGAGGCGGCTCCTCGCCCGAGAACGCCGCGTTCAAGCCCAACGCCTGGATCCGGATCGGGAGCGACGGGCGGGTGACCTTCATGATCGACCGCTCGGAGATGGGCCAGGGCGTGACCACCGCCCTCCCCATGCTCCTGGCCGAGGAGCTCGAGGTGGACGTCGACGACATACACTACGAGTTCGCCCCGGCCGAGAAGAAGTACTTCAACCCGATGTTCGGGGCCCAGGGGACCGGCGGCTCGACCAGCGTTCGGGCGGCGTGGGAGCCCCTGCGCAAGGCCGGCGCGGCCGCGCGGATGATGCTGGTCGCCGCCGCCGCGAAGGAGTGGGGCGTCGACCCCTCCACCTGCACCGCCTCGGGCGGGAAGGTCACCGACGGGAGCGGGAACAGCGCCACGTACGGGGAGCTGGCGGAGGCCGCCGCGAAGGAGACGGCCCCGGAGAACCCGCCCCTCAAGGACCGGAAGGACTTCCGGATCCTCGGGAAGCCCCATCCGCGGCTCGACACCCCGGTCAAGACCGACGGGACCGCCACCTTCGGGATCGACGTGCGCCCCGAGGGGGTCCTCATCGGCAACGTGGCCCGCTGCCCCGTCTACGGGGGGAAGGTGAAGAGCGTGGACGACTCGGACGCCATGAAGGTCCCGGGCGTCCGCAAGGTCGTGAACCTGGGCGACCGCGTCGGCGTGATCGGCGACCACTACTGGGCCGCGCTCCAGGGCCGCAAGGCGCTGAAGATCGAGTGGGACTACGGGCAGTGGGCCGACCAGTCCAGCGAGAAGATCGCCGCCACGTTCCGGGATCTGGCCTCGAAGCCGGGCGCCGTGGCGCGTGACGACGGGGACGCGGAGGCCGCGCTCGGCACGGCCGGGTCGCGCGTGCACGAGGTCGCGTTCGACATGCCGTACCTGGCGCACGCCACCATGGAGCCCATGAACGCCACCGCACACGTCCGAAAGGACGGGTGCGAGGTGTGGGCGCCCACCCAGTTCCAGACCTCGACGCAGGGTACGGCCGCGAAGATCACCGGCCTCGACCCCTCCAGAGTCGAGGTCCACACGACCTACCTGGGCGGAGGCTTCGGCCGCAGGGCCATGACGGACTTCGTCGAGGACGCGGTCTCCCTCTCGAAGGCCGCGGGCGCTCCGGTCAAGTGCGTCTGGTCCCGCGAGGACGACGTCCGCCACGACGGCTTCCGGCCCGCCAATCACCACGTCGTGCGCGCGGCGCTGGACGGGAGCGGGAACCCGGTGGCCTGGAGCCACCGCGTCGTGGCCCCCTCGATCATGCGCCTCTTCACGGGCCAGCCCCTCGAGAACGGTCTCGACACGGAGGCCGTCGAGGGCGCGGTGGGCATGCCCTACTCCATCCCCAACGTGCACGTGGACTACCACGACGCGAAGGTGGGCGTGCCCGTGTGGTTCTGGCGCTCGGTGAACAACAGCTTCAACGGCATGGCCGTCGAGTGCATGATCGACGAGCT
>DATFLN010000075.1:0-21566 GCA_035267645.1 Gemmatimonadota bacterium | reverse complement strand
GTTCGTGCGCTCGCCCACCCGGATCGGGGCGATGTCGCCCCTGAGGACGCACTGGTACCAGACGCTGGCGTCCTCGCCCAGCTCCACGTCCCCGATCACGTCGGCCGAGGGGGCCACGAACGCGCTGTCGGGGATGCGGGGTCTCTCGCGGGTCGTCGGCTCCTCCGGATCCATCGGCTCTCCTCTCTGCTCGTCTGCGTCCGTACGGCGAGCGGGCGGGGCTCGCGACCGGCAGCGCCGCTCCGGGCCGGACCGGGCGCCGCACCCGTCCGTCCGGGCGCTACTCCGGCCCGCCCCCCGCCCGGGAGCGCAGGAAGGCGCGCAGGCCCTCCAGGACGCCCCTCGCGTAGGCCTCCTGGAACTCCGGCGTTCGGAGCGCCGCCTCCTGCCTCGGGATCATCATGAACGCCCCCTCGGTGAGCGCCGCGGGCATCCAGCTCTGGCGGCACACGGCCAGGTCCGCCCAGGAGACCCCGAGGTCCCGGAGCCCCATGCTGCGCAGCATCCCCGCCTGCAGGTCCCTCGCCAGCGTTCGCGACGTGCCGTGGTAGTAGTACGCGCTCGTCCCCGCGCGGCCGAACGGCCTCACGCCGTCGGGCAGGGCGTTGGCATGGATGGAGACGAACAGCTCCGCCCCCGCCGCCTCGGCGCGGCGCGCCCGCTCGTACAGGCCCACGGGCAGGGTGTCGTCCCGCACGAGGACGGGCCGGGCCCCCGCGACGCGCAGGAGGTCGGCCAGGCGCCGGGCCACGGCCAGGTTGGCGTCCGCCTCGTACAGCCCGGTCGGCCCGTGCGCCCCCGCAGGAGGATGGCCGGGGTCGACCGCGATCACGCGTCCGCGCAGGGGGTGGTCCGGGTCGATCTCGGGCGGCCTCCGGACCTCGAGCCGGAGCGTCCCGCCGGTGTCGAGCGCTCGGCCGACCGACGCGGCGGGCGAGGGTCCGCCGCTCCCGGGCGCGTCGTCGCCCCCCTCCCACGAGACCCTCCAGCCCCACGCCGGGCGGGCGAGGGTGAGCTCCAGCGTCCACCGCCGCCCCGGGAGCTGATCCCAGCGCGCGGCCTCGAGCATGGGATCCGCCGGCCCGTAGGCGAGCCGGTTCGTGGCCCCGCGCGCGCCGTACACGACGAGGCGCAGGCGCCGGCCGTCGGCGCGGACCCGGACCGGGACGCGGTCGCCCAGGCGCAGGCGGACCACGAGGCCCTCCGTTCCGGGACGGACGGACACGTTCCCCACCCGGACGTCGGGGGGCGGCGTGCCCGCCGGGAGGAGGCGCGCGTCGGCCGTGTCGGCCCACGCCTCGAGGTCGGGGCCGAGCCGCAGGCGGAGCCGGTCCCCCAGGCGCCCGTCCACGGCGGCCACCGTGCGGTCCGGGAAGCGCCACAGGTACGGCCCCGCGGGGACCGGCCGACCCACCACCACCCCGCTCGACCCGTTCACGGTGTCGGGCGCCTCGAACAGCTCGGCCACCGGCGGGGCCTCCGGGTCCAGGATCCGGAGGGGATAGCCGCCCGCCACGACCGTCGTGTCCCCGGCGGCGGCCAGCTCCACCTCGAAGGCGACGGTGTCGAGGGGCGCGGCGCGGCTGGCCGCGGGCGAGAGCTCGGATCCGCGGCCGGGCGAGGCGGCGGGGCCCGTCGTGTCGGCGGCCCCGGGGACGCCGGCCGCCGCGCCGACAGCGGTGGAGTCCGCCGCCTCACGCCGCTCGCCCGCTCGCCCCGCCCGGTACAGCTCCCCGGCCGGGATCCTGGCCACGTACCGGCCGGGCGAGGCCTCCCGCATCGGGAAGCCGCGCCCCCCCGCTCGGAGCCGGGTCCCGGCCCCGGGCGCGCCGCGGACCGTGAGCACGAGCACCTCGTCCGGGAGGGCCCAGCGCTCGGAGAGGTCCCGCACCGAGGCGGTGTCGATCCAGGCCGGCCCCGTCCCCTCGAACGGCTCGGGCGGGAGGAGGATGGGCCACCGGAGCGTGTCGGCCGTCCCGCCGCGCCGGGCCACCAGCCGGAAGACCGCGGTGTCGCCCCGGTCGGCGGGCGGGACGGGGAGCCAGGCCAGGAAGGCGCCGTTCGGCTCGACCGGGACCTCGCTCCCGTCGATCGTGAGCTCGGCGTCCCCGGTCCCCGTGCTCCCGAACAGGAAGTTGGAGTCCCGGACGGCGATCCGGGCGAGCGAGTCGGGATACTCGACCCGGAGCGCGAGCGGTCCGGACGCGGGGGGGATCGGGGGGAGGGCCGACGGCCCGGCGCCCCCGCGGGCGGAGGCGCACGCGGAGAGGAGGACCGCGGCGACGAGGCCCGCGGCGAGGGGCGCCGCGGCCGCGGGCGCGTGCGACCACCCGGGCCCCGCCGACCGGGCCGTCGCGGGCTCCCGGGCGGGCTCCGTGTCCCGCTGCCGGGCCGCGCTCCCCCGCCCGAGCCGGGCGGGCCCGCCCGTCGTCGCTCGCCTCCTCTCCATCGTCCTCCGATCGCTCCCGGCTCGCGCCCGCCCGGCCCCTCGTGGGCCCGGCATGAGGCCCGCGCCGGCTCCGGCGGACCAAGGTAAGGCCGCGCGGCCGGCCGGGTCAGGCCGGCGCGGGCCGGATCGGGTCGGTCGGCCGCCGCGCACCGCGGTCAGCCCGCCGCCGCGGGCGCCGGCCGCAGCCGCCGGAGCGCGACCGCCCCGGCCAGGGCCACCGCCGCCGCGAGGACCGTCGTGGTCGGCTCGCCGAGGGCGGCGCCGCCCACGGCGAACATCGCGCCGAACAGGACCAGCGCGGCGGCCGCCGTCCGCCCCAGGTCCCGGCCGAGGCGCGAGCTCGGCTCGAGGCCGGTCCGGGCCCGCTGGCGCCTCCACCCCGGCCCGCCGGGCCGCACCCTCCGGTAGAACTCCTCGAGCGTGGCCTCCGACTCCGGCCGGGTGAGGAGCATGATCGGGAGCCACACGGCCGCCGAGCCGAAGGCGGTCACCGCCAGCCGCAGGCCGAAGCTGCCGCGGGCCGACGCGAACAGCCCCAGGGACCCCGCCACGCCCGGCACGTAGGTGAGCACGGCGATCACGAAGCCGGCCACCATCGCCGCCATCTCCGCCCAGGCGTTCACCCGCCACCAGAACCAGCGCAGGATGAGGACGGCTCCCGGGCCGGTCCCGATCGCGATCATGAAGCGGAAGACCGTGCCCACGTCGTCGGCGAAGAAGGCCGCCACCCCCGCCACCGCCACGATCGCGACCGACGCGGCCCGGCCCACCGCCACCATCTCGCGGTCGCTCCCGACCGGGTGGACGAAGCGCTGGTGAAGGTCGTTGACCACGTAGCTCGCCCCCCAGTTGATCTGGGTCGAGACGGTGGACATGAAGGCGGCGAAGAAGGAGGCCACCACCATCCCGAGGAGGCCGGTCGGGAGGTAGCGGAGCATGAGGAGGGGGTAGCCCAGCTCCGGGTCCTTCAGCCCCGGGAAGATCACCATGGCCGCGAGCGCGGCCAGGATCCAGGGCCAGGACCGGACCACGTAGTGGAGCACGTTGAACAGCCACGCCGCCCGGCTCGCCTCCCGCTCGTCGCGGGCGGCCGAGAGCCGCTGGACGAACTCGCCGCCCCCGTCGGCCCTCCGGTAGGCCCACCACTGGAGCCCCAGGTAGGCCAGGAAGGTGTCCATCGGGAGGAAGGAGGAGCCCGGCCGCGGGACCATGTTCAGCGCTCCGCCCTTCCCCGACGACGTGAGGGCCGAGCGCAGCTCCCCGATCCCGCCGATGTCGTGGAGGGCGTAGCCCGCCACCAGCAGCGCCCCCGCCATGGCCAGCACGAACTGGAAGAAGTCCGTGGCTACCACGCCCCACAGGCCCGAGAGCCCCGCGTACACGAGCACGAAGACGCAGAGGATGACCACGGCCCACAGCCGGCCGTCCCCCGGGAGCCAGGCGGGCAGGTCCGAGAAGAGCCCGAGCGCCTCGAGCACCTTGCGCATCGCCAGCATCACGTAGCCGATGGCGATGCAGTTGATCGGGACGGCGAAGAGGAATGCCCGGGTCCCGCGGAGGATGGCGGCCGGCCTGCCGCCGTAGCGGATCTCGGTGAGCTCGGCGTCGGTCACCACCTCCGCCCGCCGCCACAGGTGGGCGAACAGGTAGATGAGGAGGAGGTGGGAGAGGGCGAAGGACCACCACTCCCAGTTGCCGGCGACGCCCCGCCGGGCCACCACCCCGGTCACGTACAGCGGGGTGTCGACGCTGAACGTGGTGGCCGCCATCGACGTCCCGGCCAGCCACCACGGAAGGGAGCGCCCGCTCACGAAGAAGTCGAGGAGCCCCCCTTCGGCCCGGCCGGCCAGCCACAGGCCCACCGCCAGCGTGAGGGCCAGGTAGCCGCCCACCACCCACCAGTCGAGCGCCGCCACGTCCCGGTCCCGTCCCGCCCGGCCCTACGCCGGCCCGGCGGCGCCGGCCGCCTGCGCGCGGTCGGCGATCCACGCCGCCGCGCCGCGCTCCATGACCTCCTCGGACGCCCAGGCGCACAGGCCGGCCAGCTCCTCCCCGGCCAGGACGCGGGGGTGGCCCAGGGCGACCGGGAGGGCCGGCCCGCCCGCGGCCAGGAGCGTGGCGACGCGCTCGCGGGCCCGGGCCGAGAGGCCCGAGCGGCCCTTCTCCGCGCGCGGCGTGGCGCGGATCACGAGCAGGAGGGGGGCGGAGCTCGCGCCCGGGGCGCCGGGCCCTCCGTCTCCCTCGCCGGCCTCCGGCCCGCCCGTTCCGGCCGCCTCCACGGGGCCCCGGACGCTCCAGCCGCGGCGCCGGAGCTCCGCCGCCAGCGCCCGGCCCGTCGAAGCGTCGTCGGGGGCCTCGTCGTCCGAGACGACGGCGATCCGGACCCGCCCCGCCGCCGCGGACGTCCACGCCGCGACCTCGCGCGCGGCCGCCTCGGGGTCTCCGGGGCCCGCCGGCCGCACGCACTCCGACGCCAGGCGGGTGAGCTCGGGCGCCCCGGGCCGGAACAGGGGAAGGTCGGGACCTGCGTCCGGTGCGTCCGCGTCCCCGCCGTCCGCCCCGGCCGCCGCGCCGCCCCGGCCCGCCGCCGCGCCGCGCCCGAACCGCTCCAGGATCCGCTGGCTCCTCCCGGCCGCCTCCTCCACGAGCCCGGCCAGACGCCGGTCGTTCCCGGCCGCCTGCCGGACGGTGCGCGCCACGAGGGCGGGGTCGGAGGGATAGAGGAGGATGTCGCACCCGGCCCGCAGGGCGCGCACCGCCCGCCACCCCTCCGTGGCCGCCCCCGTCTCGCCGCCCCCGCCGAAGCCCGCCATGACGAGCGCGTCGGTGACCACCAGCCCGCGGAACCCCATCTCCTCGCGCAGGAGCGAGCGGAGCACCTCGGGGCTGCGGCTGGCCGGCCCCTCGCACCCGAGAGCCGGGTAGGCCACGTGCGCCGCCATCATCCCCGCGGCCACCTCGGACACGGCCCGGAACGGCCCCAGGTCGCCCTCGAGCCGCTCGCGGGAGGCGTCCACCGAGGGGAGCTCCATGTGGGAGTCCCCGGTCGTGCGGCCGTGGCCGGGGAAGTGCTTGGCGCATGCCGCCGCTCCCGCCGCCTGGCACGCCTCGATCCACGCTCTGCCGAGCCGGGACACGACGGCCGGGTCCGCCCCGAAGCTCCGCGTCCCCACGATCGGGTTCCGGGGCTCGACGTCGAGGTCGAGGACCGGGGCGAGCACCCAGTTCACCCCCAGGTCCATCGACTCGAGCGCCGTGAGCCGCGCCGCGGCCCGCACCGCCCGCTCGGCCTGCGGGTGGGAGGCGAGGGCCGCGGGGGGAGGCAGCGTGGCCGCGCCACGGAACTGCTGACCGGCCCCGCGCTCCAGGTCCGCCGCGAACCACAGCGGCCGGCCGGCCCGTTCCCGCAGCTCGGCCGTGAGCCCGCGCACGACGTCGCACGTTCCGCCGAACAGGATGAAGCCGCCCACGCCGGCCTCGAGGTCCCCGAGCGCCGCTTCCAGCGCCGCGTCGGGCTCGTCCCGGTCCAGGCGGATCACCGCCACGAGGAGCCGCGCAGGATCGGTCACGGCCCCGCCCTCCGGCCGGCGGCCGGTCCGCGCGGGCCGGCCCGCCGCCCCGCCGGGCCGCTCACGCCGGCACCCTCTTCCCCAGGATCCGCGCGGCGCGGGCGCCCGTGGCCCACGGCGCCCCGGCCGGGTGCCCCAGGAGGTGCTGCCGGGCCAGGAGCGCGAAGGCCGCCGCCTCGCGCGCGTCGCCGTCCCAGCCCAGGGCCTCCAGCGGCCGGACGGTGCTCGGCGCCAGGCGTCGGCCGACCCTGCGGACCAGCTCCGGGTTCCGGGCGCCGCCCCCGCACAGGAAGACCTCCTCGACCCGGAACGGCACCCGGGCGAACGCCCCGGCGACCGCCCGCGCGGTCACCTCGGCCAGGCTGGCCATGAGGTCCTCCGGCGCCTCGCCCCGCTCCAGCCGCGCGTCGAGCCACGCCTCCAGCCTGGCCGGCCCGAACCGCTCGCGCCCCGTCGTCCGGGGCGGCGGCTCCTCGAAGAACGGGTCCTCGAGCCAGCTCTCCACGGCGTCCGGGAGCGCCCGGCCGGCCGCGGCCATGCGGCCGTCCCCGTCGAAGCGGAGCTCGCCCCCCGTGAGCCGGGAGGCCGCGGCGTCGAGGAGGACCACGCCCGGCCCGGTGTCGAAGGCGACGGGCTCCTCCCCGCTCCCGCGGGCGGGAAGGGCCGTGAGGTTCCCCATGCCGCCGAGGTTGAGGATCCCGCGGCCCAGCGCCGGGGTGGAGAGCAGGAGGTGGTCGAAGTAGGCGGAGATCGGAGCGCCGTGTCCGCCGGCCGCCACGTCCCGCACCCGGAAGTCCTCGACCACCGTGACGCCCGCCTCCTCGGCGATCACCGCCCCCTCGCCCAGCTGCAGCGTGCTCCCCGGCCGTCCCTCCGCGGGCGGCTCGTGCCACACGGTCTGCCCGGCGCTCCCCACGGCCTCGAGATCCTCCGGCGCGACGCCCAGCTCCTCGAGCGCGCGGAGGAGCGCCCGGGCGAAGCGGCGCCCGAGGTCGAAGTCGACCCGGCACAGCTCCGAGGCCGGGGCCTCCTCGCACGCCCGGCGGAGCCGCTCGCGGAGCTCCGGCTCGTACGGGTAGCTCCGGAAGCCCTGGAGACGCGCCTCGTCCGGGCGCTCGTCCTCCCCCCCGAACCGGACCAGCGCCACGTCCACGCCGTCCAGGGACGTCCCCGACATGAGGCCGGCGTACAGCGCCATCGTCAGGAGTCCGCCGAAGGATCGGGGTGGGGCCGCACGAGGTCGGGGTGGATGCGCTCGCGGATCCTGGCGGCGTGGGCGCCGTCGTGCTGGATCATGGCGCGGACCAGCTGATGGAGCCGGATCCGCTCGCCCGCCACGGTCCCCGGGGCCTCCCACGCCCCGGCGGGCGCCTCCCGGAGCAGGGCCACGGTCCGCCCCCGCTCGGCGGCGAAGGCGAGGAGCACCTCCGGCGCGCTCTTCCCGCCGAGCGGCGGCTCCGCCGAGGGCGGCCAGTCCTCGAACACGGGCCCGGCGCCGGGCTCGGCCGCGCCGGAGCTCCCGCCGTCGGCGCCGGCCTCCCCCTCCGCCCGGGCCCGGATCAGCGCCTCGAGCCGGGGCCGGTAGCACTCGCGCTCGGCCTCGGCCAGGTGGGCCACGTGCCGGGCCGGGGTCCAGCCGCCGGGCCGCGGAATCCCGCCGGCCGTCCGCCCCGCCCCTTCCGCCTCGCCGGCCTCGCCTCCGGCTCCGCCGGTCTCCACGGCGAGGCCGCCCCGCGCGCGGAACGCCGCCCGCAGCCTCTCGGGGCCCGCCGCCAGCCGCTCCAGGATGCGCTCGGGCTCGCCCGGCTCGAGCGCCTCCGGATAGCACGCGTAGTAGGGGACCTCCCCCCGTCCCCGCCAGCGCTCGACGACCTCGCCCAGAAAGCCTCCGCACGCGTCCAGGACCCGCTCCGCCGCGGCCCGGCCCACCCCCAGCTCGTGCATGGCGATGGCCGTCTTCACCGACCCGCCGGCCCGGACCAGGAGCTCCCGGGCCGGCTCGCCGCGCAGGCCGCACACCCGCTCCAGGATACGCAGGCCACGGCCGACCAGCTTCCGGCTCCCCGCCTGCAGGTCGACCATGAGGTTCCCGTACACCTTGCCCAGGCGGACCATGACGCCCGTGGAGAGGGTGTTGAGGGCGAGCTTGGTGGCCGTGCCGGCCTTCATCCGGGTCGAGCCGGCGATGACCTCGGGGCCCGTGAGGAGCGTGACCACGTGGTCGGCCAGGCCGGCCAGCTCCTCCGGGGGCGGCGAGCAGGTGAGGAGCCCGGTCCCGGCGCCGAGGCGGGAGGCCTCCTCCGCGGCGGCGGCCACGTAGGGGGTCGTGCCGGAGGCCGCGATCCCGAGCACGAAGTCGGCCGGCCCGACCTCCGCGCCGCGCACGTCGGCGCGTCCCGCCGCCCGGTCGTCCTCGGCTCCCTCCCGGCTCCGGACGAGCGCGCCCTCCCCCCCGGCGATGAGGCCGACGACCCGGTCGGGCTCCGTGCCGAAGGTGGGGGGGCACTCGGCCGCGTCGAGGACGCCCAGGCGTCCGCTCGTCCCCGCCCCGACGTACACCAGACGCCCGCCCGCCCCCATGCGGCGCGCCACTTCCTCGATGAGGGCGGCCAGCTCGTCCGCCTGGGCCTCCAGCGCCTCCGGCACCCGACGGTCCTCGGCCTGGATGAGCCGAACGATCTCGGCGGCCGACGCCCGATCGATCGCGGTCGTGCGGGGGTTCACGCCCTCCGTGGGACGGGGGCCGGACCCGGCGCCGACGGCTCGGGGAGCGCCGGGCTCCCACGCCGGGCCGTCCTCCGGATGGCGCTCGCCGTCTCGCATTGCCCCCTCCCGCGGTGGCTCGTACCCTCGGATGGATCGCCGGGCCGCCAAGCTACGCGGCCGGCGGCCCGACCGACAATCCACCCCGGAGGAGACGGAGGTCACCGATGCCCGGCCCGCGGACGTCACGACGGACGTCACCACGGACCTCGTCACCGAGGTGTCCACGGTCGTGGCCGCGCGCCGAGGGGGTCCTCTGAGCGCCGCCCCGGACCACGCCGACGCGCTGCGCCGGCTCGAGGCGGAGCACGGCCGGACCGAGAAGTCGCGGCGGGACCCGCTCGATGAGCTCCTGCTCACGATCCTCAGCCAGAACACCACCGACGCCAACCGCGACCGGGCGTGGCGGAAGCTCGGGGAGACCTTCCCCGACCGGGAGGCCATCCGGGACGCCGACCGTGAAGCGCTCCGGGAGGCCATCCGGCCGGCGGGCCTCGTGCGCCAGAAGTCGGCGGCCATCCAGGGGGTGCTGGAGCGGCTGGAGGAGGAGCGGGGCTCCCTGGACCTGGCTCACCTGGAAGGAATGGAGGACGAGGAAGCGCTGCACTACCTGGCCGGCTTCTCCGGGGTCGGGATCAAGACGGCCGCCTGCGTCCTGTGCTTCGCGCTCCGCCGCCCGGTGATTCCGGTCGACACGCACGTCCGTCGTCTCGCGGTCCGCCTGGGGTGGGCCCCCGAGGGCTCCGGCGCCGCGGCCGTCCACGAGGTGCTGAACCGGGAGGTCCCGCCGGAGCTCCGCTATCGGCTCCACGTCGCGCTCATCGCCCACGGCAGGGCCACCTGCACGGCCCGGAGCCCCGACTGCGAAGCGTGCGTCCTGGCGGGACCGTGCCCGAGGGTGGGGGTGGAGGGAGGCTGAGCGCCGCCGCCACCGAGGCCGGCCGGACCGCCGCAGCGACGGCTGCCGGCGGCGCCCCGCTACGGCCGGGACGGGTCCCGGGTCCAGACGGCCACCACCCCGCACTCCTCGCCGGTCCTCAGGAAGATGGCCGGGACCTCGGAGACCCCCCGGTAGACCTCGATCGCCTCCAGGTCTCGCGGTGAGAGCTCGTCGAGGCGAAAGGCGTTCTCGGGGGGGATCCGGAGCCCGTCCACGAAGTAGACCACGCGGCAGTCCCGGTGCGCGAGCAGGGCCGAGCTCCGGGTCATCTCGACCCGCCCCGTGCTCCCGGGTCCCCGGGCCACCTCGACTCCGGGCACCGACCGCACCAGGTCGCTCACCTCGCGCGGATCGCGCCGCTCGATCTCCGCCCGGTCGATGAAGGCCCCGAGGCCGCGGGCCCGGCGGCGGTAGAAGCCCGCGAGCTTCCCCTTCCGGGTCGTGGCGCTCCGGACCACCACGTCGAGAGCGGGCGCCGGGATGATCCGGGTGCTCACCCGCAGCACCACGCGCGTCACCGACGCGTCCTCGATCCCGACCTCGAGCGTGCGGGCGGGGAGGTCGGGGAGCCGGAGGTCGAAGCGCAGCCGGCCCGGGGGAAGGCCCGGGAGCCGGAAGCGCCCGGCCGAGTCGGTGACGGCGCCAAGCCCGGGCCCGACGAGGATCTCCGCCCCCGGGACCGGGAGCTCCCCCTCGGAGGAGAGGACGACGCCGCGGAGCTCACCCGTGGGCGCGGCTCGGTCGGTCCCGGACGTGTCGGCCGCCCCGGCCTGGGCCCGGAGGCCGGCTGTCGAGCCGACGAGGAGCGCGGCCGCCGACGCGGCCAGGAGGCACGCGGCGAGGAGGGGGCCCGGCAGCCGGCGGACCCTCGCCCGCCCCCTCACCGCCGCGACCTCACCCGGCTCCGCTCACTGAGGGCGGCGCACCGTGAGCGGTCCCGTCAGCTTGAGCGTCATGGCCGAGCCCTCGGGCAGCACGGCGTCGACGTCCTGGGTCCCGAGCACGATGGCCGTGCCCGCGGCCGCGCCCACGGCGGCGCCGATGAAGGTGCCCGTCTTGTTGCCGCCGATGATGCGGCCCAGGATCGCGCCGGCCGCGGTGCCCGCCCCGATCTTGACGGCGGCCTCCCCGGCGCTGGTCCGCGACTTCTTCTGCGGCTGCGCGTCGATGAGGTCCGCGGAGATCGGGTAGTCCGCCCCGTCCACGGTCACGCGCTTGAAGTCGACCTTGAGGACCGCGGGCTGCCCCGAGCTCCCCGACTCCTGGACGGCCGTCACCTCGCCGTGGATCGTCGCGCCGGCCGGGAGGGCCGTGCGCCCGTCGGCGGAGACGGGCTGGCTCACGGTGGCCGTGAACGCGTCGCCCACCTTCGCGCCCTTGGTCGAGAGCTCACGGTCGAGCGTGGTCATCACGGTCGTTCCGGTCTCCACGGTGAGGGTCACCGTGGGGGTGGCCGCGGGCTTTTCGGCGCCGCCGGCCGGCCCGGCCTGGCCGGTCGGCGTCGTGCCGCCCGTCTGTCCCCCCGTGGTGCCGGAGGGCGCCGGCGCCGGCTTCCTGGCGGCCGGCTTCGGGGCCGGCTGCTGCTGACCCGCAGGAGCCGGGGCCGCCTCCTGCGTCGAGTCCGCCGGGCTCTCGGCCTGCGCGGCCGGAGCCGTCGTGTCGGCGGTCGTCTCCTGCGGCTTCTCCTTCCCGCCGCACGCCGCCACGAGCAGCGCCGCCGCCATCGCCCAGGTCCAGCCGATGTGCCTGGTGTGTCCCATGTCCATCTCTCCCGTCGAAGGCTGTCGGTGCGCGGGGCGGGCCGTCACGAGCCGACCGCCACCCGGATCGGCGCGTCGAGCCGGATCTCCATCGCGGAGCCGGCGGGGAGGACCGCGTCCACGTCCTGCGTCCCGAGCACGATGGCCGTGCCCGCCGCGGCGCCGACCGCGGCCCCCACGAACGTCCCTGTCTTGTTGCCGCCGACGATCCTGCCGAGGATCGCTCCCGCCGCCGTCCCGGCGCCGATCTCGGCGGCCGCCTGTCCGGCGCTGGTGCGGGACTTCTTCTCGGGGTTCGCCTTCGTCAGCGTGGCCTGGAGCGGATACGTCCGCCCGCCGGCCCGGAGATCCTTGAAGTCCACCTTTAGCACGGCTTCCTGCCCCGCCCCGCCGGACTTCTGCACGGCCGTCACCTCACCGTGGACCGTGGCGCCCTGCGGGACGACCACCCGGCCCTCCGCGCTCACGGGCGAGGCCACCGTGGCCGTGAAAGTGTCCCCCTTCTCATTCTCCCTGGTCCCGAGCTCCTGGTCCAGGGTGAGGTGGAGGACCGTCCCGGCCGGGACGCTCACCGTTCTCGTCTGGCCGGCCTTCGCGGATCCGGAGGCTCCGGAGCTCCCTCCGGCGGACCCGTTCTCACCGGCGGAGCCTCCGCCGCCTCCGCAGGCGGCGAGCGGAAAGACGAGTACGAGCAGGAGAATGGGAAGATCTCGGATCTTCATGGGCTGCGTTCCCTCTTCGACGTGAACGGAGTCGTCGACGCTCGGTCGCGGGTCGAACCTTCGGGACGTGATGGTGTGTCTTCTACCCATGAAGGACGAGCAAGTGTCCCGGAGCGTCACATGCACGCGCCGGCCGTGGTGACGGCCCGGCCGGCCCGCGGCCGAGCGGGACCCGTCCCCGCATGAAGCAGCTTCGCACCCTCATCCCCTACGCGCGTCCCTATGCGCGCGGGATCGCCCTCGGCCTGGCGCTCGTCGTCGTGAGCAACCTGTTCAGCGTCGCGGCGCCGCTCCTCCTCAAGTACGCCATCGACGCCCTCCAGACGGAGCTGAGCCGCGGCATCGTCCTCCGGTACGCCGGGCTCATCGTGCTCGTCGCGCTCCTGGGCGGCGCCGCGCGCTACGGGCAGCGGGAGCTCCTCAACGGCATCAGCCGGAAGATCGAGCGGGACCTGCGCGGCGACCTGTTCGACCACCTCCTGCGCCTGCCCGCCGAGTTTTACGACGAGTGGCGCACCGGAGACCTGATGAGCCGGGCCACCAACGACGTCCTGGCCGTCCGGCAGGTGGCGGGCCCCGCCATCATGTACCTGGTGAACACGGCCACGATCTCGATGCTCGTGCTCGCCCTCATGCTGCGGACGGACGTGGGGCTCACCGCCTTCGCCCTCCTCCCCATGATCGTGCTCCCGGCGGCGGTCTACCTGTTCGGGCAGGAGATCCACCATCGGTTCGAGAGCATCCAGGCGCAGTTCAGCCAGCTCTCCAACTACGTCCAGGAGAACCTGGCCGGGATCCGCATCGTGAAGGCCTACCTGCAGGAGGAGAACCAGGCCGGGGAGTTCGGGGAGCTCAACCGGGAGTACCTGGACCGCAACATGAGCCTGGCCCGGGTATGGGGCGGCTTCCATCCGGCCCTCACGGTCCTCACCGGCCTCGCGGCCGTGATCGTCCTGTGGTACGGCGGCCAGCGGGTGATGGCGGGCGCCATCACGCTCGGCGACTTCGTGATGTTCATCACCCTCCTGGCGCTCCTCACCTGGCCGATGATCGCGCTGGGCTGGGTCACGAACCTGTTCCAGCGGGGCTCTGCGTCCATGGGCCGCATCAACGAGCTCCTCTCCCTGGAGCCGGCCATCCGGGACGCCCCCTCTGCCGAGAGGCCCGGGGGCATCCGCGGCGAGGTGGAGTTCGAGGACGTCTCGTTCCGGTATCCGGGGACCGAGCGCTGGGTGCTCCGGGACGTGAGCTTCCGGATCGTCCCCGGGGAGACCGTGGCGGTCGTCGGCGGGACCGGGAGCGGCAAGACCACGCTGGCCCGGCTCGTCCCCCGCCTGTACGACCCGACCGAGGGGCGCGTCCTCATCGACGGGAAGCCGGCCACCCGGCTCGCGCTGGACGCCCTCCGCGACGCCGTGTCGGTGGTCCCCCAGGAGCCGTTCCTGTTCAGCATGCGGCTCCGGCGGAACCTCGTCCTGCCCACCTCGCCCGATGGGGACGGGAGGCGTGCGGAGATGGACGCGGGCCGGGCCCCCGCCGCCGCCCACGGGGAGGGCCTCCCGGAGGGGGGCGGCCTCCCGACCGAAGCCGAGCTCGACCGCGCGCTGGAGGTGGCCCAGCTCCGCGAGACGCTTTCGGTGCTGCCCGAGGGCCTCGAGACGAGGATCGGGGAGCGCGGGGTCAACCTCTCGGGCGGACAGAAGCAGCGGGCGACGCTGGCCCGCGCCCTCCTGCGCGACGCGCCCATCCTGATCCTGGACGATGCGCTCTCGGCCGTCGACACGGTCACCGAGAAGCGCATCCTGGAGGGCCTGCGGCGCTACTTGCAGGACCGCACGGCCATCATCATCTCGCACCGGGTCTCCGCGGTCCGGCGGGCGGACCGCATCCTCGTGCTGGAGGACGGCCGGCTGGTGGAGAAGGGCACCCACGGCGAGCTCCTGGCGGCCGGCGGCGTGTACGCCCGGCTCCTCGAGCGGCAGCTCCTGGCCGAGGAGCTGGAGGAGTACCGGGCGCCGGGAACGCTTGCCGAGGCTCCATCGGAAGGATAAGGTTTATGATTCCGAACGGGGACCCCGTGCCCCGCGACCCGGTCAACCCGGCTCCAGATTCTGGACAGGAATATCTCTTGTCGCACGACCAGGCGGTCCCGGACTCCGAGCACGTCGAAGCCCTGGAGCGCGAGATCCGGGAGCTCCGGAACCTGGAGACGGCGCGGATCCAGTTCCTGGCTCTCGTCTCGCACGAGCTCCGGACCCCCCTGTCGTCCATCCTCACCTACGCCGAGGCGCTCGACGACGGGACGCTGGGCGACCTGACCTCGTCCCAGCACGAGGCCGTCGATTCGATCGGCCGGGCGGCCCGGCAGACCCTCGAGATGGTCGACGAGATCCTCCGCTACTCACGGAGCGGCGGCCAGTCCGCCGAGCTCCGCCCGGAGCGCTTCGAGATCGGGGACCTGGTCGAGGAGCTCCGCGCGAGCCACCACTCGCTCCTGGCCCGGAAGAGCCTGGAGTTCCGGACGAACCTCGAGCCCGAGCTTCCGGCCCTGTACGCGGACCGCTCCAAGGCCGTGCACGTGCTCGGCAACCTCCTCAGCAACGCCATCGAGTTCACGCCCGAGGGCGGCCGCGTCGAGATCGGCGCGGAGAGCGCCGACGGCGACGGCTGGGCCCGGATCGAGGTCCGGGACACCGGGGTCGGGATCGACCCCGGGGACCAGGAACGGATCTTCGAGGAGTTCGTGAGCGCCGACGAGGGCGTGGAGCGGAGACTGGGGGGGAGCGGCCTGGGCCTCTCCATCGCCCGTCGAATCGTGGAGATGCACGGCGGCGACATCGGGGTGGAGAGCGAGCGGAGCCGCGGAAGCACCTTCTACTTCACGCTGCCCACGGTCAGGAACGAGACGGCGGCGCCCGCGTCCGGCGGGGACCGGGAGTCGGCCGGAGGGGCCTGAGCCGTGCCGGGATCGGACGGCCCCGCCATCCTGCTCGTGGAGGACGACGAGGACCTCCGCAACGCCTACCGGGTCGTCCTCTCCGCTCTGGGGCTGCGGGTCGAGACCGCGGCCACCGGCGAGGACGCCCTGTCCCTCGTGGACGGCGGGCCTCCGGACGCGATCGTGGCGGACCTGGTCCTGCCCGGCCTCGCCGGGCCCCGCCTCGTCCAGCGCCTGCGGGAGGCGAGCACGGAGGCGGCGCTGGTCGTGCTCACCGGCCACGACAACGACAGCCTCCGGAAGAATTGCCGCGAGGCGGGCGCCGACGCCTTCCTGGTGAAGCCGGTCACGGCGCGGGAGCTGAAGGGGGTCCTCGAGCGACTCCTCAGATCCGCTTGAGGAGGAACTCGGGCGTGAAGCGGGCGGCCCAGGCGGCCAGCACCGTGAACTGCCCGCTCACCAGGAGCAGGCCCACCGCCACCAGGAGCGCCCCGCTCACCCGCTCGACCCACGGCAGGTAGCGCCGGAAGCGGCGCGAGGCCGTGAGGAACCGCGACAGGGCGGCCGCCGCGATCAGGAACGGGATCGCGAGGCCCGCCGAGTAGACGGCCAGGAGACCCACCCCCTCCGCCAGCCGCTCGCGGGTGGCCGCGTACGTGAGGATCCCTCCCAGGACCGGCCCGATGCACGGCGTCCAGCCCGCCCCGAAGGCCACGCCCACCACGACCGAGCCCACCATGCCGACCGGGCGATCCCGGAGCTGGACCCTGCGCTCGCGCAGCAGGAAGCGGAGGGGCGTGACGCCCAGGAGGTGGAGCCCGAAGACGATGACGATGACGCCGCCGATCCGCGCGATCCAGGTCTGGTAGTCCCGGAGCACCCGCCCCAGGAGGCTGGCCGAGGCGCCCATCCCCATGAACACCAGGCTGAAGCCCAGGACGAAGAGCGTGGCGTGGAGGAGCACGGTGCGCCGGGCCTCCCGCCCCCCTTCCTCGAGCTCCTCGAGGCCCACGCCGGCCACGAAGGAGAGATAGGAGGGGACGAGCGGGAGCACGCAGGGCGACAGGAAGGACAGCACCCCGGCCAGGAAGGCCACGAACACGCCGATCCCGATGGAGTCCACGATGCTCTCCGCTCAGCGCCCGATGCGGTCGGGGTACGCGGCGTAGCCGATCATCTTGTAGCCCAGCTTCGCCGCGACCACCGAGGAGGCCATGGGGCCGAGGCCGGGAGCCAGCTCGACGATGTCGGCGGCCACGACCTTCCTCTCCCGGAAGACGGCCCTCAGGAGGTCGAGCGCCTGCCACCAGCTCCCGCCCCCGGGCTCGGGCGTGCCGGTCGCGGGGAGGAGCGAGGGGTCGAAGAAGTCGACGTCGAAGGTGACGTAGACCGTGTCCGTGAGGCCGGAGAGGGCCTTCTCGATCCATCCCTCGCGCCGCATCTCCTCCGCGAACACGGTCGTGATCCCCCGCTCCTCGATCAGCCGCCGCTCCTCCCCCGTCAGGGATCGGACCCCGACGGCCGAGATCGCCCCGGTCCGGTCCAGGACCCGCCGCATGACCGACGCGTGGCTCCACGGCGTGCCGCGGTAGCTCGGCCGCAGGTCCGAGTGGGCGTCGAGCTGCAGGACCGAGAGGCCGTCCCCCACCCGGTCCAGCCAGGCGTGGATCGGTGCGCTCGAGATGGAGTGCTCGCCCCCCAGGGTGAGGATGAAGCGGTCCCCGGAGACCTCGAGGAGCTCGGCGTAGTGCTCGCGCAGCCGCGCCACGGCGCTCTCGGGCCCCGCGGCGGGCAGCTCCAGGGAGGGGAGCGTGCACATGCCCGCCTCCCACGGCTCCAGGTCCAGCTCCTCGTCGTACAGCTCCACGTACGCCGAGGCCTCGATGATCGCCTCGGGGCCCGACCGGGTGCCCGGCCCGTAGCTGGTCGTGGCCTCGTAGGGGACCGGGAGCACCACGACCCGGGCCTCCTCCCAGGAGCGAGCGTCGGTGCCGTGCCCCATGTAATTGTCGGACGAGGTCCACGGCAGTCCGTCCAGGGCCGCCGGCACCGGACAGCGCCCGCCCTCGAGGCTCATCCGCAGAGGATCGCGGCGGCCACCACCGTGGCCCAGCGCCCGTCCTCGGGGCCCTCCACCGCCTCGGTGATGTTGGTGGTCCGGACGATCTGGTCCGAGAGGCTCCACACCTGGCGCTGCTCGTCCCAGGCCGCGTCGGGATCGAACGGGATCCCGAGCACGGTGGCCAGCATGCTCGCCGCCAGATCCTCCGCATAGTTCCCCGCGTGTCCCGCGGTCTCCCCGTAGCTGTGATGCTCGGAGAGATAGCCGAACTGGTCGGGGTCCTTAGGGATGGCCAGGCCGATGCTGGAGGCGATGAGCCGGCTCGGCTCGTTGGTCTCCGAGCGGGCCATCACCGAGAAGACGATCTGGCCCGGCCGCAGGCGGTCCAGCCCCTCCTCGACGTCCACCATCTCACAGCGCGGCGGGAAGATCGAGGAGACGCCGACGAGGTTGTAACGAGCGATTCGGGCATCGCGCAGCGCCATCTCGAAGGACGAGAGGCGCTCGCGGTGGATCCCGACGCCCGACGTCAGGAAGATCTTCGAGGGTACGAAGCTCACGGCATCGAAGGCCACGTCGTCCTCCGTTCGAGGTCCCCTGGGGTGAGAGCCCGCCTCTCACCGCCACCGCGGTACCCGCAGACCGCGTACCGCACGGACGCACGGACGCCGTCGGTCGGAGGGAATGGGCGGAAGGGAGGCGGCGGGAGGCTCCCTCGCTCCCGGTGGAACGGCGGGATCAGTTCCGGCAGCGCGAGCAGTGCCCGAGGAGCTCCAGGCGATAGCTCACGATCTGGAAGTCGGTCTTCCTGGCCACCGAGTCCAGCCACGACGAGAGGTTCACGTCATCGATGTCGGCCACGCGCCCGCACGACAGGCAGCGAACGTGCTCGTGCTCCTCGGTCCGCCCGTCGTAGCGGGCCGGACCCTCCCCCATGGACAGCTTGCGCGCCAGTCCGCACGACACGAAGGCCTCGAGGGCCTTGTAGACGGTGGCGAGGCTGATGTCCGGGATCGTCTCCCGGACGGACGTGAAGATCTCGTCGGCGGTGGGGTGGGAGCTGGTGCTCCCGAGCACCGAGTACACGGCCGAGCGCTGGGCCGTGAAGCGGTGGCCGTCGGCTTCGAGGGCCTCCCGCAGCTCGGCCTCGAGCTCGTCGCACTGCCGGTCCTGTCGGCTCGTCGTGGTCACGGCTCGCGGTCGTCCTGGCACGTTGATGGATCGGGGCCTCCGCCGGCGCGGCGAACGCCCACCTGTCACAACCAACCTAAGCCTTCGCGCCCTCCGCTTCAACGTGTTCGGGCCCCGGCGGCTCCCCCTCCGGCACGGTGTCCCCGGCCTCCAAGGCGGCCCCTTCCCCGGCCTCCGGCTCCGGCCGCGGCACCAGGGCCTCCCACCGCTCACGGGACCCCTCGATCGCCACGTGCCGGGGATCGGCCTCCTGGTCAATGCGGCGGCGGAAGCGGTCGAGGAGCCGGGGGAGCCGGTCGGCGGGCACCGCGCCGTGCTCGGTCACCTCGTGATCGGCTCCGGTCGGCGGCGAGGAGGAGGCGCCCTCCGATCCGGAGCCGGTGCCGCCCGCCTCCCCGGCGTCCCCCGCCGCGGACTCCGCCTCCCGCGCGCGCCGGCGCAACCCCGACGTATACAGCCGGAGCCGGCCGTCGGTCAGGTAGCGGGAGAGGAGGACGAACTCCGAGGACGCCTCGAGGTCGGGGAGCGGAGGGAAGATCCAGACGCCGGCGATCTCGGCAGGGTCCATGCGGCGCTCGACGTCCCGGAGCCGCTCGATCACGGGGGTGGAGGCCGCCTCCGGGAGCCCCCGGTCCGCCGGGGTCTCGTCGCGCTCGATCACGTCTCGCGGGCCGCCTCTCGCAGGCGCTCCACGACGGCCTCCCGCACCTCGGCGAGGGGCCGCTCCACCAGCGCCCCGGCCGCCTGGCGGTGACCGCCGCCGCCGAAGTCGCGGGCCACGGCCGCGACGTCGATCGGACCGTTGGACCGGAGGGAGATCTTGGTCCGGCCCCTCGCCAGCTCCCGGAACAGGACGGCGACCTCGGTCCCCTGCAGCCGGCGGGGGTACTCCACCAGCCCCTCGCGGTCCTCGGCGCTCGCCCCGGTCTCCTCCACGTCGCTCGCCCGGATGGAGACCCAGGCCAGCGCGTGGTCCTCGTCCACCTCGAGCGTGGCGAGGGCCCGCTCCAGGAGATCGAGGCCGTGGGACGTGTAGCGGGCGAAGAGGTGGCGGAACATGTCCTCGACGTCCACCCCCGCCCGGAGGAGCTCGGCGGCCACGGCGTGGGCGCGGGGCGTCGTGTTCCCGAACCGGAAGGAGCCCGTGTCCGTCACGATCGCCACGTACAGGGCCCGGGCCTCCCGCACGCCCGGCCGGCCGCCGTCCAGCGTCAGGAGGTCGTAGACGAGCTCTCCCGTGGCGCAGGCGCTCGGGTCCAGGACGACCGTCTCCCCGATCGCGTCGGGGGTGGGCGGGTGGTGGTCGATGACGAGGATCTTCAGCGTGTCCAGACGATCGGCCACGGCGCCCAGGCGGGACGTCTCGGACGTGTCCAGGACCAGGACCGTGTCCGCATCCTCCAGGGCACGGCGCCCCTCGCGGTCCTCGGGGGTCCAGGCGGGACGGTCCCCCAGCAGGAAGCCGAACGCGTCGGGGAACGGGGTGGGGTTCACGATGGCCACCTCGCAGCCCATCTCCTCGAGGTGGAGGGCGGCCGCCAGCTCGCTCCCCGCTCCGTCGCCGTCGGCGTTCACGTGGGTCGTGAGGACCACCCGGTGGGATCGCTCGAGAGCCTCCCGCACGTCCTCGAGGGCCGCGCGGCGCTCGCGCCCAGGGGCGCTCACCGGGCGGCGCTCACCCCGGTCTTCAGCCATGGTCGTAAGGTTCGTCCGCGATCAGCCGGTGGTGCCGGACTCCGGGCCGCCGGCCGGGCCGGGGCCCGCGTCGGCCACGCCCGAGCCGGGCTTGGGCTGGCTGAGGATGCGGTAGAAGCACCACACCATGAGCGCGGTCACGCTGGCCATGCTCACGCCCATGAACACGGCGGCGAACGTCGTCAATCCGGTCTCCTGCATGTACGTCGACTCCTTCCCGCCTGCTGGATCCGGGCCGCGTCAGCCGCCCGGGCTCTCGTACTCCGAGCGCCGCCAGCCCACCCGGACCAGGTAGAGGCCGACGAGGCCCATGAGGACGATGAGGCCACGACTCGCCCACCGGTAGGGAATGTTCTCCGGGTTGGACACGCTCTGCATGAGGAACGTGGGAATGGCGTCGTTCCAGCCCCACCAGGCGAACAGCACCAGGAGGAAGGCCGGCGTCACCCACTTCATGATCGGTCGGAAGATTCCCGGGACCTCGATGTCCGCGCCCCGGTGCATCTCCTTCCATCCCCGGTCCATTCCGTACACGTGAGCGAACAGGATGATCTCGATGGTGGCCAGGACGACCAGGCCGAACGTCCCGGCCCAGTAGTCCCACTCGTCCATGAATCCGACGTTGTAGAACACGACGTGCGTCAGGCCGAGGACCAGGGCCACGCCCATGATCCCGTAGGCCGCCTTCTTCCGCGTCCAGTCGAACTGCTCCTGCAGGAAGGCGATGGTCGGCGTCGCCAGCGCCACGCACGACGTGATCCCCGCGATGAACAGGAGGAAGAACCACAGGAAGCCGAAGAGCTGACCCCAGATGGCCGCGCCGGGCAGCCCCTGGAAGACCACGCCCATGGCCACGATCCCGAGGTCGAACGTGCCGCCCTTTGCGATGGCCACCGCCCCCGTGACGCCGAAGAACACCACGGCCGCCGTGATCGCGATCGTGCCGCCGAGGACGACTTCGGCGAACTCGTTGGTGGCCGCCGTCGACAGGCCGGTGAGCGTCACGTCCTCGTCCTTGTCCAGGTAGGACGCGTAGGCGTGCACGTGCCCCGCCCCCAGCGACAGCGTGAAGAACATCTGCCCCGCCGCCGCCAGCCACACCTTGGGATCGCCCAGGCTGGACCACTCGGGGTTCCAGATGAAGTTCAGGCCCTCGGCCGGGCTCGCGGCGTGGGTCGGGAGCGTCAGGACCCGGATCATGAGGACGATCGCGAAGGCGAACAGGAGCGGCATCCCGATCAGCGCGAGCTTCTCGATCCCGCCGCTGATCCCCTTGGCCAGGATCCACCCCAGGAAGACCAGCGTGATGATGAAGAACACCAGGGCCAGCCACCCCCCGTGCATCGAGGGGTCGAAGATGTTCTGGTAGGAGTAGAGGTACTGCCGCATCTGGCTCAGCTCGCCGAGCCCGAAGTAGTCGCCCGCGATGCTGAAGAAGCTGAAGCCCAGCATCCAGGAGACCACGTACGTGTAGTAG
>DATFLN010000074.1:0-30316 GCA_035267645.1 Gemmatimonadota bacterium | reverse complement strand
CGCCGATGTTCTCGCGGATGATGCCCCGCCCGCGGTGGGAGAGGCGGACGGCGTAGGCCAGGCGCGAGAGGTCGTCCCCCATGAGGGCGATGTCGGCCGTCTCGAGGGCGACGTCGCTCCCGGCCACGCCCATGGCCACGCCCACACGGGCCGCCGCCAGGGCGGGACCGTCGTTCACCCCGTCCCCCACCATGGCCACGCTCCCGTAGCGCCCCTCGAGCTCGCGGACCACCTCGACCTTCTCCTCGGGGAGGAGGTCGGCGTGCACCTCGTCGATCCCGACCTCGCGGGCGATGGCCTCGGCAGTGGGCCGGTTGTCGCCCGTGAGCATGACCACGTGCTCGATGCCGGACTTCCGCAGCGCCCGGATCGCGGCGCCCGCCTCCTCGCGTCGCCGATCCGAGACGGCCAGGATGCCGAGAGGACGGTCGGGCCGTCCCACCAGGATGGCCGTCTTGCCGGCGTCCTGGAGGTCGCGGAGCTCCGACAGCTCCCCCGCTCCGTTCTCGAACAGGTCGGGCCGGCCGAGCACGAAGGTCTCCCCGTCCAGCCTGGCGCGGACGCCCCGCCCGTGAAGACCCTCGAACTCCGTGATCTCCCGGGCGTCGGGCTCGACGCCCCGGTCGCGCGCCCCCTGCGCGATGGCCCGGGCGATCGGGTGCTCCGAGCGGTCCTCGAGCGCGGCCGCCAGGGCCAGGACCTCCTCTTCGCCCGTCCCGTCCAGGGGGAGGACGTCGGTGAGCTCGGCGTGGCCCCGGGTGAGCGTCCCGGTCTTGTCGAGCGCCACGGCCCGCACCTTCCCGAGCGCCTCCAGGTGGCTCCCCCCCTTGATGAGGACGCCCCGCCTGGCGGCGGCCGTGATCCCGCTCACCACCGCCACCGGGGTCGAGATGACGAGCGCGCAGGGGCAGGCGATGACGAGGAGCGTGAGGCCGCGCAGGATCCAGGTGGAGACCCCGGCGCCGAACGCCAGGGGCGGCACGGCCGCCACGAGGACGGCCAGGACCACGACCGAGGGCGTGTACCAGTGCGAGAAGCGCTCCACGAAGCGCTCGCTGGGAGCCTTCTTCTCCTCGGCCTCCTGCACCAGGTGGACGATGCGCGAGAGCGTCGTCGCCGACGCCTCCTTCTCGCTCCGGACCCGGAGGAAGCCCCCGGTCACGATCGTCCCGGCGAACACCTCGTCGCCGGGCTCGCGGTCCACCGGCATCGACTCGCCGGTGATCGTGGCCTGGTTCACCGCCGAGGCGCCCTCGACCACCGTCCCGTCGACCGGGATCTTCTCGCCCGGGCGCACGACCACGACCTCGCCGGGCTCGACCTCGTCGGCCCGGACCGTGACCTCCTCGCCGTCGCGCTCGACGACCGCGCGGTCGGGGGCCAGCTCCATGAGCGACTCGATCGAGCGCCGCGCGCGGTCGACCGAGTAGTCCTCGAGGAGCTCGGCGATCGCGAACAGGAAGGCGATCGCGCCCGCCTCGAGGAACTCGCCGAGCCCTGTGGCCCCGAGGATGGCGATGGTCATGAGGAAGTTCATGTCGAGGGAGAGGGCGCGGAGCGCCTTCAGCCCCTTCGGGAAGAAGTTCCAGCCGCCCACGAGCGCCGAGGCCAGGAACGCCAGGTCCCCGACGTGGAGGTCGTGCCGGGGGAAGGCGGCCAGGACGGGCCCCGGACCGAGCCACTTCAGCACGAGCCCGAGGCCGAACAGGCCGGCCGACACGTAGGCGAGGACCGCCTCGCGGCTGGTCCACGTCCGCGAGCCGGAGGCCCCGGCGGCCCGGGATCTCTCCTCCCCGTCCTCCCCGATCTCCTCGGCCACGTAGCCCAGGCGGCCCACCTCCGCCCGGATCCGCGCGGGGTCCAGGCGGGAGGGGTCGAACTCGACCCGGAGGCGCCGGGAGACCGGGTGGCCCTCGGCCTCCTCCACCCCCTCCAGCTTCACGAGCCGGTCCCGGATGCGCCGGGCGCAGTCGGGGCAGTCCATGTCGCCGACGCGGAGCTGGAGGAGCCTGCGGCCCTCCGCGCCCCGCCCGTTCCCGGTGCCGTGGCCGCCGGCCTGGCCGGCGGACCCGGTCTCCGCGGGGGAGGAGGGCGTCCCGGCGCTCGGCCTACTCGCGGACATGCTGGAGGCCGATCGCGAACAGGGAGGCGATGTGCTCGTCGTCCAGGCGGTAGTACGCCATCCGCCCGTCCTTCCGGTAACGGACGATCTTCATCTGGCGGAGCTGGCGGAGGTGGTGGCTCACCGCCGACTGGCTCACGCCGACGACGGCCGCCAGGTCGCACACGCACAGCTCCCGCTTGGAAAGGGCGTCGACGATCTGGAGGCGGGTCGGGTTCGCCAGGATCTGGAAGGTGTCCGCCAGGTAGGTGAGGTGCTCGGGGTCCTCCTGCTCTCGCAGGGCCTCGTGCACCGCGTCCTCGTGGACGAGGTGGACGTCGCAGAGCTCGTCCGTCGCGTCGCCCGGTCCGGACCGGGACGGGTCCGTCGCGGACCCGCCGTCGCCGCTCGCCGTCATCTCCGCCTCTCCGTCACATCGAAACATATGAGAAAGTGTTCATATATGCGGGAGGATAAAGTCCACCCGGGTCCCACGCAAGCGGAAGGGGCGGCCCGGGTCGCCCCGGACCGCCCCCGCTCGCCGGTCGCCCCGCCGCGGACCCGGCGGCCTGGCGGCCCCCGGTGAGGCGACGCGCCCGGATCAGCCGGTCAGCCGGCCCACCTCGACCATGCCGCCGTGCTGGGTGAAGGTGGCGAGCACCCTGTCGCTCTCCACCGGACCGCGGCAGTCCACGGTGACCAGCACGCCGCCCTCCGAGACGGCCTCGGCGTAGGCTTCGGCCTCCTCAGAGTCGTACTCGGCGTGCTCCTCGAGGAGGCCGGCCAGGGCGCCCGAGGTGCCGCCCATGGCGGCGCCGGCCGCGGCGCCTCCGGCCACGGAGCCGATCCAGCTCGTGAGGACGCCGGCGGTGATGAAGGGGCCGACGCCGGGGATGAAGGCCGCCGCGATCCCCATGACGGCCCCGGCGCCCGCGCCGACCTCGGCGCCGCGCGCGGCGGCCTTCGCATCCTCGTGCTCCTCGCCCTCGGGATGGCGGGTCAGGATCCCGATGCGCTCCTCCGGGATCCCCTGCTCGCGGAGCTCGTCCACGGCCGCTTCGGCCCGGTCGTACTCATCGAAGATCGCTGTCGCTCGCTGCATCTCTGCCTCCTCGTCCATAGCCTTGAAGCACCCCTCTGGATGAGCAACGCGCGTTCCTTCCTCCTTCGGGGCCGCGAATCCCGCTCGTGCCGCAACGGGATGGCCTGCCGGCGCGTTGCAGACGGCCCGCGCCGGGTCTAGCTTCGCGGCTCCGAGGACCGCCGAGATCGCCCGAGACGAGCCGGAGCCATGGCCCCAGCGCACGCCACGATCGAAACCCTCCCCGACCACGCCGGACAGGAGGTGGAGCTCCTGGCCTGGGTGCGGAACTTCCGCTCCAGCGGCAAGATCGCCTTCCTCATCCTGCGCGACGGGACCTCCCTCCCCGACGGGACGCCGGAGGTGCAGGCGGTCGTCTCCCGCGGCGACGTGGACGAGGAGAGCTGGGACGCGGCCGAGCGGGCCCACTACGAGGCCAGCGTCCGGGTGCGGGGGAGCGTGCGCGAGGACGAGCGGGCGCCGGGAGGCTACGAGCTCTCGGCCTCGGAGCTCCGGATCCTGGGCCCCTCGGAGGACTACCCGATCCAGCCCAAGGAGCACGGGGTCGAGTTCCTCCACGACCACCGGCACCTGTGGCTCCGCCACCCGCGCCAGGTGGCGATCCTCCGGATCCGGGACGAGGTGGAAAAGGCCATCCGGGACTTCTTCTACGACCGCGGCTTCACGCTCATCGACACGCCCATCCTCACCGGGGCGATCGGCGAGGAGGCCGGGGAGCTGTTCGAGACCGAGTACTTCGACCTCGGTACGGCGTACCTGGCCCAGACCGGACAGCTGTACGTGGAGGCGGCCGCCGCCGCGCTGGGGAAGGTCTACTGCTTCGGGCCGACGTTCCGGGCGGAGAAGTCCAAGACGCGCCGCCATCTGACCGAGTTCTGGATGGTCGAGCCCGAGATGGCGTGGACGGACAGCGAGGAGAACATGGCCGTCCAGGAGGCGTTCGTGGCCTTCATCGCGGGCCGCGTCCTGGAGCGATGCCGGGCCGAGCTCGACGTGCTCGAGCGGGACATCTCGAAGCTCCAGGCCGTGACGCCGCCGTTCGACCGGATGACCTACACCGAGACGGTCGAGTACCTGCAGGGGAAGGGGAGCGCGATCACCTGGGGCGAGGACCTGGGCGGCGAGGACCAGACGCTCCTCACCGAGGACCGCCCCAAGCCCGTGTTCGTGTACGACTTCCCCAGGGAGGCCAAGGCCTTCTACATGAAGGAGAACCCCGAGGACCCGCGCACCGTGAAGTGCGACGACCTGTACGCGCCCGAGGGGTTCGGGGAGATCATCGGCGGGAGCCAGCGCGAGGACGACTACGATCGGCTGCTGGAGAGGATCCGCGAGGAGGACCTCCCCGAGGGGTCGTATGGCTGGTACCTGGACCTCCGCCGCTACGGCACCTTCCCGCACTCGGGCTTCGGCCTCGGCCTCGAGCGCACCGTGGCCTGGATGTGCGGCGTCCCGCACATCCGCGAGGTCATCCCCTTCCCGAGGATGATCAACCGCCTGACGCCGTAGGGGGGTGGCCTGACGCCCCGGGACGGGGGAGGACCCGGCCCGGGGCGCCTCGCGCGGAGGAAGAGCCCCCGGGGGACCGCCCGGTCCCCCGGAAACCGTCTCGCCACCCGATCAGCGGCCGGCCGCGACGGCCTCGGCCTCGGCGCCCGTCTCCGCGCCGCTCTCCCGCTTGCCGATCGGCACGTGCGCGCGCTCGTCCGCGCCCGTGTAGACCTGGCGCGGGCGGGCGATCTTCTGCTCGGAGTCCTCGAGCATCTCCTGCCACTGGGCCAGCCAGCCGGAGGTGCGCGGGATCGCGAACAGGACCGGGAACATGTCCACCGGGAAGCCCATCGCCTGGTAGATGATCCCCGAGTAGAAGTCCACGTTCGGGTAGAGCTTGCGGCTCACGAAGTACTCGTCCTCGAGGGCCACCTTCTCCAGCTCCATGGCCAGGTCCAGGAGCGGCGAGCTGCCGGTCACCTCCAGGACGTCGCGGGCCATCTTCTTCAGGATCTTGGCCCGGGGGTCGTAGTTCTTGTAGACCCGGTGGCCGAAGCCCATGAGCCGGAAGTCACCGGACTTGGCCTTCTGGACGTACTCGGCCACCCGGTCCTTCGACCCGATCTCCTTCAGCATGCGGAGGACCTGCTCGTTGGCGCCGCCGTGGAGCGGGCCGTAGAGCGCCGCGGCCGCCGCGGCCACCGACACGTACGGGTCGGCGTGCGAGGAGCCGACCGAGCGCATCGCGGTCGCCGAGCAGTTCTGCTCGTGGTCCGCGTGGAGGATGAAGAGGATCTCCAGCGCCTTCTGCAGCGTGGGGTCGGGCGGCCGCTTGGGCTGCCCGATGCTGAACATCATGTTCAGGAAGTTCCCCGCGTAGCTCAGGTCGTTGTCCGGGTACACGAAGGGGAGCCCCTTCGAGTGTCGGTACGCGAACGCGGCCAGGGTCGGCATCTTGGCGATGAGCCGGACGATCTGGCGATGACGGATCTCCGGATCCGCGATGTCCCGGGCCTCCGGATAGAAGGTCGAGAGGGCCGCCACGGTGGAGACGAGCATCCCCATCGGGTGCGCGTCGTAGTGGAAGCCCTCCGTGAACTTCTTGATCGACTCGTGGACGAAGGTGTGGTAGGTGACCTCGTGGGTCCACGCCTCGAGCTCGCCCTCGGTGGGGAGGCGGCCGTGGATCACCAGGTACGCCACCTCCAGGTAGCTGCTCTTCTCGGCCAGCTCCTCGATCGGGTAGCCCCGGTAGCGGAGGATGCCCTTCTCGCCGTCGATGTGCGTGATCGAGCTCTGGCACGAGGCGGTGTTCTTGAAGCCCGGATCGTAGCCCAGGAGCCCGAAGTCGTCGTCGGACGCCTTGATCTTCCGGAGCTCGGACGTCCGGATGGACGCGCCGTAGTCGGGATAGGTGCCGTAGGAGATCGGGAGCTCGTACTGCTTCCCGGTCCGGTTGTCGGTGATGGTCAGGGTGTCGGGCATGGGCATACCTCCTTGTGCGTGCTCTGCCGGGCTGTGCCGCACCGTGCCGCATGTGAGGGCGGCCGGCCGGGATGGCCCGCCTCGCCGCTCGTCGGCGTGGTGCGGCCGCTATCCCAATCTGCAGGACGGCGGGCGGAGGGTCTGTAGGGAGATTTCGGATGGTGGAGTGGGGGAATGCTCCCGCGGGGGCGTCGGCGCCCCGGCCGCGGCCACGTAGGGCCGAGCCCGGGGTCGCGGACGCGGGCGCCCACGGGAGCCGGACCGCGCGGGTTGTGGAGGCGAACCCCGCAGGCCAGGTTGCCCGTGCGTCCTCGGCCGGGCCCGGGTCCGGCCGTCCGCTTCGAACCCGGATGGAAGGTCGCTCCGTGTCCCGACCGCCGGCCCGCCCGACCGTGACCCCGCAGCTCCCCGCTCTCCTGGCGGCGGCGCTCCTGGCCGCCTCCTGCGCGCCCGGAGGGGGGTCGGGCCCCGGGGAGCCGGCCGCCGGCCCCTATGACGTCCTCATCACGAACGGACGGGTCGTCGACGGGACGGGCGCCCCCTGGTTCTTCGGCGACGTGGCGATCGCCGGCGACCGGATCGTGCGAGTGGCGCCGCGCGGCGTGCTCAACGGCGCCCGGGCCCGGACGACGATCGACGCCTCCGGGAGGGTCGTCGCGCCCGGGTTCATCGACATCCAGGCCCAGTCCTACGAGCCGCTTCTGGCCCGGGACGGGCGCGACGTGAGCAAGATCACGCAGGGCATCACCACGGAGGTCCTGGGCGAGGGGGGCACGCCCGCCCCCGTCAACGAGCGCATCCTCTCCAGCGAGCCCCGGCCCGACACCGTCATGGACCCGCTCCGCGAGGCCTTCACGGGTCCGCACGGTTTCGGGAGGTGGCTCGCCGCCATGGAGGCGCACGGGATGTCGCCCAACGTGGCCTCCTTCCTGGGCGCCGCCACCGTCCGGGCGTACGCCAGGGGGATGGACCGCGGGCCCGCGTCCGGGGCCGAGCTCGACACCATGCGGGCCGTGGTGCGCAGGGCGATGGAAGACGGGGCGCTGGGGGTGGGCTCCGCGCTCATCTACCCGCCCGGGAGTTACGCGAGCACGGAGGCGCTCATCGCCGAGGCGCGGGCCATGGCGCCCTTCGGCGGGCTCTACATCACGCACATGCGCTCGGAGGGGGACCGCCTGCTCGAGGCCGTCGACGAGGCCGTCCGCATCGGCCGGGAGGGCGGGGTCCCCGTCGAGATCTACCACCTCAAGGCCGCCGGCCGTCCCAACTGGGGGAAGGAGGACGCGCTCCTGGCCAGGATCGACTCGGCGCGCCGGACGGGACTCGACGTCCAGGCCGACATGTATCCCTACGCAGCCGCCTCGACGGGCCTCACCTCCTGCCTGCCGCCCTGGTCGGAGGCGGACGGCAAGCTCTACGAGCGACTGGGCGACGAGGCCGTCAGGGACTCGATCCGCCGGGACGTACTCACGCCGACGGACGCCTGGGAGCAGAACTGCCGGCTCGCCACGCCCGAGGGGGTCCTCCTCGTCGGCTTCGAGAAGCCCGCGATGCAGGACAAGTGGGGCGGGAAGCGGCTTTCCGAGGTGGCCGAGGCGATGGAGGAGCCGTGGGTCGACGCGGCCATGGACCTCATCGAGGCGGATTCCTCGCGGGTCGAGTGCGTCTTCTTCCTCATGAGCGAGGAGAACGTCAGGAAGCAGATGCGCCGGCCCTGGATCAAGTTCGGGACGGACGCCGGGGCGTTCGACCCGGACAGCGCGGAGGAGCTCACGCACCCGCGCGCGTACGGAAGCTACCCGCGGATCCTGGGCCGCTACGTGCGCGAGCAAGGGGTGATGACGCTCGAGGAGGCCGTACGGAAGATGACCTCGGCCACCGCGGTCCGCCTCCACCTCCGGGGGCGCGGCGTGCTGCGGCCGGGCGCCTACGCCGACGTCGTGGTCTTCGACCCGGCCACCGTCATCGACCGGGCCACGTACACGGAGCCGCATCAGCTCTCCGAGGGGGTGGGCGACGTGCTCGTGAACGGCGTGCCCGTCGTGCGCGACGGAGAGGTCACGAGGGCAAAGCCGGGGCGAGCGCTCCGAGGACCGGGCTGGCGCCCCTCGAACGAGGGGAGCTAGCCCCCGGGGGGCGGGCGCCGGAAGCGGGACCGGGTCAAGGGCGCCTCCTCGCCCTTGACCTCGTCCCAGAGGGCGTCCAGCTCGGCCAGGCCGGCCCGGGCGGGGTCCAGGCCGCGCGCCCGGGCCCGGTCGAGGACGGCCCGGAAGCGGATCTCGAACTTCCGGTTGGCCGCGATGAGCGCGTTGGAGGGATGGACTCCCGCCCGCCGCGCCAGGTTCACGGCGGCGAACAGCAGGTCCCCCACCTCCGACTCGAGCCGCGGATCGGACGGGCCGGGAAGGCGGCCGCCGGCGGACCCGCGGGCCGCGCCTTCCGCACCGGCCAGCTCGGCTTCGATCTCCTCCAGCTCCTCCCGGACCTTGGCCAGCGGACCCCGGACGTCCTCCCAGTCGAATCCCAGGGCCGCCGCGCGCTGCTGGAGCCGAAAGCCGCGGGCCAGAGGCCCGAGCGTCCCGGGGACCCCGGAGAAGGGGTCGGGACCGGCCTCGGGCGCGCCGGCCTCTCTCGCGCGCTCGGCGGCCTTCATCTCCTCCCAGTCCGGCGGCTCCTCGGCGTCCCCGTACACGTGCGGGTGCCGGCGGCGCATCTTCTCCTCGAGCTCCTCCACGACCTCGGGGCCCGCGAACGCGCCCCGCTCCTCGGCCAGGACGACCTGGAAGGCCAGGTTGAGGAGGAGGTCGCCCAGCTCGGCGGCCAGCGCCGCGTCGTCTCCGGCGGCCACGGCCGCGGCGGTCTCGTGGGCCTCCTCGAGCAGGTAGGGCCGCAGGCTCTCCGGCGTCTGCCGAGCGTCCCAGGGGCAGCGCTCCCGCAGGAGGCGGACGAGCGCCAGGGCCCGCCCGAGCGCCTCGTCGCCGGGCCGGGCCCGCTCCAGGTGCAGGGGGCGCCCGCCTCCACCTCGGGAGTCCGTCATCCGCCGTCCCGGCCCAGGAGGATGCGGTCCATCCATGCGGCCGTGGCGCGGTCGGCCTCCAGGAAGCTGGACCAGCGCAGGAAGTCGTGGATCTCGTCCGGGATCACGAGCTCCTCGTAGCGGATCCCGTGGGCGCGCAGCCTCTGCACCAGGTCGACCGTCTGGTGGAAGTGCACGTTGCGGTCGTCATCCCCCTGGATGAGGAGGACGGGCGAGGTCCAGCGGGCCATCCACGCCACGGGCGAGGAGCGCCACGCCACGTCGAGGCCGCGCTCGAGGTCGCCCTTCTCGTAGCGGGCGGCGCGCTCGCCGGTGCCGAGCCAGTCGCGCAGCGTGTAGGTCCAGTCGTGCACGCCGTGCCAGTCGACGCCCGTGGCGAAGATGTCCGAGTCGCGGGCCAGGGCCAGGGCCGTGAGGTAGCCGCCGTACGAGCCGCCCCAGATCCCGATCCGCTCCGGGTCCACGTCCCCGCGTCCGCGCAGGTAGGCCGCGCCGGCCAGGACGTCGCGATACTCCGAGGCGCCGCGCCACATGGCGTCCTCGGGGTGGTGGAAGGCGCGGCCGTAGCCGATCCCCAGCCGGTAGTTCACCGAGAGGACCACGTAGCCGTGTGCCGCCAGGTACTGGTTCACCGCGTAGCTGTTCGAGTAGTAGCGGAAGTAGTGCCACCCGAGGAGCATCTGCCGCGGCGGTCCGCCGTGGACGAAGATGATCCCCGGCTTCCGGCCGCCGCCCCCGGCGTCGAACAGCTGTCCGTGCACGGTGACCCCGTCCTGCGCCCGGAAGGTGACGGGCTGCGGGACGACCAGGTCGGAGGTGGGGAAGTCGTCGGGGATCCGGTCGGCGCCCAGGGTGCGGACGCTCCCCCCGCCGGCCGGGATCACGGCCGGGAGCGGCGGGCGCTTCGGGCCGGCCGAGACGAAGCCCACGGTCGAGGCGTCGCCGGTGACGACCGGAGCGTACTCGAGATCGGTCCCCGAGGTGAGGGCCGAGGGCGACCCGCCGTCGGGCGACACCCGGAAGAGGTGCCGCCGTCCGTCGTCGTGCGGGCGGTCGCCCGTGTTGGCGTTGTAGACGAGGAAGCGGCCGTCGGGGCCGGCCGCCACGTACTCGACCATGTAATCGCCGGGAGTGAGGAGCGTGGGCTCGCTCCCGCCGGAGGCCGGGACGGAGTAGAGGTGGGGCCACCCGTCCAGGTCCGCCAGGAAGACCAGGCGGCCGCCGGCCATCCAGTTGAGGTTGGCCTGCCCGGCGGTCTCCGGGTACGAGCCCCGGGGCGTCTGCGGCGAGGCCCACACCCGCCGGCTCCGGCCGGTGGCCGCGTCCGCCACCCGGATCGACCACGGCGTGGGCGTCTCCTCGAGGACCGGATCGGGCGGCCCGCCGCTCCCGTGGAGCCGCACGAAGGCGACGTGGGTCCCGTCGGGCGACCAGCGGGGCATCCCGTCCCGCCCGGTCGAGGGATCCAGGAAGCGGAGGGAGTCGGCTCCGGGCTCGTACAGGCCGATGAAGGCGTGGTCGCCGCGGCGGCTGGTGAAGGCGAGGCGGCTCCCGTCCGGGGACCAGCGGAGCTCTCCGTCTCGCCCCCGGTCGAAGAACATGCGCTCGGGGCCGGCGGTGTCGCCCGGGGCCACGCGCCACACCTGCCCGTCGCGCACGAACGCCAGCTCGTCTCCGGCGGGGGAGGGCGCGGGGTCGTCCCCCGCGGCCAGCCGGCGGGGCTCGCCCCCCCGGAAGGGGACGGCCCAGATAGCCACCTCTGGGGCGGCCGTGGAGCGGTCGGGGTCGGGCGGGTGACCCTCCGGCCAGTTCGAGCCGTGGTCACCGCCGCGCACGTAGTAGATCGTCTCCCCGTCCGACGAGAAGGCCAGGCCGGTGAGCTCCCGCCCGTCGTCCCCGGTGTAGGCCGTCACCCGCCGGGGGGTGAAGTCCGGCCCGGCCGCCGCGTAGACGTTGCGCACGCCGCGCTCGAAGGTCACCCAGGCGATGCGGTCGCCCGACGGCGAGGCCACCATGCCGTCCGGGAACGGAAAGGAGGCGACCTGCTCGAGCGAGAAGGGGCCCTGCGCGTCGGCCGCGCCTCCGTTCGGCGCCTGCGCCGCGAGCGGAGCGGGGAATGCGACGGCGACCGCGAGGGCGGCCGGGAGCGCGAGGAGGGCGGACGTGCCCGTGAGTCGTGTGCGGTGCATGAGGTCTCCCTTTCCGGAGTCGCGCCGAACATGTCCCGGCGCCGAGGGGTGGGTCAACCGGCCCGGCGGGTCGCCCATTCCGGTTGATCCGCTCCGACGGCGCCGGTATGATGGGCCGACTTTGGACACGGCGCACGAGGACGCGACACGGAGGGCCTGGGTGGAGGTGGACACCGGCGCCCTCCGGAGGAACTTCGACCGGCTCGCCGAGCGGGCCGGCGGAGCGTCGCACGTCCTCGTGATGGTCAAGGCCGACGGCTACGGGCTCGGCATGCTCGAGGTGACGAGCGTGGTGGGCGAGGCCGGCGCCTGGGGCCTGGGCGTGGCCGCCGTCTCGGAAGGGGCGGAGCTCCGGGAAGCCGGCTGCGGGGACCGGATCGTGGTGTTCTCCGCCTGTCCGCAGGTCGACGCGGAGGCCGTCGCCGAGCTGGGCCTCGAGCCCGCGATCTCCTCGGTCGACGGGCTGCGGGCGTACGCGGAGGCCGCGCGGCCGGACCGGCCGGTGTCCGTGCACCTGGAGGTGGACACGGGGATGGGCCGGCTCGGGCTCCCGGCGGACCGGGTCGCGACCTGGATCCGGGAGGTGGCCGACATCCTGGAGACGGGCCGGGCGAGGGTGGCGGGCACCTTCACCCACTTCCACTCGGCGGGGGTGGACGAGGCGTCCGTCCGCGAGCAGTGGCGTCGCTACCAGGAGGTCCTGGAGGCCATGCGGGCGGCCCGAGTCGACCCGGGGCTCCTGCACGCGGCCAACAGCCCGGCGCTCCTCGGGCCGGTCGAGCTCCCGGCCGACCTGGCCCGCCCGGGGATCCACCTGTACGGCGGCGGACCGCACGGGGCCGAGCCGGTGGTCTCGGTCCGGGCGAGGGTCCTGGACGTGCGCGCCCTGCCGGCGGGTCGCGCCGTGAGCTACGGGGCCACGTGGCGCACCGAGATGGAGACGCGGCTCGCCACGCTGGCCATAGGGTATGCGGATGGGTTGCCGTGGAGGCTCTCAAATCGGGGCGCCGCGCTCCTGTCGGGGCGGAAGGCACCGATTCGGGGAAGCGTGTGTATGGACATGACCGTCGTCGAGGTCCCCGGCGGATCGACGGTCCGGCCGGGGGATGTCGCGACGGTGCTGGGCGAGGACGGAGGCGAGCGGATCGAGCTCGGGGAGTTGGCGAGAGAGTGCGGGAGCATGGAGTACGAGATCCTGTCGGGGTGGTCCGAGCGGCTTCCCCGGGTGTACGTCGAGACGTGAGCCGTCCGGCTCCGGTCGGTCCTTGACCGGCGAGAGCGGGGGCGCGCCGTCCGGGCGTGGCCCGGACGAGGATCTGCTCGAGGAGGCCCGGTCGGCCATGGAGGCGGCGTACGCGCCCTACTCGGGCTACCGGGTCGGGGCGGTCCTGGAGACCCCCGACGGGCGACGGTTCTCCGGCTGCAACGTCGAGAACGCCTCCTTTCCGGTGACGATGTGCGCCGAGCGCGTGGCGCTCGGCGCGGCCGTCCGCGCCGGCGCCCGGGAGTTCACGAGGCTCGCTCTGTGCGTGAGCGGGAGCCGGCCGGCGTCCCCGTGCGGCATGTGCCGACAGGCGCTCGCGGAGTTCGGAGACGACATGGAGGTCCTCAGCGTCGCCATGGGCGGGGACCCGGACGAGGATGAGGGGAAGAGGGTGACGTGGACCCTGGACGAGCTGCTGCCCGCCCGCTTCGGCGGAGGGGACCTCACGGCCGGGACCGAGACGTGAGACGAGGCTGGATCCTGGGCCTCGCGGCCGGGGCGGTCCTCCTGGCCGGCTGCACCGAGCGCGCCATCACCGGCACCGAGCCGGACTCGATCCCGGGCCAGGGCGCGAGCACCGTGGAGGTGGTGCTCCCGGCGAGCTCGATCACGACCTGGCGGGACACGACGTTCACGGGCTTCGCCCAGGCCGACGAAGCGACGTTCACGCTCCTGGGCCACGAGGGCACCTTCCGGTCACGTCCGCTGGGTCGCTTCGGGACGCTTCCGGACTCGATCGACCTGGACGGTCAGAGCTGGGCCGTCGACAGCTTCACCGAGGCCGAGCTCCTGGTCATCACCGACACGCTGGACATCTTCATCACGGCCGGTGGCACGGACATCGATGTCCACGCGCTCCAGCGCTCCTACGATCCCGCGACGGCCACGTGGGAACAGGCCGCCGACGGACAGCCGTGGGACAGCGCCGGCGGGGACCTGGGGCCGGTCGTGGCCAGCGGCCACATCGATCCCCTCCCCCGGGACTCGGCGGTCGTGGACACGGTGAGCCTGGCCTTCGGGGCCGACGTGGACTCCGTCCTCAAGGCGTGGCGCGCCTCGGACGGGGAGCCCGGCTTCGCGCTCACGTTCGCGAGCAACGGATCGCGGCTCCGCATCTCGCAGATGAGCCTCCACGCCAAGGTCCGCCTGATACGGCCGGACTCGACGCTGGACGCCGACGAGATCTTCGCGGTCGCGGGGGGGACCTTCATCTTCACGCCCCCGCTGCCCCCGCCCGGCACGTCGCTGCGGGTGGGAGGCATTCCCGCAAATCGGGCCTACGTGGAGTTCACGCCGCCCGACAGCGCGGACGGCCACCGCCTGAGAGGCGCGCAGATCAGCCGGGCTGAGCTGGTCTTCCGGCCCCTCGCTCCTCCTGCCGAGAACCAGGACATGGAGATCGCCACGAGCGCGCTGCTCACGGGCCTCGGAGCCGACTTCTTCCAGCTCGGCCCCAAGACGCCCGTGGCGGGGCTGCCGGGGACGTCCTCGGGCTCGAACACGAGCAGCTTCACGATCTTCCCCGACTCGCTCCGGGCGGGCCGGCCGCTCATCCTGGACGTGACCGGCGTGGTCCGGAGCTGGGCGTCCACGCCCGAGGACTCGACCCCCGATCCCATCCGGCTCGCGGTGCGCCTCCAGCCCGACGGCCAGGCGCAGGGCTACTGGGACTTCGGCTCGGCGGAGGCGGACTCTCTTCTCCAGCCGGTCTTCCGGATCCTGGTGACTCCCCGGGTTCCGTTCGAGGCGCCGTGATGCGGGGCGGCGGGAGGCACCGGACGGGCGGCCGCACCGGAGCGGCGATCCTGGCCTGCGTGGTGACGGCGCTGGCGCTGGCCTCGGGCCCGGCCGCGGCCCAGATGCCGACGACGTCGCTGGGGCTGGGCTATCCGGTGAACGCGGTCGACGCGCGCAGCGCCGGCATGGGCGGAGTGGGGATCGGCCTCCTCGGGGGGACCTTCTCCGACCGGAATCCGGCCGACCTCACGGCCTTTCAGGTGGCGACCCTCTCGTTCACGGGCTCGCCCCAGCACGTGAGCCTCCAGGGCTACAGCGCGGGGAAGACGTCCAGGAGCGAGATTCCCGTCCTGGGCATCGTCGTCCCGGTGGGCGGCTGGGCGTTCGGCGTGCAGGCCAGCTCGTACCTGGACCAGGACTGGGCGGTCCGGCTCCAGGACACCCTCTCCGCCACGGCGGGAGACTTCCCCTACACCGAGCGCCGGGAGCACAACGGCGGGGTGAGCGCGGTCGACTTCTCGGTGGCCCGCAGCATCGGGCCGCTGTCGCTCGGGGTCACGTACGGCCGCCTGGTGGGGAACCTCCGGGAGAGCTTCACCCGCCGCTTCGAGGCGAGCGTCGACAGCTCGGCGCTGGCGCCCAATCCCGTCACCGACGACGCGCAGTGGAGCTACAGCGGCTGGCACGTGCGGGCCGGCGGCGGGCTCCAGATCGGCGACCGGATCCGGGTGGGCGCCGCGTACACGTGGGCGGGCGATCTCCACGCGACCCGGGACAGCGTGGGCACCTTCCATCGCTTCCCCCTCCCGGACTCGTGGGCGGTGGGAGCCAGCGCACGGCCCCTCGGGGACCTCCTCCTCAGCTTCGGGGGCGGCTGGCAGGGCTGGTCGTCGGCCGACGCCAGCCTGACCGGCACCCGGGCCCGGGACGTGCGCTGGGGCGGAGCGGGGGTCGAGTTCAGCGGCCTTGACCTGGGCTCCTTCCCCCTCTTCCTCAGGGCGGGCGCGCACTATCGGCAGCTCCCGTTCCGGCGCCCGGGCTACCAGGCGCTGAACGAGAGGTCCGTGAGCCTCGGGGCCGGGATCGCCTTCGCGGGCAACCGTGCCGTGCTCGACGGGTCGGTCGAGGTCGGCCGGCGCGGAGATCGGGCCGCGAGCGGCACCGAGGAGAGGTTCGAGCGCTTCGTGCTCACGGTGTCGCTGAGACAGGTCCCGATCCCCGGCCTCCTGCCCTGACCCGGCGGACGCCCGTCGTGCGCGGCGGGCGCACGGCGCCGCGGGACTCGCAGCCGCAATGCTTGAGGGACGGATGAGCTTCACCGCGATCGTCGGGGGGTCGAAGCCATGACGGGTCTCGTGCAGCTCAGGCGGAGCGCCGCAGACCGGCCGGAAGGCCCGGCGCCGCGGCCGACCGACGGGCGGGTCTACATCGAGACCTACGGCTGCCAGATGAACATCAACGACACCGAGCTCATGGCCGGCGTGCTGGCGGACCGGGGCTACGTGCGGGTGGAGGATCCTGCCCGCGCCGACGTCATCGTCGTGAACACGTGCGCCGTCCGGGAGCACGCCGAGCAGCGCGTCCGCGGCCGGATCGGGCAGCTCCAGCGCCATCGGCGTGCGCGTCCGGACCTGGTGCTGGCCGTGACCGGGTGCATGGCCCAGCGCATCGGGCGGACGCTGCTGGACGACGTCGATGGGGTCGACCTCGTGGCGGGGCCGGACGGCTACCGGGACCTGGCGCGCTGGATCGACGGGATCCGCACGGGCGCGCTCGAGCGCGGACAGGAGCTCCTGGCGCTCGACGAGGAGGAGAACTACGAGGGCGTGGAGGTGCGCCGCGGAGAGGGCGTGAGCGCCTGGATCACGGTCCAGCGCGGATGCGACCACCGCTGCACCTTCTGCATCGTCCCCTACGTTCGCGGGCCCGAGAAGAACCGCGACCCCGAGGAGGTCGTCGGCGAGGCGCGGGCCGCGGCCCGCGAAGGCTACACGGAGGTGACCCTGCTCGGTCAGACCGTGAACTCGTACCGTTACGGGAGCTGGGACTTCGCCCGTCTCCTCCGGGAGGTGGCCGGGGTTCCGGGCCTGCGGCGGGTGCGCTTCACCTCGCCGCACCCGAACGACGTCACGGGGGACCTCCTGGAGGTCATGCGCGAGGAGCCGGCGGTGTGCCGCCAGCTCCACCTGCCGGTCCAGTCGGGCGCCGACCGGATCCTGAAGCGCATGGTCCGGCGCTACACGGCCGGGGAGTTCCTCGAGAAGGTCGACCGGACGCGGGAGGAGGTCCCGGGGATCGCGCTCAGCACGGACGTCATCGTGGGCTTTCCCGGGGAGACCGACGAGGAGTTCGAGGCGACGCTGGAGCTGATGCGGCGGGTGCGCTTCGACGACGCGTACCTCTACCGGTACTCGAAGAGGGACGGGACGCCCGCCACACGCTTTCCCGCGGAGGACTTCGTGCCGGACCCCGTGGCTCAGGAGCGCCTCGAGCGGCTCATCGCGCTCCATCGCGAGATCCAGCGCGAGGTGAACGCCGACGAGGTCGGGCAGGTGCGCGAGGTCCTGGTCGAGGGAGAGGCGCGCTCGCCCGGGGACATCCTGGGCCGGACGGAGACCAACAAGGTCGTGGCCTTCCCGGGGTCGGTGGACGAGAAGGGGAGCTACCTGGACGTGCGCCTCACGGAGACGACGGGGGCGACGTTCCGGGGCGAGCGCGTGGCGTGAAGGGAGCGAGACGGTGAAGACCTGGGTCCGGATCCTGAACTTCGTCGTGGCGGCGGCCGTCGCCGCGGCCTTCGCCCTCGCCAACGGAGGCCAGCGGGTGCGCGTCGAGCTGGGCTTCGTGACGCTCCGCTCCGTGTCCCTCCCCGTCGTGGTGTTCGCGGCCGTGCTCCTGGGCATGCTCGCCGTGCTCCTGGCCGGCCTGCGCGCGGACCTGCGGAACCGCCGCAGGATGGAGCGCGCCCGGCGTCTCTTCGAGCGGGACGAGTGACCGGCTGACCCGGGCCCGGCCCGGCCCCCTCCTCCTCGCCGCCCTGGCCCTCCTGGGCGGCGATCTCCTCGCGCTCCGGCTCACCGGAACGCACGCTCCTCCTCCCGCGTCGCTCCTCCTCCTGGCCGCCCTGGTGGGCCTGGCCGGCTGGTCGGCCCGGGGCCCCGGACGGCCGGGCGCGCCGGGCGGGTCCCTGCGAACCGCGGCCCTCCTGGCCGCCTGCGCGCTCGTGGGGATGGCCGCCGGGGTGGTGGGCGTCCGGGGGGCACGTGCCGACTGCCTGGAACCTCTCGACACGGGCGACGACGTGGTCGCCGCCGGCCGGCTGGTGGCGCCGCTCGCGCGGCCCGACGGGGTGGGCGGCCTCCCCGTGGCGCGGGCCGAGCTCGGGTCCGTCGAGGTGCGGGCGGGGACGCGGAGCTGCCGGGCGGGGCGCCTCCGAGTCTCGATCGCTGCGCGGGCGGCCCGGGACGGGATCCCGGAGGCCGGGCTCCCGGCGGGCTCCCCCGTCAGGGTCTCAGGCGCCTGGTGGCGCGTCCCCGGGAGGAGCCCGTGGCCGCGCCGACCCGAGCGCGTCGGACTCCTCCGGGCGCGGAGCCTCGAGGCGGCCGGGGATCCGAAGGCCGACGCGGCCGGTGTCGTGCCCGGCGCCGCGGCCGGCCGGGCCCGGTCGGGCGGCCGCGGCGCTGCAGGAGAGACCCGGCGGCACCCCCACCTCCCGCTCTCCGCCAGGCTGCGGGCGGCCGCCGTGGGCCGGCTCGAGGCGCGCCTCCCCGGTGACGTGGCGCCCCTGGGGCGGGCCCTGGTCGTGGCCGACCGCTCGGGCCTGGATCCCAGGATCGCGCGGAGCTTCTCGCAGGCGGGGCTCGCGCACCTGCTGGCCATCTCCGGCCTCCACGTCGGGATCCTGGCGGGGGGCGCCGCCGGGCTCCTGGCCCTGGTGGGCGCCGGCCGCCGCCGTCACGCGCTCGCCGCGCTCCTCACCCTGGCGTACGTGGCCGTCCTGGGCTTCCCGCCCGCCGCGCTGCGGGCGGCGGTGCTCGTGTGCGGCTGGGCCCTGGCCCGGACCCGCGGGAGCCCGGTCCGGCTCGGTGAGCTTTTGGGCCTCGCGGCCGGCGCGACGGTCCTCCTGGACCCGCTCGCGCCGCTCGACGCGGGCTTCCAGCTCTCCTTCTGCGGGTTCCTGGGCCTCGGCCTCGGGGCGGCCCTCGGCCGTCGCGGCGTGGCCGCGCTGGCGTCGCGGCGGGGGAGGGCGGCCCGGGCGGCCGCGCGCCTCCGGCGCCTGGCCGTGCCGCTCGCAGCCGGGGTGGGCGCGTTCGCGCTCACCGCGCCGCTGGCGGCGGCGCGCTTCGGGCGGACGGCGCCGATCGCGGTCGTGGCCAACCTGGGCGGCGTGCCGCTGGTCGGGCTGGCGCTGGCGGGGCTGGCCGGGACGCTGGCGCTTCCCGGCCCCGCGGGCGCTCTGGCCGCGGCATCGGCCACGGGAGCGCTCCGGCTCCTGAGCCGCCTCGTCGACGCGCTGGCCGGCGTCCCGTTCGGGCACGCGGAGGTGGCCCCGCCGGGACCGCTCGCCTGGGTCGCGGGCGGCCTCGTTCTCCTCGCTGCCGTCCGGGCCGCGGCCGGAGCCGGGACGGCGGGCTGGAGCCTACCGCTCGCTGCGGGGCTCGCCCTGCACACGGCCGGGCCCGCGCTGTACGCCCTCCGGGCCCGGGGCGGGGAGGCGCTCCTCTGCTCGCTGGACGTGGGGCAGGGTGATGCCGCGGTCCTCCGCACGCGGCGAGGCCACTGGATGGTCTTCGATGCCGGTCCGAGGACGGGGAGCTTCGATGCCGGCCGGAGGGTCCTGGTCCCGTTCCTCCGTGACCGGGGCGCGCGTGGGATCGAGCTCCTGGTGCTCTCCCACCCCCACCTGGACCACCTGGGCGGGGCCGGCGCTCTCCTCGAGACCTTCCCCGTGGCCCGGGTCCTGGACGCGGGAAACCCGCTGGCGAGCCCGGAGTACGCCGGCTTCCTGGAGGAGGTGGCCGAGGAGGGGGCCGCCTGGCTCCCCGCCCGCCCGGGAGAGCGCCTCCGGATGGACGAGGCGCGGATCACCGTGCTGGGGCCGGACCTCGCGAACGAGAGGCGGAGCGAAGGGGCCGTGCGTCCGGACGATGCCGTGGAGGCCAACGAGGCGAGCGTGGCGTTCCGGCTCCGCATCGGAAACTTCGCCTACGTGAACCCCGGCGACGCCTCGTCCGAGGAAGAGGCGTGGCTGCTGGCCCGCTGGCCGGCGGACTCGCTCCAAGCTATCCTCCTCAAGGTGGGGCACCACGGCAGCCGCGGCTCCTCGAGCGATCCGTGGCTCGCGGCCGTGGCGCCCCGCGTGGCGTTCGTCTCCGCCGGCGCCGGGAACCGGTACGGGCATCCCCACGCGGCGGCGCTCGAGCGGCTCCGCCGCGCGGGCACCGGCCGCATCTGGCGCTCGGACCGGGAGGGGACGCTCTGCGTGGCCGTCCGGCCCGACGGCTCCTGGCGCATGCCGGGCGGCCCGTGGCGGCGTGCCGGGACCGGCCTTCCGGGGCCGGATCCCTCGTCGTGACCGGCCGGGCGCCGCGGAGACCGCCCGCCGACCGCCTCGAGCTTCCGACATCCGATCCGCAGCGACCCGACCCGACAAAGGCAGGAGAGTCCCGATGGAGAGGTCCGTCGTCACCCTGAACCGCTTCATCCTGGAGCAGGAGCGTCAGTTCCCGGAGGCCACGGGGGCGTTCTCGAACATGCTGCAGGACCTGACCCTGGCGGCCAAGCTCATCAACCGGGCGGTGCGCCAGGCCGGCCTGGTGGACATCCTGGGCGAGACGGACCGGGAGAACGTCCATGGCGAGCAGGTGAAGAAGCTGGACGAGTACGCGCACGAGGTCATCGTGGCCGCCATGGACCACGGCGGCCACCTGTGCGTCATGGGCTCGGAGGAGTCCGAGGACATCATCCCGATCCCCGGGCGCTTCCCGGTCGGCGAGTACGTGCTCCTGTTCGATCCGCTGGACGGGAGCTCGAACATCGAAGCCAACATCTCGATCGGGACGATCTTCTCGGTGCACCGGCGGGTGAGCGACCCGGCGGCCGGCCGCGACGGGACGCTGGAGGACTGCCTGCAGCCGGGGCTCCGGCAGGTGGCGGCCGGCTACTTCCTGTACGGCTCCTCGACGATCCTGGTCTACAGCACCGGGCGGGGCGTGCACGGCTTCACGCTGGACCCCTCCATCGGCGAGTTCCTCCTCTCCCACCCCGACATCGCGTTCCCCGATCCCGGCCAGAAGGTGTATGCCATCAACGAGGGCTACTTCGGCCGCTGGGACGAGGCGCAGCGCAGCCTGGTGCGGCGCCTGAGGGGGAACGCCGACGGGGAGGACGGAGAGGGCTTCAAGCTCCGCTACGTGGGCTCCCTGGTGGCCGACTTCCACCGGACGCTCCTGTACGGCGGGCTGTTCATGTACCCCTCCGACCGGAAGCACCCGGACGGGAAGCTCCGGCTCCTGTACGAGGCCGACCCGCTGGCCTTCGTGTGCGAGCAGGCGGGAGGCCGGGCCACGAACGGGGAGCGGCGGATCCTCGAGGTTCAGCCGGAGGCGCTCCACCAGCGCACGCCGCTGTTCATCGGGACGCCCGGGTACGTGGACATGGCCATGGAGCACCTGAGCCGGGAGGCGGCGGCGGGCTGAGGCCCGGCGCTCCCCGATGGCGAAGCGCCCCGAGGGCCCAGCCGGGCCTCGGGGCGTTCGTCTCTCGGCCCGTGGACCCGGGGGTCCGAGGGCGCGAGCGCCGCGAGGACGGCCCGCCCTCCCGCCTCCCGGTTCCTCCTAGAAGCGGTAGCGCAGGCCCAGCTGCGCCTGGAACTGGAAGGGCTCGAACCCGACCGGGATCTTGCGGCCGAAGTCGCCGCGCGTCTCGTAGATGACCCGGTTCGTGTTCTGGTCGTAGCCGACCTCCGTGAACAGCTGGTTCTGCTCGAACACGAAGTCGCCGGCGCCGTCCTTCAGGATGCCAGCGCGGCCCAGGCCGTCCAGGACGTTGAACAGGTCCAGGACCACCTCGGCGTGCTGGCTACCCACCGTGGGAATGGCCTGGGCGATCTCCAGGTCCACCCGGTGGAACCAGGGGTTCGTGCAGGCGTTCCGCGGGATGATCTGGCCCACGTGCTGCCGGAGGCAGTCGTTGTTGGCCAGGACCTGCTGGTAGGCCTGCCGGTCCGCCGGCGTGGCGAACTCCACTCCCTGCGGGTTGGCCGGGTCGGGCAGGTAGGGCCGGTCGTTGCCGTCGTCCCCGTCACCGTTGATGTCCCCGACCACGGAGGGTGTGAACGGGTTGCCCGACTGCGCCCGGTAGATGAGGCCGATCCGGGTGTGGGTGGGCAGGTTGAACCGGGCGTTCATCACGAACACGTGCCGGCGCTGGAAGTCCGACGGACCCCAGGTCCCGTCGAACCTGTCGCCGTAGCTCCCCAGGGTGTTCGGGTTGCCGGCCGTGGGTGTCCCCGTGAAGCCCTCGCTCTCCGTGCAGCAGAAGAACGAGGAATTGTCGTACGCCAGGTTCAGGGTGTAGTTGGCGGCCACGCGCAGCCAGTCGGTCGGCGCGCCGTTGACGTCCAGCTTCACGTTCCACGCCCTGAACTTGCCAGACTTGGTCTCGTAGAAGAGCCGGTCGACCGTGGTGTTCACGCCGCGCTGCGTGTTGTCGGCGGCGTCCTGGCTGCTCATGAGGTCGGCGAAGTCGGTCTGGCTCACGTGCACCGGGCGGCCGTCGGCGGTCGTGAACACCGGGCCGCGCAGGTTGAGGTCCTGGACGGTGAAGTTGTTCGTCGTGTTGGAGAAGATGCCCTCGACGCCCGCCTTCCAGCGCTCGCCGATCCGCTGTTCGTAGCCCAGGTTGGCCTTCCAGGTCTCGGGCTGCTCCATGTTCCTGTCCCAGACCGTGATCTGGGGCGCGCCCACGATCCCCAGCCCGAACTCGCCGTTCGGGAACTGCACGCCCGGGAAGTTGCACTGCGAGGGGATCGCGTCGGGCGAGGTCATGCTCCGGTAGTCGGTGATGTCGGGAACCGCCGAGCCGATGCAGATCACCGACAGCAGCGGGTTCGGCGTCTTGCTGAGCACGTTTCCGTTCAGGACGGTGGGCACGCGCCCGTAGAACAGGCCGACGCCGCCCCGGATCACGTGCCGCTGGTCGCCCGTCACGTCGTACGTGAACGAGGCCCGCGGTCCCCAGTTGTCGGTGTCCCGGGGCTCGTTCGTCGTACTCTGCCCGAACTGGTCACGGACGATGGAGCGGAAGTTCGGGTCGGCGAGCCCGGTGCCCGGGTTGTCGAAGTTCGTGTAGTCGTAGCGGAGGCCCAGCGTGAGCAGGAGGTTCTGGGTGGCCTGCCACGAGTCCTGCACGTAGCCGGACCACTCGCCCGTGTCGAACTCCGCGAAGGGAGCCTGTGGATTCGTCAGGGAGGGCACCAGGCGGAAAAAGAAGCCCGGGTCCTGGTCCTGGAAGTCCTGCAGGTTGTCGAAGGTGAAGAACCCGTTCCCGTTCAGCCAGAACAGGTTCTCCGTGTGGGTCAGGACGTCGTCCGTCCCGATCTTCAGCGTGTGGTCGCCCAGGTGCCAGGTGAGGTTGTCGGTGAACTGGAGCTTCCGCTCCTTGAGGTCGTTCCGGAACAGGATCCCGAAGAACGCGCCCCCGTACGTGAGCTGTCCCGTGCCTCCGCTGTCGGTCGGGATCCCGCTCACCTGGATGCTCGGCAGGTAGCTGTTCGCCGGCCGCGGCCGGTTCTCCCACGAGTACTGGAAGCGGAACGTGTTGTAGAGGTCGCTCCCGAGCGTGGAGTTCAGCTCCGCCACGGCCGAGACGTTGTTGTCCTGGAAATTCCCACCGACCGTCTTGGCCTCGGTGCCGCTGGGGCTGATCCGGTCGTTGGGACTGTCGAAGTTGGCGTAGTTGGCCCTCACCGTGAGCCGGTGGTTCTCTCCCAGCTTCCAGTCCACCCGGCCGAACAGGTTGACCTCGTTGTCGGACGCGGTGAACTGCCCGATGTTGCCGTCGACCTGGCCCGGGTCGAACCCGTACGTGTTCACCAGGATGTCCCGGAACTGGCTGATCCCGGCCTGCGTGAAGCCCGAGCGGTCCGGGGTGAGAGCGAAGACCGGCTGGTTCTGCCGCTGGATGTCGCCCGACAGGAAGAAGTGGGCCCTGTCCTTCACGATCGGGCCCGACAGGCTGCCGCCGAACTGGAAGGACTGGAAGTCGGCCGGCGGCGACCCGTTGAAGTTGTCCACCGTGAGGCTCTTGTCCCGGAAGAACAGGAACGCGTCCCCGTGGACCTCGTTCGTCCCGGACTTGGTGACCGCGTTCACCACGCCGCCGCTGAACTTGCCGTACTCGACGTCGTAGCCGTTGGTGACGAGTTGGAACTCCTTGATCGACTCGAGCGAGAAGGTGAAGGGCATCCGCGAGGAGCCCCGGTTCTCGCCGAAGAACGCGTTGTTGGCGTCGGCGCCGTCGATCTGGATGTTCGTGCCGGAGGTGCGGGCGCCGCCGATCGAGAACTGGCCGCCCGTCCCGACGCCCGGCTGCGGGCTCACCAGTCCCGAGAGGTTGATGAAGTCCGTGAAGTCCCGGCCGGAGGTGGGGAGCTCGCTGATCTGCTGCTCCGAGACCTGGTCCACGACCCCGCTCTGTGTGACGTCGATGGAGGTCGGGCCGCCCACCGACACCGCGATCTCCTCCGCGGAGATGGGCTGCAGCGTGAGGTTCACGGTCGTGCGCTCGCCCAGGGTGACCTGGACCGGCCCCTCCCGGGCCGTCGGCCGCGGCGGGAGCTCCGCCCTGACCGTGTACCGGCCCGGCTGCAGGAGGCCGACCACGTAACGGCCTTTCGGGTCGGTGAGGGCTCGCTGCGTGGTCCCCCGTGAGATGCTCGTGACCGTGACGGCCACGTTGGCCAGGGGCGTACCGTCCGCGTCCCGCACCACGCCCGCGACCGATCCTGTCGTCACGCCCTGCTGGGCGTGGAGGCCGGCGGGCGCCAGGGCCAGAAGGGCGGCCGCGAGGAGTCCCGCGGCGGGCCGGAGGCGGCTTCGTAGGCTGTGGAACAGGGAGCTTACCGCAGTTTTCGACATCCCGTCACTCTCCGGGTCAGGGTGTGAGCTCGTATGGATGGGCGCGGCGCACATCCGGGCCGAGCCCCGTCGAACCCGTCCGGCGGCCACCGCGGACAGCGAGGTGGACACGCGCCGTCGGGTTTCCGACACGGCGGCGCGGCGGTCCTGGTAGAGACAGCCGATGCTATGGAGGCCCAGGCGGGCGCGCAACCGCACGGGGCCACGCCGCGAGCCGGGCGCCAATCGACAGAAAAGACTGTAGGGACACGTGTTGGGAGGGACGGCCCCTGGAGGCTCAGGGCAACCAGGGCCGAAGGAGGTCGGGGTCGTCGACGCCGACGGTTTTCGCGATCTGGGGCCCGACCGCGGCCAGCAGAACCTCCCTCTCCCGATGGTGGAGGAAGGCGCTCCGGAAGCCGTTCAGGACCATCACGCCGATCTCCTCCAGCGTGAAGTCCATGTGCCGCCAGGCGCGCACGTACTCCTCGGTCACGGTGGTGCCGCTCATGAGCCGATTGTCCGTGTTCAGGCTGACCACGAGTCCGCGGTCGAAGTATCGCCGCACCGGGTGGCTGGGGAAGTCCTCGACCACCCGGGTCTGAACGTTGCTCGTGAGGCAGATCTCGAGCGGGACCCGGTGGTCGGCCACGTAGCGCTCGAGCTCGGGGTCCTCGAACAGGCGGGTCCCGTGCCCGATCCTGTGGGCGCCGCAGTAGTGGAGCGCCTGGTGGATGGATTCGGGGCCGTACGCCTCGCCGGCGTGGATGGTGGCGTTGCAGTTGGCGTTGAGGACCGTGTAGAAGGCGTTCCGGTGCTTCTTGGCCGGGTAATTGTACTCGGCTCCGGCCAGGTCGAACCCGACCACGCCCTTCTCCTTGTAGGCCACCGTGAGGTCGGCCAGGTCCCGGGAGACGTCCGGCTCCATGTTCCGGATCCCGCACAGGATGAGGCGCGACTCGATCCCAAGCTCCTCCCGCGCCCGCTCCAGGCCGCGCAGCGGGGCCTCCACGGCCTCGGGCAGCGGGAGCCCCTCGCGCGTGAGGAGGATGGGCGAGTAGCGGATCTCCATGTACCGGACGTTTTCGGCGGCCGCGTCCTCGCACAGCTCCCGGGCGATCCGCTCGAGCGCATCGGCGTGCTGCATGACCGACAGCGTCAGCTCGAATCGCGCCAGGTAGTCCTCCAGGTTCCGCGCGTCGCGGACGTGGAGATAGTCGCCGAGCTCGTCCAGGTCCCGGGTCGGGAGCTCCACGCCGTGCTCGTCCGCCAGGTCCAGGAGGGTGCCGGGCCGCAGGGACCCGTCCAGGTGGACGTGGAGGTCCGTCTTGGGCAGGGACCGAACGGCCTCCCGGACCGCGGCCTCTTCCCCCCCGGCGTCCCGCCGCCGGACGTCGCCCCCGCCCGGCGTCCCCCCGGTCCCGCTATCGGCCCCGGTCCCGCCGCTCACGGCGTCCCGCCCGCCACCCTGCAGGCCTCGGCCGCGGCGCTTCCGGCGGGGGCCCAGCGGTCGGCCTCGGGCGCGTGGACCGGTCCCGAGAAGCCGCGGAGGTAGCGGACGAGCGCGTCCAGGTCCACGATCCCGGTGGAGGTCGTCGAGCGCGCGTCCTCCAGCATGGAGAAGCCCGCCCCGCCCGTGGCCATGAAGTTGTTCGCGGTGAGCGAGTAGACCGAGTCGGGCCGCACCGGTCCGTGGCCGTCCAGGACGATGGACCGGATGCGCCGGCCGTCGGGCGCGTCGGGGGCGTAACACACGGTGATCCCGCTCACGTGCGCGTGGGGCCCGTCCGCCTCCAGCGCGTGCTCGAGGGCGCGCCGCAGCGTGCGGCCGGTGACCCGCATCCTCACCAGCGTGTTCCCGAACGGCTGGAGCTGGAACAGGTCCCCGTAGGTCACCCGGCCCGCCGGGAGGCTGCGCCGGATCCCGCCGTTGTTCATGATGGCCACCTGCGTGCCGGTCGCGTCGCGCTGGGCGTCCGCGATGAGGTCGCCGAGCCCGTACTCGGCGTCGCGTCCCGCCTTCCGGAGAGGCTCGGCCAGGGTGGCCACGGGCTGCTTCACCCGCTCCGCGACCTGCGCCTCGTACCGGTCCACCAGGGCTCCCACCGCGGAGTCGGGCGTCACCGAGTCCGGCCACGCCGTCCGTACGCCCGGGAGCTCGGCCGCCACCGAGTCGGGCCCGACCCGCGTGAGCCGCGCCTCCCCCAGGGCGGTGGCGTTCGACCACGACTGCACGACGGGCCGGCCGCGGATCCGGGTGCGGATGAGGCTGTGGGTGTGCCCGGTGATCGCGTAGTCCCAGCGCGAGGTGGTGGCGCGGAGCGCGTCGATCGCCTCCCCGTGGCAGCTTCCGGTCCCGTGCCGGTCGCAGAAGCCGCCCGCGTGCAGGAGGACGACCACGAAGTCCGCCCCCTTCGCGTGCATCTCCGGGACGTAGAGGTCGATGGCGGCCGACAGGCTCCGGAACTCGAGGTCCGAGACGTGGGCCGGCATCGTGGTCTCGGGTGTGGAGCGCGTCGTCACTCCCACCACGCCGATCCGGACGCCGCCGCGCTCCACCATCGTCCACGGCCGCACCCACGTGGGGTGCCGGTCGGTCCCCTGCACGTAGATGTTGGCGCCCAGGAACGGGAAGCCCGCCTGCCGGATCCGGGCCCGCAGCGTGTCCACGCCCCAGTCGAACTCGTGGTTCCCGACGGCCGCCGCGTCGTAGCCCATGCGGTCGAAGACCGCGATGGTGGAGCGGCCGTTCAGGAGGTTCGAGATCGGGGTCCCCTGCATCACGTCGCCGGCGCTGAACCGGAAGGCGGGGCAGGGGGTCGCCGCCTCCGCGCTGTCGAAGTACGCGGCGACCACCGCGGCGCCTCCCACCTCCCGGCCGCCCAGGGCCGAGGGTGTCGAGGGGAGGAGGTGTCCGTGGGTGTCGTTGGTCGAGAGGACGAGCGCGCAGGTCGGGGCCGCGGACCGCCCCGCGGCGGCGGGGGGCGCGGGCGCCGGAGGTCCGGTCCCGGCGCCGGCCAGGACCAGGGAGAGCAGCAGGCTCAGCACGCGCAGCTGTCCATCTCGTAGCCGGCCTCCCGGTCCAGGAGGGGCGCCTTGTAGTCGCCCGTCCAGCAGGCCTCGCAGAAGGGGCCGAAGCCCTCGACGGCCGAGCGCATGCCCTCCAGGGAGAGGTAGCCCAGCGAGTCGACGCCCAGGTGCTCGCCGATCTCCTCCACGGTCTTCGTCGCCCCGATCAGCTCCGCCCGCGTCGGCATGTCGATCCCGTAGTAGCAGGGGTAGCGGATGGGAGGCGAGGCGATGCGGAAGTGGATCTTCTTCGCGCCCGCCTCGCGGAGGAGGGAGACGAGGCCCCGGCTGGTCGTGCCGCGCACCAGGGAGTCGTCCACGATGACCACGCGCCGCCCCTCGATCAGCTCGCGCACCGGGTTGTACTTCACGCGGACCTTGAAGTCGCGCCCCGACTGCGTCGGGTGGATGAAGGTCCGGCCCACGTAGTGGTTCCGGATGAGCGCCAGCTCGAAGGGGAGCCCGGATTCCTCCGAGTAGCCCAGGGCCGCGGAGTTGGACGAGTCGGGGACGGCGAAGACGCAGTCGGCCTCGACCGGGTGCTCGCGGGCCAGCTGCCGGCCGAAGGCGCGGCGGGCCCGGTCCACGCTGCAGCCCCAGATGCGCGAGTCCGGGCGCGCGAAGTAGACCAGCTCGAACAGGCACGGCGCCGGCTCGGCGGGCGGCAGCGGCCGCATCTTCTCCACCGTGCCGTTCCGGATGCGGAGGACCTCGCCGGGCTCGAGGTCCCGCACGTAGTCGGCGCCGATGATGTCCAGGGCGCACGTCTCGGAGGCGATGATCGCCGCGCCCTCCATGCGCCCCAGGACCAGCGGCCGGAAGCCCCTCGGGTCCCGTGCCGCGTACAGGGTGTCCCCGACGCTGAGGACGAGCGAGAACGCTCCCTGGATCTGGGAGAGCGCATCGTCCACCTGCGCGATCTCCGAGTCCCGCCGGGAGCGGGCGATGAGGTGGATCACGACCTCCGAGTCGCTGTCGGTCTGGAAGATCGCGCCCTCGGAGGTGAGCCGGTCCCGCAGCTCGTGCTGGTTGGTGAGGTTGCCGTTGTGGGCCAGGGCCAGCGAGCCGTGCCGGTAGTCCACGAGGACGGGCTGGGCGTTCCGGAGCTCCGAGCTGCCCGAGGTCGAGTATCGCACGTGGCCCAGCGCGGTCCGGCCTCGCAGGCGGGCCATCGCGTCGTCGTCGAAGACGTCGCTCACCAGGCCCATGCCCTTGTGGGAGCGGGCCTGGCCCTCCTCGTCGATGGCCACGATGCCGGCCGATTCCTGCCCACGGTGCTGGAGGGCGTAGAGCCCCATGAACACGAGGCCGGGGGCTTCCTGGGCGCCGCTAACGGCGAACACCCCGCACTCGTCCCTCGGCTTGTCGTCGTCGTGGATCGGAAGTGGTCTGCTCACGTTTCCCTCGGCCCCGTGGCTCGTCTCCAGCCCTTCCTACACCCGACGCCCCTCCCGCGGTCGGGCGGGAGCCGCGCCCCGGTCCTCACGTCGTGAGGCCGGCCTCGTGCTCCATGCGCCGGGGCAGGGCGGCATCGTACGTGGCCGCCAGCTCCCCGGCGCTCGCGGTCACCGTGAGACCGCCGGCCCGGAGGCGAAACGCGCCGCCCGGCTCGCCCACCGTGCCGATGCGGCGGACCGGGAGGCTCCGGCGTCCCACCAGCTCCTCGAGCGGCCCGGCGTCCTCCGGACGGCAGCTGAGGACGACACGCGACTGGCTCTCCCCGAAGAGGAGCGCGCCGGCCGAGACGCCCTCCCCGTCCAGCTCGGCCTCGAGCCCCACCGGACCTCCCTCGGCCAGGATCGCGCACTCCGCCAGGGCCACGGCCGCGCCCCCGTCGGAGACGTCGTGGGCGGAGCGGAGGAGGCCCTCGCGCCCCGCCGCGATCAGGAGCTCGACCAGGCGGGCCGCCTCCTCGAGGTCGAGGGCGGGTGGCTCCCCGGCCACCTTGCCGCGCACCCGCGCCAGGAACTCGGTGGCCCCGAGCTCCTCCCGCGTCCTCCCCACCAGGAGCACCACGTCCCCGGGCGAGCGGAAGGCGGAGGGGACCCGGGCCGTCACGTCCCCGAGGACCCCGACCATGCCGATCACCGGCGTGGGGTAGATCGGACCCGCGGGCGTCTCGTTGTACAGCGAGACGTTCCCGCCGGTGACCGGCGTCCCCAGCGCCCGGCACGCCTCGCCGATCCCGGCCACCGCCTCGCGGAGCTGGTGGTAGACGGCCGGCCTGGTGGGGTTCCCGAAGTTGAGGCAGTTGGTGATGGCCAGCGGCCGGGCCCCCGAGCACGCCAGGTTCCGCGCCGCCTCGGCCACCGCGATCGCGGCGCCCCGCCGCGGCGCGAGCTGCACGTAGCGCCCGTTCCCGTCCACGGTGGCCGCGATCCCCCGGCCCGTGTCGGCCAGCCGGAGGATGGCCGCGTCGGCGCCGGGCCGGACCACCGTGTTCGTCCCCACCGTCGTGTCGTACTGCTCCCAGATCCAGCGCTTGGAGGCCACCGAGGGCGAGTCGAGGAGGGCCAGGAGCGCCTCGCGCGCCTCTCCGTCCGAGCCCAGCCGGCCCTCCTCCGAGGTGTCCACGCCCCGGCGGCGCGCCGTCTCCTCGCTCTCCTCCGCCTCGTACGTGCAGGTCGGCGGCTCCCCGACCAGCGGGCGGAGCGGGATCTCGGCCACGACCTCCTGGCCGTCCCGGACCCGGAAGACCCCGTCCCCGGTGACGCGGCCTATGA
>DATFLN010000073.1:0-30712 GCA_035267645.1 Gemmatimonadota bacterium | reverse complement strand
GTCATCGACCGGGCCATCGCGGAGACGCGGTCGGCCCTGGCGTCGGACCCCGGGAGCCGGCCGGCCGCGCACCTCATGGCGGCCATGTACAGGCAGGAGATCGGGATGCTGGAGCGGACGCTCCGGCTCGGCACGTGAGCGAACAGGAGCGATAGAGATGATCGAGGGAAGGTGGGGACGGAGCGGAGCGGTCCGCGGGGCGCTCGTCGCGCTCGCGGTCGCGGCCGCCGGAGCGACGGGAGCGCGGGCCCAGGAGGTCGACTCCCTCGTCCGGAAGGTGGGAGGGGACGTGGCGGTGAGCGTCTCGAGCGGCGACGCCGACCTCACCTTCTCGGCCGGCCGCCAGGGTCGGCTGGTCGTGCGGGGCGAGCCGGGGGTCCTCCGGCAGGTGCGGGTCGAGGGCGAGGGGAGCCGGGTCGTGATCCGGACGAGGGACGCCGACGGCGACCTCCGAATCCGGGTTCCGGCGGAGACCGGACTCCACGTGCGGACCCGCACCGGCGACGTCGTCGTGAGGGACCTCACCGGAGAGGTCGAGCTCGAATCGTCCGAGGGGGACCTCCGGGTGGAGGGCGCGCCGCGGCGGCTCGACATCGAGGGCTTGAGCGGGGCCGTGACCGTGGACGGCTCGCCGGCGGACCTGCGGATCTCCACGGTCGCAGGGGACGTCACGGTCCGCGGCGCGATGGGCGACGTCTCGGTCCGGAGCGCGAGCGGAGACGTCCTGGTGACGGGAGACGGGGTGTCCGACGGGTTCTTCTCCGCCTCCTCGGGGGACATCTCCTTCCGGGGACGGCCGGCGCGGGACGCCACGCTCGAGTTCCAGACCGCGAGCGGGGACGTGGACGTCACGCTCCCCGACGACGTGGGAGCCACGTACGAGGTCACCACGGTGAGCGGGGAGCTCGTGACGGATCGGGAGGCCCGCCTGCTCGGAGCTCAGCACTTCGGGGGCGGGAGGCAGTACCGGCTCTCGGTCGGGGACGGATCGGTGCACGTCACCGTCCAGGCCGTGAGCGGCACGGTGAGAATCGGCCGTCCGTGAGGGGCGGCCGGGGAACGAGAATCGGGGGCCCGAGGGCCCCGACCGCGAGGAGGGGTACGATGGGAGCAGCGCGTGGAGGAGGTAGATGGACCGGGGGAGCGTCCGCGGTGGCGGTGGCGCTCGTGGCGGCCGCGACCCTGGCCGGCCCGGCGGCGGGCCGGGCGCAGGGCGCCGACGACTGGTGCCGCCAGAACCGGGGCGGCGACCAGACCCGGCACTGCGAGGTGCGAGAGCAGACGATCGCGGCGCCGTCGGGCGGGCTCGACGTCGACGCCCGGCCCAACGGGGGCATCCAGGTGACGGCGGGCTCGGGCGACCGGGTGAGGATCCTCTCCCGCGTCACCGCGCGGGCGGAGAGCGAGAGCCGCGCCCGCGAGCTGGCCGGTCAGGTGAAGATCGAGACCGAGGGCGGGCGCATCCGGGCCCGCGGCCCCGACACGGGCCACGACGAGTGGTGGTCGGTGAGCTACCGGATCGAGGCGCCGGCGTCCACGGGCGTCGACCTCCGCGCCATGAACGGCGGGATCCACGTCCAGGGCATGCGGGGCACCACCCGGTTCAACACCATGAACGGCGGCGTCGACCTCGTGGACGTGGCGGGCGACGTGTCGGGGTCGACGACCAACGGGGGGCTCGACATCGTCCTGCGCGGCGACCGCTGGCAGGGGAAGGGCCTAGACGTCCGCACGACGAACGGCGGCGTCGACCTCACGGTGCCCGAGGGCTATTCCGCGCACCTGGAGACGTCCACGGTGAACGGCGGCCTCGACCTGGGCTTCCCGGTCACGGTGCAGGGCCGGGTGGACCGCCAGCTCTCGCTGGACCTGGGGAGCGGCGGACCCACCGTGCGCGCGGTGACCACGAACGGCGGGGTGAGCCTGCACAGGCGCTGAGCCGCCGAACCCGGGCCGGCCCACGCGGGGCGTCCTCCGGGGCGCCCCGCGGCCGTTCCGGGCCGCCCCCGGCTCCCTCCCCGACGCTTCCCGTCCCACGACCGCCGCCTCCGGGCCCCCGCTCCGACCCTCCGTCCGTCCGCCTTCCGCTCCCGCTCGCCCCGCTCCTCCGTCCGTTCGTCTCACGCCGGCTTCCCCGGGCGCGGAGCGTTGCAACTATACCCTCCCGGGTCTCGTCCAAGGAACCGTACGCACGAACCCGGAACGAGACCCGCCAGGACGGAGAGCCGCATGCAGGACCGACCCCGCCGAAGGGGCTGCCCCGCAGCCCGCCGCAGCGCCCGATGCATCGTCCGGGCGGCGAGCCTGGCGCTCCTGGCCGCGACGCTCGTCCCGGGCGCGGCCCGGGCCCAGTCGGCGGACGCCGCCCCCCACGCCACGGAGCGGCCCGGGATCCGGGCCGTGCGCCTCCGCGGGCCCGTCAAGCTGGACGGCCGGCTGGACGAGGCGGTGTGGCGGGACGCCCCCGCCGCCACCGGCTTCCTCCAGACCCAGCCGGATCCCGGCGCGAAGGCCGCGCAGCGCACCGAGGTGAGGTTCGCCTACGACGACGCCGCGCTGTACGTCGGCGCGCGCATGTACGACTCGCTCGGCGCGGCCGGCGTCCGCACGCGCCTGGTGCGCCGCGACGGGGACGTGGAGAGCGACCAGCTCTCGGTCATCTTCGACACCTTCCACGACCACCTGGGGGAGACCGAGTTCGACATCAACCCGTCCGAGGTTCGGGGGGACGCGCTGGGGCTGGGCGGGAGCAACCTGGACTCCTCCTGGGACCCGATATGGAGCGCGGCCACGAGGGTGGACTCGAACGGGTGGACCGCGGAGCTACGGATCCCGTTCTCCCAGCTCCGATTCCCGCCCGACTCGGTCGAGACGTGGGGGCTGCAGGTGGTCCGATTCACGGCCCGCCTCAAGGAGCGCTCGGAGTGGGCGTACTGGCCCATCGACCAGGTGGGCGGTCCGGCCCGGTTCGGCCACCTGGCGGCGATCCGCCCGCCCGAGGCGCACCGGCCCGTGGAGGTCGTCGCCTACGGCGTGGCCAGCTCGGCCCACAAGCCGGTGCTCGATCCGAACGACCCGCTCGCCACGCCCCACGCCACCGACTACAGGATGGGCGCCGACATCGACTACCAGATCGGCTCCAGCGTGTCGCTGTCGGCGACCCTGAACCCGGACTTCGGCCAGGTGGAGGTCGACCCGGCGGTCGTGAACCTGAGCCCGTTCGAGACCTTCTTCCCGGAGAAGCGGCCGTTCTTCGTGGAGGGGTCGGACCTGTTCAACTTCGGCGGCTTCAGCTGCTTCTTCTGCAGCAACGTCTCCAGCCTGGACCTGTTCCACTCGCGGCGGATCGGGCGCAGCCCCCGCGGCGCCTCCCTCGCGGAGAACGCGGGCGAGTACGCCTCCGTGCCCCGGAACACCTCGATCCTCGGCGCGGTCAAGCTGACGGGACGCCGGTCGGGGGGACTGTCCGTCGGCGTCCTGGACGCGGTCACGGCGCGCGAGCGCGCCACGGTGGTCTCCGACGCCGGAGCCCGCTTCCGGCAGACCGTCGCGCCCCCGACCAACTACTTCGTCGGACGGGTCAAGCGCGACTTCGACGGGGGGAACCTCGTGGTCGGGGGCATCCTGACCTCCGTGGTGCGCGGCATGGGCGACCCGGGCCTCGAGTCGCTCCTGCCCCGGCACGCGGAGACCGCGGGACTGGACACCCAGTACTGGTGGGGAGGGAAGACGTACCGCATCCGGGCCCAGGTGGCCGGGAGCGGCCTGTGGGGCGACACGGCCGCGATCCGCGGGGAGCAGGAGTCCAGCGCCCGCTACTTCCAGCGTCCGGACCGGAAGGCGGGCGGGAACGGGCTGTTCTCGGACGCCTACGACCCGACGGCCACGTCGCTCCGGGGATGGGCCGGGCACGTCCGCGTGGCCAAGGAGGCGGGCGACTGGCTGTGGGAGGCGGCCGTGAACGTCCGCAGCCCCGGCTTCGAGTCGAACGACCTGGGCTTCCTGACCCGGTCCGACTACTGGTGGATGAACGCCAACCTGTTCCGGAACTTCACGCGGCCGACCTCCTGGTACCGGAGCCTGAGGTTCATCGCGGGGGCGCAGCAGGAGTACGACTTCGACGGGAACCTCACCTACCGGGACGTGCACGCGTTCGCCGGCTGGACGGCTCCGAACTACTGGGATGTGCAGGGCTTCGTGATCCGCTCGCCGTCCACGCTCGACGACGGCCTCACGCGGGGCGGGCCGGTGGTGCGCTCGCCGGGCTACACCTACTACAGCTTCCAGATGGGCACGGACAGCCGGAACCCTCTGGTCGCGAGCCTGAGCACGAACCTGACGGACCGCGATGTGGGGCCGGCGTCCTACCGCGCCTCCCTGTCGCTGCGCTACAAGCCCGCGTCCAACATCTCCGTCTCGGCCGGGCCCACCTACCGGCGTCAGGCGTCCCCCGTCCAGTACGTGACCTCGGTGGCGGACCCGACCGCGTCCGCCTTCTACGGCGAGCGCTACGTGTTCGCCGACCTGATGCAGCGGGAGCTCTCCATGGAGACGCGGGCCAGCGTCACCTTCACGCCGGACCTCTCCCTGGAGGTCTTCCTGCAGCCGCTCGTCTCGAGCAACCGCTACACCTCCTTCAAGGAGTTCGCGGCGCCGCGGACCGCGGAGACCCTGGTGTACGGGAGGGACGTGGGCACGGCGCCCGTCCCGTACACGGACGGGAGCGAGCGCCGGTACTCGGTCGATCCCGACGGGTCGGGGCCGGCGGACCCGTTCACCTTCGGCGACCCGAACTTCACCTTCCATTCGCTGCGGGGGAACGCGGTCCTGCGCTGGGGTTTTCGGCCGGGGTCGACCTTCTACCTGGTGTGGACGCAGGACCGCTCCGGGAGGACCTTCGACGGGAGCCTGGCCGTGGCGCGGGACGTCGGCCGCATCTTCGACCGTCCCCCCGCCGACACCTTCCTGGCCAAGGTGAGCTGGTGGGTCTCCTTCTGAGCCGATAGGGCCGGGAGCCGAGGCCAGGCTTCCGGCCCGCACCCGCGGAGCGGCCGTCGGACGCCCACCCCTCGCCGGCGCATCGGCCGACCTCCCGTTAGTTTGGCGCCTCCGCGCCGGGGGACGAGGCCCTCCGGCCCACCGCGCCGATCCCGGGAGGAGGCATGGAGGTCCGTCGTCCAGCGCGCGCCGCGAGCGCCGCGGCGCTCCTGCTCGCCTGCGCGCTCGGAGCCGCGGGCCGCGCGCGCCGCCTGGCGGCGCAGGACTCCGGGGGCGGCCGGGCCGGGGGATCGGGGCCGGGCTGGCGCGTGAACGCCGCCTTCCAGCGCTCGCACGACTACGACCTCCTCCATCAGCGCATCGCCCTCCGCGACTTCGACTGGGACGCCGCCTCCGTGGCGGGCGAGGTCGAGACGGTCGTCCGGTCGCTGCGCCCCGGCCTCGACTCGCTCGTGCTCGACGCCGGGGCCGACCTCTCGATCGACGCGGTGACCGGGCCGGACGGCCGGAGCCTCCGCCACCGGCACGCCGGGGACACGCTGGTCGTCTTCCCGGCCGCGCCCGCCGCGTTCGGGGACACCCTCCGCTTCCGGGTGGCCTACCGGGCCGCGATCGAGAACGGGAGAGGCCTCACCTTCCTGGAGGCCGACGACGACGCGCCGCGGCAGGTGTGGAGCCAGGGGGAGGCCCACCAGAACCACCTTTGGTTCCCCACCTACGACTTCCCGGGCGACAAGACGACGTGGGAGCTCTCGGCCCGCGTGCCGGACGGCTTCACGGTCGTCTCCAACGGTCGGCTGGAGGGGGACCGCGACGAGGGCGACGGCACCCACACGGTCACCTGGCTCCAGGGGCACCCCGCCTCGACCTACCTCGTCTCGCTCGTGGTCTCGCGGCTCGTCCGGCTGGAGGACGACTGGCGGGGGACGCCGGTGGACTACTACGTGTATCCGGGCGACACCGCCCGCGCCCGCCGCCTGTTCCGCGCCACGCCCGACATGATCGAGGCCTACTCCCGGATGACGGGCGTCGCCTACCCGTGGCCCAAGTACGCCCAGACCACGGTGGCGGACTTCTTCGGGGGGATGGAGAACGTCACGGCCACGACGCTCGTGGACTGGCTCCCCGACGAGCGGGCGTGGCGCGACGATCCCTGGTACCTCACCGACCTCATCCCCCACGAGCTGGCCCACCAGTGGTTCGGCGACTACGTGACGCAGGCGGACTGGGCCAACCTGTGGCTGAGCGAGGGCTTCGCCGAGTTCATGCCGGGCCAGTACTGGGGGAGGAAGCGGGGGCCGGCGGCGGCCGCGGCCTACTACCTGGACGAGTACGACCGCTTCCTCCAGGCGGACGCCGACCGCCGCGTGCCGCTCGCGGCGCCCTCCTCGAACGTGATCTACCCCAAGGGCGCCCTCGTCCTGCGCATGCTCCGGACGCTCCTCGGGCCCGAGCGCTTCTGGGCGTCCGTCCGCCGCTACCTGGTCGACCACGCCTACGGCAACGCCACCTCCGAGGATCTCCGCCGGGCCATCCTCGACGCCACGGGGGAGAACCTGGACTGGTTCTTCGACCAGTGGGTGTACGGGGCCGGCTTCCCCGAGGTCTCGGTGCGGGCGAGGTGGGACTCGGCCGGCGGCCGCGAGCTCCTGGTCGTCCGCCAGACGCAGGGGCGGGGCGGGGACTCGGCGCGGGCGGCCGCCACGCCGGCCGCCTTCCGCATGCCGGTCCGGGTGCGGGTCCAGACCGCCTCGGGGCCGGTGACGCGGGACGTGGTCGTGGCGGACGCGGCGGACACCATGGCCGTGGACGGGGTCGGCTCGCGGCCGCTCTCGGTGGTGTTCGACGACCGGGACGCCGTGGTGAAGACCCTGGACTTCCCCCAGCCCACCTCGTGGCTGGCCCGGGAGACGGCCGGCAACGGGGCGCTGTGGAACCGGCGTTGGGCCGCCGAGCGTCTGGCCGGCCGGACGGACGAGCCGGCGGCCGGGAAGGCGCTGGCGAGCGTCCTGGGGGGCGACGCGCCCCCGGCGCTGCGCGTGACGGCGGCTTCCGCGCTCGCGGGCTTCCCGCCGGGCCGCGCGCTCCCGGCCCTGCGGGCGGCCCTCACGGACAGCTCGTCCCGGGTTCGCGAGGCGGCGGCCACGGCGCTCGGGCACGTGGGCGGCGAGGCGGCGGTCAAGGCGGTGCGCTCGGCCTTCGAGGGCGACTCCAGCTACCGGGTCCGGGCGGCGGCCCTCGAGGCCGCGGCCCGCGCCGACTCCGCCCACCCCGACCGCGTGCGGGAGCTCCTGGCCCGCGGGCTCGACACGCCCTCGTACCGGGACGTGATCGCGCACGCGGCCATGGTCGGGATGGTGGTCCGCCGCGACACGACCTTCCTGCCGGAGCTCGAGGCCAGGCTGGACGACGACCCGGTCGCCGCCCAGGCCCTCGGGGCCCTGGCCTCCGCCGGGAGCGCCCGCGCGCTCTCCCTCCTGGCGGCCCACCTGGGCGACGGCCGGCGGACGCGGGAGAACGTCCTCCAGGCGCTCACGTCGACCGTGCGGCCCGGTCTCGCCCTGCCCGTGCTCCGGAGCGCGCGGGCGGGCCTCGAGGACCCGGAGGCGCGGCGGGCGGTGGAGCGGACCATCGATGGGATCCGGAAGACGGCGAAGGGAGGAGGATCGTGAGAGGAGCGCGGACGAGGCCCCGGGGAGCGACGCCCGGCGGGAGCGCCGGCGCGGCGGCCGGAGGCCGGAGACGTCCCGGCGCGGTCGGCGGCGGACGAGCGCTCGCCGCGGCCCTGGCCGCGGCCCTGGCGGCGGGCGCCTGCGCTCGGGGCGGCGCGCGACCCGAGGCGTCGTCGGGGAGCGCCGCGGCGGAGCCCGAGCTGTCCACGACCCCGGTCACGGCGCCCGGCTACCACGACGAGACCTCGGTGGCCCTCGACCCCGTGCGGGACGGCGGGGTGGTGGCGGTGTGGCAGGTGCCGGCCACGGCGGGTCGCTCCTCGGACCGGGGCGCCACCTGGAGCTCCGCCCCGCTCCCCGGGACCGACCGCTGGGAGCTGGCCGGCGACCCCTCGGTCATCTTCTCCGACCACGGGACCGCGCACGCCCTGTTCATCGCCTTCGACCGGCCCGACGACTACCGCTTCCTGGGCCGCGCCGCCCACCGGAACGGCATCTTCACCAGCCGCTCGTCCGACGGAGGCGGGAGCTGGACGGAGCCGGTCCCGGTGGTCGAGCACGCCGAGTCGCCGGGGATCCCGTTCGAGGACAAGCCGATGATGACGGCCGATCGGCGGGACGCGTCCCCCCACCACGGGAGCCTGTACGTGGCGTGGACGCAGTTCCGGGCGCGGGCGTCCGGGATCCGCTTCTCGCGCTCGGCCGACGGGGGGAGGAGCTGGTCGGAGGCCATCGAGATCTCCGACCGGCCCGGCTCTCCGCAGGACACCGTGGGCGCCGCCGAGGGCACCGACCTGGCCGTCGGGCCGGACGGAACGCTCTACGTCGTGTGGAACGACTCGACCGGGATCCTCCTGGACCGCTCGGAGGACGGGGGGAGGACCTTCGGCACCGACGTCCACGTGCGGCGGACCTCCGACATCGTCTTCCCCGTCCCGGGCGTGGCCCGCGCCAACGGCTACCCGTCACTCGAGGTGGACCCGCGCTCGGGCCGGCTGTTCGTGACGTGGGTGGACCGGAGCGCCGGCGAGGCCGACGTGTGGCTCACCACCTCGGACGACGGGGGCGACACCTGGACGGAGCCGGTCCTCGCGAGCGGCGACCCGGCCGGCTCGGGGATCGAGCACTTCTTTGCCTGGAGCTCCGTGGACCCGGTGACCGGGACGTACGTGGCCGGCTACTACCGGACCGAGCGAGCGGCCGCGGGAGGCGGTGAGGCGGCGTCGGGGGACGCGGAAGCGGCGGACCCGGGCGGCGCGGTGGGCGCGCCGCCGGCCGGACCCGAGCTCCGCTACACGATCTCATGGTCGGCCGACGGCGGCCGGACCTTCTCGCAGAGGCCCTGGGGCGGGCCCTTCCGGCCCGGCGGGGAGTTCCTGGGCGACTACACGGGGGTGGACGCCCGCGGCGGCGTGGCCTACGGGGCCTGGACCGACGTGCCGGCCGACACCGCGCGCGCCGCGGGCGAGAGCCCCGGCGTGCACGGCTCCCGCCACCACACGCGGGTCGTGGTCGGGCGGGCCGTGTTCAGGCCTCGATCGGCAGGCTCCGGATCCGGCGGCCGGTGAGGCGGTAGAGGGCGTTCGCCAGCGCCGGAGCGGCCGGCGGGAGCGCCGGCTCCCCCAGGCCGGTCGGGTGGGCGTCGGTCTCGGCGAAGTGCACCTCGATCTCGCGCGGAGCCCGGTCGATCGAGAGGATCGGATAGCCGTCGAAGTTCCCCTCCCGCACCGCCCCGTTCCGGACGGTGATGCGCTCGCCCAGCGCCGCCGACAGGCCCTGGTGGATGGCCCCCTCGATCTGGGCCCGGCCCCCGTCGGGGTTCACGACGGGCCCGCAGTCGGCGGCGCACACCACCCGCTCGATCCGGAAGCCGCTCCCGCTCCGGGAGACCTCGATCACCTCCGCGGCGTAGCTCAGGTGGTCGATCCCGCACGCCACGCCCATGGCGCGGTCCTCGGGGAGGTCCTTCCCCCAGCCGGCCTTCTCGGCCGCGAGCCGGAGGACGCCCTTCAGCCGCTCGGGGTCGTGCGGAAAGCGCGGATTCGGCTTCGGCCGGTCCATCCGGAACGTGTCGATGAGGTGGAGGCGGTACTCGACCGGGTCGATCCCGGCGCGCTCCGCCAGCTCGTCCATGAAGCACTCCCGGGCGAAGATGCCGTGCGTGGTGCTCACGGCCCGCCACCAGCCCCGGGTCAGGCCGCAGGGAAGGTGCGTGTACTCGCTGGAACGGTTCGGGACCCGGTAGAGCATCGTGGCCGTCCCGGTGCCCTCGCCCACGCCCCAGTCCTCCTCGTCCCCGTCGGGGTCGTAGGTGGCGGAGATCGCGGGCGTCGAGAACCGGTGCCGCCAGGCCTCGGGATAGCCGTCGCTCCCGAGCGACGCCTCGAAGCGGTGGACGGCGCAGGGCCGGTAGAAGTCGTGGCGCATGTCGTCCTCGCGCGTCCACACGACCTTGACGGGCGCCCCGGCCTCGCGGGCGATGAGGGCCGCCTCCACGCTGAAGTCCGGGTCCAGGCGGCGTCCGAAGCCGCCGCCGAGCAGCGGGATGGTGAGCTCGACGTCGTCCGCGTCCACGCCGAGCGCCGAGGCGGCCGCGCCGGCCGACCAGTCGGGCGTCTGCGCCGGGGAGCGCAGGCGCACCTTCCCGTCGGCGACCTCCGCCACGCACGTCTGGGGCTCCATGGTGGCGTGGCTCAGGAAGGGGAGCTCGTAGGTGGCGTCCACGACCTCGTCGGCGCGCTCGAGCACGCCGTCGGGATCTCCCGTCCGGTTGACCACGACCGAGCCGGGGCCCGAGACGGCCTGCCGCATGGTCCGCGAGAACGCCTCGCTCGACTCGCCGCCGTGCGGGCCCGGGTCCCAGTCGACCCGGAGGGCGTCCCGGCCGCGGACCGCCGACCACGTGTCCTCGGCCAGGACGGCGACCCCGGAGCGCACGTGGGCGTCCGGCCCGGTGCCCTTCACCTCCACCACCTTGCGCACGCCGGGGACGGCCAGCGCCTTCGAGTCGTCGTAGCCCTTCACGGATCCGCCGTGCGCGGGCGAGCGGGCGACGGCCGCGTACAGCATGCCGTCCCACACCACGTCGGAGCCGAACTCGGCGCGGCCGGTCACGATGTCGTCCACGTCCACGCCGACGATCCCCTCGCGGCCGATGAGCCGCCACTCCCGGGGCGGCTTGGGCTCCGCGTCGGTGGGGAGCGGCGCGGAAGCGGCGTGGGCCGCCAGCTCCCCGTAGGAGACCTCGCGGCCGCTGGGCGGGTGCCGCACCGAGCCGTCCCGGGTCTCCAGCTCGGAGGCGGGCACGCCCAGGGAGGTCGCCGCGGCGGACAGGAGGACCTGCCTCACCGCCGCCCCGGTGCGGCGCAGCGGCTCCCAGGCCGAGCGGACGCTGGCGCTCCCGCCCGTGGACTGCCGGCCGTACTTCTCCGGGTCGTTGGGGGCCTGGGCGACCGTGACGCGGTCCCAGTCCAGATCCAGCTCCTCGGCCACCAGGAGGGCGAGCGAGGTGCGCACGCCCTGGCCCATCTCGGAGTTCCCCACCGTGATCGTGGTCGACCCGTCGGGGTGGAGCTCCACCCAGGCGTTCGAGGCCACGTCGGTCGCGGGGGAGGGGCCCCCGCCGGGGAGCCCGATGCCCTCCCGGCGCCGGCCGCAGCCCGGGAGCTGCAGGGCCACCACGAGCCCGCCCCCGGCGGCCACGCTCAGGCGGACGAAGCCGCGTCGGCTCAGGTCCCTCATCGGCCCGCCTCCCCGGCCATCTCCGCGGCCCGGTGGATGGCCTTCCGGATCCGGTGGTAGGTCCCGCATCGGCACAGGTTGCCGCGCATCGCCCCGTCGATGTCGTCGTCGCCCGGATCGGGCGTCGAGTCCAGCAGGGCGGCGGCGCTCATGATCTGGCCGCTCTGGCAGTACCCGCACTGCGGGACGTTCAGCTCCTTCCACGCCCGCTGCACCGGGTGGCTCCCGTCCTGGGAGAGGCCCTCGATCGTGGTGACCGACGCCCCGGCGACCGAGCCCACGGAGGTCACGCACGACCGTACCGGCCGGCCGTCGACGTGGACCGTGCAGCTGCCGCACCGGGCGATGCCGCAGCCGTACTTCGCTCCCGTCAGGCCCAGCCGATCGCGGAGGGCCCAGAGGAGGGGCATCTCGGGCGGCACGTCCAGTCGTCGGGGGGTGCCGTTGACCTCGAGCTCGATCATGACGTCTCCTGGCGGCGCGGAGGGGCGGATGGAAGCCCGGCCGGGAGGCCGGACACTCCCAACCTAGCCCTCCGCCGGAGGGGTCGCCACGAGGGCCGCGAGGCGGAACGCCGCCGGGCCGCCCCTGGCCGGCCGCGGGTTTCCCGCGCGCGGGGGAGGGCCTAACGTGGCGGCGGCCGACGCGACGGAACCCCGGACCGAGGATCCCATGCCGCCCTGCGACCACCGCGCCTTCTCGCTCCCCGACGACGTCCACTACCTGAACGCGTCCTTCATGTCGCCGCTCCCCCGCGTGGTCCAGGAGGCCGGCCGGAGCGGCCTCGGACGCGAGTCCGCACCGACGGACCTGGGAGCGGAGGACTTCTTCGCGGACTCCGACCGGGTCCGGGCCGCCTTCGCGGCGCTGATCGGGGACGGTGATCCGTCGCGGGTCGCGCTGGTCCCGGCGGTCTCCTACGGGGCGGCGGTCGTCGCCCGGAACATGGAGCTCCAGCCCGGTCGGACCGTCGTGGTCGCGGGAGGACAGTTCCCCAGCCACGTGTACCCGTGGCGAGCGCTGGCCGCGCGGTCCGGGGCCGAGGTCCTCACCGTCGAGAGGCCGCGGACGGACGGCCGGACCGGCGGGCGCCGGTCCACCGCCGCGGCCTGGAGCGAGCGGATCCTGGACGCGATCGACGGGCGGACGGCGCTCGTGGCTCTGCCGCACGCCCACTGGTCGGATGGCACCCTCTTCGACCTCGAGGCGGCCGGGGAGCGGGCCCGCGACGTGGGGGCCGCGCTCGTCGTGGACGGCACGCAGACCATCGGAGCCCATCCCTTCGACGTGGCGGCGATCCGCCCGGACGCGGTCCTGTGCTCGGGCTACAAGTGGCTCCTGGGTCCGTACGGGTCGGGGGTGGCGTGGCTGGGCCCGCGCTTCGACGCCGCGCGGCCCCTGGAGGAGAGCTGGATGGGGCGCGAGGGGAGCGAGGACTTCGCCGGGCTCGTGGCCTACCGGGACGAGTACCGCGCGGACGCGAGCCGCCTCGACGCGGGCGGGCACGCCAGCTTCATCCTGACCCCCATGCTCGCCGCGGCGCTGGAGCTGCTCCTCGAGTGGGGGAGCGGGATCGTGGCCGAGCGCTGCGCGGGGCTCACGGCGCGCATCGCGGAGGGGGCCTCCGCCCTCGGTTGCGACGTCGAGGAGGACGCCGGCCGCTGCGTCAACATCGTGGGCCTCGGCCTGCCGCCCTCGTGGGACGCCGACCGGCTGCAGGAGCGGCTGGCGTCCGCCCGGGTCCACGTCTCGAGGCGGGGGGAGGCCCTGCGCGTCTCCCCGCACGTCTACAACGACCAGGACGACGTGGAGGCCCTCATCGGCGCGCTGGAGGCGGAGGCCACGGCGGCCTAGGTTGGCCGGAGACGCCGTCCTCCGGACGGCCGCCGTTCCCGGCACCTCCCGCGAACCGGAGCCGCATCATGCGTAGAGCGTCCCTCGTGTGCCTGCTCGCCGCCGTCTCGGGCCTCCAGGCCCTCGCTCCATCCCCGACCCGTGCCGAAGCGCCTCCGGGCGCCGCGGCACCCCTGGCGGCGGACAGCCCCGCCGTCACCCTGGCGCGCTATCCCGCGGTGAGCCCGGACGGGCGCACGGTGGCCTTCTCCTATCAGGGCGACCTGTTCACGGCCCCGGTGGGAGGCGGCACGGCCGGCCGCCTCACGGTGAACCCGGGCTACGACGGGCACCCGAGCTGGAGCCCCGACGGCGGGCGCATCGCCTTCTCGAGCGACCGGTTCGGGAACGAGGACGTGTTCGTGGTCGACGCCGACGGGGGCGGCCTCCGCCGCCTGACGTGGCACTCGGCAGACGACGTGCCGGGCGGCTGGACGCCGGACGGGCGGATCGCCTTCCAGACGCGCCGGACCTACCTGCAGGTGGAGTGGGAGCGGGAGATCTACACGGTCTCCGCCTCGGGCGGGACGCCCGACCGCTGGCTGGACGCCACGGGCTTCGAGCCGCGGCCCTCGCCCGACGGCCGCTTCCTGGCCTTCGTCTTCGGCTCCAATCCCCGGGAGCGGAAGGGCTACCACGGCAGCGCGAACCGGAACCTGTGGGTCTACGACACGCAGGCGGGCCGCTACGTGCAGGTCACCGACTTCGAGGGGAACGACCAGCTCCCCCGCTGGGTGGGCCCGCGCACGCTCCTCTTCCTGAGCGAGCGCTCGGGGCGCTACGACCTCTTCCGGGTGCGGATCGGGGACGACGGGAAGGCGGCGGGCGAGCCCGAGCGGCTCACCCGCTACGACGACTACGGGGCGACCTGGTTCGGGGCGTCGGCCGACGGGTCGGTCGTCGTGCTCGAGCGGCCGTCGGGGCTGGAGCGGCTGTCGCTCGGCGCGGGATCCGCCGGGCCGGAGGGCGGCCGGACCCCGGCCCCCGAGCCGATCGCGCTCCGCATCCCCCAGGACGGGCACGCCTTCGACGTGGAGAGGAAGACCTTCACCGACGAGGCCGACGAGCTCGCGGTCTCGCCGAACGGGAAGGAGGTCGCGTTCGCGGTCCACGGGGAGCTGTTCGTGACCACGGCCGACCCCGAGGAGCGGCGCACCGTGCGGCTCACCCGCACCCCGTACCGGGAGCGGGACGTGGGGTGGCTGGACGACACGACGCTCGTGTTCGCCTCGGACCGGGACGGCGACTACGACCTGTACCGGCTGGCCTCCGCCGACACGGCCTCCTCCGACCTCCTCCTGGCCGTGGACACCCGGACGGGGCGCCTCACCGACACCGACGTCCTCGAGCGCGAGCCGGTGGTCTCGCCGGACGGGAAGCGGATCGCCTTCCGCCGGGGGCCGGGGACCCTGGTCGTGGCCGACGTGGGGCCGCGCGGCCTCGGAGACGAGAAGACCCTGCTGGACGGATGGGCGGCGGCCGAGGACGTGGCCTGGAGCCCGGACGGCCGGTGGCTGGCCTACGACCGGCCCGACCTGGACTTCAACACGGAGGTCTACGTCCTCCCTTCCGACGGCTCCGGCCAGCCGGTGGACGTGAGCCAGCACCCGCGGCCGGACCGCTCGCCGGTGTGGAGCCCCGACGGCTCGAAGCTCGCCTTCGTCTCCAACCGCAACAACGGGGACGACGACGTGTGGTTCGCGTGGCTCCGGAAGGACGATTGGGAGAAGACGAAGGCGGACTGGGATCTCGAGCGGGTGCGAAAGAGCCTCTCCGGTGGGAAGGGCGCAGGCGGCGACACCGCCGCCTCCGGGAACGGGAAGGAGGGCGGCGCGGCCGCGGAGGGCGGCGCCGGGCCGGTGCGCATCGACCTCGACGGGATCTGGGAGCGGCTCTCCCAGGTCACCTCTCTCCCAGGCAACGAGTCGGACCCGCAGGTCTCGGAGGACGGGACGACCTTCTACTTCGTCTCGAACCGTGACGGGCGGCAATCGTGGAGCGCCGACCAGAACGTCTACCGGGTGAAGTGGGACGGCTCGGAGCTGAAGGCGCTCACGACCTCGAACCCGGCGCCGCGCACCCTCCGCATGGGCCCGGACGGTAAGCGCCTGTACATGCTCATGCGCCGGGGCACCCTGGCGCGGCTGGACGCGGAGAGCGGGAAGCAGGAGTCGCTGGCGTTCTCGGCCCGCATGGAGCTCGACCACCGGACCGAGCGCGGCGAGGTGTTCGACGAGGCGTGGCGACTCCTGAACCGCCGGTACTACGACCCCGACTTCCACGGGGCGGACTGGAAGGCGCTCCACGACCGCTACCGGCCGTGGGCGGTCGCGGCCTCCACGAGCCGCGACTTCGCGGACATCTTCAACCTCCTCCTCGGCGAGCTCAACTCGAGCCACGTGGGCTTCTACTCGCCCTCGCGCGGCGAGCGGGAGGAGGAGCGGACCGGGCTCCTGGGCGTGGAGGTCACGCCGGTCGAGGCCGGCGTCCGGGTGGACCGCGTGGTCCCGCGCTCGCCCGCGGCCCGGGAGACGAGCCGCCTCGAGCCGGGGGACGTGATCACGGCCGTGGACGGCGAGTCGGTCCCGGCATCGGGGAACTTCTATTCGCTCCTCGTGGACCGGGCGGGGGAGCGGACCGTGCTGGACGTGACCGGTCCGGACGGCCGCGCCCGCCGGGTCCTGATCCGGCCCACCAGCAGCCTGTCCGACGACCTCTACCGCGAGTGGGTGGACGCGCGGCGGCGCCTGACCGAGGAGTACTCGGGCGGCCGGCTGGGCTACATCCACGTGGAGGCCATGAACTGGCCCAGCTTCGAGCGCTTCGAGCGCGAGCTGACCGCCGCGGGCGAGGGGAAGGACGGCCTCGTGATCGACGTCCGCTTCAACGGCGGCGGCTGGACCACGGACTATCTCCTGGACGTGCTCACCTACAGGCAGCACGCCTACACGATCCCCCGGGGGGCGGCCGACAGCCTGGACGCGACGCACACGCGCTTTCGCGACCACTACCCGTTCGGGGAGCGCCTCCCGCTGGCCGGGTGGACGAAGCCCACGGTGGCGCTGGCCAACGAGAACTCCTACTCCAACGCCGAGATCTTCGCCCACGCCTACAAGACGCTGGGGCTGGGGACCCTGGTGGGCGAGCCCACCTTCGGCGCCGTCATCTCGACGGGAGGAGCGGGGCTCCTGGACGGGTCCTTCGTGCGGCTGCCGTTCCGGGGCTGGTACGTAAAGGCCACCGACCACGACATGGAGCTCCACCCCGCCGTCCCCGACATCTCCATCCCGCGCCGGCCGAACGACCGGGCCGACGGCGAGGACGCGCAGCTCCGGGCCGCCGTGCGGGAGCTCCTGGGCCGCATCGACGGCACCACGGGCGGGGCCGCGGGCGGCGGCTGACGCGGCCGCGGCGGCGCGACGGCCCGCCCCGCCGCAGCTGAAACTTTCCCGGTCCCGGCTCCCGTAGGGGAACGCACAGGAGGGAGCCATGAAGAGAAGGACCGGAATCATACTGGGCGGCGCCGCCGTGCTCGTCGTCGCCGTCGGCGTCGCCGCGTTCGCGCGGGACAGCGGGGGCGACGGGACCGCGGGGACCGTCACGGTGGAGCGCGGCGACATCGTCGACCGCGCCCTGGCCGTCGGCCGCATCGACCCCGACGTGGAGGTCGAGGTCAAGTCCCAGATGGCCGGCGTGGTCCAGAAGGTCTTCGCCGAGGAGGGCCAGCAGGTCCGGGCGGGGACGCCGCTCCTCGAGATCCGCCCCAACCCCACCCCGCTCGAGCTGGTCGAGGCGCGGCGGCAGCTCCAGATCCGGCAGGTGGACCTGGACCGGGCGCAGAAGGAGCACGACCGGCTGAACCCCCTGCGCCAGCAGCAGTTCGTGACGGAGGAAGAGTTCGACGACGCCCGGCAGCAGCTCGAGGAGTCGCGTCTCCAGGTGCAGCTGGCGAAGGAGCGGCTGGCGCTCCTCGAGAAGGGACGCGTGCAGAGCTCGGGAGGCGACGTCGAGACGGTCGTGCGCGCCCCCATCGACGGCATCGTCCTCACGAAGACGGTGGAGATCGGCGACCCGGTCGTGCCGCTCACCTCCTACCAGGAGGGGACGGCGGTCATGACCATGGCGTCCATGAAGAGCCTGCTGTTCAAGGGCACGGTGGACGAGATCGACGTCGGCCGCCTCGAGGAGGGGATGACGGCGGAGATCAGGATCGGCGCCCTGCCCGAGGCGCACGTGACCGGGACGCTCACCAGGATCTCGCCCAAGGGGACCAAGCAGGAGAACGCCACCGTCTTCCCGGTGGAGATCGTTCTCGATCCGGCCTCGGCCGTGCACCTGCGGGCCGGCTACTCGGCCAACGCCGAGATCATCGTGGACCGCAGGACGGACGTGCTCACGATCCCCGAGCGCGTCGTGACCTTCGAGGGCGACTCGGCCCGCGTCACCGTGCAGCTGGCGGGCGAGAAGACCGAGGAGCGGACGATCCGCACCGGCCTCTCGGACGCGATCCGGGTGGAGGTCGTCTCCGGGCTCTCCGAGGGCGAGCGAGTCCGGGAGAAGCCCACCCCGAAGATCGAGTAGGCCGGCGGGCCCCATGCGGCTGGCGAGCATCCTCCGCGACCTGATCTGGGACCTGGGCCACCAGCGGCTCCGGACCTCCCTCACCGTGCTCGGCATCGCCTGGGGCACGGTCTCGGTGGTCGTTCTGCTGGCGTTCGGGGTGGGGCTCGAGCGCCAGACGATCAAGCGCTTCCACGGGCTGGGCGAGCGCATCGTGCTCCTGTTCGGGGGACGGACCACCGAGCCGTGGCAGGGCTTCCCCGACGGCCGCACGATCCGGCTGCGGGAGGAGGACGCCGCCCTCCTGGCCGGCCAGATCCCGGGCATCACCGAGATCAGCCCGGAGTACTCGAGCCGCGCGGTGCCCGTCCGGCACGGGCGGAACTCGGCGAACCCCAACATCACGGGGGTGGACCCGGTATACGGCCGGCTCCGGAACGTCATCCCCGCCGCGGGGGGACGCTTCCTGGACCGCCTGGACGTGGAGGGCCGCCGCCGCGTGGCCGTGCTGGGCGACGAGCTGGCCGCCCTCCTGTTCGGCGACGAGCGGCCCCTCGGGAAGCGCGTGTACGTCGGGGACGTGCCTTTCACGGTGGTCGGGGTGATGGTCCCCAAGCAGCAGAACTCCTCCTACAACTCGCGCGACAAGGACCGGATCTTCATCCCGGCCAGCACCCACCGGGCGGTGATCGGGAACGAGTACGTCAGCGACCTCGTCTACCGCACGCGGGACCCGCGCCTCACCAAGGCCGTCGAGCGGCGCGTCTACGAGCTCCTGGGCCGCAAATACCGCTTCTCCCCGGACGACAAGGACGCGCTGATGGTGTGGGACACGAGCCGGTGGGAGACCCAGTTCTCCTATCTGTTCCTGGGCTTCAACCTGTTCTTCGCGATCGTGGGCTGCTTCACGCTGAGCGTGGGCGGGGTGGGGGTGGCCAACATCATGTACATCGTGGTCAAGGAGCGCACGCGGGAGATCGGGATCCGCCGCTCGGTGGGGGCACGGCCCCGGGACATCCTGGTGGCCTTCTTCGCCGAGACCTTCGCGATCGTCGGCCTGGGGGCCCTCCTGGGCTTCGGGCTGTCGGTCGGGATCGTCCAGCTGCTGGGCCTCGTGCCGATGCAGGACTTCGTGGGCACGCCGACGATCTCGAAGACCGTCCTCCTCGTGACCGTGGCTCTCCTCGGGGTCATCGGCTTCGTCGCGGGCCTGTTCCCGGCCCGGCGGGCGGCATCGCTCGACCCCGTCGAGTGTCTCAGGACCTGAGGTAGCCGGCCATGTGGCGGATCCTGCTGGAGGAGTTCTGGGGCGATCTGAAGGCGCAGAGGACGCGCGCGCTCCTCACCGGCTTCGCGGTCGTGTGGGGGAGCATGTCGGTCGTCCTCCTCCTGGCCTTCGGGGAGGGGCTCCGCCACGAGCTCGAGACCGGACTCCTCAACGCGGGCGAGCGAATGTTCATGGTGTGGGGCGGGACGACGAGCCAGCCCTACCAGGGCCTCCCCCGCGGCCGCTCCGTGCGGCTCACCGAGGACGACCTGACGCTCCTCCGGCGCTCGGTCCCCGAGGTCGACATGGTGAGTCCCTCGTACGGGCAGCGGGTCAGCCTGGAGGTGGACGACCACAAGACGAACACCTACATGGAAGGTGTCACCCCGGCGTTCGGGGAGCTGCGCCACATGTATGCGGCGGCGGGCGGACGCTTCCTGAACCAGCGGGACGTGACCGAGAAGCGGCGCGTCCTCTTCCTGGGCGACTCCATCGCCGCCCGGCTCTTCCCGGGCGGGCACCCGGTGGGCCGGACCGTCTCGCTGGACGGGCTCCCGTTCACGGTCGTGGGCGTGATGGAGTCCAAGTTCCAGGACAGCTCGAACAACGGACCGGACTCCGAGCGGGCCATCATCCCGGCGTCGACCTTCCGGGCCGTCTACGGGGACCGGTACGTGAACCACCTCCTCGTGCGTCCGAGAGACGTGAGCCACGCGGCGTTCGTGAAGTCGGAGCTGTACCGCGTCCTGGGCCGCCGGCACGGATTCGCGGCGGCCGACGAGCACGCGCTCGCGATCTGGGACTTCATCGAGGACGCGAAGACGAACCGGGCCATCGGGCTCGGGATCCAGATCTTCCTCGGGCTCGTGGGAGCCTTCACGCTCCTGGTGGCCGGGGTGGGGCTGGCCAACGTCATGGTGGTGGCCGTGCGGGAGAGGACGCCCGAGATCGGCGTCAAGCTGGCGCTCGGGGCCCGCCGCGGGCACATCGTGGCCCAGTTCGTGTTCGAGGCCCTTCTGCTGGCCCTGGCCGGCGGGCTCCTGGGCCTCGGGGTCGCCTTGCTGGTGGTCCTGGGCGTGGACGCGATCCCGGCGGGCGAGAGCGGGGCGATGGTCTACCTGCTGAACCCGCGGCTCTCCTGGCCGATCGCCTTCATCTCCGTGGGGATCCTCGTGGCCATCGGGCTGGCCGCGGGCGTCCTCCCCGCCCGCCGGGCGGCGGCCGTGGATCCGGTGGAGTCCCTCCGCTACGAGTGAGGGGCCGGCCTCAGCCGCCCCCGTTCGCCGCCTTCACAACCTCGTCCACGTAGCGGTCCAGCCCCACCACCAGGTCGATCATGGCGGCCTTGCCCTCGGCGGCGCTCACCTCGCGCGCCAGCCGGAGGAGGATCTCCCGGACCGCCTCGCGATCGGCTCCCGACCCCGGGGCGGACTTCTTCGTACGCCTCCGGCCCGAGCCCGCCTTCCTCTTCTTCTTCGACCGCCCGCTCGCGGCGGCGCGCCGGCGCTTGACCTGCAGGGGATATCGCGCGTGGAACTGGCGCAGGGTGAGATCGGCGATCGACCCGTCGATCTTCCGCGCCTTCTCGTACAGGGCCTCGTTCGAGATGTCCGGGTCCCGGCCGAGCTCCCGCTCGACCATCTTCATCACGTCCTCTACCGTCTCTGCCACGTGCGCCTCCCTCTATGATCCGAGCGTCGCATAGATGTACCGTAATAAATATGATAGACGTTCCGTAGATCGTTCCATAATCGACTATAGACGGACGCCCGCTCGATCCGCAAGCTGCGCCCACGCCGGGGACGGCGGCTCATGCACGGTCCATACCTTGGATCGGCCGCGCTCCCTGCGTACCTTGCGTGCCATGACCTTCTCCGGGCTCTTTCGGCTGACTATCGTCTCCACGGTCCTTCTCGGCGCCTGCGGGGGCGGCGTCGCGGGCGGGAACGGCGGGTCCGCGGCGCGCCCGGGCCCGACCTCGCTCGCCGACTCCACCGTGGACGCGTGGATCGAGGCGGCGGGCGGGATGCAGGCATGGCGCTCCATCGAGCGTGCCCGCTACACCGTGAACACGGTGTGGTACGACAGCACGGGGAGCGTGCGGCGCATGCGCCCGCGCCGCGTCACGCTCCGAAAGACGTCCCGCGGGGAGGAGGCCCGGATCGAGCGCCCGGAAGCGGAGGGCCTCTACGTCCAGGTCTTCGACGGGGACACCGCCTGGGCCGCCCTGAACGGGACCCCCCTCCCGCCCGACGATCCGGCCGCGGAGGAGGCCGAGTACGTGGCGCGGGACGTGTTCTACTGGTTCGGACTCCCTTTCAAATTGCGAGATTCCGGGGTGAATCTCGACGGCCGACGCCTCGAGGGCGGGGGAGTCGAGGTCCGGGTCAGCTTCGGCTCCGACGTCGGCGCCCACCCCGGCGACCGCTACTTCTACGAGTTCCGGGACGCCGATCCGTTCCCCGAAGAGGTCGACTACATCGAGCAGGGCTCGGACGCCCGGGACCGCACGCTGTGGCGCCACTTCCGGACGGCGGGCCCGATAACGTACGTGGGCACGAGGCGTTACGTGGACGAGGACGGCCGGGTCACCAAGGAGCTCCGCATCGCCGACGTGGTGCTCGACCCGCCCCTCGCCGACTCGCTCTTCGCCCCCCCGGCCGGTCCCGATCGCCCGGGGCCGTGAGGGCGCGCTTTTCCCCGATTCTCGCCGAGGCGCGGGACTTGCTCCTCCCGGGGTGGCCGCGTAGCCTTGCTCAGCTCCTTCCCGGTTCTGCGAGCCGGTGAAGGCCCGGCTCCACGGCGCGCCAGCGCCCGCGGGACGTTCTCGACGAACACGCTCGGACATGGGATGTTTCCGGTGAGCGACACGACGGAGAGATCGGCCGACGGCGGTCCGGCGACGGAAGCGCCGCCGGGCGGCATCTCCTGCGCCGCGGCCGTCCAGCACGTCTACGAGTATCTGGACGGGGAGCTCGACGATCGCCTGGAGGAGCGCATCGGCGCGCACCTGGGCGCCTGCGCCCCGTGCCGTTCCCTGTTCGACTTCGAGCGCGCCTTCCTGGACGTCGTCCGGGAGAAGGGCCTGACCGCGCCGGAGTCGCCGGAGCTCCGGGAGCGCATCCTCGCGCTCCTGCGCGAGGAAGAGGAGGGGGGCGCGTGAGCCGCCCCCCCGCGGCGCGAGCCACGCCCGCGGTCGGCCCCGCCCCCGCGGTTCGAACCCTGCTTCCCACCCGACCCATGGCGGTGTCATGAACGAGACGATGCGTGAGTTCCTCACCCGGCTGCTGGACGCGCACGGGCCGTCCGGATACGAGACGGCACCGGCCCGCGTGTGGCGGGAGGAGGCCGAGACCTTCGCGGACGACGTGTGGCTGGACGTGCACGGCAACAGCTTCGCCGCCGTCGGCCCCGAGGACGCGCCGCGGGTCATGCTGGCCGGCCACATCGACGAGATCGGCCTCATGGTCCACCACATCGACGACGATGGGTACCTGTACGTGCAGGCCGTCGGCGGCTGGGACCCCCAGGTCCTGGTGGGCCAGCGGGTCCGGATCCTGGCCGACGACGGCATCGTCCCCGGCGTGGTCGGCCGCAAGGCGATCCACCTCATCGACCGCGACGACCGGGACAAGGCCGTGAAGATCAAGGAGCTGTGGATCGACATCGGCGCGAAGGACCGGGAGGAGGCCACCTCCCGCGTCCGCGTCGGCGACGTGGCGGTGCTCGATGGCGAGACGGTGCAGCTGGCCAACGACCGCTTCGCCGCCCGCTCGATCGACGACCGGATCGGGGCGCTGGTGGCGCTCGAGGCGCTCCGCCGGGTGAGCCGTAAGAGCCTGGGGGTCCGCGCGGTAGCCGTGGCGACGACCCAGGAGGAGATCGGATACCGGTCGGGGGGAGGAGCGGCCCCGGGCACGTTCGGCCTGGAGCCCACGGCCGCGGTCGTGATCGACGTGACGCACGCGACCGACCACCCGTCGGTGGACCGGAAAGAGCACGGCGATGTAGATCTCGGAGGTGGGCCGGTCCTGTCGAGGGGTGCGGTCGTGAACGCGGTCCTCTACAGGCTGCTCACCGAGGCCGCGGGGGAGGCTGGGATCACCGTGCAGGTGTTCGCCGCTCCGTCGGCCACGGGCACGGACGCGGACTCGATCTACACGGCGCGGTCCGGGGTGGCCACGGCCGTGGTGTCCGTGCCGAACCGGTACATGCACAGCCCCAGCCAGATGGTGGCGGCGCAGGACGTCGAGGCGGCGTCGGAGCTGATCGCCACCCTCCTGGCGGGGCTCTCGGGTGAGGAGAGCTTCCTCCCCGATTGAGCTTCGATGCGTGGAGGGATGAAGAGGTGAGGAAGGCAGAGCGGAGCAGGAACGGGTCCCGGGCGGCGTCCCGGGCGGCGGAGGACTACCTGAAGGCCATCTTCCGTCTCGAGGAGGACGGGAGCGCGGTGTCCACCTCGGACCTCGCGGACTCGCTGGGGCGCGCGGCGCCCTCGGTCACGAACATGATCAAGGGGCTGGCGGCGAAAGGGCTCGTCGACCACGTCCCGTACCACGGCGTCCGCCTCACCCGGGAGGGCCGGTCGGCCGCCCTGAGGATCCTGCGGCGACACCGGGTCCTGGAGTCGTACCTGATCGAGCAGCTGGGCTACGGATGGGACGGTGTGCACTCCGAGGCCGAGCGCCTCGAGCACGCCGCGTCGGACGAGCTCATCGACCGGATGGCGCGGGCGATCGGGGAGCCGGACGAGGATCCCCACGGCTCTCCGATCCCGGCCTCCGACGGGCACGTGGATGCACGGCGAGCGATCCCGCTCGCGGAGGCGCCCCGGGGCGAGACGTTCATCGTGGGAGAGGTCCAGGACCGCGTGGCGGGCCGGTTGCGGGAGGCGGGCGATGCGGGTCTGTTCCCGGGCGTCCACGTGCAGGTGCGAGGCCCCGGACGCGACGAGGGCTCGCTGGAGGTGCTCGTGGACGGGACCCCGACCACCGTGACGCGATCGGTGGCGGCGGCGGTCTCGGTCCGGGAGGCGTGATCCGCGGGGGAGCCCCCGAGCGGGGCGCCAGGCCGAGGCCAGGGAGCGGGAAGGGACGATGACCAGACGGATCAGGGCGGACGGAGACCGGTGGCGCGTCCGACTCGGGCAACAGGCCTCGGGTCCGGACGTACGGACGGTGCTGTTCTTCTGCGAGACCTCGGGCCAGCGGCCCTACCGGGTCGTCGAGGTCCCGCGGGACCGGATCGACGGCCCCGAGGAGCTCGAGGCCCTCTCCGAGCGGGAGCTGATGGAGCTGTTCCGGGCCAGCCGGTCGCTGGATTTCCCGCGCACCTACGCGTGAGCGGAGGCGGCGAGCGCGTCGACCTGCACCTCCACAGCACCGCCTCCGACGGGACGGAGCCGCCCGCGGCCGTGGTGCGGCGGGCCGCGGAAGCCGGCCTCGCGGGGCTCGCGCTCACCGACCACGACACGGTGGGCGGGCTCGACGAGGCCGCCCGGGAGGCCTCGAGGCTGGGCCTCCGGTTCCTGCCGGGCGCCGAGCTCTCGGCCAACGAGCCGGGCCGCTCCATCCACCTGCTGGCCTACGGCTTCGACCCGGAGGACGAGGGCCTCCTCGAGTACTTCGAGGTGTACCGTCGGGACCGGGTGCGGCGCGCCCGGGAGATCGTCCGCCGGCTCGGGGAAGCGGGCGTGGACCTCCCGTACGAGGAGGTCGAGGCCCGCGCCGTGGGTGGCGTCCCGACGCGCGCCCATATCGGCCGTGCGCTGGTCGAGGAGGGGCTGGTCCGGGACGAGCGGACCGCGTTCGGACGGTACCTGTCGCGGGGCCGGCCCGCGTTCGTCGAGAAGCGGCCCTCGCCTCCGGAGGACGTGATCCGGCGGGCCCACGCCGCGGGTGGCGTGGTCCTGGTGGCCCACCCGGGCCGCGAGCACTCGCTCGAGGACATCGAGCGCTGGATCGACGCGGGGCTGGACGGCGTGGAGGTGCTCCACCCCTCCCACCGCGGGCGCATGCGGCGCGAGCTCCGGTCGCTGGCGGAGGGGCGGGATCTCCTGTGCGGCGGGGGATCCGACTGGCACGGCCGGGACCAGGTCCACGAGGCGGAGCCGGGCTCCCAGGACGTCCCGCTCGCCTGGCTGGAGGCCATCGTGGAGCGGACGGGGACCTCGAGGGTATCGAGCAGGCCATGACCGGGATCAAGGACCACGAGCTCATCATCGTCGGCGCGGGCCCCGCGGGGCTGTGCGCCGCCCTGTACGCGGGCCGCTCCGAGCTGGACGCCGTGCTCCTCGAGCGCGGTGCGCCCGGCGGGCAGCTCCTCCTCACGGAGCTGGTCGACGACTATCCCGGCCTCGAGGAGGTCGGCGGGATGGAGATGGCCCGGCTCATGGCCGAGCACGCGGCCAGGTTCGGCATCGAGGCCACGTACGCGGATGTCGAGGCGCTCGAGCGGGACGACGAGGGACGCTTCCGGGCGAAGTGCGCGGACGGGACGGTCTACCGGGCGCCCGCGGTCGTGCTCACCGCGGGCGGTACGCCGCGTCGGCTCGACATCCCGGGCGAGGAGGAGTTCAGGGGCCGGGGCGTGAGCTACTGCGCCATCTGCGACGGCGCCTTCTTCAAGGGCCAGACCATCGCCGTCGTCGGCGGCGGCGACTCGGCCGTGGAGGAGGGCGAGTTCCTGACCCGCTATGCCGAGAAGGTCCACGTCATCCACCGGCGTGACGAGTTCCGGGCCCAGGCCGTCCTGAAGGAACGGCTGTTCCGGAACCCGAAGGCGGACGTCATCTGGAACACGGTGGTCGAGGAGATCCGGGGCGACGCGTCGGGGGTCACCTCGCTGGCCCTCCGGGACGTCGACACCGACGAGCGCTCGGAACTCGACGTCACGGGCGTGTTTATATTCATCGGGTTCGACCCGAACACGGGGATCCTCACCGAGCACGTCGAGCACGACGCGGGAGGGTATCTCCTGACGGACCGGGATATGCGCACCTCGGTCCCGGGGCTGTTCGCCGCGGGGGACGTCCGCTCGCAGCTCGTCCGCCAGATCACGACGGCGGTCGGGGACGCGACGACGGCGGTGTTCGCGGCCGAGAAATACCTGGTGGACCTGGCCGAGAGGGCCGGGACCGAAGAGCCCGGAGAGGCGGCCGGGAACGCGCCGGAGGAGGCCGCGGCGGGCGCCGCGCCCGCTTGACACCCCTTTCGGCAGGAATCTAGCATGGTCTCCGGGGACCGGCGGTCCCCGGGGCGGAGTCTCCCACGGAGCGGTGGCGCCATGGACGCGACGACAAGGACGGAGCAGCAGGACGAAGGCCTCGGCATCCGGCTCTCGGAGCTGGCGGTCGAGAAGGTCCGCGATTTCATGACCGAGGAGGGCATGGAGGTCGGGGCCGCGGGGCTCCGGCTCAGCGTGGTGCCGGGCGGCTGCTCGGGCTTCGAGTACTCCATGAACCTGGAGTCGTCGGCTCGGGAGGACGACTTCGTGCTCGACGAGCATGGCGTGAGGGTCTTCGTGGACCCGTTCTCGGCGCAGTACCTCGAGGGCGTCTCGATCGACTACAAGAGCACCTTCCAGGGCTCGGGCTTCACGTTCGACAATCCCAACGCCACCGGTGGCTGTGGCTGCGGGAGCTCCTTCGCGGTCTGACACGCGACCGGATCCGGATCCCGTGGACCGGGTCCCCATCCAGGTGGAGCGCCTGGTCCTGGGGCCGATACAGGCCAACGGCTACGTGGCGCTCCGGGAGGACGGCCGGACCGCCGCCGTGATCGATCCGGGAGCGGAGCCGGAAAGCGTGATCGCCGCCCTGGACGAGTGCGGGGCCGAGCCCGAGGCCATCCTCCTCACCCACGCCCACCTGGACCACGTGGGCGGCGTCGCCGGCGTCCGGCGTCGCTGGGACGTCCCGATCTACCTGCACCCCGCCGACCGCGACCTCTACGACGCGGCGCTCCAGCAGGCCGCGGCCTTCGGCCTCGAGATCGAGGAGCCACCGCCCCCCGACCGCGAGCTCGAGGACGGACAGGTCCTGGAGCTGGCCGGGCTGGAGCTGGAGGTCCGCCACGCGCCGGGCCACTCCCCGGGCGGCGTCGTGTTCTGCACGCCCGGGCACGCGTTCGTGGGCGACTGCGTCTTCGCCGGGTCGGTCGGCCGCGTGGACCTCCCCGGCGGCGACGCCGGGACGCTCCTGGCCTCGATCCGCGGGAAGATCCTCTCCCTCCCCGACGAGACGGTCCTGTGGCCGGGCCACGGCCCCGAGACCACGGTGGGGCGGGAGGCCGAGACGAACCCGTTCCTGACCGGAGCGTTCGGGTGGAGCGGCTGAGGCGCGAGGGCGCCGCCGAGCGGCGGGAGGCCGCCCGGCGGCGCGAGGCGACGCGTGAGACGGAGCCCTGCCTTCGCTGCGGCGTTCCGCTTCCGGTGCGGCTCATGGGCTGCAAGGGAGGGCACTGCCCGAACTGCGGGCATCCGTATCCGCACGGCGACTGCTCGGACTGAGCGATGAGCCAGAGCGAGGGGCCGGCGGCGGAGACGGGCGGATCAGGAGACCACGCCGGGGACACCGACGCCGGCCCCATGGAGCCGGCCGAGACGACCGTCGACCAGGCGGTCCGCCTCTCCGACCTCCTCGGGGCCGTCGAGGACGCCGCCGAGGTCCTGGTCCTCACCCACGACAACCCGGATCCGGACGCGATCGCGTCGGCGGCGGCGCTGGCCTTCCTCCTAGGGGAGTCGGCGGGGGTCCAGACGCGGCTGGCCTTCGGCGGCATCGTCGGGAGGGCGGAGAACCGGGCGCTGATCGGGGAGCTCGACGCGGACTTCCAGCGCATGAGCTCCCTCGAGATCCCGTCCTCCACGCTGGTGGCCCTGGTCGATACGCAGCCCCGCACGGGGAACAACTCGCTCCCGGAGGGCCGGATCGCCGCCATCGTCGTCGACCACCATCCCGTCCGGCCCGAGACCGCCGCGACCACCTACTCGGACGTGCGTCCCGACTACGGAGCCAGCTGCTCGATCCTGGTCGAGTACCTGCGCGCCGCGGGGCTCGAGCCGGACCGCTCGCTGGCCACGGCCCTCTTCTACGGGATCCAGTCGGAGACGATGGACCTGGGGCGCGAGGTCTCCGCGGCCGACGTGGAGGCGAGCCTGTACCTGTACCCCCGCTCGGACCCTGCCTCGATCTCCCGGATCCGCCACGCCAGGGTGCCGGCCACCTACCTCCAGTCGGTGCACGCCGCGCTCGAGAGGGCGCGCCGCTTCGGCGGCGTGCTGTGGGTCCCCATGGGGCGGCTCGACTACCCCGATCTGGGGGCGGAGCTGGCCGACATGTTCATGCGCGTGGAGGGCGTGGACTGGGTGGTCGCCTGCGGCCGCTACCACGACGACCTCCTGTTCTCGGTGCGCACCTACGAGCCGGGGGCCCACGCCGGCGACCTGGTCCGGCGGGTGATCGGGGAGCGGGGCTCGGCCGGGGGGCACGGCATGCTGGCGGGGGCGCAGATTCCGCTCCGAGCCCTCTCCGACGGGGAGGTCGACGAGCTCCTGGACTCCCTCCTGGAGGACTTCCGCGCCGAGCTGCGGGTGTCCGGGGAGGAGGGCCGGGCCATCATCGGGACGTCGGAGGCCGGGGCGGGCGGAGAGGCCGGGTGATCCTGATCGGCCTCACCGGCACCGTGGGCGCCGGCAAGAGCACGGTCGGCCGCCTGTTCGAGTCCTGGGGCGCCTGGAGGGTCGATGCCGACCAGCTGGCCCGGGAGGCCGTCGAGCCGGGGAGCCCCGCTCTCCAGGCGATCCGGGACCGCTGGGGCGATCGCGTGCTGAGCGGCGACGGCACCCTGGACCGGGCCGCCATGCGGGAGGAGGTGTTCGGCCGCCCGAAGGAGCGCGAGCGCCTCGAGGCCATCGTCCACCCCGCCGTCCAGGACCTCCGCACCCGGGAGCTGGAGGCGGCGCGGAGCGCCGGGGCCCGCATCGTCGTCGTCGAGATCCCGCTCCTGTTCGAGAAGGGTCTGCAGGACGAGTTCGACCGGGTCGTGGTCGTGGACGCCCCGGCCCGGGTCCGCCGCCGCCGGATCGTGGAGGAGCGGGGGCTCGACGAGGCCACGTTCGAGGGCATCGAGGCGGCGCAGTGGGCGGCCGGCCGGAAGCGCGAGGCCGCCGACCTCGTGATCGAGAACGCCGGGGGCCGGGAGGAGCTGGAGCGCCGAGCGCGCAGGGCCTGGGAGCGGATCCTCGCCTGGGGCGAGGAGCGGGAGGCGGCGGCGGAGCCGGCGGAGGGCGGCACGGACCGCGGGGCCGGCGCGTGAGCGGACCCTCCTCCTCCGACGCGTCGTCCTGGCACGTCGACCTCCACACGCACACCCGCGCCTCCCACGACTGCCGGAGCGCCCCGGCCGACGTGCTCCGGCGGGCGCGGGAGGTCGGGCTCGACCGGATCGCCATCACCGACCACGACCGCATCGAGGGCGCCTTCGAGGCCCGCGACCTGGACCCCGGGCGCGTCATCGTGGGGGAGGAGGTGAGGACGGCCGAGGGCCTCGACCTCATCGGCCTCTACCTGGAGCGCCACGTGCCGCCCGGCGGGAGCTTCCGGGAGGTCGCCGACGCCATCCACGGGCAGGGCGGGGCGGTCTACCTGCCCCACCCGTTCGACGCTCGGCGCGGGGCCGACGAGAGCTTCCTGGACGGGGTGGCCGACTGCGTCGACGCGGTGGAGGCGTTCAACGCCCGCTGCCACGACCCGGAAGCGAACGCCCGCGCCCGCCGCTGGGGCGAGGCCCGGGGGCTCCCGCTGGGCGGGGGGAGCGACGCCCACCTCCTCACCGAGATCGGCCGCGGTCGGGTCGTGGTCCCTCCCTTCGAGGGGCCCTCCGGCCTCCTCGAAGCGCTGGCCGCGGGTCGCATCGACGGCCGGACCTCCGGCCGCTGGGTCCACCTCGGATCGACCTGGGCGAAGATCCTCGGGGCGCTCGGCTCCTGAGGCCGTCGGGAACTCCCGGCGCCTCCGGTTCCTTGACGCGGCGGACGCCGCCGGGATAGCGTCCCCGGTCGCCGGCCGGTCGGCGGGCGGACCTCGAACGGGACGGGATGGCGGAACAGGGGAGGGGACCGCGTGAGCGTCGAGACGCACAAGAAGGAGCAGTGGGCCACCCGGATCGGCCTCATCCTGGCCATGGCCGGGAACGCCGTCGGGCTGGGGAACTTCCTCCGGTTCCCGGTCCAGGCCGCGCAGAACGGCGGCGGGACCTTCATGATCCCCTACTTCGTGTCCTTCCTGATCCTCGGGATCCCGCTGATGTGGATCGAGTGGACGATCGGGAGGTTCGGCGGACGCTTCGGGCACGGCAGCCTGCCGGGCATGTTCGACGCGCTCACCGATCGGAAGAAGCCGTGGGCCAAGTACCTGGGCGTCCTCGGCCTCCTCATCCCGCTCGTCATCTTCATCTACTACACGTACGTGGTCTCCTGGATGCTGGGCTTCAGCTTCTTCAGCATCGCGGGCGACTACTTCGGGCTCGGCGAGCTGAGCCAGATGCGGCAGTACCTCTACTCCTACCAGAACATCTTCGAC
>DATFLN010000072.1:0-8722 GCA_035267645.1 Gemmatimonadota bacterium | reverse complement strand
CGGAATGAAGTCCGCCAGCCCCTTCGCGTGCTGAACCTCCGTGATCGCCGCCGTCAACGTCGACTTCCCGTGGTCCACGTGCCCGATCGTCCCCACGTTCACGTGCGGCTTCGTCCGCTCGAACTTCTGCTTCGCCATCGGCTGCCGTCTCCTGGCTACGTTCGCGTCCTACGAACCGAGCTTGGCTCCCGCGTCGGGTCACCCGGCCCGGCGGGCTCCCGGCGGCCCCGTCCGGCCGCCCTCACCGCCCCCGCTGCATGGTGGGGGGAGGATTCGAACCTCCGAAGGCATAAGCCGGCAGATTTACAGTCTGCTCCGTTTGGCCGCTTCGGTACCCCACCGCGGGCCCGGCCCCGCACGTTCCCGGGCGCCGGGCGCGTCCGACGGGTCGGACCCGCCGGGGCTCTCCCCCTCGCTAGTGAGCTGACGGTGGGACTCGAACCCACAACCTTCGGATTACAAATCCGATGCTCTGCCGATTGAGCTACGTCAGCAACGGGAGATCTCCATCATAGACCGGGCCTCCCACCCTGTCAATCACGTGGCGCGTACGTCCGTCACGGACCGCCCCGGTTCGGAGCATGGGCCGTGCCGCCGCTCCCGGCAGCCTCCCATTCCTCCGCCCCGGCCAGCTTCCATCGGGTCCCCCGGGGCGTGTCCTCGAGCACGAAACCCGCCTCCTGGATCTCGTCGCGGATCCGGTCCGCACGCTCGTACTCGCCCTCGCTCCGGGCCCGCTCGCGCTCGGCGATCTTCTCCTCGAGCCAGCGGCGCCGCTCCCCGGGGATCTCCCGCCGCTCCCGGTCGCGCAGAGAGAGGACCCCGAACACCCGGTCGAAGTCCTCGAGGAAGGCGAGGGCGGCGTCGCGCCCGCCCGGGTCGGCCCGGTCGTCGCTCTCGTCGAGGGCGGCGTTCGCGTCGCGGACGAAGTCGAAGACCGCCGCCAGCGCGCCGCTCACCCCGAGATCCTCGTCCAGGGACGCCTCGAACGCCTCCCGGGCCCGCGCGGCGATCGCGGCCAACCCTTCCGGCCGGTCGGGCTCCGGGCCCGCACCGTCCCCCGCGGCCTCCCCCACGTCCCCGGCCGCGTCCGCGGCCCGGAGCCTGGCGCGGAGCTCCTCGATCCGCTCGAGCGCGCGGGCCGCCTTCTCCAACCCCTCCAGCGTGAAGTTGAGCTGCGTCCGGTAGTGGGCGCCGAGGAGGAGGTGGCGGATGGAGGAAGGGCGGTACCCGCGCTCCAGGAGATCCGGGATCGTGAAGAAGTTCCCGAGCGACTTGGACATCTTCGCGCCCTCGACCAGGAGGTGGGCCGCGTGCAGCCAGTAGCGCGCGAACGTCTTCCCGGTGGCCCCCTCCGACTGGGCGATCTCGTTGGTGTGGTGGGGGAAGATGTTGTCCACGCCGCCGGTGTGGATGTCCAGGGTCGGACCCAGGTACTCCATGGCCATCACCGAGCACTCCAGGTGCCAGCCCGGCCGGCCCGGCCCCCAGGGCGAGTCCCACGAGGCCACCGACGCCTCCTCGCCCCGCTCTCCTCCCTTCCACAGCACGAAGTCGCGCGGGTCGTCCTTGGTGTACTCCTCGTCGCCGGCGGCCCGGCCGGAGCTCCGCAGCTCTTCGGGGTCGATCCCGGCCAGGCGCCCGTAGCCCGGGAACCTGTCGATCGCGAAGTAGAGCGAGCCGTCCGCCTCGTAGGTGAGCCCGTCCTCCTCGAGCCGGCGGGCCAGGTCGATCATCTCCTCCACGTGCCCGGTGGCCCTGGGGTAGTGCTCCGCCCGCTCCAGGCCGAGCGTGTCGCAGTCCTCGAAGAACGCCTCGACCACCGGGTCGGTCACCTCGCGCAGGGTCACGCCCCGCTCCAGCGCCGCGCCGATCGTCTTGTCGTCCACGTCGGTCAGGTTCATGACCTGCGTGACCCGGTAGCCCTTCCACTCCAGGTAGCGCCGGAGGAGGTCCTCCCACACGAACGTCCTGAAGTTCCCGATGTGGGCGCGGTCGTAGACCGTGGGCCCGCACGTGTACATGCGGACCCGGCCCTCCTCGGCCGGCTCGAACGGCACGAGCGAGCGCGTGAGCGTGTCGTGGAAGCTGAGCGTCATGGTACCTCGCTCCCGGGGGCCTGCCCCCGACCCCAGTAGAGCGTCCGGTGCGGGAAGGGGATCTCGATCCCCTCGGCGTCGAAGCGCTTCTTGACCCGCCGGCGCAACTCCCGCGCCACCTCCCACTGCTTGAGCGGCGGGGTCTTGGCCATGAACCGGATCACCACCGCGCTGTCCTCGAAGCGCTCCACCCCCGGCACCACCGGCTCCTCGACCAGGCGGGAGCGCCACTCCGGGTCCTCCCACAGCCCCCGCCCGACGTCCGCCAGCACCTCCATCACCCGGTCCACGTCCTCCCCGTAGGCCACGCCGAGCTCGAGCACGGCGCGCGACCACCCCTTGGTGAGGTTGCTCACCTGGTTGATCTGCCCGTTCGGGATGGTGTGGAGGACGCCGTGCACGTCCCTCAGGACCACCACCCGCAGGGTGACCCTCTCGACCTGGCCGGCGGTGCTCTCGTTGATCCGGATGACGTCCCCGATCTGGTACTGCCCCTCGAGCAGCATGACGAAGCCGGCGATGAGGTCCCGCACCAGGCCCTGTGCCCCGAACGAGAGCGCGAGGCCGAGCACTCCGACCGCGGCGGCGAGCGGGGCGGAGGCGTTGGGGACGAAGACCGTGAGGCAGGCCACGCCGGCGAGCACCGCGAGCGCGACCGTCGAGCCGTTGCGGACGATCTGGGCGAGCGTGCGGCCGCGCTGCTCCCGTGCCGAGAGGCCGCCCGTCCCGCCCTCGACCACCGAGCGCTCGATGCGTCGGGTGAGCACCACGATGAGCCGATAGACCAGCCACGCCGCGACCAGGACGGCCGCGACCTTGAGCAGGCGGTCTCCGGCGCCCGACCAGTCGATCCGGAGGCTGGCGGGGGCGAGGCCGAGCGCCGTCGCGGGTGCGGCGCCCCTCACCCGCCCGGCGCGGAGGCCGTGTCGGCCTGCGCGGTGTCTGCCCGCACCGAGTCGCGGGCGGCGCCGGCCGTGTCCTGCGCGGCGCGCGCCGAGTCGCGGATCGCTCGCAGGACCGAGTCGCGGGCCGCCCGGGCGGCGGAGTCGCGCGCCGCCCGGGCCGAGTCCGCCGCCATCGCCGAATCGGCCCAGGTCCCGAGCGCACCCTCGCGCCACGTGCGGTAGGCCGCCATCCGGTCCGGGTGGTCCTTCGCCCAGCGGTCCGCGCATCCGATCAGCTCGGAGTCGCCCAGGGCGACCAGCATCGCCGTCAGGTGACCCTGCGCCCGGGCGAAGACCATGAGGTCCACCGGAGGGAAGGGCGGCCCGCCGTACAGGGTGCGGGAGAGGATCCATCCATCCAGGAAGGACCAGGTCCGCAGCACCTCGCGGTCGACCACCTGGTCGCAGCCCGCGGCCGGGCCCTCCTGGCGGAGGGAGTACATCTTCCGGACCGCGTAGTTGACGTAGGCCCGGTCCATCTCCCTCAGATTGGACGGCGTCGCGACTTCGGCCGCCGTGTCGTTCCTGACGCGCACCGCCCGCCACGGGTACGCCGACGCCGGGTTCGCCGCGGTCGCGGCCGGCCCGGTGCCCACGTAGTAGAGGACCTCGGGGTCCCGTTCGAGAATGTCCCGGAGCCGGCGCGAGTCGTCCATCATCCTGCGGAGGGTGTCGAGCGGGAAGGAGAGCGTGTCGCCGTTCGGGATCGACAGGTGGTACTCCTGTGCCCCGACGCCCGTCGGCAGGAGGACGATCCCGAGGAGGACGGCGACGAGCCGGATCACCGCCCCGCGGCGTCGGGGGGCGCCCGGGAGCGCCGGCGAGGCGCCGCTCAAGCGCGTGCCAGTCCGGCGGTCGGGCCGCCGGGGCCCTCCTCCTCGGCGCGGTCGAGCAGTCCCGCGAAGCGGAGGACGTCGTCCCCCGCGTGGCCGAGGAGCTCCTGCTCCCGCGCCAGGACGCGCTCGGAGATCTCGTTCACGGACCCGTCGCCGGTCCACGACTCCTCCACGATCTCCCAGCCCAGCTCCTCGGCGATCCGGTGCGCCACGTAGGCGCAGCAGAAGATGTCGTCCAGGTATCCGTAGGCGCCGACCTCCTCCTCCGGGATCACGTCGTTGGGGCTGACCAGATAGGCCAGCGCCGCGTCGACCAGGAGCCGGTGCTGCCGCGTCAGCCGCGGATCGTTCAGGAGGTGGAACATGAGGAGCGCGTACGCGGGCGCGAGCAGCACGACGTCCCGGAGCGTCCCGGCGTAGCGGGACACCTGCTCCTTCAGGATCTGGAGATAGCCCTGCATGATCATGGGATTCCGCCCTCCGGCTCCGGAAGCGGGATCGCCCCGCCGACCCTCGCGGGCTTCGTCACTCATCGTGGATGCTCCCGCAACGTCTTCATAACCCTCGAGCGCCCCGTCGATCCCTCGGACCCCGCCGACTCACTCGACCGTCACGCTCTTGGCCAGGTTCCTGGGCTGGTCCACGTCGCAGCCCCTCCGGACCGCGATATGGTAGGCCAGGAGCTGCAGCGGCACCACCGTCAGGATCGGCTGCAGCATCTCGACCGTCCGGGGCACCGTGATCAGGTGCTCCACCCGCTCGCCGAGCTCCCGGTTGTCCTCCGACGTGACGGCGATGATCCGGCCGCCCCGCGTCCTGACCTCCTCGACGTTGGACAGCACCTTGGAGTACACCGAGTCGGTGGGCGCGATCACCACGACCGGCATGTCCCGGTCGATGAGGGCGATGGGCCCGTGCTTCATCTCCGCGGCCGGATACCCCTCCGCGTGGATGTAGCTGATCTCCTTCAGCTTGAGCGCTCCCTCCAGGGCCACGGGGAAGTTGAAGCCGCGCCCCAGGTACAGCGCGTTCCGCGTGCCCGAGTAGACCTCGGCCACCTCCCGGATCGTCGCGTCCTGGTCCAGCACGCTCCGGAGCTCCGAGGGCAGCTCCCGGAGGGCGGCCACGATCTCCCGTCCCTCCAGGATCGAGAGCCCGCGCTGCCGGGCCAGCATGAGCGTAAACAGGGCCAGGACCGTGAGCTGGCCGGTGAAGGCCTTGGTGGAGGCGACGCCGATCTCGGGGCCGTTGTGCGTGTAGACCCCACCGTCCGTTTCCCGCGCGATCGTCGAGCCCACCACGTTGACGATGCCCATCGTGGTCGCCCCGCGCCGCTTGGCCTCCCGCACGGCGGCCAGCGTGTCGGCCGTCTCTCCCGACTGGGAGATGGCCAGGACCACGGTGTTCTCCCCCAGGAGCGGGCTCCGGTAGCGGAACTCCGAGGCGTATTCGACCTCCACCGGGATGCGGGCGTACTCCTCCAGCATGTACTCGCCGACCAGACCGGCGTGCCAGCTGGTCCCGCACGCGGTGATGATGATGCGGTCGGCCCGCTCGAGCGCGTCGGCGATCTGGCGGAGCCCGCCCAGGCGCGCCGTGCCCTCCTCCTCGAGCACCCGCCCCCGCATCGAGTCCCGGACCGTGTCGGGTTGCTCGTGGATCTCCTTGAGCATGAAGTGCTCGTACCCGCCCTTCTCGATCCGCTCCAGGTTCCAGGAGATGTGGCTGACCTCCTTCTCGATGGGCTGGGGCGGGCGGGCGGGGTCCCACGCCGTCATGTCCAGAGTCTCGTATCCGTCCCGCCGGAGGACCGCCAGCTCGCCGTCCTCCAGGTAGACCACCTGGCGCGTGTGCCCCAGGACGGCGGCCACGTCCGAGGCCACCAGCATCTGCCGGTCGTCGTTCTCGGCCACGCCGAGCACGAGCGGGGAGCCCTTGCGGGCCACGACGATCTTGTCGGGGTCCCTCGAGCTCAGGACCGCGATGCCGTAGGTGCCCTCGACCTGGGTGAGCGCCGCGGCCACGGCCTGCTCCAGATTCCCCTCGAAGGCCTCCTCGACCAGGTGGACCATGACCTCGGTGTCGGTCTCGCTCCGGAACGCGTGCCCGAGCTCGCGGAGCTTGTCGCGAAGGATGTCGGCGTTCTCCACGATGCCGTTGTGGATGAGGGCGATGGTCCCGTCGCAGTCGGTGTGGGGGTGGGCGTTGGCCTCGGTGGGGGCGCCGTGGGTGGCCCAGCGCGTGTGCGCGATTCCCGCCGTGCCCTCGAGCGGCTCCTCCTGGACCCGGCGCCGCAGGCCGGCGATCTTGCCCGAGACTTTGCGGACCTCGAGCTCCGCTCCGACCTGAACGGCCAGCCCGGCCGAGTCGTAGCCCCGGTACTCGAGACGCTTGAGGCCCTCGAGGAGGAGGGGCGTGGCCTCACTCGTCCCGATGTAGCCTACGATGCCGCACATGTCGTCCTCGCCCTCCTCGCCCTGCTCCGCCGGATCTCCAAGCCGCCCATGTCTCTACCCCACTGCGTGCGAGGGGTCCCCGCCCCGCCGGCCGACCACCTCCAGCGCACGATCGGCCAGGGAGGCCGCCTCCCCGGCCGTGGGCCCCTCGGCGATCACCCGGAGGATGGGCTCGGTCCCGGAGGGCCGCACGTGGAGCCAGCGGCCCTCCCCGGGCCAGTCCAGCCGGAGCCCGTCCTGCACGTCCTCCTCGGCGCCCCCGGGGACCGCCTCGCGCAGGGCCCGGTAGATCGGCTCCAGCGCTCCCTCCGGCCGGGAGACCTTCCGCTTGGCGATCGCGTACCGCTCGCGGCCGGCGAGGTGCTCGCGCAGGCCGTGGCCCGTCGCCGCCAAGAGGCCCAGGACCAGCGTGGCCGCGAGCGGCGCGTCCCGCGTCAGGTGCAGGGCCGGGAGCATCACCCCGCCGTTCCCCTCGCCCCCCACCACGGCGCCCGTCTCCCGCATGCGGGCGGCCACGTTGGCCTCCCCGACGGGGGACAGCTCCACGGACGCCCCGCCCCGGCGGGCCGCGTCGACGATGACCCGGCTCGAGGAGAGGTTCGTCACCACCGGGCCGGGCGTGCGGCCCAGCACGTACTCGACCGCCAGGGCCAGGGTCCAGTCCTCGCCCAGGGGGTCGCCCTCCTCGTCGACGAGCGCCAGCCGGTCGCCGTCCGGGTCGATCGCCATGCCGAGGTCCGCCCCCGTGGCCCGGACCCGGTCGCGGAGGTCGCCCAGGTGCTCGGGCACCGGCTCGGGCGGACGCGGGAAGCGCCCGTCCGGCTCGAGGCCGAGGCCCTCCATCCGGCAGCCCAGGCGGTCCAGGAGGAGCCTCATGATGGGCCCGGCCGCCCCGTGGACGGTGTCCAGCGCGACGAGCGGAGCCCGGTCGGCGATGGCCGCGGCGTCCACCAGGGGGAGGGCGAGGATGCGCTCCACGTGGTGCTCCACCGCGCCCGCCCGCGCTTCCCGGCCGCCCAGCTCGTCCCAGGCCGCGTGGGCCGGCCCGCGCTCGTAGATCTGCTGCACGCGCCGGCCGTCCTCCGGCGCCAGGAACGCGCCCGACGGGCTGGCCAGCTTCAGCCCGTTCCACTCCACCGGATTGTGCGATGCGGTGACGATCACCCCGCCCGCCGCCTCCCCGTCGTCCTGCACGGCCAGGAGCGCGGTGGGGGTGGGGGCGATCCCGAGGTCGACCACGCTCCAGCCGGCGCTCCGGAGGCCGGACGCCACGGCGTCGGTCAGGAGCGGCCCGGAGGTGCGGCTGTCGCGGGCCAGGAGGACGCGCCCCAGCGCGCCGGCCTCGTGGCCGGCGCCGGCCCCGTCGGCCTCGGACCCGAGGAAGGTCCCGTACGCGGCCCCGTAGCGGGCGGCCACCTCGGGAGTCAGACCCTCCCCGACGACCCCCCGGATGCCGGAGGCCGAGACGATGAGCTCTTCGGACATGATCTTCGGAACCGCGCTGGGGGACGGAGGCGCCCGGTCGGTCGGACGACCGCCGGACCGGAAGCGAGGGGAGAGTACGTGGGGGGCGGCCGGGGCGTCAACCGCCCGGACGCTCCCGTCCCCGGCGCGCCGGGCGGGAGGCGGGGACTCCGGGCGCCCGCGGTCCGTCGCGCCCGGCCTCGCCCGGCGCCGTGCCCCTCGGCTCCGAGCGCATCCGCCGGAGCAGCCGGTGGACCTGGCCCGGCCCCACCGTGCAGGCCGCGAAGCCGCGGCCCCAGCGCGCTGCCCAGCCCCAGCGGCGCAGGGAGGCGGCCGACGCGCGCTTGAGACGGCGCGCCAGGTCCGACACAGGCTGGCCCGGACCGAAGCGGAGCAGGAGCTGGACGCGGTCGGAGGAGACGCGGACCTCGAGCGGCTCGGCGCCCACGCGCCGGCACAGGGCGATGAGCTCCCGCTCGAGCGCCGCCGCCCGGCGCTCGTCCACGAGCGGCAGGCCGCCGAGCGTCGGCCACGCCACCTGGGCGTACAGGCGGTGAGCCGCCTTCGGAGCCTTCTTCCTCCCGCCCCCGCTCCCGTTCGGCACCGCTCTTCGCCTCCCCTCCCGCGTCCCGGCCGCTCCCGGAGCGACGCTCCCCGGGCCCCTCAACGCGGTCTCACCTCGCGCCCTCGGTCCGGCGGCGGCGACGGCGGTGAAGCGGCCGTCCGGGGGTCCCGCGAGGCGCCGGCTCGCCCCGGCGGCGAGCGACCTGCTAGCTTGGTGAGCGAGGAGATGCGGCGACCGCACGAGGGCGACTTCCACGAGGGCGAGGGGGCACGCGGCATGGAGACACGACCGACCGACGGCTTCGCCACCCGGGCCGTGCACGCGGGACAGAGCCCGGACCCCGCGTCCGGGGCGATCA
>DATFLN010000071.1:0-10914 GCA_035267645.1 Gemmatimonadota bacterium | reverse complement strand
GGCCGGGAAGGAATACGATGGTTTCGCACCCGCTGGGTGACCTCCGTCTCGGGGACCGTTCATGCCTGAACACCCCACAACGTAGGCACCTGGCGGGTGTTTTTCATCCCCCTCTGCGTCCCCCGGCGCAGGATCCAGGTTCAGACGTCCGTGCCCATCTTGGTCCCGTTCGCGCAGGAAACGGACCCGTGCATCCGGAGGACCCGTGCATCCGGAGATCGAGCTGATCAGGGAGGAATGAGATGGCGAAGGGACGAAGCGCCGGGTCGCGATCGGGGCGGGCTCCGTCGCGGCGGAAGGAGAAGCGAGGAGGGCGCCTCCGGGTCGTCCTGTCCACGGCCGTTCTGGTGCTGGGCGTGGGCCTGCTGGCCTACGCCTGGAAGCCCGGGGGCAGCGGGCATCACCCGACGCCGCGGGCCGGCGTGACGGCGGAGAACGTCATGCCCGCGGTCCGCTACGCCAGCGTCCCGCGCATCGAGAAGGTGTACCGGGAGGTGGCGCAGGTTCCCGGGGCGGTGGACGGCATCTATTGCTACTGCCACTGCATCGAGAACATGGGCCACACGTCGCTCCTCACGTGCTTCGAGAGCGACCACGCCGCCGGGTGCGACGTGTGCCTCAGCGAGGGCGACATGGTGTACCGCATGACGCAGCAGGGTCGGTCCCTGGACCAGGTGCGTCAGGCCATCGATCGCACCTTCTCGAGCTGAGGGCGAGGCCGGCCGTACGAGGGGGACGCGCGCCCTCCACGCGCCGGCCGTCGGGCGACCCGGTACCTGACGGCCCGGCAGAGGCATAGGTTGGGCCGAAGAGCGGGCGCCGGGTCCGACCCCTGCCGGCCCGCCGCCGTCCAGCGGATCGAGCCCCCGGAGCCATGAAGATCCTGGTCGTCGAGGACAACAAGAAGGTCGCCAGCTTCATCGAGCGGGGCCTCCGGGAGGAGGGCTACGCCGTGGACGTCGCGCACGACGGCGTGGACGGCTCGATGAAGGCGCACGTGTACGACTACGACCTCCTGATCCTGGACATCATGCTGCCCGGGAAGAGCGGGCTGGAGATCGTCCACGACCTCCGCCAGGAGGAGGCGGCGGTGCCGGTCCTCCTCCTCACGGCGCGCGACTCGACCGAGGACGTGGTGCGGGGGCTGGACGCGGGAGCGGACGACTACCTGACCAAGCCGTTCAGCTTCGACGAGCTCCTGGCCCGTGTGCGCGCCCTCCTGCGGCGGGGCGGCGCCGAGCGGACCGAGCGGCTCCTGTACGCGGACGTGGAGATGGACCGCATCCGGCACGTGGCCCGGCGGGCCGGGGAGGCTCTCCGGCTCACGCCCAAGGAGTTCCAGCTCCTGGAGTTCTTCCTCCTGCGTCCCGAGGGGGTGGTGCGCAGGACCGAGCTCCTCGAGAAGGTGTGGGACCTCCACTTCGACCCGATGAGCAACGTGGTGGACGTCCACGTGGCCAACCTCCGGCAGAAGCTCCGCGAGGGGGACCGCGCCCCGCTCATTCACACCGTGCGCGGCGTGGGCTACGTCTTCTCCACGGACGCGCCCGACTGAGGGCCCCCGGGTGTGATCCGCTCCTTCCGCTTCCAGCTCTCCGCCCGGTTCACCGCCACCATGACGGTCGGGATTGTGGCCGTGGCCGGTCTGGGCTGGGCGGCCCTGCGCCAGACCCTGGACCGGCAGATCGAAGCGAGCGTCCTGAACGTGGCGTCGATCCAGGCCTCCTCCGTCACGGACTCGCCGGACGGCGCGATGCACTTCCACGAGTGGAACCTGACCCCCGAGGAGGCGGCCTCGCTCCGGGACCTCAACCGGTACGCGGAGGTGTGGGACGAGTCGGGCCGGAGCCTCCTGCGCTCCCAGTTCCTGACCCGGGACCTCCCGCTGGATACCCCGGCGCTCGCGAAGGCGGCGGCGGGAGAGCTGGCGTGGACGGACGACCGGCTGGGCGAGACGGAGATCCGGGCCCTCTACTATCCGCTGGGGCGGCTGGGGGCGAGCCACGCCCGCCACGTCCTGGAGGTGGCCGCCCCGCTCACCAGCCGCAACCGGACGCTCGAGACGGCGGCCCTTTTCTTGGCCGCGATCGTCCTGGCCGTCTCGGCCGGGACGTTCCTGGGGAGCTGGTGGCTGGCTGGCCGCGCCGTGCGTCCGGTGCGGGACATCACCCATGAGGCGGAGGCCATCGAGGCCGGGACGCTGGGCCGACGGATCGACGCCCACGCCGACACGCGCGAGTACGAGCGGCTGGTCGACGTCCTGAACACCATGCTGGAGAGGCTCGACGAGGCGTTCGAAGCGCAGAGACGCTTCACCTCGGACGCGAGCCACGAGCTCCGCTCCCCCCTCACGGCGCTCCGGGGCGAGCTGGAGCTGGCGCTCCGCCGCGAGCGCGAGCCCGAGGAGTACCGCCGCGTGCTCGAGAGCTCGCTCGAGGAGGCCGAGAGGCTCTCGGCCCTGGCCGAGGATCTCCTGACGCTGGCCCGCTCGGACGCCGGCGTGATCGAGCCGCGGCTCCGGCGCGTGGAGGCGACGGAGACGATCCGGCGCATCGTCGAGCGGCACCGGACGCGGGCGGACGAGAAGAGCATCCGCCTGGAGGCCGACGTGGAGGCGGGGATGAGCGGGGTGTGCGATCCCGATCTCCTGGACCGGCTGCTCTCGAACCTGCTCGAGAACGCGCTCAAGTTCACGACGCCGGGCGGGCGGGTCGAGGTCTCGGCGCGCGGGGAGGGGGAGGACCTGGTCCTGGAGGTGGCGGACACGGGCCCCGGGATCCGGGAGGAGGACCTCCCCAGGATCTTCGACCGCTTCTATCGCGCGGACGCGGCCCGCACCAGCACCGAGGGGACGGGGCTCGGCCTCTCGATCGTGCGCACGACCGCCGCCGCCCACGGCGGTGAGGTGACCGCCCGAAACCGCCCGGAGGGAGGAGCGGTCTTCAGGGTCCGGCTGCCGGTGCTGGCCGACGCGACGTGAGGGCGCCGGCCGGCACGCCGGGCTCTCATCGTCCGTTCCGTCGCGTCGGCTTCCCGCACGCCCCGCAGTAGTTGGCGCGGTCCCGGAGGGGCTCCCCGCACTCGGTGCAGAAGCGTCCGCCCGCCGAAGCGTGGCGGGAAGGCGCCCTGGACGATCGAGTCTCCCCCCCGCCGGTTCCACCGCCCCGCCGTCCGTCCAGCCAGTCACGCACGGAGGGGTAGAGCCCCGCGCTCCCGGAGAGCACCGCCGCGATTCCGAGCACCAGGAAGGCTAGGCGATGCGGCTTCGGGTTCGGGGCGTCCGCTGGAGGCGCCGGCGCGCCCTGCATCTCGTCCGGGCTCACCGAGGGGTCGCGGTCGTCCTTGCGGTAGGTGACCGTGATCGGCGTGGCCTCGCCGGCGGGCCGGGCGCCGAGCCTCAGGATGCGGTACTCGAAGCCCTTCCGGTCCCGGATGACCTCGTCGGTGGGAGGCTTCACGCCGAACCCCTCCGCCCTGCGCGGCTTCTGCACCGCGACGACCAGGCTGTCTACCGGGAGGGCCGAGACGACCGGGTACGTGAACTCGCGCCGGTCCCGTCCCGAGAAGGGATCGTAGTAGAACTCCATGTAGAAGGTGGGCACCTCGAGCCGGTAGCTGATCTCGACCAGGCCGTCGTCACGCTCGTGCGTCGCGTACTCGGCGTGGACGTGCCGCCCCTGCTCGTCGATGCCGCCCACCATGTGGACGCGGGCGCCCGAGGGCACCACGAAGGTGAATTCGATCGGCGTGCTCACGGTCGGGGGGAGGCGTCCCTCGTAGATGGCCAGCACGCCGGGGTCGTCGTACTCGGGCCAGATCTGGACGTCCATGGATGCGGCGGCCGCCGGGGCGGTCGGGCCGGCCGGGGCCGGGCCACCCGGAACGGTGGTGGGCGCCGGCCGTCCCCCGCTCGCGGCGAGGACGGTGAGCACGGAGGCGAAGAGGGCGAGGGGCTGGATCATGGAACGCTCCCGGCAGGTCGAGCCACGGCCGCGCAGCCGCGCGCGGCGGTCATCCGATGCATCGTCCTCTCGAATGTGACGGAGCCCGACTGAAGCAGGGGTGAGATTATCGTGAAGAGGGCTTCATGCCCGTGGAGAGGGTCTCGTGCGCGGGCCGTCCCCCGTCCCCCTCCCCTCCCGGCCTCCGGCCCCCACCGCGGTTAAGGATCCTTCACCGTCGCCTCACGCTGACTTCATCGCCCTCTCCACACCTTGTGGCCGTACGCTGGACAGGACCTCGAATCGCGGGAGAGAGCGATGAGCCAGAACGGTCGCAAGTGTCACGTGGATCCCGTACGGACCGCCGTCGATCCGACGCTCCTCGAGCGCTCGGCCACGGCGTTCCTGGCGGTCTCTGGCATGGGCTGCCCCAACTGCGCGGCCCGGGTGCGGAACGCCCTCGTCCTCACCGAAGGCGTGGTGGAGGCCGAGATCGACCACGTGGCCGGGCTCGCGGTCGTGAGCTACCTGAGCGAGGACGTGGACGTCGAGACCCTGCGGCGGTCGATCGCGAGCGCCGCCGAGGGAACCCACCACCGGTACGGCGCCGTGTCGATCCCGCCGGGTGCGATCTGGGACGCCTAGAGCCATGGCCACGGCGGAGCCGATCCGGGTGGATCCCGGAAGGAGAGGGGAAGACGCTCCGGACGAGGCGCAGGCGGAGCAGCGGGTGAGCCTGCGGCTGCGCGGGATGCACTGCGCCTCGTGCGTGCGCTCGATCGAGGAGGCGCTGGAGGCTACGCCGGGGGTGGCCCGGGCCGAGGTGAGCCTGGCCACGTCCAGCGCGGCGGTCCGCTACCGGCCCTCCGAGGTGGGGCTCGAGGCGCTGGAGGAGGCGGTCCGCGCGGCTGGCTACGAGGTCGACGCCGATCCGGGCGCGGAGTCGCCCGAGCGCCAGGAGGAGGACCGCCGGCGGGAGTATCGGGGGCTCCTGCGCAGGTTCTGGTTCGGCCTGGCGGCGTCGGTGCCCATCCTGGTGACGGCCTATCCGTCGCTCGTGCCCGGCCTGCGCGGGCTCTCCGAGGCCGGGCTCCGGTGGGTGTGGGCGGCCGACGGGCTGCTGGCGCTGGCGGTCATGGCCTACTCGGGGCGGCAGTTCTACACGGGCGGCTGGAGCGCGCTCCGGCGCCGGAGCGCCGACATGAACACGCTGATCGGGCTCGGCACGGCGGCGGCGTGGCTGTACTCGGTGGCCGTCGTCCTCTTCCCGGAACTGTTCCCGGCGGGGACGGCCGAGCCCTTCTTCGACGTGGCGGCCGTGGTGATCACGCTCGTCGTCCTGGGCCAGGCGCTCGAGGTGCGGGCCCGGGGCAAGACCTCGGAGGCGATCCGAAAGCTCCTGGACCTCCGGGCCAGGACCGCCCGCGTTGTGCGGGACGGGGCCGAGCGCGACATCCCGGTCGAGGAGGTCGTGGTCGGGGATCTGGTGGTCGTGCGGCCCGGCGAGAAGGTGCCGGTGGACGGGGAGGTCGTGGACGGCCGCAGCGCCCTGGACGAGTCCATGGTGACGGGCGAGAGCCTGCCGGTGGAGAAGGGCCCGGGCGACGAGGTCATCGGCGCCACGATCAACCGGACGGGGAGCTTCCGCCTCCGGGCCACGAAGGTCGGCAAGGACACGGCGCTCGCCCAGATCGTGGACATGGTGCGCCGGGCGCAGGGCTCGAAGGCGCCCATCGCGCGGACCGTGGACGTGGTGGCCAGCTACTTCGTGCCCGCCGTCATGATCGTCGCGGTCGTCGCCTTCGCCGTGTGGTTCACGTTCGGTCCGGCGCCGGCGCTCACCTACGCGGTCGTCGTGGCGGTCACGGTGTTCGTGATCGCCTGCCCGTGCGCGCTGGGGCTCGCCACGCCCATGTCGCTCATGGTGGGCGTGGGCAAGGCGGCCGAGCACGGGGTCCTCATCCGGAACGGCGAGGCGCTCCAGCTGGCCCGCGACCTGGACGCGGTGGTCCTGGACAAGACGGGGACGATCACACGCGGCCGGCCCGAGGTCACCGACGTGGTCACGGCGGCGGGCTTCGGCGAGGACGAGCTCCTCCGGCTCGCCGCCTCCGCCGAGCGGGGCTCGGAGCACCCGCTGGGCGAGGCCATCGTCACAGCCGCGGCCGGGCGCGGGCTGGACCTCACGCTGGCCGCCGACTTCGAGGCGATCGCGGGGCACGGCATCTCGGCGGTCGTCGACGGGCGGGACCTCCTGCTCGGCAACCCGCGGCTCATGGAGGCCCGCGGGGTCGACGTCGGCGCGCTCGCCGGGGCCGCGTTGCGCCTCTCCGAGGAGGGGAAGACGCCCATGTACGTGGCCGTCGGCGGCCGGGCGGCGGGGCTCGTGGCCGTGGCCGATCCGGTCAAGGAGGACTCGGCGGCGGCGGTGGGGCGTCTGCACGAGCTGGGGCTCGAGGTCGTCATGCTCACGGGCGACAACGAGAGGACGGCACGGGCGATCGCGCGGCAGGTGGGGATCGACCGGGTGTTGGCGGAGGTCCTCCCCGACGAGAAGGCCGACCACGTGGCCGCCCTCCAGGCGGAGGGAAGGCGCGTGGCCATGGTCGGGGACGGGATCAACGACGCGCCGGCGCTGGCCCGCGCCGACGTCGGGATCGCCATCGGGACGGGGACGGACGTGGCCATGGAGGCCGCCGACGTCACGCTGATCGGCGGCTCGCTGGAGGGGGTGGCGCTGGCCATCGACGTCTCCAAGGCCACCTTCCGCAACATCCGGCAGAATCTGACCGGCGCCTTCGCCTACAACACGCTCGGGATCCCGATCGCAGCCGGCGTCCTGTACCCGGCCTTCGGGCTCCTCCTCTCGCCGCTCATCGCCTCGGCCGCGATGGCGTTCAGCTCGGTGACCGTGGTCACCAACGCCAACCGGCTCCGCACCTACCGTCCGAAGTGGAGGCTCACATGACGCTCGCGATCGTGGCCGTCGACCTGGCGGCCCTGGCCACCGTGTTCTGGATCGTGTGGTACTTCTGGGCCTCGAAGGGCGAGGCCGTCACGGCGACGGTCGCCGCCTCGGGGACGCAGGAGATCTACGTGCGCGTGAAGGGCGGCTACGAGCCCGACCGGATCGCGGTAGAGGCCGGCCGCCCGGTGCGCCTCCTGTTCAACCGGCAGGAGACGGCCGCCTGCAGCGAGCGGGTCGAGTTTCCCGACTTCGGCGTCTCGCGGGCGCTTCCCACCGGGGAGACGGTGACGATCGACCTGCCCGCGCCGGAGCCCGGCGAGTACGGCTTCTCGTGCCAGATGGGCATGCTGCGCGGCACGCTGGTGGCCCGCGGTGACGGTGACGGCCGCGGGCCCCGGGCCCGGGGAGGGGCGGCCTCGTGAAGCGCCCGAGCCCCGCCATGGTCCTCGGCTTCGTCTCGGCCGTCGGCGTCCTGGGCGTCCTCACCTGGGGCCTGGGCCGCGACCCCTACGTGCTGCCCTCGCCGCTCGAGGCGAAGGCGGCGCCCGAGTTCGCGCTCCCCGTCATGCCCGCCACGGACGACGGAACGGACGACGCGCCGCGGGACACGCTCCGGCTCTCGGAGCTGAGGGGGAAGGTGGTCGTGCTGAACTTCTGGGCCTCGTGGTGCCTGGCCTGCCGCGAGGAGCACCCGGTGCTCGTCCGCGGCGCGAAGCGCTACGAGGACCGCGGCGTCGAGTTCCGGGGCGTCCTCTTCCAGGACAGCCCCTCCAACGCGCGCCGCTGGCTGCGCGAGATGGGCGCCGCCTACCCCACTCTCCTGGACCCGAAGACCCGCATGGCCATTGACTACGGCGTCTACGGCGTCCCCGAGACGTTCTTCCTGGACGGGGAGGGGAGGGTGGCCCACAAGCACATCGGGCCGGTGACCGATTCCCTCATGACCGCGAACATCCAGGCCCTGCTCGACTCGGCGACGGCGGTCGGAGAGGGCGGGAGCGCTTCGGCCCCGCCACCCGCGCCATGACCCGCCGCCCGGGTCCGGCGCGAGATGTCGACCCTCCTGGCCGCCCTTCGGGGACGGACCGTCACGACGACCATCACATCGGGAGCGTACCGCCATGAATGATCGCATCCTCCGATGGGCCGGAGCCGCGCTGCTCGCCCCGGTCCTCCTGGCAGCCTGCTCGGGCGGCTCCGCCCCGACGGCCGTCGCCGCTCCGACGGAGCTCCTGAGCGTGGCCCCGACCGGGGGCAGCACGGACGTCTCGGTCGACACGGTCGTGACCGTGACCTTCGACCACGCCATGAGCCCGGCCATGTCGCAGTACGCCGACCTGCACGAGGGCGACCTCTCGGGACCGGTCGTGGAGGGGACGTGGTCCTGGTCGCAGGACACGACGGTGCTGACCTTCACGCCCTCGGCGCCCCTGAAGGCCGCCACCACCTATACGATCCACCTGGGCGGTGGCATGATGGACGCGGACGGCGAGCCCGTGGACATGGACGAGTACGGCCCCGGCTGCGGCGGTCAGACGGCCACGGCCGGCATGATGGGGGCCGGGGGCGGCATGATGGGCTCCGGCGGCCAGGGCTCGCACATGGGCCAGGGCTGGCAGAGCGCCGACGGCGACTACGGCATGATCTTCAGCTTCACCACCGCGGGCTGAGATGGCCGCACACTCGAAGCGCAACCAGCGAGGATTCCCATGCAGGTGACCGACCCGATCTGCGACATGACGTTCGACGAGGAGGAGGCGAAGGCCACCTCCACGTACGAGGGCCGCACGTACTACTTCTGCTGTGAGCCCTGCAAGGAAAAGTTCGAGGAGAGTCCGGAGGAGTACGCCGAGAAGGCGTGAGCTCGACGCCGTGGAGAAGGGCGCTCGCGCGCGGCCCTCTCCACGGCCCCCTCTCCCTCCGACGTCGCGACCCGGGCCGCGCGCGCCGGCGCCCCTCCGGCCGGACCTCGCCGTCGCTCGCCACATGGCTCCCCGGGGGGCTCGTGTGTCATATTCCAGGGGTTCGAATCGTCCTTTTCCGACGTTCCCCGACCTCCTCCCCATCCAGCCCGGAGCCGACCGCATGCTCTCCCGTCCTCGATGGCCCCTGTTCCTGGCCGCGCTGGTCCTCCCGACCGTCGGTCGTCCCCACCCCGCCTCCGCTCAGCAGCCGGCCGACTCCATCCGGGCCGCCGCCGGGCGTCTGGAGCCGTGGACGCCGGTCCGCCTGTGGCTCCGGAGCGGGGAGCGGGCGACGGGGCGGCTGGTGGCCGTCGGGGCGGACGGCCTCCGGCTGGAGGGTCGCGCCGAGCCGGTCCCGGTGACGGCCGTGGACAGCCTCCGCGTGCGGGGCCGGGCCGCCGGGACGGGGCTCGTCGTGGGGCTCATCGTCGGGGGAGGCGGCGGCGCGGCGCTCGGCGCGCTGGCCGGCCTCGTGGCGGCCGGAGTGTGCGAGTACGAGTGCCCGAGCGCCGCCGGCGGGTTCTTCGGCGGGGCCGCGCTCGGCCTCCTGGCCGGCGGCGCCGGCGGAGCTCTGACCGGGCTGCTGGTGGGGTCGGGGCTCCCGCGCTGGGTCCGGCCGGGCTCGGCCGACGGTCCCGCGATCGGGGAGCTCACCGTCTCGGGCGCGTGGTCCGCCTACTCGAGCGCGGCCGACGGATCCGGAGCGGGGGGGGAGGCCGCGTACCTGGCCCTGTTCGGACCGTTCGCCGCGGGTCCCGAGTTCGGCTGGAACGGCCTGGGGGGAGGCCGGAGCGCCTGGCACGTGGGCGGCGTGGCGCGGCTGGACCCCCTGGAAGGCGACCTCCGGCCGTACCTGACGGGCGGGATGGGCCTGTACGCCTGGCGCTCGACGAGCTCGCTCGACCCGTCCATCGAGCTCCTGGGAGGCTCGGTCGGCGCCGGGGTGGCGTGGCGGCCCCGGCCGGTGGGCTGGGGGCTGCGGGCGGAGGGGCGCTGGCACACCAACCTCGGCCGGAGCGGCGGCTTACGGCCGCTCGGCTTCTTCACGGCAGGGGCGGGCGTATCGCTCCGCTGGTGAGGGCGTCGCGGGCGCGGCCTCCGCGCGTCGTCGGCCCCTCCCGGCCGGCTCCGGAAGGCGGCGCCCCGGACACCGGGTCCGAACGCCCGGTCCCGGAGCCTCGACGTGCCCTCGCCTCCATCATCGAGCCATGAAGAGTCTGCGAGTCATCGTCGCGCTCGCCGCCGCCCTCGCCACCGCCGTCCCGGCCTGCCGGCCGAAGGCGTCGGAGAGGTCGGACCCGTCGGCGGCGCCGGCCGGAGACACGGCCGGGGCGGCGCACGACTCGGTGCGCGCGCCCGGCGGGGGGGAGGTCCCCGCCGACGTACGGGCGCACATCGAGGCGCACTCCGACCTCATCCGGCTGGAGACGCCCGAGCCGAACGCGGTGATCGAGAGCCCGGTCGGGGTCACCGGCCGGGCTCGCGGCGGCTGGTACTTCGAAGGCACGTTCCGGGTCGTGCTCGTCGACTGGGACGGACGGATCCTGGCCGAGGGTCCGGCGACGGCGGAGGGCGAATGGACCACGGCCGAGTTCGTCCCCTTCCACGCGACCCTCCACTTCGAGACGCCGTCCTACGGCGAGCGCGGGACGCTGATCCTTCGGAAGGCGAACCCGTCCGGCCGTCCCCAGAACGACGACGCGCTCGAGGTGCCGGTCCGGTTCGGCGGGGGCTGAGCCCGCGACACGGCGGCGCACGGAACCTCCCGAGGGCCCGCCCGCGCGTCCGCCCTCAGCCCGTGCTCTGCATGGCGGCCGCGATGCCGTTCAGGCTGAGGAGGATCTCCGCGGACAGACGCTCCCGGCGGGCGTCTCCGCCCGCGCCCCGCGTCGCGTCGTCGTCCGCGCCGCCCTCCGCGCCCTCCGCCGACTCCCGGTACCGCCTCAGCAGCTCGAGCTGGAGGAGGTTGAGGACGTCGGTGTAGGGGTTCCGGAGGCGGATGGACTCCTGGATCACCGGCTCGTTGTCCAGGAGGTCGTCC
>DATFLN010000070.1:0-41340 GCA_035267645.1 Gemmatimonadota bacterium | reverse complement strand
GATCGAGATGCCGGAGATGGCGTTGGAGCCGGACATGAGCGGCGTGTGCAGGGTCGGGGGGACCTTCGTGATGACCTGCCAGCCCACGAACATGGCCAGAACGAACACGTACACGCCGACGAGCAGCGGTCCGATCATCCCATCCTCCTCTTCTATGCCTGGAAGCGCACCCGGCCGTCGTGGACGACGCAGATGGCCGAGGTGATCTCGTCCTCGAGGTCGATGACCGGCTCCCCTTCGGGCGCCAGGTGTCCGATGAGCCTGGAGAGGGTCCGGGCGTACATGCGGCTGGCGTGGAAGGGGATGGCGGCCGGCAGGTTGAGGGGGCCGTGGATGAGCACGCCCGCGTGCTCGACCGTCTCGCCCGGCTCGGTGAGCTCGCAGTTCCCGCCGGCGGGCGCCGCCATGTCCACGATGACCGATCCGGCCCGCATCCCCTCGACCATCTCGCGGCTCACGAGCCGCGGGGCGGCCCGGCCGGGGACGAGGGCCGTGGTGACCACCACGTCCGAGCCGGCCACGTGCTCGGCCAGGAGCTGCCGCTCACGCTCCTCCTCGTCTTCGGTGACCTGGCGGGCGTAGCCGCCCTCGGTCTCCGCCTCCTCGTGGACCTCCTGGGCCGCCACGAACTTCGCGCCCAGGCTCTCCACCTGCTCGCGCGCGGCCGGCCGGATGTCGAAGGCCTCGACCACCGCCCCCAGCCGGCGGGCGGTGGCGATGGCCTGGAGGCCCGCCACCCCGGCGCCGAGGATGAACACGCTGGCCGGCGCGATCGTGCCGGCCGCGGTGGTGAGCATCGGGAAGAATCGGGGCAGGGTGTCGGCGGCCAGGAGCACGGCCTTGTAGCCGGCCACCGTGCTCATGGCCGAGAGCGCATCCATGCTCTGCGCCCGCGTGATCCGGGGCACGAGCTCCACCGAGAGGGCCGTCACCCCGGCGCCCGCCAGGCGCTCGAGGAGCTGGCCGTTCTCGTGGGGCGCGAGGAAGCCGGCGAGGATCGTCCCCTCCGGGAGGCTCCCCACCTCGTCCGTGCCGTCCTCCCGGGTCCGCGGCGGTGCCACCCGCGCGACGAGGTCGGCCCCGCGGAGGGCCTCCTTCGTCTCGCCGGCGACCGTCGCGCCGGCCTCGCGGTAGTCGTCGTCGCTGAACGTGGCGGTCTTCCCCGCCCCGGCTTCCACTACGATCTCGTGCCCGCCCGAGGCGAGCTTTCCCGCCACGTCGGGGGTCAGGGCCACGCGGGTCTCCCCGCGCTCCGTCTCTCGCGGAACGGCGATTCGCATCTGCACCTTCCTGTTGCGCTGTATGGCCGGCTCAGCGCTCCAGCGTGAACCAGACCCGGAGGCGGACCTGGAACTCGCTGACCTGGCCGCCCTCCACGTGTCCCCGCTGCTCGATCACCTCGAACCAGCGCAGGGCCCGCATGGACTCGGACGCGCGGGCGATGGCGGCCCGCGTCGCCTCGGCGTAGCTCTCGGAGGACGTTCCCACCAGCTCGATCGACTTGTACGTGGCACCCGACATGGAGAGGTTCCTCCCGCGGAGACTCGAGGTTCGGACCGTGTTCCGGACGGGGCTGAGGATGGCGGAGTGCCGTCCCGGCCCGCAAGACGCCGGCGCCAGCGGGAGGCGGAGTTTGGGCCAGCTCACCAGGCATCAGATCGGGGCGGCGTTCCTCGAGGCGCTTCGACAGGCGGGCCTGGGCGTGCGCGACCTGTTCGAGGGGCGCCAGGAGCCGCTGTCCTGGTTCTTCCGCGGCCTGGCCTACGACCAGTCCGAGCTCGACATCCTGGAGTCCGGCGCCGTGGAGGTCCTCCACTCCCCCTCCGCGCTGGTCGAGCTGGCCGTGGACGAGATGGCCCTCGCCTGCGCCAACCTGGGCGTGGAAGGGGTCGCCGGATACCTGGCCGTCCCGCCCGCGCCCGGCACGCCGTCCGGCGCGCCGCCGGACGTCGTCGACCCCTCCTCGCTCCTGTTCGACCCCGAGGTGCACCTGGGCTGGCTGAACCTGGACGTGGCCCCGCCGGCGCTGTGGCTCGAGGAGCGCGAGTCCGATCCCCCGTCGGACGAGCGGCTGGCCACGCGGCTGGCGCGCCTGGCCCAGGAGACGGGGGAGGACGCGGACTCGGTGGAGGTGCACATCGAGGGGGCGCTGGAGGCCGAGGCCGCCTGGGCGGAGGCGCCGGCGGGCGTCCGTCCGGCCGGCGTGTCCGTCTACTTCAGCTTCGAGCTCCCGCGCCTGGCCGACGAGCCGGGGGAGAGGGAGCTGGCGCGCGTCCTCGAGCGCGGCGCGGCCACCGCCGCGCGGGCGCTCGAGGCCATGCGGGCGGTGTTCCGGGAGGAGTAGGGGGCCGCTCCCGGGACGCGTCGAGGCGCCCGCGCTCCCGCCCGCCGCGCGGGACCCCGGCCCGCTTGCGGGCCCTCCCGCCGCCCGCCGGAGCCGTCCCCCGTCAGCTCCCCGACGCCGCTCCCGTGTCGGCGGACGCCCCGCCGCCACCGGCCGCCGCGCGCTGCGCCAGGAGGCTGTCGATCACGGTCCGGAACTTGTCGAACGGCGCCGCCCCCTGGAGCGAAGTCGAGTCCCCGATCACGAAGAAGGGCGTCCCCGACACGCCGACCCGCGTGACGCCCGCCAGGTCCTGGACCTGCAGGGCCGCGGGGCGGTCCTGGACCAGGCACTCGTGGTACGAGTCCTCGTCGATGCCGAGCTGCGCGGCGTACTTCTCGAACAGCGTCACGGGCTCGGCGGCGTCCTTCCAGTCGTCCTGGTGCTCGAACAGGAGGTCGTGCATCGGCCAGAACTTCCCGACCGCGCCCGCGCAGAAGGCGGCCTCCACCGCGGGCCACGCCCTCACGTGCCCGGGGTTCGGGAAGGAGATCCACACGTACTGGATCTTCCCGGTCTGCACGTAGGCGCTGTCGATCCTGGAGTAGGTGTCCTCGTAGAAGCGCTTGCAGTAGGGGCACTGGAAGTCCGAGACCTCGACCACCCGGAGGGGCGCCGCCGAGTCGCCCTTGATGCGGGCGTGGTCGGCGCGCTGCTCGACGAGCCGGATGTCGGAGGGCACCACTCCGTCGTCGGTCGTCTGCGCCGCGCCGTCCCTGTCGGCGCAGCCCCAGGCCGCGATCAGGAGCGGGAGGACCAGGAGAGGCAGGGCTTTGCGTAGGGGGCGCATGGGTTCGTTCCTCGTCGAGCGGCACGGTGCGATCGTCCGGGGGGTGCCCGGGTACGGAAGCGTCCGGGAGTCTAACGTCCGCCGCCCGGCGCGTCCAACGGGCGCGGAAGGGCGCGGGACGGGACGCGGAGGGGAGAGAGGACGATGTCGGAGGAGGGTGGCGGCGAGGGGATGGGGATCGTGCCCGCGATCCTCTACGCGGGCGGGCGGCAGACGGAGGTCGGCCTCCGGGTCCTCCGCCACGGGCGCCGCCGCCGTCTGAAGCGGGCGGCGGCCGGCCTCGGCCTCCTGTGGCTCGCGGCGGCGGTCTCGATCTTCATCCCGATCGCCCACCTCATCCTCGTGCCCGGCTTCTTCCTGGGCGGGATCGGCCTCGCGGTGGCCCGCTGGCGGCGCAGGGACCGGTTCGCGGCGTTCGAGGCGCGCTGTCCGGTGTGCGACGGCTCCCACCTCTTCGACCTGGAGGAGGCTGCCGAGCTGCCGCGGCGCCTCAGGTGTCCCGAGCGCGACCGACCGATGATCCTCAAGGCCGCCTCCTGAGGTCGGGCCGCCGGGCGGGCGCCGCGCCCCGAGGCCGGGCCCGCGCCCGGCTTCCGGTCAGCTCCCGCCGGCCTCCGCCTCCCACGCCCGCCCCAGCGCCTCGTACGCCTCGCTCACGTGCTCGCGGCGGGTGAGGTGGGAGCCCACCGACAGCCGGAGCACGATGCGCTGGCCGAGGGCGGTGTGGGACAGGAAGACCCGGCCCTCCCGGTTCACCCGCTCGAGCACCCGCCGCGCCAGCGCGTCGCCCGGCGCCCCGCCGGCTTCCGGGTCGGGCCGGGCCGCCTCGGGGTCGGACCCTTCCGCACCCGCTCCGGGCCGCCCGGACCCCGCGTCTCCCCCACGCGCCAGCTCCGGCGGGAGCGCACGGAAGCAGACGGTCGAGAAGGAGGGCGGGGCGGCCAGGGCGAACCGCGGGTCCTCCCGGATCCAGCCGGCGAACTCGTCCGCCCACGCGATGTGCGAGCGGAGGAGGGATCGGAGCCCCTCGGCCCCGTGCCAGCGGAGGAGGAACCACAGCTTGAGGGCCCGGAACCTCCGCCCCAGCGACAGCCCGAAGTCCATGAGGTCGACCTCGGCCCCCTCCTGGCTCGAGAGGTACTCGGGCGTGAGCGCGAGCGAGGCGCGGAACGGGTCCGGGTCCCGGAAGAGGAGGAGGCTGCAGTCGACCGGGGTGGCGAGCCACTTGTGGGGGTTGATGACGATCGAGTCGGCCCGCTCCCACCCCGCGAACCGCTCCCGAAGCTCGGGGAGGATGGCCGCCGGGCCCGCGTAGGCGGCGTCCACGTGGAGCCACGTGCCGTGCTCCGCGCACACCTCCGCGATGGGGTCGGCGGGGTCGACCGCGGCGGTCGAGGTCGTGCCGATCGTGGCGCCCACCATGACCGGCCGCACGCCCGCGGCCTCGTCCTCCCGGAGGAGCCGCTCGAGGGCCGCCGGGTCCATGGCCAGCCCCTCGTCCGTGGGGACCTTCCGGACCCAGCGCTGCCCGAGCCCCGCCGCGATCCCGGCCTTCTCGAGCGAGGAGTGCGCCTGCTCGGAGACGTAGACGGCCAGCGGTGGGAGCTCCTCCCGGCCCGCCAGCCCGCGCTCGCGCGCCCCGACGCCCGCCGCCTCGCGCGCGGCGAGGAGGGCGGTGAAGCTGCTCTGCGAGGCGGTGTCCTGGAGCACGCCGCGGAACGCGTCGGGGAGCCCCACCAGCCGCCGCAGCCACTCCGCCATCCGCGTCTCGAGCTCGGTGGCCGCGGGCGAGGTGCGCCACAGCATGGCGTTCTGGTTGAGGGCGGCCGCCACGAACTCGGCCAGCACGGCGGGCGGGGAGGAAGAGCTCGGGAAGTAGGCGAAGAAGCCGGGATGGCACCAGTTCGTGAGCCCCGGGAGGACCACCCGGTCCAGGTCCTCGACCAGCGCCTCGAACGGCTCGCCCTCCTCGGGCGGCTCGGCCGGGACGAGCGAGGCCACCTCCCCCGGCCGGACCCGGGCCAGGACCGGGAGGTCCTCGATCCGGCGGCGGTAGCCGGCGATCCAGTCGGCCGCGAGGTCGGCGGCCTCCCGGAACTCGTCGGGCGTCATGCGGGGGTCGTCCCCGCGCTCGGGCGCCGTGCGGCGGGGCCCGCCCCCGGGGGCGTCCGGCGCGCCGCCGCGCGCGCCGCGCGTCATCTGCCTTCCCCGCCCGGCCGCACGGCCGTCACCAGGTGCCGCTCCTCGTCCAGCGCCCGCAGCCGGACGTCCTCGAGGCCGGCGTCCTTCAGCCAGCGCTCGTAGGTGGGGCGGTCGTAGGTGCGGCCGCCGTGACGGCTGTTCAGGAGCATCGTGACCGCGAACAGCGCCGCGAACGGGGCCTCGCCGCGCACGAAGTCCAGGATGGCCAGGATCCCTCCCGGGGCGACCGCGGCCGCGGCGTCGGCCAGGATCCGTGCGTCGGTCCGCGGGTCGTAGATGTGGGTGATGTTGGCGAGGAGGACGATGTCGAAGCTCCCCTCGGGGAACGCCTCGGTGAAATCCCCCGGACGCAGCTCGATCGCGGGCTCGTCCTCCAGGCCGTAGGCGCCTGCCACGTGCTCGATGACCTCCGGACGGTCGAAGAGGACCGCCCGGAGCCCGCGGCGCACGAAGGCCCGGGAGAAGGTCCCCGGCCCGCCGCCCACGTCGAGCACGGTCTCGGCGTCCGGCGCCCGCTCCAGGCAAAGGCGGACGGCCGCCTCGACCAGGGCCGGCCGCTTGTTGGCCATGGCCGCCATGAACGCGGGGATGTCGCCTCCCGGCGCGCGCTCCTCGGCGTCGGGGGCGGGCCGGCCGGTCCGGACCGCGTCCGGGAGGTCGGCCGTCCACCGCCGGAGGTTCGCGAGCCAGAAGCCCAGCGCGTCGCCCTCGAAATCGGGCGTGTCCCGGGCCACGAGCCGGGCCCTCGCCACTCCGGTGAGGCGGGCGGCGCCGTCCTCGGTCCGCACGAGGCCCAGGGCCTCCAGCGCGCCGAGCACGATCCCGACGCCGCGCTCGGAGAGCTCCAGCCGCGCGGCCAGCTCGTCCGCCGGGGCCGGCTCCTCGGCCAGCGCGTGCACGATCCCGAGCTCGAGGGCGGTGGCGGCGACCACCGCCCACTCGGCGCCGCGCCGGAAGCTCGCCAGGTCGGAGGGCGACGGGCCCCGGTCCCCGGGGCCGGCCGCGGGGGTGCCGTGCGGGGTCAGCGGAGGAGCTCCGGGGACCGGCTGAGGACGAAGAAGACCAGCGCCGCGCCGGCGAGCGCCAGGTTCTTCATGAACTGCGCCTGCTCGGTCTGCTTGGCCTGCGGGTCCTCGACGGCCCAGAAGTCGTGCATGAGGAAGGCGGCCGGGAGGAGGAAGGCGATGAGGAGCCAGCTCCCGATCGAGACCAGCCACCACAGGAGGATGCTGATCCCGCCGGCCAGCAGCATGAGCCCGCTCACGGCGGTGAAGAAGCGCGGGGCGGGGATCCCCTTGGAGCCCGCGTACTGGCTCATCGCCTCGAGCTGCGCGAAATGGTTGAGCCCCGAGCCCAAGAAGATCAGGGCGAACAGGATGCGTCCGATCCAGAACAGTACGCTCATCGATCGCCTCGCTTGCGGAGTCGCGTTTGATGCGCGGTGGAGGCCCGCCGCGAGCCTGGGGCGGCGCGGCCCCCGGATCCGGGTCCGGGGCGCCCGCCGTCAGGCGTCGCCCGGCCCCTCGTGCTCCCGCCCGGGCGACGGGAGCTCGTCCAGGAGCTCCACCGCCCGGCGCAGGTGGGGGATCACGATCGAGCCCCCGACCACGAGGCCGACGTCGAAGACGTCGAACAGCTCGGCGTCCGAGACGCCCTCCTCGCGGCAGCGGATCAGGTGGTACGCGATGCAATCGTCGCACCGGAGGACGAGCGAGGCGGCCAGGCCGAGCATCTCCTTGGTGCGGACGTCCAGCGCGCCCTCCTCGTACGCCCGGGCGTCGAGCGCGAAGAAGCGCCGGATGCCCAGGTGCCCGGAGTCCAGGATCTTCTCGTTCATGCGCTCTCGGTACTCGCGGAACTCTTCCAGGCGCTCGCTCATACGGCCTCCTCGGAGATGTCCGTGCGCTGCCGGTGCCCCGTCGGGTCGGGCGGGCGGGCTCCGGCCGCCGGAAGGCCGTGCCCGCCGCCCGCTCGCGGCCCTGATCATGGCCGGCCGGCGGGACGGGTGCCACCGGCCCGCATCCTCCTTACCTTGAGCCGTCCATGACCCAGGTGGCCTACGACCGGGAGTTCGCGTCCATCCTCGACGGGTGCCTCGAGGCGCTCGGCGAGGAGGTGCACGCCGTCCAGGAGGAGCTGGCCCGGCGGGGGCTGGACCAGCCCCTCCCGGGCCGAGAGGGGCGGGTGCAGGACTCGGCCGGCGGGAGCTTCTTCTACGAGTGGAGGGTGCCCTCGGGGAGCTTCGACATCCGGCCCGACGACGCCGTCCGCGTGCGCACCGAGACGGGGGAGGCCCAGGGCTTCGTCCTGGGCTATCACCGGGCGCGCTCGATGATCCGCGTGGCGGTGAGCGACTGGCTGGGGCGGAGCCCCGAGCCCGTCGAGCTCGAGTTCGACCCGACCTGGCTCCTGGCGGCGCTGGCGGGCCGCCTGGAGGCGATCCTGGACGACCCCGGACAGTACCACCCCGACACCGTCCTCCGCCTGTTCGGTCGCGCCTATCCGGAGCTGGGCGAGGAGGAGCCGGCGCTCGAGGACTCGGGCCGGCTGAACGCCTCCCAGCGCCACGCGCTCCGGCGGCTCCTGGGGAGCGAGGTGCACTTCGTGTGGGGGCCGCCCGGGACCGGGAAGACCCTCCTCCTCGGGCACGCGGTGGCCGAGCTGGCGGAGCGGGGCTCGGTCCTGGTCGCGGCCACCACCAACGGCGCGCTGGACGAGGCCGCGGCCAGGACGGCCTCCGTGCTCGGCCGCGGGGCGGTCGAGGCCAACCGCATCATCCGCGTGGGGGCCGAGTACAGCGCCACCGGGGACCCGGCCCTGTCGCTGGACGCCGCCGTGGAGCGGCGCGTGCGGGCCGGCGCCGGGAAGGCGGCCGGGGCGGTCGAGGAGCTGGAGCGGGAGATGCTCAGCCCCGCCCAGCGGCGGGAGGCCGGCGGCATGCTCCGCACGCGGCACGCGCGGCTCGTGGCCATGGCGCGCTCGTCCCGGGACGAGGACGTGCTCCGGCGCCTGGGCCGGGTCTCGGGCGAGCTCCAGAAGCAGGCCCTCTTCGCCCTGCGGGAGGCGGACGTGGTGCTCACCACGCTGGCCCGCCTGGCGGTGTGGGACGAGCTGGCGGCGCTCCGCTTCGACTCGCTCGTCCTGGACGAGGCGTCGGCGTCGCCGCTCCCGTACGTGGCGCTGGCCGCCGCGCAGACGGCGGGCCGGGCCGTCGCGATCGGGGACTTCCAGCAGCTCCCGGCCGTGGTGGTATCCCGGGGCGAGTCGGCCGAGCGCTGGATGTCCCGGGACGCCTTCCGGGAGGCGGGGGTGGTCGGCGACGCGCCGCCGGGCGAGATCGTCCTCCCGGCCGAGCACGACCGGCTGTGCGCCATGCTCACCGAGCAGTACCGCATGGCGCCCCAGGTCCGGGCCCTCGTGAGCGAGCTGTTCTACGGGGGCCGGCTCGAGGACGCCCGCGAGGTCCTGGAGCGGCGGGGACCGGTCCAGCCTCTCGTCCTCCTCGACACGGACTCCCTGGACCCCTCGGTGGTCCGCGAGGAGGGCTCCCGCGCCAACGCCGAGCACGTGGAGGCGATCGTCCGCTTCCTGGAGGTAGCCGGGAAGGAGGGGATCCACGACGTGGCGGTCGTCGTGCCCTACCGCCTCCAGGCCCGGCGCATCCACAAGCTGGTGCGGACGCGGCTCGGACGCGCGGCGCCCCGAGACCTGGAGGTGAGCACGGTGCACCGCTTCCAGGGCCGCGAGAAGAGCCTGGTCGTGTTCGACACCGTGGACGCGCCCCCCGACCGGAGCTGGTTCCTGCACGAGGGCAGGAACCCCGACTTCCCGCGGCTCCTCAACGTGGCGCTCTCGCGCACGCGCCACATGCTGGTCGTGGTCGCCGCCGTGGAAGGGCTGCGGGAGGTGCTCCCCGAGGAGGCGCTCCTCAACCGCGTGGTCGAACGGATCCGCGAGCGCGGCGCCGTCCTGGACGCGAAGCGCATCGCCGACGCGCCCCGGCTGTTCCGCGAGGCGTCGTGAGGAGGGTCGCGCGTCGACGGCTGCGGGCGGCCCGGCCGTGAGGGCGGTCGTGCAGCGCGTCTCGCGGGCGTCCGTCCGCGTGGACGGGGAGGTCGTGGGCGAGATCGGGAAGGGCCTCCTCGTCCTCGCGGCCTTCGCGCCGGGGGATGGGGAGGAGGAGCTGTCGTGGATGGCCTCCAAGCTGGCGGGTCTCCGCATCTTCCCCGACGAGGACGGGCTCATGAACCGATCCACCCGGGACGCCGGGGGTGCGCTCCTCGTGGTCTCTCAGTTCACGCTGTACGGGGACGTGTCCCGCGGCCGGCGGCCGTCCTTCATCGGGGCGGCCGACCCCGAGGAGGCCGAGCGTCTGTACGACCGTTTCCTGGAGCTGTGCGAGGGGACGGAGGTCCCGGTGGAGAGCGGGGAGTTCGGCGCCATGATGGAGGTCGAGCTCGCGAACGACGGCCCGGTCACCCTGGTCGTGGACCGGGAGGCGTCGTGAGCGGGACCGGTGGGCGCCGCGGCCGGGCGGGGCGGGGCGTGACCGCCGCCGGCCGCCGGTCCGCCGCCGTGGACCGGCCGCTCCGCATCGGCGTGATCGGCTCCTCGGCCGCCGACGGCACGATCCGGTCGGCGGCCCGCGGCGTGGGGCGCGCCCTGGCGCTGGCCCGAGCCGTGACCGTGTGCGGCGGGCTCGGGGGCGTCATGGAGGCGGCCGCCGACGGCGCCGCGGCCGAGGGCGGCCTCGTCCTCGGCTTCCTGCCGGGTGGAGACCCGGCCGCGGCGGCCCCGGGCGTGAGCCTCCCGGTGCCCACCGGGCTCGGCGAGGCGCGGAACGTGCTCGTGGTCCGGGCCTCGGAAGCGGTCGTGGCGGTGGCGGGGGCGTGGGGGACCCGCGCCGAGGCGGCCCTGTGCATGAAGCTCGGCATCCCCCTCGTGGGTCTGTTGGACGACCTGGGGGAGACGTTCCCCATCGAGAGGTTCACCGATCCCGACGCGGCGGCGGCCCGGGCGCTGGAGCTGGCGACCGGCGCGCGGCGCGGAGCGACCGACGACGAGAAGAAGAGGACCCGATGACGGCATATCTCCTCCTGGCGACGGTGCTGGTGGCGCTCATCGTGAGCGTCGTGGCCACGGCCGTGCGCGACCGGGCCGACACCGAGATGGACGAGGGGCTCCCGACCCCCGAGGCCCGCGAGCGCGAGGCGCTCGAGGCCCTGCGGGAACTCGAGTTCGACTACGAGACCGGCGTGGTGACGGAGGAGGAGTACCGCCGCCGCCGCCCGGTCCTGGCCCGCGAGGCGGTCGACGCCCACGAGGCGTCCGGCGGGGCGGGCGAGCCGCCCGGTGGCGCCCGGGAGGCGGCGGCCGGACGCGCCGGCGCGGGCCGGGAAGCCGCGGGTGCGGCGCCCGCCGAGTGCCCCTCGTGCGGGGCGGCCCTCAAGCCGGGCGCGAACTTCTGCGCCCGCTGCGGCGCGCCGGTGGCGGGCCGCGACGGAGCCCCGGCCGGACGGGCCGGCGGCGGCGGGGAGGCGGACCGGACCGGCCGGCACGCGGCGGAGGGCCGGTGAGCGCGGAGCGCCCGCCCGTCGACCTCCGCTCGGACACGGTCACCCGCCCCACCCCCGGGATGCGCCGGGCGATGGCCGAGGCCGAGGTGGCCGACGACGTCCTCGGGAAGGACCCGACCGCCGCGCGCCTCGGGGAGCGGGTCGCCGACCTCCTGGGAAAGGAGGCGGCGCTCTTCTTCCCCTCGGGGACCCAGGCCAACCAGGCCGCGGTCCTCCTCCTGGGCCGCCCGGGGACCGAGGCCGTGTGCGAGCGGGAGGCGCACGTCTTCCACTACGAGTACGCGGACGCGGCCTTCCTGGCGGGGATGCAGCTCAGGACGGTGGCCTCCGAGCGGGGCCGGGTCGAGCGTGGGGCCTTCGAGGACGCGATCCGGCCCGGGGATCCTCACCAGCCGACCACGAGCCTCCTCTGCCTGGAGAACACCCACAACATGCACGGGGGCGTGGTCGTCCCGCTCGGGCGGATGCGCGCGGTGCGCGAGCTGGCGGACGAGCGGCGCCTCCCCGTCCACCTGGACGGCGCGCGGCTGTGGAACGCGGCGGCCGCGAGCGGCGTCGACCTGGCGGAGTACGCGGCCTGCGCGGACACCGTGATGGTGTCCCTGTCCAAGGGCCTCGGCTGTCCGATCGGCTCCATGCTCGCCGGGAGCCGCGACCACATCGAGGCGGCCTGGTTCGCGAGGAAGCGCCTGGGGGGCGGGATGCGTCAGGTGGGGATCCTCGCGGCGGCCGGGCTGTGGGCCCTCGACCACCACCTGGAGCGCCTCCCGGAGGACCACGAGCGCGCCCGGGAGCTGGCCGAGGGCTGCGCGCCGATCGAGGCGATCCGCGCCGACGCGCCGGAGACCAACATCCTCATGATCCACCTCGAGGAGGGCGCGCCGGACCCGGCGGAGGTCTCGCGGCGGCTCGAGGAGCGCGGCGTCCGCATCTCGCCCGCCGGCCCGCGTCGGCTGCGCGCGGTCACCCACCTGGACGTGGACCACGGCGGGATCGAGCGCGCCGTGGCGGCCCTCCGCGAGGCGGTGGCCTGAGACGGCGACCGGCCGCCCGGAGGCCCCGGCCACCGCGGGACGCCCGGCGGGGCCGCCGCGCCAGCCGACCGGCCCGCCGATGAGGCCCGATTGACGCCGCTTCCGACCCTCCTTCGGGCCCCGTGGAGCCGTCCGGGGGGGACCCGAAGAAATTGCGAAGGGTCGACCGGACGCGTATACTTGGGAGCCCGGTCCACGGCGCCGTAGCCGTCCGCAGCGCGGACGGCCGCGAGGGACGTGGCCGGACCTCCGGGAACGACGTTCGGAAGGTTACCGACAGGCACAGACGGGGAGCTTCGATGGCCGTAGAGCTGAGCGACGAGAAGAAGAAGGCGCTCGACGTCGCGATCAACCAGATCGAGCGTCAGCACGGGAAGGGCGCGATCATGCGGCTGGGGGCCGAGGGAGCCCGGGTGAAGACGGAGTCGATATCCACCGGGGCGATCAACCTGGACCACGCCATCGGGATCGGGGGCGTGCCCCGCGGCCGCGTGACCGAGGTCTACGGTCCGGAGGCCTCGGGGAAGACGACCCTGACCCTGCACGTCATCGCCAACGCCCAGAAGGGGGGAGGCGTGGCGGCCTTCATCGACGCCGAGCACGCGCTGGACGTCCAGTACGCCGAGCGGCTCGGGGTCGACACGGAGAACCTCCTGGTCTCGCAGCCGGACACGGGCGAGCAGGCGCTCGAGATCGCCGAGGTGCTGGTGCGCTCGGGCGCGCTGGATGTCGTGGTGGTGGACTCGGTCGCCGCGCTCGTCCCCAAGGCCGAGATCGAAGGGGAGATGGGCGACGCGCACGTGGGGCTCCAGGCCCGGCTCATGTCCCAGGCCATGCGGAAGCTCACCGGCGCGATCGGGCGCTCGCGCACGGCGCTCATCTTCACGAACCAGATCCGAGAGAAGATCGGCGTCATGTTCGGCAACCCCGAGACGACCTCGGGCGGCCGGGCGCTCAAGTTCTACGCGTCGCTCCGCCTCGACATCCGCCGCATCGCCTCCATCAAGGAGGGGAACGAGCAGATCGGGAACCGGACGCGCGTGAAGGTCGTGAAGAACAAGTGCGCCGCCCCGTTCAAGCAGGCGGAGTTCGACATCATGTACAACGAGGGGATCAGCGTGGAGGGTCTCCTCATCGACCTCGGGGAGGAGCTCGGCGTCGTGGACCGCGCGGGCGCCTGGTACTCCTACGGAGAGGATGTCCGCCTGGGCCAGGGCCGGGAGAACTCCAAGTCCTTCCTCAAGGAGAACCCGGACATCGCCGGGGAGATCGAGCACAAGATCAAGGTGGACATGGGCCTCCGGAAGCCCGACGCCGCCGACGAGGACGCCGACGGGGAGGAGCCCGAGGAGGCGGAGGAGGACTGAGCCGCCCGCACGCCCTACGCCGCCCCCCGGCCGCCGCCCCCGGCCCGGCCCCGCGCCCGGCCGGCCGGGCCGCCTGAGGGCCTTCCGTGTCCGGGAACGACGACCGGCGCCGGGAGGCCCTCCGCCGAGCCTTCCGCTACCTGGCCCACCGCGGCAGGAGCCGCGCGGAGCTCGAGCGCCACCTCTCCCGCCGCGGCCACGACGCCGCCGTCGTCGCGGCCGTCCTGGCCCGCTGCGAGGAGCTCGGCTACGTGGACGACCGGGAGTTCGCCGCGTCCTGGGTCCGGGACCGGATCCGGCTCAAGCCCCGCGGCACGGCCCGCCTGAGGTCGGAGCTCCGGAAGAAGGGGGTGTCGGCGGCCGATGCCGAGGCCGGCATCGCTCGCGCCTTCGACGAGGAGGGCGTCTCCGAGCGCGATCTCCTCGAGCGTGCCGCCGGCAAGAGGTGGCGCACGCGGCGCACCGACGATCCCCTCAAGGCACGCCGGCGCCTGTCGGGCTACCTGCAGCGGAGGGGCTTCCCCGGCCACGACATCCGGCAGGTCGTGGACCGGCTCGTGGCGGAGCTGGAGGAGTAGCGGGCCGGACCGGCGCTCCGGGCGCCCGATCCCGCCTCTCCGGGCCTCCTGGGCCCGCCGCCAGGGCGCCTCGGCCCGCGTCGGCCCGCCTCAGCCCTCCCCGGCGGGCCTGAACGCGCCCTGCTCGATGTCGAGGACCTCCACCCGGCCCTCCCCGATGTAGTAGTGCCAGCCGTGCAGGGAGAGCGTCCCGGCGTCCATGCGCTCGCGGACGGCCGGATAGCCCGCCAGCCGGTCGAGCTGGAGGGCGATGCTCCGCCGCTCGGTCCGCCGCAGGAGCTCCTCCTCGACCGGTCCCTCCACCGCGGCGTCCCGCCCCAGCTCGAGCCAGCGCTCCAGGTTGGGCGCGCTCACGTCCGGCGGCTCGTACAGGGCGCGGACGGCGCCGCAGTGGCTGTGGCCGCACACCACAACGTCGGCCACCTCGAGGACCTGGACCGCGTACTCGATGGCGGCCCCCGTCCCGTGCTCTCCGGCCTCCGGGTCGAACGGCGGGACGAACGCGCCTACGTTTCGGGCCACGAACAGGTCGCCGGGGCCGGCGTCGGTGAGGAGGTCGGGGAGCACGCGGGAATCGGAGCACCCGATGAAGAGGGTGCGCGGCCGCTGGCCCTCGGCCACCAACCGCTCGAAGTGCTCGCGGTACTTCGGGAACGCCTCCCGGCGGAAGCGCCGCAGTCCCCGGATCAGCTGCTCGGCCATCCTGTCTCCTCCTCTCGCGGCATCGGTTCGGTTCGGGTCACGGTCGCGGCCGCCCGGCCCGGTCGGCCGGGCCGCTCGCCCTCCGGCACCGGCGGCGGCCCGCCGACGGGCCGACCGAAGGTAGCGGATCGGGGGCCGAACATGAACGGCGTCCCGGGGCGGGTCGTGCGCGCCCGCCCGCCGACCCGCTAGTTTCCGGCTTCCGCCCGCGGCGCCCGCATGCTTCCTGCACCCGCAGGACACGCGCGGACGCTCCGGTGTACGGAGATTTCGACGCCGCCGACCGGCGCCGGTCGGTCACGCGCGCCGCTCGCCGCGGCGCGTCGACGAGACAGCCACGGGAGAGCGATGCAGACGGCCGAGATCCGCCAGCGGTTCATCGACTATTTCGAGCGGCACGTGCACGAGCACCTGCCCTCGAGCTCGCTGGTCCCCGCGGACGACCCGACGCTCCTGTTCACCAACGCCGGGATGGTGCAGTTCAAGCGCTCCTTCCAGGGCGAGGTGGCGCCGCCGGCCCCGCGGGCGGTGACGGTGCAGAAGTGCCTGCGCGTGAGCGGGAAGCACAACGACCTCGAGGAGGTCGGGCGCACGGCCCGGCACCACACCTTCTTCGAGATGCTCGGCAACTTCTCCTTCGGGGACTACTTCAAGAGCGAGGCGATCCGCTACGCGTGGGAGTTCGTGACGGAGGAGCTCGGCCTCGAGCCGGACCGCCTGTGGGCCACCGTGCACGTCTCCGACGACGAGGCCCGGGAGATGTGGCTCGAGACGTCGTCGCTCCCGGGGAACCGCGTCCTCAAGCTGGGCGACGCCGAGAACTTCTGGCAGATGGGAGAGACCGGTCCGTGCGGTCCGTGCTCGGAGCTCCACTACGACCTCCGCCCCGAGGACGCCACGCGCGACCTCTCGCCGGAGGAGTTCCTGGCCCTGGGCGAGGCCGACCGGTTCATGGAGATCTGGAACCTGGTCTTCATGCAGTACGACCGGGACGAGAGCGGCGAGGACCACCCGCTCCCGGCGCCCTCGATCGACACGGGGGCGGGCCTCGAGCGGATCGCGGCCATCCTGCAGGGGGCGCGCACGAACTACCACACCGACCTCTTCCTCCCGATCATTCACGAGGCCGAGCAGATCGTCGGGCTCGAGTACCCGATGGAGCCGGAGCGCTGGGAGGAGGGCCTCTCCTTCCGGGTCCTGGCCGACCACGCCCGGGCGGTGGCCTTCCTCCTGGCGGACGGCGTCTTCCCCTCGAACGAGGGACGGGGCTACGTGCTCCGCCGGATCCTGCGGCGGGCCGGACGGCACGCCTGGCTCCTGGGCCGCCGCGAGCCCACCCTGGACCGGCTCGTGAGCGTGGTGGTCGACCAGATGTCGGACGTCTACCCCGAGCTGGGGGCGCGCCGCGAGCACCTGGTGAGCACCACCCGGGCCGAGGAGGAGCGCTTCCTGGACACGATCGACGAGGGGATGCGCCGCTTCGAGGAGATCGCGCCCGAGGGTGAGACGGGGACGATACCCGGGGACGAGGCGTTCCGCCTGTACGACACGTTCGGCTTCCCGCTCGACCTCACCGAGCTCATGGCCGGGGACCGCGGCTGGGCGGTGGACGAGGAGGGCTTCCACCGCGCGCTCGAGGAGCAGCGCGAGCGCTCGCGGGAGGACCGGGCGCGCGCCGGCACGGCGGGCGGCGGCGCCGGTCTCGGGGCCCTGGCCGCCGAGGGCGAGCAGGAGTTCGTGGGCTACCGGGACCTCTCGGTCGAGACGCCGGTGCTCGCGGCCACCCGGCTCGAGGGCCGGAGCGCCCTCATCCTCGAGCGGAACCCGTTCTACGCGGAGGCGGGCGGTCAGGTGAGCGACCGCGGCCGCATCCGGGGCGACGGCTGGGAGCTCGCGGTGGGCGAGGTCGTCCGCAACGAGCGCGGCCAGGTCGTCGTCGCCGGCGAGCTCGTCCGCGGGGAGCCCCCCGAGGAGCCGGGCGCGGTCGAGGCCGAGGTCGAGGCGGAGACGCGCGGCGACACGGAGCGGAACCACACCGCGACCCACCTCCTCCACGCCGCGCTGCGGTCCGTCCTGGGCGAGCACGTCCAGCAGGCCGGCTCGCTCGTGGCGCCCGACCGGCTGCGCTTCGACTTCAGCCACCGCGGCCCCATGACGCGGGAGGAGCGCCGCGAGGTCGAGCGCCGGGTGAACCGCGCCATCTGGGCCAACGCGCCGGTCGAGGCGCACCACGAGGGCTATCGGGAGGCCATCGAGTCGGGCGCGATGGCCCTGTTCGGCGAGAAGTACGGGGACGAGGTCCGGGTCATCCGCATCCCGGGGATCAGCGCGGAGCTGTGCGGGGGATGCCACGTCCGGAGCACGGGGCAGATCGGCCTCTTCCGCATCGTGTCGGAGACCGGCGTGGCCGCGGGCATCCGCCGCATCGAGGCCGTGACGGGGCCGGCGGCCTACGAGCGGGTGGTCGAGGACGAGGACCGGCTGGCCGGCCTCTCCGACCGTCTGGGCGTGCCGGTGGCCGAGCTCGGCCGCCGGGTGGAGGACCTCCTGGAGGAGCGCGACCGTCTCCGGAGGACGGTCGAGAAGGAGCGGCGGGCCTCGACCGCCGACCTGGCCGGGGAGCTGGTCGCGGAGGGCCAGGACCACGACGGATCGCGGCTGGTGGTCCGCGGCGGGATCGAGCTCCCCGCCGGGACGGAGCTCCCCGCCTTCGGCGACCGGCTCCGCGACGCGCTCGGCTCGGGCGCCGCGCTGGTGCACGTCACGGTGGGCGGGGAGGACAAGCAGGCCTTCCTGGCCGTCGTCACCGACGACTGGATCGGCCGCGGGCTGAGGGCGGGCTCGCTGGTGAAGGCCGCCAGCGGCGCCACCGGCTCCGGGGGCGGCGGGCGGCCCCATCTGGCCCAGGGCGGGGTCGGCGACCCCGGGAAGGTGGAGGCGGGGCTCGAGGCGGCGCGGGCGGTCGCGCTCGAGGCCCTGTCGGGTGCGCTGAAGGCCGGCTCGGGAGAGGAGCGGACGTGAGCGAGGCTCCGGCTCCCGGACCGGGCGACCGCGCGCTGACCTGGGTCGAGGGTCGGCTGGGGGACGTCCACCCGGAGCTGGCCGAGGCGGTCCGGCGCTGCGTGGGCGAGGTCCGGGGGACGGCGTCGGCCGCCTCGGTGGCGGAGGCACTGGCCGACGCGGCCACCGCCGAGCTCGCGGCGGTGGCCCGGGGGCCGCAGGACCGGGCGGCCGCGGTGCGGCTCCTGGCCGCCGACGCGGTCCTCACGTATGCCTTCGAGGCCGTGGCCGAGGAGGGCGGCGATCCCGCGGCCCTCGCCGAACGGGTCGGTCCGCGGGGCACGCTGGGCCGGGCCCTGGCCGACGCGGCTCGGACGACCGGGGAGGTCGGATGAACGGCGTCCCCCGCCTGGCGGACCTCCACTGCCACCTCGTCCCGGGCGTCGATGACGGCGCGGAGACCCTCGAGGACGCGCTCGGCTGGCTCGAGGCGTACGAGCAGGACGGGATCACGCGCGTGGCCACCACGCCCCACCTCCCGGCGCGCCTGGCCGACTCGGACTACCGGAGGCGGGTGGTGAGCCGCTTCGCGGAGCTGGAGCGGGCGGCCGCCGACCGCGGGATCGGGGTCGAGCTCAGCCTGGCCTACGAGATCCGGATGGACGGTGCCCCGCTCGACCCGGAGGACGAGGGGCTGTGGCTCGGCCCCGGCGGCCACGTGCTGGTCGAGTTCCAGGGGCTCACCTTCCCCGCCGAGCCCGACCGCGAGCTGTCGGCGGTGCGGGAGGCGGGCCTGATGCCCGTCCTGGCCCACCCGGAGCGCTACGCGGGGATCGGGAAGGCGGAGGCGTGGCTGTCGCGCTGGCGGGAGCGCGGCGTGGTCCTCTGCGTCAACGCGGGGAGCCTGTGGGGCGGCTACGGTCCCGAGCCCATGCGCGTCGCCCGCGGCATGCTCGCCCGGGGCGAGGCGGACGTCATCGGCTCGGACCACCACGCCCGTCCGCACCGCTCGGACTCGGTGCGGGAGGCCCGCGCGCTCCTGTCCGCGGGCGGCCACGCGGAGGCGGCCGATCGGCTCGTCTCGGAGAACCCGCTCGCCCTCCTGGCCGGCGAGGAGCCGCTCCCGGTGCCGCCGGCCCGGCTGGAGCAGGAGGAGGCCGGACGGTCCCGCAGGCGCTGGTGGGAGGGGATCCTCGGAGCGGGCGGGACCTGAGGTGGCGGAGGGCTTCCTCGCGGCGCACCTGGCCCGTCTGCGGGCCGGGCTCGAGGCCGCCGCGGCGCTGGAGGCGGTCGCGGAGGCGTACGCCGACCGCGTGCTGGAGACGATCCGCGGCGGCGGCCGCATCCTCCTGTTCGGGAACGGCGGGAGCGCCGCCATGGCGGAGCACGTGGCGGCCGAGTACGTGGTGCGCTTCCGGCGCGAGCGGAGGGCGCTCCCCGCCGTGGCGCTCACCGCCGGATCCCCGCTCCTGACCGCGGCCGCCAACGACCTGGGCTACGAGGAGGCGCTCTCCCGGATCGTGCGCGGCATGGCCCGGCCCGGGGACCTCCTGGTCCTCCATTCCACGAGCGGGGAGTCGGAGAACCTGGTCCGTGCCGCGGTGGCCGCGCGGGAGATGGGGGTGTCGACCGTGGGCGTGCTGGCCCGCGGAGGCGGGCGCCTGGGCGGGCTCGTGGACCTGGCCGTGGTCGTCCCCGCCGAGGACACGGCGCTCGCGCAGGAGATGCAGCTGGCGCTCGAGCACGCGGTGGTGGACCGCGTGGAGGAAGAAGTGGCTCGATCCGAGGGCGAAGAGGAGGATGCGGGATGAGCGATGGCGTGCTGGGCATGCCCGGGCTGGCCGGGAAGCGGGCGCTCGTGACGGGCGGCTCGCGGGGGATCGGACGCGCCACCGTGCGCATGCTGGCGGCCGCCGGCGCCTCGGTGGGGATCTCCTACCGGGCCGACCACGCGGCCGCAGAGGAGACGCTCGAGGAAGCGGCCCGGGCGGGTGAGGCGTACGTGAAGGCCCGGGGCGTGGGCCTCGTGCCGCTCCCGGTGGAGGAGGAGGAGGGCGCCGAGAGCGCCCCCGACGGGGCCCCGAGCTTCTGGAGGCACGCGGGCGACCTCTCCCGGGAGGAGGAGGCCGAGGCGCTGTTCGACCGGGTGGACGAGGAGTTCGGCGGACTCGACCTGTTCGTGGGTAACGCCGGGATCTGGACCGTCGAGCCCTGGTCGATCGACGAGCTGCCCTCCGCCGAGTGGCGGCGCATGATGTCCGTGAACCTTGACTCCATCTACTACACGTCGCGCGAGGCCGTCCGGCGCATGGGGCGCGGCGGCAGGATCGTCCTCCTCTCGTCCACGGCGGGCCAGCGGGGGGAGCCCGGGCACGACCACTACGCCGCCTCCAAGGGGGCCATCATCTCGCTCGCCAAGTCCCTGGGCCGGGAGCTGGGCCCGAGGGGCATCACGGTGAACTCCGTGGCGCCCGGCTGGGTGGACACGGACATGAGCGCGCCCGTCCTCGATGCGGCCGGAGGCGAGGAGATGGAGGAGATCCTGGCGGAGATCCCGCTCCGACGCGTCGCGACCGCCGGGGACGTGGCCGGCGCCATCGTCTTCCTCCTGAGCGACCTCGGACGGCAGGTCAACGGCGAGGTGCTGAACGTGAACGGCGGCAGCGTGGTGTGCGGTTAGAAGGCCGTTGAGAGCGGGAAACGAGCGCACGCGCCGGCCGGCGGGAGGCCCCGGATCGCCGTGAGCGACGACACCCTCGAGCTCCATCCCCCGGAGGGACTCCTCGAGGTGGCACGCCGGCTGGAGGAGCGCGGCCACGAGGCGTGGGCCGTAGGGGGCGCCGTGCGCGACGAGCTGGCCGGCCACCGGCGGGCCGACTGGGACCTGGCCACCGACGCCCGGCCCCGCGAGGTCCGCTCGCTCTTCCGCCGCACGGTCCCGATCGGGATCGAGCACGGGACCGTGGGCGTGATCGCCTCGGACGGCGTCATGTACGAGGTGACGACCTTCCGGCGGGACGTCGAGACCGACGGCCGCCACGCCGTCGTCGAGTTCGCCGCCACGCTGGAGGAGGACCTGGCCCGCCGGGACTTCACGATCAACGCGCTGGCCTGGAGGCCGGCCACGGGCGCGCTCCGCGACCCGTACGGGGGGCGCGAGGACCTGGCAGGGGGCGTCCTCCGCGCGGTGGAGGACCCCTCCCGCCGCTTCGCCGAGGACTACCTGCGCGTGCTCCGCGGCCTCCGCTTCGCCGGCCGCTTCCGCCTGGAGATGGAGCCGGAGACGGCGGAGGCGCTCTCGGAGGCCGTGCCGGGGACCGAGGACCTCTCGGCCGAGCGGGTGCGCGAAGAGCTCATGAAGGTGGTCTCCGGACCGCGCCCCTCGGCCGCCCTGCACCTGTACGCCGAGCACGGCATCCTGGACGTGTGGTATCCCGAGCTGTCGCGGGTGGCCGGCGGGGACCCCCGCTGGGAGATGGACCTCGGGGCGCTGGACGCGATCCCCGCCGAGCGCTCCGGCGTCCGGCTCGCGCGGCTCCTGGTCGGCGTGGGCGGGGACGGGGACGAGCGCCGGGAGCGTGCTGCTCGGGTCCTGGAGCGGCTCAAGTTCTCCAACGCCGACACCGAGCGGGTGACCCACCTGGTGGGCGCCTACGAGCCGCTCCCGGCGCCGACCGACTCGGACGCGCAGGTGCGCGAGTGGCTCTCCCGGGTGGGCGAGGAGGACGTGCGCGACGTCCTCCGCATGCACATCGCCACGGCGCGCGCGGGCGGGGCGAGCGAGCGCGGCCGCTACCTGGTCTTCCTGTGGCGCAGGGTGCACGAGCAGATCCTGGCCCATCCCCCGCTCACGCGCTCCGACCTGGCTGTGGACGGGAACGACCTCCTGGCGCTCGGGGTCGAGCAGGGCCCGGGGCTCGGCTTCCTGCTGGAGGAGCTCCACGCGCAGGTCCTCGAGGACCCCTCCATGAACGAGCGGGACGCGCTGCTCGAGGTGGCCCGCGAGCTGGCCGGTATGGCGGGCCTCCTCGAGACCGGGGGCGGGGACGCGTGAGGCGCGGGGCGGTCCGATGAGCGGCGAGCCGAGCCTGTTCGGCCCGGACGCGGGCCGACGGGAGGGGGGAGGGCCCGGAGCCTCCGGCGGCAGCGGGCCGTGGACGGCGGCCTCCGACGCGCCGCTGGCCGCCCGCATGCGGCCCCGGACCCTGGACGAGTTCGCCGGGCAGGAGGAGGTGGTCGGCCCCGGGGCCCCGCTCCGGGAGCTCATCCGCCAGGACCGCGTCCCGAGCCTCATCCTGTGGGGGCCGCCCGGGTGCGGGAAGACCACGCTGGCGGGGATCGTGGCCCGCGCCACCGACTCGGCGTTCGAGCCGTTCAGCGCCGTGACGGAGGGCATCGCCCGCGTCCGCGAGCTCATCGAGCAGGCCCGGGAGCGGAAGCGAGCCACCGGACGCGACACGATCCTGTTCGTGGACGAGATCCACCGCTTCAACCGCGCCCAGCAGGACGCCTTCCTCCCCCACGTCGAGGCCGGGACGATCACGCTCATCGGGGCCACGACCGAGAACCCGAGCTTCGAGGTCGTGGGCCCGCTCCTCAGCCGGGCCCGCGTCTTCGTGCTCCACGCGCTCTCGCCGGACGACCTGGCCGCGCTGTGCCGCCGGGCCCTCGAGGACCCCGAGCGGGGCCTGGGAGGGAGGGACGTGTCGATAGAGGAAGATGGGCTCTCCCGCCTCGCGGAGGCCTCGGACGGGGATGCCCGCCGTGCCCTGAACGCGCTCGAGACCGCGGCCGAGCTGGCGGGCCCGGGCGGGACGATCCGCACGGAGGAGGTCGAGGGCGCGCTCCAGCGCCGCTTCCCCCGCTACGACAAGAGCGGCGAGGAGCACTACAACCTCGTCTCCGCCCTCCACAAGGCGGTGCGCGGATCGGACGCGGACGCGGCGCTCTACTGGCTGGCGCGCATGCTGGAGGGCGGGGAGGACCCCATGTACCTGGCGCGCCGGATCGTGCGGATGGCGTCGGAGGACGTGGGCCTGGCCGACCCGGGGGCGCTGCAGGTGGCGCTGGCCGCGCGGGACGCCTACCACTTCCTCGGCTCGCCCGAGGGGGAGCTGGCCCTGGCCGAGGCGGTGGTCTACCTGGCCGCCGCGCCCAAGTCGAACCGAGTCTACAGGGCCTTCGGCGAGGCCCGGCGGGCGGCGCGCGACACGCCGGCCGCCCCCGTGCCGCTCCACATCCGGAACGCCCCCACCGGCCTCATGGAGGAGCTGGGCTACGGCGAGGGCTACCTGTACGACCATGACTGGGAGGGCGGCGTGGCCCCGCAGGGCTACCTGCCCGAGAGCCTCGAGGGACGCCGCTTCTACGAGGCGGGCGAGCGGGGCGAGGAGGGGAAGGTGGGCGAGCGCCTCCGGCGGATCGCAGAGCTCAGGGCCAGAGCCAGGGCCCGCCGCGAGGAGGACGCGGGCGGCGAGTGAGGGTCCGCTCCGCCTGCGCCGCCGGGCGGTGCCCGCCGGCAGGACCCGCCTCGACGAATTCGTGTAACAGAGGACGACGGGAGCGGCTCCGGCCGCTGATCCCAGGCCCGCGAGGAGGTAGGTTCCCGACTCGATGATCGACGTGAAGGAGCCCGACGAGCGCGCCCTCCTCGTGGGCGCGCCCCCCCTCGAGCGGCCCCGGGAGCTCGTCGACGAGCACCTGGCCGAGCTCACCCGACTCGCCCACACCGCCGGCGCCGCCGTCGTCGGCGCCCTGGTCCAGCGCCTCGAGTCCCCGCACCCGGCCACCTACATCGGCTCGGGGAAGCTGGACGAGCTCCGCCGCATGGCGCGCGAGCGGGGCGCCTCCCTGGCCATCTTCGACGAGGACCTGTCGCCGGCCCAGGGCTCGGCCATCGAGGAGCACATCGGCGTGCGGGTGATGGACCGCACCGAGCTCATCCTGGACATCTTCGCCCTCCGGGCGCGGACCTCCGAGGCCAAGCTCCAGGTCGAGCTGGCGCAGCTCCAGTACATGCGGCCGCGCCTGAAGCGCATGTGGACCCACCTGTCGCGGACCGCCGGCGGGATCGGCGCGCGGGGCCCCGGCGAGCAGCAGCTCGAGACGGACCGCCGCCTCATCGACCGCAGGATCTCGCGGCTGGGCGGGCAGCTGAAGGAGATCGCGAAGTCCCGGGACACCCAGAGGAAGGGGCGCAGGGAGGCGTTCCAGGTGGCGCTCGTGGGCTACACGAACGCCGGGAAGTCGTCCATCCTGCGCGGCCTGTCGGGGAGCGACCTGTTCGTCGAGGACCGGCTCTTCGCCACGCTCGACTCGGCCACCCGCTCGGTGGACCTGGGTGAGGGCTACGAGGCGCTGGTGACCGACACGGTCGGCTTCATCCGGAAGCTCCCCCACCACCTGGTGGCCTCCTTCCGGGCGACCCTCGAGGAGGTGCAGGAGGCCGATCTCCTCCTGCACGTGATCGACGCCTCGGCCCCCAACTGGGAGCACCAGGCCGAGGCCGTGAACGGGGTCCTGCGCGACATGGACACGCATGGGGGCTCGGTCCTCCTCGTCTTCCACAAGGTCGACCGCCTGGACGAGGAGCGGCAGCGGGCTCTGCACGAGCGCTCGACGGCGCTCCTGGGGCCCCACGTCCTCACCACGGTCGAGGAGTCCGGCGGGCTGGAGGCGCTCCGCGACGTGATCCGGGCACGGATCCGCTCCCGGAGGCCCACCGTGCGCCTGGTCCTCTCGGCGGGGGACGGCCGCACGCTGGCCGAGGCCTACCGGGAGGGCGAGGTCCTGAGCCGCGAGCAGAACGGGACCGAGATCGTGATCACCGCCCGCGTGCCCGAGGCGCTCGTCGGGCGATGGGAGGGCCAGGAGGGCCTGCGCGTCGACCGGCAGGACGCGGCGTGAGGACGGTCCGGCCGTGATGGCCGGCCGGACCGCGGACGGCGGCCGGCTGGTGGTGGTGGGGCCCGGCAGGGTCGGGCTCTCGCTCGCCGCGGCCCTGGCCGACTCCGTTCCGCTGGTGTCCGTGGAGGTGAGGGGCCGGAGCGACGAGCGGCCCTCCTTCCTGCGGGGCAGGCCCGCGATCGCGAGCGGCCGCGGGCCTCTCGGCGCCCTCGAGCCCGGGACGCGGCTCGTATTCACGGTGCCGGATGACGCGCTGGCGGAGACGGTCCGGGAGTGGGCTGAGGCGTGGCGAGCCGCCGGGCACGGGATGTCGGCCGGGCACGAGGCGTCGGCCGCTCCGGCGCGCGAGGATGCCCCGCGCGCCGCCGAGCCTCCCGTCGCCCTCCACACGAGCGGCGTCCATCCCGCCTCCGTCCTCGCCCCCCTCGGCGAGCTGGGAGCGAGCGTGGCGGCCTGGCATCCCCTGACCGCGGTGGCCCGCCCGGACGCGCGGGCCCTCCGCGGCGTGACGTGGGGGCTGGAGGGGGACGAGCGGGCCCGGGCGGTCGCCGCGCGGCTGACCAGGGCACTGGACGGCAGGACCCTCCCGGTCGCGCCCGGCGAGCACGCCCGCTACCATGCCGCCGCGGTCTTCGCCTCGAACTTCCTGGTGGCCTGCCTGGGCGCCGCCGCCGCCGAGCTGGGCGCGGCCCTGGAGCCGGGCGCGTCGGCCGGACTCGGGGACCTCCTCCCGCTGGCCCGGGCCGCCCTGGCGCAGGTGGAGCGGGAGGGTCCGGAGGCGGGCCTCACGGGGCCGGTGGCCCGCGGCGACCCGGGCACGGTGCGAGCGCACCTCGAAGCGCTGTCGCCGGAGCGCCGGTCGCTCTACCGGGGGCTGGCTCGCGAGTTGCTCCGGCTGGCCGCCCCCGGGCTCGCCCCGGAGCGCGCGGCGGAGCTGGCGGAGGCGCTGGACGCGGGGCACGCCGACACCCGAAGCCGATCGGAAGAGGGGCATCCATGAGGCTCTGCATCAACGTCGATCACGTGGCCACCGTGCGTCAGGCGCGCAGGACCGACGAGCCCGATCCGGTGCGGGCCGCGGTGCTCGCGGAGCTGGGCGGGGCCGACGGGATCACGGTCCACCTGCGCGCGGACCGCCGCCACATCCAGGAGCGGGACGTCGAGCTCCTGCTGGCCACGGCCAGGACGGGGGTGAACCTGGAGCTGGCCGCCGCCGCCGAGATCCTGGAGCTGGCCGAGCGCTGGCGGCCGCTGCAGGCCACCCTCGTCCCGGAGCGCCGCGAGGAGGTCACGACCGAGGGCGGGCTCGACCTGTCGGGGAAGGGTGCGGGCCGCATCCGCGACGCCCTGGAGCGGCTCGGGGAGGTCGGGATCCGGACGTCCCTGTTCATCGACCCCGATCCGGCCGCGATCGACGCGGCGGCGGAGCTGGGCACGGTCGCGGTCGAGCTCCACACGGGCGAGTACGCCAACGCCACCGGCACGGCCGGGCGGGAGGCGCAGATGGAGAGGCTGCGCGACGCGGCCTCCCGGGCCCGGGAGGCCGGCCTGGCGGTGCACGCCGGGCATGGCCTCACCTACGAGAACGTGAAGCCGGTGGCCGCGATCCCGGAGTGCGAGGAGGTCAGCATCGGGCACTCCATCGTGAGCCGCGCCGTCCTCGTGGGCATGGAGGCCGCCGTGCGCGAGATGCGGCGGCTCGTGCACGAGGCGCGGCGGTACCGCGAGTGAAGGAGCACCGCGGCAAGTTCCTCCTCGGCCTCGTCGTCACGGTCGTCCTCCTGTGGTGGGCGCTCCGCGACGTCTCGCCGGGGCACGTGCTGGACCTGGTGGGGCGGGCGAACCCCGGGTGGCTGGCGGCCATGGTCGTGGCTGCCACGGGCGCGTTCCTGCTCCGGGCGCTCCGCTGGCGGGTCCTCCTCCTCCCCGAGTATCCGGACACCGGCCTCCACGCCCGCTTCGCCGCGGTGTGCATCGGCTTCATGGTGAACAACGTGTTCCCGGCCCGCCTGGGCGAGTTCGCCCGGGCCTACGCCTTCTCCCGGGTGGAGGACATCGAGGCCGGGGCCGCGTTCGGCTCCCTCGTCATCGAGCGGGTGCTGGACGGCCTCACCCTGACCGCGTTCCTCGTGGCCGTCCTCCTCCTGACCGGGACGGGACAGGTCGGACTCGTGGACGCGCCGCTCCTCCAGCGGATCGCGCTCGGGGGCGCGGCCGTGTTCGGCGTCGGGTTCCTGGGGATCTGGGTGGTCGTGCGCTTCCCCGGCGTGGCCGTGCGCCTGTTCGAGGCCACCGCCGGGCGCCTCGTGCCCGCCCACCTGTACGAGAGGCTCCGGGCCCTCCTCGCGAGCTTCGTGCGCGGCCTGGGGAGCGTGAGCCGGCCGGCGATCCTCGTGCGGGCCCTGGCCTGGTCGCTGGCGGTGTGGGTCTGCCTGGCCGCCTCCATGTGGTTCGGGATGCTGGCCTTCGGGATCGACGCGCCCGGCTTCCCCGGCGCGGTCCTCGTGCAGTCGATCGTCGGCTTCGCGGTCGCGATCCCCTCCAGCCCCGGCTTCTTCGGGCCGTTCGAGGCGGCGGCGCGCGTCGGCCTCTCCGCCTACGGCGTGGATCCCTCCCGCATCGTGGCGTTCGCGGTGAGCTACCACATCCTCACCTTCATTCCGGTCACGCTCCTCGGGCTCTGGTACCTGTCCCGGCTCGGCCTGGGGTGGAAGGAGGTCGAGCGGAGCGAGGAGTTCGTCGAGGCGTCGGTGGAGGGGCGGTCCGGGCCGCAGGTGGCGGCCGGACGGGAGGCGGGCAGCCAGAAGCGCGGGCTCGGAGCAGGGGCACCGGGCGCCCGAGACGGAGGGTCGGACGCCGCCGCCGGACGGACGTCCGGCCCCGGAGCGGGCTGAGGCGTGGACGATACCGGGAGCCCCGAGCCGGTCCGGGTGGCCGCGCACGCCAAGGTGAACCTCCGCCTCCGGGTCCTGGGGCGCGGCGAGGACGGGTACCACGCCCTCGAGACCCTCTTCCTGCGTCTGGCCCTCAGGGACGAGATCGAGATCCGGCGGGGCGCGCCCGGCATCCGGCTCGAGGTCGAGGGGGAGCCCGGTCCCGTCACCGGCCTGCGGGAGCCCGAGCGCCCCCTGCCCGCCGGCCCCGGGAACCTGTGCTGGCAGGCGGCCGAGGCGTACTACGTGGCGCTCGGACGCGACCCGGGGATCGACCTGCTCCTCCGGAAGCGCCTGCCCGCGGGCGCCGGGCTGGGGGGCGGCAGCGCCGATGCGGCCGCGGTGCTGCGGGGGCTCGAGACGCTCCACCAGGGTGCGCTCGGAGGGTCGCGGCTGCGGGCGATCGCCGGCCGGCTGGGGAGCGACGTGCCGTTCCACCTGGCCGACACCGCGGCGGCGCTGGGCTGGGAGAGGGGACGAAGGCTTCTCCCGCTGCCGGCGCCCGTGCCGCGGCCGATGCTGGTCGTCGTCCCCGGCTTCCGACTGGCGACGCCCGAGGCCTACGCGTGGCTGGACGAGGAGCGGGCGGGGCCGCGACACGCCGAGGGCGGGGCCGGCGCGGGCGCTCCGGCCGAGGCCGCTTTCGTTCTTCCCCCCGCCGGGCGCCTGGCGCGCTGGGAGGAGCTGGCCGAGCTGGCGGTGAACGACTTCGAGGTCCCCGTGTTCGCCCGCCACCCGGAGCTCCGGGGGCTCAAGGAGGCGCTGGGCGCGGCCGGGGCGCGGCCCGCCCTCCTGGCCGGGAGCGGGTCAGCCCTGTTCGGGGTGTTCGCGGACGAGGAGGCCCGGGACGCCGGCGCGGCGGGCCTCGAGGCCGACGACGACGTGGCGGTGATCCGGACGCGGGGGCCGGTGTAGGAAGATCCGAGCGCGCGCTCCGGAGGGAGTCGGGGTCCGCTCGCCGGGCGCGCCCCCGCTTGACGACCGGCGGGCCGGGAGGCCAGAATCCCGGGTCCCGGCCGCCGCAGCACGGCGGACCAGCGCGCTGTCCGCGGGACCTCGGCCGCCGCGCGCGGCGACACCTCTGGCCCCTCGTCTAACGGCAAGACCCCGGCCTTTGGAGCCGGTAATCCAGGTTCGAGTCCTGGGGGGCCAATCACCCACGTCCGCGCTGGCCTGTCGCGGTTTCGCCACAAAGAGCGATTCTCCTTCTCGTCCCCGAGGGCGGGCCTTCAGGGCCCGCCCAGCCAGTGGCGGCGCGGCGGATCTGTCCTCGCGCCCGGCCCCGCGTGACGGGGCTCGTCTCTTGCGCTACGGCACGCGCTGGGCTCGACGTCGCGGGGCCGTGACCGGGAGGTTCCTGGGCTTCCGGGGCGGGGCGGATGCGGACGGCCCCCACCCACCCTATCGCTCGGGAGTCGGTTACATGCGCCGTACCACGATGGTTCCCCTCGCGGCCGTCGCCGCGCTCCTCCTGGCCGGTGCCTGCACGGACGCCGGGGTCCCCAGCTCGCCGGACATGCCGGGCGCCGCTCCCGACATCTCGGACGGTGCCCACGCCCACGCGTCCTCGAGCTCCGACCTGGTCTCGAACCCTCGTGTCTACTGGCTTCCGCCGCTCGCTCCCCAGCCCGACGGCTCGAGTTTCGGCACGTTCGACCCGACGCTCCGTCCGGAGGTCCGGATCGTGTGCCTGGAGCAGAGCTCCGACCGGGACGGGGATTGTGACCCGGACGTGGCGCTGGCGTCGTTCTCGGTCGGCCGGGGGCTCACGGTCAACGACAGCCTCTACATTGCCCCGTTCAGCCCCGCCGACCTCGGCCTCGCGATCAGCACGCCCGAGAGCTGGACCCGGTACAGGATCCAGGTCCGCACCCAGGCGCTCGGCGAGCTGGGCGGGCCGTTCGTGTACGGCTTCGCGGACTTCGAGGTGGGGGACGTCGGGACCGACGCGAACGCCGTCACGTCACCCGGCATCGTCGGCATCGTGGACGACCAGACCCTCCCGATCAAGTTCCGGTTGGACGAGGGCGCGCTGGCCTTCGAGGTCGGCCAGAACGTGGGTCAGACGAACGGCCTGTGCGCGATCACCTGCTCCGCCACGGTGCTCGACCCGCACCGGGACACCGAGGCGTCGCTGTTCGATCTGGACGACCCCACGTACGAGCTGACCGCCATGCTCGTCACGGCCGGCGCCGTGAACGACTACTCGGTGCTGATCATCGACCAGCGGGATCCCGATGCGGACGGGAACTGCGGACCCGGAGCCGTTCTGCTGAAGGACTCCTGCTACCGGTACGTCCTGCTCGGGAACTCCGGGGGCAGCGAGTTCAATACGGACGTCCGTTTCGGCATCTGCCCGGATCCGAACGGGCCGGCCGTGGACGCCGGCACCATCACCGACCCCCGGTGGCGGATCCTGAAGGCCGACTACATCGACGGCGAGTGGCAGATCACCCGTCCCACGGAAGTGGACGTCAGCGATTTCCTGACCTGCGACGTGCAGCACCTGGCCGTGTGGGGCGGCCCCGGAGGACGCCTCGCGGGCCGCGTCCTGGGCTGGTTCGTGGGGCCGGTGCAGGCGGCTCACTTCCTGGGCGGCTCGCTCCGCGACCTGAGCGACCTGTTCTGGGGGCTGGACGCGGACCTGCAGGCGGTGGGATCGACCGAGTTCCCCGACCTGGCCGCCGGCACGGTCGTGCAGCCGACGGTGAGGCTGATGGCCGTCCATACGGACCCGGACCAGCCCATCGAGGGCCAGCCGGTGACGTTCGAGATCACGAGCGGTGGAGGCTCGCTCACGACCGGCGCCGGGACGGGCTCTTCGGTCACGGTGATGACGGACCAGGACGGCGAGGCCGCCGTGGACTGGACGGTGATCGGAGACGGCGGCACCGTCACCGCCACGTCGAGCGTGGCCCTGGACGGCCCGGTCACCTTCACGGCGACGACCGCGGCGGGCGGCCCGCTCGTGCTGTACGCGGTGAACGACGGGGACGACGGGCTGTCGGTCCTCGAGGTGAGGAGCGGCGGCCCGACCGGGAAGGTGACCCACGTCGGGACGACGCTCGACGCCGCCAGGGGGAATTACGCCGCGCCCGCGTCGATGACGAGCGACGCGGCGGGCACCCTCTACGCCTGGAACAACTCCGGCTCGCAGGGGAGCAGCGCCGGGTCCCTGCTCGCGGTGGACCGGTGCACGGGGACCGCCTCCCGGCTCATCCCCAACGGGAGCAGCCACCACGACGGTCTGGCGTTCGACGCGACGGGCGTGCTCTACGCGCTCGACGGGTCGGCGGTGAAGCTGACGCTCCGGACAGACGACGAGACCCCGCTCGGGTCCTACGGGATCTCCGGCCTGGACATCGCCGGAGCCGACGTGAATCCGGTCACCGGCACCCTGTACGGGCTCGAGGCCACGACGGCCCCCGGCGCCTCCGGCCCCCGGCTCGTCACGATCGACAGGACTTCGGGAGCCGCTGCGATCGTAGCGACGCTGGACGAGGACGTCGGCACGGTGGGGTCGATCGTGTTCGCTCCGGAGGGGACCCTCATCGGCAGCGGATTCGGCGGCAAGCACGGCGACGTCCTCTTCGAGATCGATCCGGCCACCGGGGAGGTCTCGGGTCGCACGAACATGTCACACGGCGAGCACGCCCCCACGGGCATGGCGTTCGCCCCGACCTGTCCCGCGCGCTGACCGCGAGCACGACGCGCGCGAGCGGCCGCGTCCTCCCGGCGGCGTTCCGGTCCTCGGGCCGGGGCGCCGGGGGGAGGTCGCCCCAGCACGTCCGGCCGCGATCGAGGAAGCGCATCGGGTCGGGGGGGGCGGCGGCCCGCAGGGGTCAGCGGGCCGTTGACAGTTCCGGTCGGGCCGGAGAGATTTCCGGACGGGCCCGGTCGGAGCACCTCTTCCCTCCTTACTGAAGCCTCACCTTGGAATTCTTCGAGCAGCTGAGACAGCGCCACCTCTTCCGGGTCGTCGTCGGGTTCCTGGCGGCCGGGTGGATCGCGCTTCAGGTCGTGGACCAGCTCACGAGCCAGGGGATCCTCCCCGATTTCGCCTACGACCTCACGCTGGTGTGGTCTCTGGCGGGCATGCCGATCGCTTTCACCCTGGGCTGGTACCACGGGGAGAAGGGGGCCCAGCACGTCACGCGCCGCGAGATGGTGCTCCTCGTCCTCTTCGTGTGCCTGGGCATCGCCGGCTCGGTTCCGGTCGTCTCCAGGGAGATGCGCAGCCGCATGCGGCTCGAGGCGGCCACGGAGGGCAAGCTGGACCTTCGCAGCGTGGCCGTCCTCTACTTCGCCGACCGGAGTCCCGGAGATTCCCTGGGCTACCTGGCGGACGGCTTCACCGAGTCCCTGATCGACGAGCTGTCGACCGTCCCGGCCCTCCACGTCGTCTCGCGCAACGGCGTGGCTCGCTTCCGGGGTGCGGACATCGGGTCCGACAGCATCGCCCGGGCGCTGGGAGCCGGGACGCTGGTCGAAGGAAGCATCACCCCGGACGGCGGGCGCATCCGGGTCTCCGTCTCGCTCGTGGACGGCGAGAGCGGCGCCGAGTTCCAGAACGCGGGCTTCGAACGTCCGGCCGGCGATCTCCTGGCCGTCCGGGACGAGCTGAGCGACCAGACGGCCCGCCTGCTTCGCCAGTGGCTGGGCGAGGAGGTCGAGCTCCGACGGACGCGCGACGAGACCCGGAGCGTTCCGGCTTGGGCGCTCTACCAGCGGGCCGATCGAAAGCGGAAGGATGCGCTCGCGGCGCTGGAGGCGCGGGACGGAGAAGCGGCGTTCGCCGATTTCGACGAGGCGGACTCGCTGGCGGCCCGCGCCGCGCTGGTGGACTCGACCTGGGCCGAGGTCCCGGTGCTGCGGGCGCGCGTCGACTACCTCAGGGCCAAGGTGGTCGCCCAGGCCGGCGACTTCCGGGGCGCCGTCCCCTGGATCGAGGAGGGGCTCGCGCACGTGGCCGAGGCTCTCGCGATCGATCCGAACCAGGCCCGCGCCATGGAGTGGCGAGGGAGCCTGCGGTACCTGCGCTATCTCCTCCACCTCGAGCCCGACCCCGACCGCCAGCAGGCGCTTCTGGATCGGGCTCGGGAGGACCTGCAGCGGGCGGTCGAGCTGAACCCGCGGCTGGCCAGCGGCTTCGCGACGCTGAGCCACCTGTACACGCAGACGCACGAGACGACCTCGGCCGTGCTGGCGGCCAGGAGGGCGTTCGAGGAGGACGCGTACCTGGAGAACGCCGACGTCATCGTGTGGCGGATCTTCTGGGGGAGCTACAACCTTGGACAGTTCACGCAGGCCCGGCACTGGTGCGACATCGGGCGTGACCGCTTCCCCGACCAATCCGATTTCGCGACCTGCGAGCTGGTGCTCATGACCACGCCGGCCGGGCAGCCGGACCCGTCCCGGGCGTGGAGCCTGGTCGCGAAGGTGGACAGCCTGGCTCCCGAGCGGAAGGCCGAGTGGGAGCACCTGCGGGCCGAGATCCTGGCGGGCGGGGTGCTGGCTCGCTCGGGGCTGGCCGACAGCGCCCGGAGGGTGCTGGTGCGCGCCCGCGACGGGGCCACGACCGACGTGGACGAGACGCGCCAGCTCCACCTCCTGGAGGGCTACATGCGGACGCTCGTGGGGGACACCGCCGCGGCGCTCGACGAGATCGAGCTGTGGGCGGTGGTGAATCCGGGCGAGGACTTCACCTCCGGCTGGTGGTTCGACGGGCTGCGCGGCGACCCTCGCTTCGAGCGCATCGTGGCCCAGGCGGCAGGATCGGGCGGGGCGCACCCGGGCGGCACCGGCTCGCGCTGAGGTCGGGGGGAAGGCTCCGGTCCCGGCCTCCGGCCGGGATCTTGCCACTCCGGTGAGGGTGGACGCTAGCGGCGACGACGCTCCTCCGGGCTGCCTGTGGTCATGACAACCACCTTCGACCCCACCAATCGCCTGGCCGACGCATCGAGCCCCTACCTCCTCCAGCACGCCGACAACCCCGTGGCGTGGCGCGAGTGGGAAGAGAAGGCCTTCGAGGAGGCTCGTCGGCTCGACCGTCCCCTCTTCCTGTCGATCGGCTACTCGACCTGCCACTGGTGCCACGTCATGGCCCACGAGTCCTTCGAGGACGAGGAGGTCGCGGGCTTCATCAACGAGCACTTCGTCCCGGTGAAGGTGGACCGGGAGGAGCGGCCGGACGTGGACGACTTCTACATGACCGCCTGCCAGGCCATGTCGGGGCAGGGCGGGTGGCCGCTCACCGTGTTCGCCACCCCGGAGGGCGAGCCGTTCTTCGCCGGGACCTATTTCCCGCCGGAGGCGCGGGGCCGGCGGCCCGGCTTCCTACAGCTCCTGAGGGGTGTGGCCGGGGCGTGGGAGGAGCGCCGCGAGGACGTCCTCTCCGGCGCCGCCCGGGCCGTCGACGTTCTGGGCCGCGTCTCGGGCGGCGAGCCGGGCGACCTCCTGGACGAGGAGGTGATGGAGGCGGCCCTCGCGCACTTCGAGGCCCGGTTCGACGAGACGCACGGCGGCTTCGGAGGTGCGCCGAAGTTCCCGAGCCCGCACGTCCTCCTCTTCCTCCTGCGCCACGCCGAGCGGACCGGGCACGCACCGGCCCGGGACATGGTCGTCCGTACCCTGAACGCCATGCGCCGCGGCGGGATCTTCGACCAGGTGGGCTTCGGCTTCCACCGCTACTCCACCGACGCGCGCTGGCTCGTGCCCCACTTCGAGAAGATGCTCTACGACCAGGCGCTCCTGGCCCTGGCGTACCTGGAGGGCGCGCGGGCCGCGGGCGAGCGGCGCTTCGAGGAGGTGGCGCGCGAGGTTCTGACCTACGTGAGCCGGGACCTGGCCGATCCGGAGGGCGGCTTCCACGCGGCCGAGGATGCCGACAGCGAGGGAGGAGAGGGCGCGTTCTACACCTGGACGCTCGAGGAGCTGGACGACGCGCTGGGGGCGGAGGACGCCGACCTGGCCCGCCGCGTGTACGGAGCGCAGCGCCGCGGCAACTACGCTGAGGAGGCGGGCGGAGGGTTCACGGGCCGGAACATCCTCCATCTGCCGCGGCCGCTCGGGGAGCTGGCCGATGAGCTCGGGATGGACCCGGCGGCGCTCCGCGAGCGCGTCGAGGGGATCCGAGCCCGGCTCCTCGAGGCCCGCGACGAGCGGCCGCGGCCCCACCGGGACGACAAGGTCCTCACCGACTGGAACGGCCTCGCGATCGCCGCGCTGGCCCGGGCCGGCGCCGTGCTCGGCGAGGAGCGCTGGACGGAGCGAGCGCGGCGCGCGGCGGGCTTCGTCCTCTCCGAGCTGCGCGACGCGGACGGCAGGCTCCTCCACCGCTGGAGGCGCGGCGAGGCCGGCGTGCCGGCCACCTCCGAGGACTACGCCTACCTGGTCTGGGGCCTGATCGAGCTGTACGAGGCCACGCTGGAGCCCCGCTGGCTCTCGGAGGCGCTCCGGCTCGAGACGGAGATGGCGGACAGGTGCTGGGACCCCGAGGGCGGCGGCTACTTCCTGGCCGGCGCCGATGCGGCCGACCTCCCGGTCCGCCGCAAGGAGGCCTACGATGGCGCGCTCCCCTCCGGCAACGCCGTGGCGGCCTGGAACGGGCTCCGCCTGGCCCGCCTCACGGGGGATGCCGGGCGGGAGGAGCGGGCCCTGGCCGTGGAGCGGGCGTTCGCGGGCGGGGCGCGCAACAACCCCGGAGCCCACACGGCCCTCCTCGTGGTCGCCGACTTCCGGCTGGGGACGGGAAGCGAGGTCGTGGTGGCGGGCGAGCGCGGCGAGGCTTCCACCGGGCGGCTCCTGGAGGTGGTGCGCGAGGGGTACCGGCCGCGGACCGTTCTCCTCCTGCGGCCGCCCGGAGAGGAAGGCGAGGAGATGGCGCGGCTGGCCCCGTTCACCGCCGGCATGGGGCCGGACGAGGGCCGCGCGCGGGCCTACGTGTGTCGCGATTTCGCGTGCGAGGCGCCGGTCGCGGAGCCGGACGCGCTGCGCGCGGCGCTGGACGAGGGCGGCTGAGGGCGGCCGAGAACGGACGAGGGCGGCTCGGGTCGCCGCCCGAGGCGCCCCGGGCGGCTACGCCCCCGGCTCGGGCGAGGCGACCTCGTAACCGTTCCGCTCCAGGTGCGTCCGGAGCTCGCTCCTCGCAACCGCCTTCCGGTAGGCCTCGGCCGGCTCGATCTCTCCCGTCCGCACCAGCTCGAACAGGGAGTCGTTCAGGGTCGCCATCCCCTGGCCCTTGCTCGTCTGGATGACCGAAGGGATCTGGAACGTCTTCCCCTCCCGGATCAGGTTCGACACGGCGTTGCTCACGATGAGGATCTCGAGCGCCGCCGTCCGCCCGCCCTCCTTCCGGCGGCACAGCGTCTGGGCGATCACGCCCTTCAGGCTCTCCGAGAGCATCGTCCGGATCTGGTTCTGCTGGCTGGCCGGGAACTGGTCGATGATGCGGTCCACGGTCGAGGGAGCCGTGTTCGTGTGGAGCGTGCCGAACACCAGGTGGCCCGTCTCGGCCGTCTCGAGCGCGATCTCCACGGTCTCCAGGTCGCGCATCTCGCCCACGAGGACGATGTCGGGGTCCTCGCGGAGCGCGGCCCGGAGCGCGCGCTTGAAGCCCTGCGTGTGGACGCCGACCTCACGCTGGTTGATGAGGCACCTCTTGCTCTCGTGGACGAACTCGATCGGGTCCTCGATCGTGATGACGTGGTCGCGGCGCGTGTCGTTGATGTGGTCGATCATGGCCGCCAGCGTCGTCGATTTCCCGGAGCCGGTCGGTCCGGTCACCACCACCAGCCCCTTGGACAGGTGGCAGAGGTCGAGGACGGCCTCCGGCAGGCCCAGGTCCTCGGCCGTCATGATGTCGGCCGGGATCTGCCGGAAGACGCCGCCCACGCCCTTCCGGTCCATGAACAGGTTGCAGCGGAAGCGCGCCAGGCCCCCGATCTCGTAGGCGAAGTCCGTGTCGTGGGTCTCGCCGAACTCGGCGCGGTTGCGGTCCGGCGTGATCTCGAACAGCACCTTCCGGGTCTGCTCCGGATCGAGCGTCTCCCAGCCCCCCAGGTCCACCATCTGGCCGTCCTTGCGGAACAGGGGCGGGTTCCCGGCCGAGACGTGGAGGTCGGAGCACCCGTGCTCGACCATGGCGTGGAACAGCCGCACTATGAGCGGCGCCTCGGGACCGGGGGCGGCCGCGTCGGCCGCGTCGGCGCCGGCGGACCCGAGGCGTTCGTCCCCGGCGGAAGCCTCGGCTTCCCTCGTGGACGGGGCCGCGGCGCTCTCCCCTCCCGGACCGGCCCGGCTCCCGGCGGCAGGCGCCTGGCCGGCGTCCGGGGTCGCCGCTCCGGGAGATGCGTCGCCCGCGCCGCCGTCGGGCCCGGCGTCACCGCCCGCGTCGGCCGCGGGGGCCGCCTCCTCGTCCGGGCCGGCCGCGCCGTTCCCCTCCGACGCGGGCCCGTTCGGGAGCACCAGGAGGCGAAGCGCATCCTCGGTTCGGTAGGCTCGGACCTCCACGCGGCCCGCGGGCGCCTCGTAGGTGAACTCGTGCCGTCCCGGGTCGGCGGCGTCGGCGGACCCCGGCGGCAGGATCTCCCGGAGGAGCGCCTCCACCTGCTCCACGCTGGGCGATCCACGGCCCAGGGTCGTGCTCTCCCCCTCGCCGAGCAGCCTCACCGGCTCGCCCGACACGACGGTGAGCCGCCGTCCCCCCTCCGCGAACAGCTCCTGGATGTAGCGATCTATGCGGGCCATGGCCTCATCCGGTGGGGGTGTGCGGGTGCCGTCGACCGGGGGATCGACGCGCGCGATCCGGCGCGCGTCACTCGAGCTCCACGGAGGCCACGTGGTCCCGGTTCACGAGCTTGACGCGCTCGCCCACGTGCAGCGGGAAGAAGGTGTCGGCCTGCTCGAGGTAGTCCCGGACCCTGCGCTGGCCCGCCGGGAGGACCCAGCGCAGGCTCCCGACCAGCTCCGAGCCGTCGTCGAACAGGACCCGGACGCGCGCGGAGGTCACGCCGGGATCGTCGGCCCCGGTGGCCGACGCGCCGCCGTCGGGCCCCCGCTCGTCGTCGGCGGCGATCGATACCCAGAGGAGGGAGCGTCGGTGGACCAGTCGGATCTCGCCGCCGGCCGCGTCCTGGACGGGGAGGAACGCGCTGTCCTGGTTCAGCAGGTCGCTGGGAAGCTCGCGTCCGCGGTGGCGCGCGGCCCCCTCGGCCAGGTGGAGGAGGACGTCCGCCGGCTCCCGTCCGACCAGCCGGAGCCGGGCCGTGACCGCGTGCTTGGGGACCGTGTAGTCCGCCTCGCCGAGGCTCACCGGCCCGATCCACTCCCCCGGTAGACCACGCGCCAGATCGTCCCGGCCTGGTCGTCGCTCACGAACAGGGACCCATCCGGCCCCTGCGCCAGTCCCACCGGCCGGTGGTCGGCGCTGCCGGGTCCGACGTCGCCGCCCGCGAAGCCGTCGGCGAACGTGCTGGTGTCGGAAGCCACCGGCGAGCCGTCCCTGAAGGGGACGAAGACCACGCGGTAGCCCGCCTGGGGCTCGGGCGCCCGGTTCCACGAGCCGTGGAAGGCGATGAAGGCGCCCCCGTGGAAGCGCTCGGGGAACTGCGACCCGGCGTAGAACAGGAGGCCGTCGGGCGCCCAGTGCCCGGGGAAGCCGATGAGGGGCTCGCGCGCCAGGTCCGCGCAGCGGCCCTGCTTCTCACCGTCGCCGCCGTACTCGGGGTTCAGGATCCACCGGCCCTCGAGCTCGTTCCAGAAGCAGTAGGGCCAGCCGTAGTCGTCCCCCTCGTGGAGCCGCACGAACTTCTCGGCCGGCAGCACCGCGCTCTCCTCGGCCGTGAAGTACTGCTGCCAGTTCTGGTAGAGCTGGTCGCGGCCGTGGACGACGCCGTAGAGCTCCCCGTCGATCGGGTTCCGGGCCAGGGCCACCGTGTTCCTGAGCCCCGTCGCGAACCGCGTCCCGTCGGCCTCCGTCTGCCCCTGTCGGTCGGCGTCGAAGCGCCAGATGCCGGCCCTGGTCTCGAGCTGCGGGCAGGGGTCGATCCCGGGCGAGCCCTTCACCCGGTCCCGCTCCTGGCAGCTGTTGGAGGGCGAGCCGATGTTGACGTACACGTGGCCCCGGTCGTCGAAGGCCAGGGACTTGGCGGCGTGGTAGTGGGCGGGGAGGCCCTCCACGATCGTCTGCGCCGAGCCCGACGGCTCGAGCGCTCCCTCCTCCATCGGCCAGCGCACGACCCGGCCGTCCGCTCCGAAGTAGAGCCAGCCGTCGCGGAGCGCGATCCCGGTGCCGGGTCCCTCTCCGAAGTGGACCCTCACGTCCGCCCTCCCGTCGGCGGTCGTGTCGCGGAGGGCCACGACGCCACCCTGTCCGCCTCCCTGCGCCACGAACAGGTCGCCGTTCGGCGCGGCCACCAGGTGGCGGGCCTTGCCGACGTCGTCGGCCACCACCAGGGCGCAGAAGCCGTCGGGGAGGGCGAGCCCTCCGTGGTCCGGGTCGCAGGCGGGGAGGTCGGCGGCCGACGCGGAGGGCGGGGTGCCAGCCTCCGCGTCGGCCGCCGGACGGGCTCCCGCGGACCCGCGCTCCCCGCAGCCGGCCAGCACGAGGGCTGCGCTCAGCAGGAGCGCGGAGAGGAGGGTCGGAATGGCGCGGACGCAGGGGCGCCGGCGCTTCGTTCCCGAAGGGGACGTGGGGCTCATCGTGGGGTCTCCTGGCTCGACCTCGAGACTCGGCGCGACACGCGTGCGGGCCGCCGAAGCGGGCCCGGAAGGTCACAATGTAGGCGACGCGGTGGCGGGCCGCAGGGTCGCGGGGGGCGTGGCGGCGGGGGAGCGGGCCGGACGAAGGGGGCGCCGCAGGGCCGGGGGGGGAGGTTGGGAGCGGCGGTCCGCCCGACCGGAGGGAGAGGGAAGGAGGCGGCGGGGAGGCCGCGCCCCGCGGGGGCACGGCCTCTCTGCCGGGGCCTCTCAGGAGGCGGCGCAGCGCCGGCCCGAGGCCTTCGTCGTGATCCGGATGATGCCGTCGGCCGCCTCCGACCCGTACAGCTCCCGGGCCGCGGCGCCCTTGAGCACCTGGATGCAGGCGATGTCCTCCGGGTCCAGGAGGTCCCTCGCCCGCTCGACGCTCGTCAGCCTCGCTCCGTCCAGGAAGACGAGCGGCGCGTGGCCGGCGTGCGGGGACTGCACGCCGCGGATCCGGAAGGTGCCGCGGGACGTTTCGTCGGGGCCTTCCCCGCGGGCCGAAGGCCGTCCGGCGGCCGTCCGGGCCGCGCCCCCGCTCCGCGCCTGCTCCCCCGACGTCGATTCGTCCGACGCCGGAGTCTCGAACCGGATCGGTTGGACGATCCACACTCCGATCGGGCTCCCGTCCTTCGAGGCGGGCTCGAAGCGCATCGTGCGGGCGACCTCCTCGGCGGCGGCGTCCAGCGCGTCGTGCCCGCTGGGGTCCTGCACCTTCACCCGGCTCACCCGGCCGTCCGCGTCGACGAACATCCACAGCACCGTCTTCCCGCCCACGCCCGCCGCCTTCAGGTCGGCGGGGTATGCCTCCTGGAGGGCCCTGACGACCTCCTCCGCGTTCCGGAGCTTCGGGTCGCGGTCCCGGGGAATGAACTCGGGCTTCACCTCCGCGTCGGCGGAGGCCGCGGGCGCCGTGGGCGAGCCGGCCGCCGCGGAGGCCGCGGCGGGGGGCGCCGGCGTCTCGCAGGCGGCGACCACGGCCAGGGCCGCCAGGCCTCCGAGGCCCGCGGCGCGTGCGATCGCGTGTCGGGGGGTGCGTCGTGTCATGGCCAGGATCCTCCTTTCGAGGGAACGCTCGGGCGTCACGAGGGCCGCGGCCGGGAGCGGCACCCGGGACCTCCGCCGACCGACCTCGAGGAGGAGGTCGCCGTAGCGGCGGGGCTCGATGCGCCGCGCCAGGACGCGGCGGTCGCAGTCCAGCTCGGTGGCCTGCCGCAGCCGGTGGACGATCCACCAGAGCGCGGGATTCCACGGCACGAGGGCGACGACGACTCCGGCCGCGGCCAGGAGCAGCGGGTCGCCCGCCTCCAGGTGCTCGCGCTCGTGCAGCCAGGCCGCCCTGCGGGACGAGGACGGAAGCCGCGTCAGCCAGCGCGGGAGGACGAGGTACGGCCGGAGGGCGCCGGCCACCGCCGGGCCCGTGTCCCGGGTCACCACGACCCGGGCGTCGCCGATCCTCCGCTCGACGCCCGACCGCGCCACCCGGCGCAGCCACGCCTGCGCCCCCAGCCAGCCCGCGGTCCCGCAGGCGGCGGCGAGCCCCCATCCGACCAGGAGCCGGCGCGCCCATGGCGCGGGGACCCGGAGCGACGCGAGCCACGCGCCCTCGGGGGCGCCGCCGGCCGCCCGGAGGTCGGCCAGGACCCGGGGCAGGAGGACGACCCCGCCCGCGGCCCCGCCGCCATCGCTGAGCCAGCCGGGCCCGCCGCCCGCCGCCAGGGCCCACCCGGCCAGGGGGAGCAGGGAGGCCCCGGCCGCGGCGATCCACGCCCAGCGGAGGGGCTTTCCGAGGGCGGACAGGGCCGCCTCGCCGGCGCGGGCCGCGGCGGCCAGGAGGAGGGTGAGGAGGGCCGTGTACGCCATCCACGCGGCAGTCACGTCGCGTCCCCCGCGCTCCCGTCGGACCCGGCCCCGCCGCCCCGCCCGAACCGGCTCTCGCGCTCCCCCAGCCTCTCGTCCAGCACCCGGCGCATGCGGGCCAGCTCGTCGGGGTCGAGGTCCCGGTCGGAGACGAGGTGGGCCAGGAGCCGGGCGGCCGAGCCCTCGAACACCTTGTCCAGGAGGCGGTCCAGGGCCGACGCCCCGGCGCTCCCGGCCGCGACGAGGGGATGGTAGCGGTAGGCGCGTCCC
>DATFLN010000069.1:0-1219 GCA_035267645.1 Gemmatimonadota bacterium | reverse complement strand
TCCCCGAAATAGTCCCCGTAGTAGGCCGGGTAGTAGTAGCCGTACTTCCCGTCCGCCTCCGCGTCGTTGAGGACGACGCCCAGGACCTCGGCGCCCACGCGGCGGAGCTGCTCGACGGCGGCCTCGGCGGCCTCCCGCACGGTCCGCTCGGCCCGCACCACGACCAGGGTGCCCTCGAGGTGCGGGGCCAGGACGGCCGCGTCGGTCACGACCAGGACGGGCGGGGTGTCCACGACCATCGCACCGTAGGTCTCCCGCGCCTCGGCCAGGAGGCGCTCCATGCGCTCCGACCCCAGGAGCTCGGCGGGGTTCGGGGGCGCGGCGCCGGCCGTGAGGAGGTCGAGGCCCTCCACGTGCGTGGCCCGCACGGCGCGCCCGAGCGGGATCCCGTCCACCAGGCACTCGGAGAGGCCCGGCTGGCGGTCCACGCCGAACGCCTCGTGCTGGACGGGCTTCCGGAGATCGGCGTCCAGAAGGAGGGTGCGCGCCCCCTGCTGGGCCAGGGTCACGGCCAGGTTGGCGGCGGTGAGCGACTTCCCGTCCTGCGCGCCCGGGCTCGTGACCAGGATCTCCCGCGTTCCCTCCCCCGCCCGCGTGTAGCGGACGTTGGTGCGGAGGGAGCGGAAGGCCTCGGCCGGCACGGACTGCCCGCCCCCGGCCGCCACGAGCCCCTCCGAGCGGAGCGCCTTCTTGCGGGCGGCCGCCGCGACGGGGGGCACCCGGGCCAGGACGGGCGCGCCCACCACGGCCTCGACGTCCTCGTCCGCGTGAAGCGTCCGGTCGGTGTACTCGCGCACGAAGGCCAGGCCCACGCCGAGGAGGAGCCCGAGGAACCCGCCCAGCGCCAGGTTCCGGAGGGGCCGGGGCGCGATGGGCTCGTCGGGGAGGACGGCGGACTCGACCACCCGCACGCTCGGGTCCTGGACGGCCTCCTGGATCCGGGCCTCCTGGAGCCGCTGCTGGACCATCTGGTCGATGTTCCCGAGGAGCTCGGTCCTGCGCTTCAGGCGCGCGTACTGGACCTCCCGGGCGGGGATCTTCTCGAGCTGCGTGCCGTAGCGCCCGAGGACGGCGTCCAGGGAGGCGATCTGGTCGTTCAGGGAGGAGAGGTAGTCCTTCCCGATCTCGCCGAGCTGGCCCTGGAGCGCCTCGATCTGGTCGGTGAGCGCGCGGACGTCCGGGTGCTCGGGCGTCCTCCACGTCAGCATCCGGGTCTTCT
>DATFLN010000068.1:0-13702 GCA_035267645.1 Gemmatimonadota bacterium | reverse complement strand
CGAGCAGGACATGCACGGCGTGCACATGATCGGGCACGGCGGCGACACGGGGTGGTTCCACTCCAACCTGGCGCTCGTCCCGGCCGACAGCCTGGGCATCTTCGTCTCGTTCAACACGGCGAGCGGGGGCGAGATCAGCTTCGGCCCCTTCCTGGACCGCTTCGTGGAGCACTACTGGCCGGTGCCGGCCACGGCGCCGGGGGGCGGCGACGCGTCCGCCGACCTCTCGCCCTACGTCGGCGAGTACGAGTTCGACCGCATGTCGTACACGACGGCCGAGAAGGCCATGGGCCTGTTCTCCAAGATCACGGTGGCGCCGGACCCGGACATCCCCGGGGACCTGGTCGTCTCGAGCGCACTCGGGAAGGATTACTTCGCGCCCGCCGGGAAGCACCTCTTCCACCAGGTGGAGGGGCCGTGGAAGGTGGCCTTCCGGATGGACGGTGACCGCGCCGGCCACTTCTTCATCAGCGGCGTCCCCTTCATGGCCGCCGAGCGGGTCCCCTGGTACCGGGGCGACACGCTGAGCCGGGTCCTCCTCGGGATCGGCGCGTTCCTGTTCCTCACGGCCCTGCTGGCGGCGCCCGCGCGCTGGCTCCTCCGGAAGCGCTTCTCCGGCATCGAGCCGCTGACCGGGAAGGCGAGGACGGCGCGGCGCGTCGAGCTCCTCGCGTCCGCCCTGGGCCTGGCGTCCCTGGTCGTGTTCGGCATGGCGTTCGGCGACGTGCAGAACCTGCTCAAGGGCGAGGGCGGCCTGTTCCGCGCGGCGCTCACGCTGACCACGCTCACGGCCGCGGCGACGCTCCCACTGATCTGGTACGCGATCGACGTGTGGCGCCACAGGGCGGGCGACCTCTGGGCCCGCATCCACTACACGGCGGTCACGCTGGGCGCCGTCGGGTTCGTGTGGGTGCTGTACCAGTTCAACCTGCTGGGCTGGCGGCTGTAGCTGCGGCCGTCACGAGGCCTTGATCCCGCGACGAGAGTGATGTACTTGTTGGGGGTCACGATTGTATACAAATAGTGATGCGCTGTTGCGTATAGAAATACATTCATGACGCGCGGCGACGCCGGGCCACCTTCGTGGCCGGCGTCGCGCGGCCCACGGCGGTGACGGCCTCGACGGGAGGCACCGATTCCCAGTCCGACGGCACCCTCCAATCGTGAGCGCGGGGACGCGTCGCGGCTCGCACGGGCCGCGCGCCGCCCCGCCCTCCGCCGCCTCCTCGCGACGCTCCTGACGGCCTCCGTCGTCGCGGCCTGCCGACCGGCGACCGGCGGCGGCCCGTACGACGTGGTCCTCGCGCACGGCCGGGTGGTCGACGGGACGGGCGCCCCCTGGTTCGAGGGGGACGTCGGGATCCGCGGCGACCGCATCGCCTTCGTCGGGCCCGCGGGCTCCCTGGACGACGCCGCCGCGGACCGGCGGATCGACGCGCGGGGCCTGGTCGTCGCCCCCGGCTTCATCGACATCCAGGGCCAGTCCCAGGGCGCCTTCCTGGACGGCGATGGCCGCGTGGTGAGCAAGACCACCCAGGGCGTCACGACGTCGATCCTGGGCGAGGGCTGGACGGCCGCCCCCGAGAACCAGAAGATCCGGTCGCTCCGCGACCTCTCCGACCCCCACGACGACGCCCCCGAGCACGACTTCTCCGGGCCCCACGCCTTCGACGCGTGGCTCCGGGCCATGCACGCGCACGGCACCTCCCCCAACGTGGGCTCCTTCCTCGGGGCCGCCACCGTGCGGACCTACGCGATGGGCGGGGCCCGGGGCGCGCCGGACGCCGCCGCGCTCGACACCATGGAGGCGGTGGCGCGGCGGGCCATGGAGGACGGGGCGTTCGGCCTGGCCTCCGCGCTCATCTACCCGCCGGGGAGCTTTGCCACGACGGACGAGCTGGCGGCGGTGGCCGGCGCGATGGCCCCGTACGGCGGGGTCTACATCACCCACATGCGCTCGGAGGGCGACCACCTGCTCGACGCCCTGGACGAGGCCATGGAGATCGGCCGCCGGGCGGGCGTCCCCGTCGAGATCTACCACCTGAAGGCGGCGGGCCGGCGGAACTGGCCCAGGATGGACACCGTCATCGCCCGGATCGACTCGGCCCGCGCCGCCGGGCAGGACGTGCAGGCGGACATGTACCCGTACACGGCCGGCGCCACGGGGCTCGCCGCCGTCCTCCCGCCGTGGGCGTCCGAGGGAGGAAAGCTCCTGGAGCGCCTCCGGGATCCCGAGCAGAGGCGGAAGATCCACGACGCCGTCCTCCAGCCGAGCACCGAGTGGGAGAACCTGGGGCAGCTGGCCGGGCCCGAGGGCGTCCTCGTCCTCGGCCTCGAGAAGGAGGGGAACGCGAAGTGGGAGGGGAAGCGCCTCTCGGAGATCGCCGGGGCCCGGGGCGTGGACTGGGTCGACGCCGCGATCGACCTCATCGTCTCGGAGGAGGGGCGCGTGCCGACCGCCTACTTCCTCATGAGCGAGGACAACGTCCGCCGGCAGATGCGGCTGCCGTGGATCAAGTGGGGGACGGACGCGGCGGGCCTCGACCCCGACTCGGCCCAGGGGCTCACCCACCCCCGCTCCTACGGCACCTACCCCCGGATCCTGGGCCGCTACGTCCGGGACCAGCACGTCCTCGGCCTCGAGGAGGCGGTCCGCAAGGCCACCTCCGCCGTGGCCGACCGGCTCTACCTCCAGGACCGCGGAATCCTGCGGGAGGGCGCGTACGCGGACGTGGTGGTGTTCGACCCGGGGACGATCCTCGACCGCGCGACCTACCGCGAGCCGCACCGGCTCTCGACCGGCGTCGAGCAGGTGTTCGTGAACGGCGTGGCGGTGGTGCGGGACGGCGCCCCCACGGGCGCCACGCCGGGCCGCGTCGTGCGCGGCCGCGGCTACCGGCGCTGAGGGGCGCCGTGGGCATCCCGACTCCATCCACCCGACAGGGAGCGAGCCGACGATGACGAAGCACCGACCGGCCGGCGTCCGCCGGGCCCTCCTCGCGCTCGTCGCCCTCCTGGGGTGGGCGCTCCCGCGCCGGGCGGCGGCCCAGGCGGCGCCGCTGGGCGGCCTGGACGACTACGTCCGGAAGGCCATGGCGGCGTGGAAGGTGCCGGGCCTCGCGCTGGCCATCGTGAAGGACGACTCGGTGATCTACGCCCGCGGCTACGGCGTCCGCGAGGCGGGCTCCGACGCGCCGGTCGACGAGAGCACGATCTTCGCGATCGGCTCCAGTTCGAAGGCGTTCACGACGGCCGCGCTGGCCATGCTGGTCGGGGAGGGGAAGCTCTCCTGGGACGACCCGGTGACCCGGTACCTGCCGCGCTTCCAGCTCCACGACGCCTATCCCACCCGCGAGCTGACGGTCCGTGACCTGGTCACGCACCGGAGCGGCCTCCCGCGCTGCGACCTCATGTGGTACGGGACCCACTACGACCGCGACCAGGTGCTCCACCGGGTCCGCTTCTGCGAGCCCGCCTGGAGCTTCCGCTCCCACTTCGGCTACCAGAACATCATGTTCCTGGCGGCGGGCACCGTGGCCGCCCGCGTCGAGGGCGTGCGCTGGGACGCCCTCATCGAGCACCGCATCTTCGGGCCGCTCGGGATGACCCGGAGCAGCACGAGCGTCGACTCGCTGGAGGGGATGTCGGACGTGGCCACGCCGCACGTGGTCGTGGACGACAGCGTGCGGGCCATCCCCTGGCGGAACATCGACAACATCGGGCCGGCGGGCTCGATCAACTCCAGCGCGCGCGACATGGCGCGCTGGCTCCGCTTCCAGCTCGCGGGCGGCGTGCTCGACGGCGACACGCTGGTCGCCCCCGACGCCCTGGCCGAGACGCACCGCCCCCAGATGGTCATCCGCCAGGAGCCGCCGTGGAAGGAGCTCCAACCCTCCGGCCACTTCCTGGACTACGGCATGGGCTGGTTCCTCCACGACTACCGGGGCCGGGAGATCGTCGAGCACGGCGGCTCCATCGACGGCATGCGCGCCGAGGTGGCCCTCATGCCGGAGGAGCGGCTGGGCCTGGTCGTCCTCACCAACAAGGGGGGCAGCTCGCTCGGGACCCCGCTCATGTTCCGGATCTTCGACGCCTTCCTGGGCGCCCCGCGGAAGGACTGGGCCGCCCGCTACGCCTCCGTGCAGGACTCGATGGAGCGGCAGCAGGAGAAGCGCGAGGAGGATCTGCGGAAGAGCCGGGTCGAGGGCACCGAGCCCTCGCTGGAGCTCTCCGGCTACGCCGGGACCTACGCGGACAGCCTGTACGGGGAGGTCCGGGTCCGGGAGCGGGACGGGGCGCTCGTCCTCGACTACGACGACGGGGCCTTCACCAGCCGGCTCGAGCACTGGAACTACGACACGTTCCGGGCGCGGTGGAACGACATCGTGCGCCGGGCGGGCGGCCTGGCCGGCTCGCTGGTCACCTTCCACCTGGACGCCCGGGGACGGGTCGCGTCCCTGGAGGTGCCGGGCATGGGGACGTTCGACCGGGTCCCGGAGAAGTCGGAGGCATCGCGTGGCGAGACGTAGAGCGGACGCAGTGCGGGCACACCCTCGAAGGAGAACTGCCATGAAGGACACTCGATCCGAACCAGGTCGTCCTTCCTCCGGGCGCCGATGCCGCCGGAACGCCGGCCTCGGCCTCCTCCTGGCGGCGGCCCTGTGCCTGGCCGGTCCCCGGGCGCTGCACGCCCAGGGGACGGTGGCCGGCCGGGTGGTCGACGCCTCGAGCCTGGAGCCCCTGGCGGGGGCCCAGGTCGTCATCGCGGGGACCGACCGGGGCACGCTCGTCGGGCCCGACGGCCGGTTCACGCTGGGCGGGCTCCAGGCGGGCCAGGTGACGCTCCAGGTCAGCCTGGTGGGCTACCGGTCCGTGGAGCGGAGCGTGCGCGTCGGCACGACGGACCTCACGATCCGCCTCCAGCAGGAGGCGGTCGCGCTCGAGGAGCTGGTCGTCACCGGGACGCCGGGGGCCACGCGCGAGCGCGAGCTGGGGAACGTGATCGCCCGGCTCGACGCCACGGAGGTCACGGAGACCTCGTCTCCGGCCGACGTCCAGGACCTCCTCGGCTCGAGGATCTCGGGCCTCAGGATCCGGGACACCTCGGGCGAGGTCGGGACCGGCGGCAGCACCCAGATCCGCGGCGTGAGCTCCCTCAGCCTGAGCAGCGAGCCGCTGGTCTACATCGATGGCGTGCGGGTCGACAACGACCCGCTGGGGACCGGGGCGGCGTTCACCGGCTGCGGCCAGGGGTGCGGCCCCTCCCGCATCAACGACCTCGATCCGGAGAGCATCGCGTCCATCGAGGTCATCAAGGGGCCCGCGGCCGCGACCCTGTACGGGACCGAGGCCACCAACGGCGTCATCCAGATCATCACGAAGAAGGGCGAGGCGGGGGCCGCGTCGGTCCGCGTGCACCTGAAGGAGGGGATGACGTACCTCCCCAGCCCCGCCGAGGTCTACCAGACCAACTGGGGCCGCGACCCCGTCTCGGGGGACCTCATCAGCCAGAACCTGGTCCAGAGCGAGATCGCCGGCGGCTACGGCTCGCCGTTCAGCACCGGCTGGGACCAGGGCTACGGCGCCAGCGTCTCGGGCGGCAGCGACCAGGTGCGGATCTACGCCGCCGGGGACTACAACCGCGACGAGGGCATCGTCTCCTACAACTGGGAGAACCGGCTCAACGGCCGGGCCAACCTCACCTACTCGCCCTCGTCCAGCTTCCAGGCCCGGCTCGGAATCGGCATCGTGAACAGCCGCGTCTCCACGGCGTCGGCCGCCCAGCCGCTCACCACGCACATGATCTGGGGCCTCCCGGTCCTGGCCAACGGGCCGAGCCGCGGGTTCATCGCCAACACCCCCGAGCAGTTCGCGAACGACGTGGACGGCAAGGAGGACACGGATCGCTCCACGATCAGCCTCACGCTGGAGCACGACCCGACCGGCTGGCTGAGCCAGCGGCTGACGCTCGGGACCGACATGACCAACGTGCGCTCCAAGCGCGTCTGCCGCCGGGACCCGTCGGGCGGTGCCAACCCGTGCTTCAACATCGTGGGCTCGGTCCAGGTGGACCGGCGGCGCTCCACCTTCCAGTCGCTCGATTACGTCCTGAGCGGAACCGCCGACCGCCTCCCCGGGGAGCTGACCTCGAAGACGTCGGTGGGCGTCCAGTACTACCGGAAGCAGTTCCAGTCCGAGACGGCCGAGGGGGAGAACCTGGCGGTACCGTCCCTCGAGACCGTCTCGGCCACGCCCGGCGACAGCCGCTCGGCCTCGGAGGAGTTCGTCGAGAACCGCACCCTGGGGATGTACGCGCAGGAGCGGATCGGCTGGCGTGACAAGATGTTCCTGACCCTGGGCCTTCGCGGGGACGACAACAGCGCGTTCGGGACGCAGTTCGACTTCGTCACCTATCCCAAGGTGAGCCTGAGCTGGATCCTCTCCGACGAGTCGTTCTTCGACGTCGGCTTCGTGAACACGCTGAAGCTGCGGGCGGCGTGGGGGCGCGCGGGCCAGCAGCCCAACGCCTTCGACGCGATCCGGACCTACCGGGCCACGAGCGGGCCGGGCGGCGTGCCCGCCCTGACGCCCGAGAACCTGGGGAACCCGGACCTGAAGCCCGAGGTGGGCCAGGAGCTCGAGGCCGGGTTCGACGCGAGCGTGCTCGACGGCCGGCTGGCGCTCCAGTTCACCTACTACGATCAGACCACGAAGGACGCGATCGTCGAGCGGCCGGCGCTCCCCTCCGAGGGCTTCCCCGGGAACCAGTTCGTGAACGTCGGGAAGCTGGCGAGCCGCGGATTCGAGGTGGGCGTGAACGCCGACGTGCTCCGGAAGGACGACGTGAGCTGGAGCCTGGGCGTGGCGGCCTCGCGGAACAGCTCGGAGGTGCAGGACCTGGGGGACGTGGGCTCGGTGATCCTCCCCTACGGCTTCAACGACCAGCGGGACATCGTGGGCTTCCCGATCGGCGCGCTGTTCGAGCCCAGGGTCCTGAGCGCGGAGTTCGACGGGAGCGGAAACCTCGTCAACGCCATGTGCGAGGGCGGCGCGCCCCTGAGCCGCGGGACCGGGCAGCCCGTCCCGTGCGCCGACGCCAACCCGATCTATCGGGGGCACCCGCTCCCGACCTGGGAGGGGAGCGTCAACACGTCGCTGCGGCTGTTCGGGCGCCTGGAGCTCTACGCGCTGGCGTCCTTCCAGTCCGGGGCCACCCGCGTGGACGGCGACGTGAGCGCGTCGCACCTGTTCTTCCGGAACTCGAAGTGCATCAACACGGCCTGCGATCCGAAGCTCGCGGCCATGGACCAGCTGGTGCAGTCGGGCCGGACCTCCTACGCCATCGCCGGGATCCTGGACGCGGGCTTCGCCAAGCTCCGCACCCTCTCGGCCTCCTACACGCTCCCGGAGCGCTACGCGGGGCTGGTGGGCGCCGACCGGGCGCGCGTGACGGTCTCGGCCCGGAACCTGGTCACCCTGTGGGTCGCGCAGGACGGCACCTTCGGACGCAAGGTGACCGATCCCGAGATCGCCGATTCCCAGCCTCTCAGCATGTTCACGCAGGAGAGCTGGCCCCACGACACCAGCCTCGACCTCGGCATCCGCCTCGCCTACTGATGCAAGGAGCGATGGATATGAGTCACGATCGAAGGGCACACGGCATCGCGGCCGAGCGGGCGAGGCGGAGGGGGCGGACCCTGCCGGCGCTGCTCCTGGCCGGCCTGGTCGCGGTCTCGGCGGGCTGCGACTCGATCCTCAGCGTGGACCTGCCGGGCAAGGTGCCGGCGGACTCGCTGTCCAACCCGTCGCTGGCGAACACCCTGGTCTCCGGCGTCGTCGCCGACTTCGAGTGCGCCTACGACGACTACACGTTCGGGAGCGCGTCGCGCTCCGACGTCACGACTCCCGCGTCGGGGAACGCGGTCGAGCGCCGGTGGGCCCTCAACAACATCACCTCCTCGTTCGACAACTACGTGAACGGCACGTGCGAGGGGGCGGGCTACGGCATCTGGACCACCCTGCAGACGGCTCGCTTCCAGGCGGAGAACGTGTTCCAGCGGCTCGACGCCTTCTCCGAGTCCGAGGTCCCCGACAGGACCTCGAAGATGGCCACCGTCTCGGCCTACGCGGGCTACGCCTACACCCTGTTCGGGGAGGGCTTCTGCAAGGTGAGGTTCGACGGGGGTCCCATCCAGGAGCCGCTCGCGGCCCTGCAGACGGCCGAGGAGCGCTTCACGCGCGCCATCGACCTGGCCGGCCAGTCGGGGAACCAGGACGCCCTCAACATGGCGTACGTGGGCAGGGCCCGGGCGCGGCTGGACATGGGGGACGCCGCCGGAGCCGCCTCCGACGCCGCCAACGTCCCCGACGGGTACGTGAAGATGGCGACCCGGGACGGCCCCTCGCCCGCCGTGCAGCGGCGCTGGAACAAGGGGGAGTACCAGTTCGCCGAGTTCGGGCACGTGACGATCGCGCCCGACTGGCGGGACCTCCAGTGGAAGGGCGTGGCCGACCCGAGGGTCCCGGTGGTGAACACGGGCCGCGCCGGCTTCGACGGCGTGACGCCCCTGTGGGTCACCACCAAGTACCCGGAGCGCTCCTCCGACATCCCGCTCGCCACCTGGACCGAGGCGCAGCTCATCATCGCCGAGGCCGAGGGCGGCCAGGCGGCCGTGGACATCATCAACGAGCTGCACTCCCGGGCCGGGCTCCCCTCCTACGACCCGAGCACGGACACGACGCCCGGCCCCACGAACGACGAGATCACGAACCACGTCATCCAGGAGCGGAGCCGCGCCCTGTTCATGCAGGGAGGCGAGCGCATCAACGACATGCTCCGCTTCGGGATCCCGTTCCCCTCGGGCACCGACCCGGTGGGGAACCCCTACGGCAACACGACCTGCTATCCGCTGCCGGACGTGGAGAAGGGCTGACGGCGGGACGGGGCATCCGGCTCCCGCGCGGGGCGCTCCGGGCCGGGCCTCCGCCGACGGTACGGGCCCGCCTCAGGAGGAGCCCGGGCGCTCCAGGACGTAGGCCGAGCAGGACGGCTCCCCGGCGCGCCGCCCGAAGGAGGTGACCTCGTAGCCGCGGGACAGGTAAGCGCGGAACGCCCGCCGCGTGGCCCGGCGCCACCTCCCGGCCTCCTCGGGGGCGTCCGAGAGCAGGGCGGTGAAGTCCTCCGGGATGGGGACGAGGACCCGCTCCTCGAGCGGGAGGGGGTCCGCGGGTCGCACCCGGCCGCCCTCACGGACCAGCGCCGGCGCGGCGCCCTCCGGGGGCGCCGGACGCTCGCCCCGGACGGCGGCGAGCGCCCGCTCGCCCGCGAGCTCCCACAGGGCCACGAGCCGGTCGGTCGCCATCTCCCCGTGGAGGTGGCTTCCCGTGTGGCTGCCGTACATGTCGACCACGTACTCGATCGGCCGGGCCCCGAGGCGGAGGATGTTGAGGCGGGCGTTGGGGGCGAGGAGGGGGTCGAACGTCCACAGGGCCTCCTCGATGCCCCGCGCCAGGAGCCGCTCGCGCTGGAAGAGCTTGAGCCGCGTGCCGAGGCCGTGGCCCCGGGCCTCGGCCCGGACCGCGAGCATGTGGGACCAGTGGACGAGGCGGCCCTGCCGCGTGGCCGTGAACCCCAGCACGAAGCCCAGGAGGCGGTCGTCGTCGAAGGCTCCCACGACCACGCCGCCGGTCTCCGCGGCCACGCGGAGGAGGCTGGGAGGGACGCACTCCCTGAAGTCCCGCCCCCAGACGCTCCTCTGGACGTCGACGCACGCGGCCCAGTCCTCGTCGCGCTCGAGCCCGCGGAGGAGGATCCCGGAGTCCAGGAGCACGCTTCCCGGGCCGGATCCGTCGGAGTGCGGTGCGTCGGCGGGGCGGCCTCGGGTCGCGTCCTGCTCCCTCACCCTGGGCTCCTTACAGGCTTTGGGGACAATGGGTTGGTTTAGTATGCAGATTTGTATGCAATGTAGGACCCGCGATCGATTGCGCAAGTCGGGAGCGGCGAGCAGACTTGTCACGGAGGTGGTGTGACGCGGCGCCGCCGGGGGCGCCCCGGCCGCAGCGTCGCCTTTCCACGACCACGGGGATGACGCGTATGACGGCGGAAGCACGGAAGGCGGCGGGGGACCGGCCCACGGAGGTGTACGAGGAGCTGCGCGATCTGATCGTCCGCGGGGGGCTCGCCCCGGGGAGCCGCATCGTGGAGACGGACATCGCCGAGCGGCTCGAGGTCAGCCGCACGCCGGTCCGGGCGGCCCTCCAGCGCCTGGAGCAGGAGGGCTACATCCTGAGCTCCGGGCAGGGACGCTCCCGGGCGAGGGTGGCGCCGCTCACCCGCGAGGACTCCCGCGAGCTGTTCTACATCATCGGCCAGGTCGAGGGGCTGGCCGCCCGCTGGGCGGCCGAGCTGCCGAGCGACGAGCGGCCCGAGCTGGCGGCGGCCCTCAGGGAGCTCAACGCCGGGATGGGCCAGGAAGCCGAGGCCCCCCGCGCCGACCGCGACCTGGTCTTCGACCTGGACCGCCGCTTCCACCGCGCCTACGTCGAGGCCGGCGCCGGGCCCCGCCTCCTGGCCCTCCACGACGCGATCAAGCCCCAGGGGGAGCGCTACGCCCGGGTGTACGTGAACTTCCTCCTCGAGGAGATCGCGACCTCGGTCGCCGAGCACGAGATCATCGTGAGCGCGATCGAGGAGGGCCGGGCCGCCGAGGCGCAGGCGTCGGTGGAGACGAACTGGCGGAACGCCGCCGCGCGGCTGGCGCGCGTCATCGACTGGCTGGGCGAGCGCGGGAGCTGGTGAGCGGCCGCCGGGCCGCGCGGCGGGCGGGCTCTCAGCCCCCTCCGGCGGCCCCGCCGCCCGCGAGCCCCCGGGAAGCCGTGCGCGCGGCCTCGGCCAGCACCGCCGCGCCCACGAACAGCGCGTCCTCGCTCGGCCGGAAGCGGGGGGAGTGCGCGCCGATCGGCTCCTCGCCGGGCTCCCGGGCCCCGATCCTGAGGAAGGCGCCGGGGACCTCCTCCAGGTAGAACGCGAAGTCCTCGCCCGCCATGTTGCGGCCGGGGAGGGGGACGACGGCCCCGGGGCCGAGGACCCGCCCGGCGGCCTCGCGGGCCCAGCCGGCCTCCCGCTCGCCGTTGAGGAGGGCCGGGACGGCCGGGGTCACCTCCACCCCGGCCTCCACCCCGTGCGCCTCGGCCGTCGCCCGCGTCACCCGCTCCAGCTCGGCCACGACCCGCTTCCGCGTCTCGGGGTCGGTCGCGCGGATCGTCCCCCGCAGGCGCGCCTCGCCGGGGATGACGTTGAAGGCCTCGCCGGCGTGGAGGGCGCCGACGCTGAGGACGGCGGCGCGGTCGGTCCCCAGCCGCCGCGGCACGAGCGCGTAGAGGCGCCCGACCAGGTCGGCGGCCGCGGCCAGCGGGTCCCGGGTCTGGTGGGGCCGGGCGGCGTGCCCGCCCCGCCCGCGGACGGTGACGTCGAAGCGGTCGGCCGAGGCGGCCAGCGGGCCGGGCTGGGCGACCACCTTCCCGACCTCGAACGCCGTGTCCACGTGGGCCCCGAAGATGGCCGCGGCCTCCTCCAGCGCCCCCGCCTCCAGGACCGCGCGCGCCCCCTCGGCCGTCTCCTCGGCCGGCTGCAGGACGAGGAGCGCGTCCCCGTCCGCCGGGCTCTCCGCCAGGAGGAGCGCGGCCCCGACCGCCCAGCTCGCGTGGATGTCGTGGCCGCAGGCGTGCATGACGCCCGGCCGCTCCGAGGCGAACGGGAGGCCGGTCTCCTCCCGGATCGGGAGGGCGTCGATGTCGCCGCGGACGGCCACGGCCGGGACCTCCGGGTCGCGGCCCGGGATGCGGGCCACGAGCCCGGTGCCCGCCACCTCGCGGAGCTCCGACACGCCGCGCTCCTCGAGGAAGCCCCGGAGCGTCTCCCGCGTCTCCCGCTCCTGCCCGGAGATCTCGGGATGGGCGTGGAGGCGCCGCCGGAGCCCGACCAGGTCGGAGCGCAGCGGCTCCGGGACGAGGTCCGCCGGAGAGGCCGGCCCGCCGCCGGGGCCGCCGGGGGAGGGTCCCTCGGCCTCGCCGGCCCCCGCGTCAGCCGAGGCGGCGGGCACGGACCGTCCTGTCCTCGATGGCGTCGGCGTCCACGGACACGCCGAGGCCTGGCTCGCCGCGGGGCACGTCGACCCACCCCCGGTCCATCGTCCACTCGGGGTCGACGATGTCCTCGGCCCAATAGCGTGCGCTCGGCGAGATGTCGCCGGGCAGGGTGAAGCCGGGCAGGGAGGCGAGCGCGACGTTGTAGGCGCGCCCGATCCCGCTCTCCAGCATGCCCCCGCACCACACGGGGATCGAGCGCTCGCGGCAGAGGTCGTGGATGGCCATGGACGCCGCGTAGCCCCCGACCCGCCCGGGCTTGATGTTCACGATGCGGCCGGCGTCCAGGGAGACCATGTCCTCGGCCCGGGCGGGCGAGGTGATGGACTCGTCCAGGCAGAGCGGCGTCCGGAGCCGGGCCTGGAGGGCAGCGTGCCGGACCAGGTCCCCGCCCTCGAACGGCTGCTCGATCATGATGAGCCCCAGCTCGTCGAGCCTCCCGAGCGTCTCCTCGTCCCCGGGGGCGTAGGCGGCGTTGGCGTCGACGGCCAGCGCCGCGTCGGGCCCGAGGGCCTCGCGCACGGCCCGCACGTACTCGACGTCGGCCCCCGGCTCGATCTTCATCTTGATCTTCCGGTAGCCCGCCTCGGCGGCCTCTCGGGCCTTCGCGGCCAGGGCGTCCGGGGAGGCCTGGAGGCCGATCGAGATGCCGGTCTCGACCCGGCTCCGCTCGCCCCCCAGGAGCTCCGAGAGCGACACGCCCTCCCGGACGGCCGCGAGGCCCCAGGCTCCCATCTCCGCGGCGGCCTTGGCCATGCGGTGGCCGCGGAGGTCCTCGTCCAGCAGGGGGGCGACCTGCGAGGGGTGCCGGAGAGCGACGCCCAGGAGCCTCGGCGCGATCCAGCTCTCCAGGGCCAGCCACGCGGTGTCGATGGTCTCGGGGCTGTAGTTGGGCCGCTCGCCGGCCACGCATTCCGACCACGCCTCGGCGCCGTCGGCGTCGGCCAGCCTGACCAGGAGGATGCGGCGCTCGGACACCGTCCCCGAGGAGATGCGGAAGGGCTCGCGCAGGGCGAGGCGGATCTCGCGCAGCTCGATCGTCTCGATCCGGATGGTGGCCTCCTCGTCTTCGCTCCGGCCGGCCCGGGGCCGGCGCGTATTGTATACGGAACAGTATACGATGCCCGCGTCGGGCTTGACACCCCGCGGTCGGCGCCCAGACAATGTATGCCGATCAGCATACGATCCGGCGCGCATCGCGGTCGGACCCGCGCATTCCCGACGCTCCGGGATCGCCCCACCGAGGCCACGGAGGTCCCATGAGGCTCGCCCCAGCACGATCCCGGACCGCGCGTCCGGCCGCCCTCGCGGCGCTCGCCTGCCTCGCGGCCGCCAGCGGGGCGGCGGCCCCCGCGGGGCCCGCCGCCGCCCGGGAAGCCGCCGCCCGGGAGGCCGCCCCGACCTCCCTCGAGGCCCGGTACTCCAAGACCCACGTGATGGTGCCGATGCGGGACGGCACGCGGCTGTACACGATCGTCTACGCGCCCCGCGACACCACGCGCGACCACCCGATCCTCCTGTTCCGGACGCCCTACTCGATCGCGCCCTACGAGGACAG
>DATFLN010000067.1:0-53154 GCA_035267645.1 Gemmatimonadota bacterium | reverse complement strand
GCGTACCTGGTCCGGGCCATCGCCGGGGAGAGGGTCGGGGTGAGGGTGCTGCTGCGGCCCGGGGCCAGTCCGCACGCCTACGAGCCGTCCATGGCCGACGCCCGCCTGGCCGCCGGAGCCGCGCTGTACCTGGCGGTGGGCCATCCGCGGCTCGGGTCCGAGGCCGCCTGGCTCTCCGCCCTGGAGAGCGGAGGGAGCGGGGAGGGGGGCTCCGGGCCCGGCATCGAGCGCCTCGCGGAGGGGTGCGACGTGCAGCCGGACGACCCGCACGTGTGGCTCTCGGTGCCGTGTTACGGGCTCATGGCCCGGCGCGCCGAGGCGGCGCTCCGCGATCTGCTTCCTGCGGCCGACGGGCCCGGCCTCCGCGCCGGCCTCGACTCGCTCCTGGCGACCGTCGCCCGTACCGCGTCCCGGGCCGACTCCATCCTCGGGCCCGACCGGGGGCGGGCCTTCCTCGTCTATCACCCGGCGTGGGGGTACCTTGCCCGCGAGCACGGCCTCGAGCAGGTCCCGGTGCAGTCCGGCTCCCGGGAGCCGAGCCCGGCGGAGCTGGCCCGCGTGGTGGCCCGGGTCCGGCAGGAGGATCTCCACGTGATGTTCGTTCAGCCGGGCACGTCCCGGGGGGAGGCGCGAAGGGTGGCCGCGGAGCTGGGCGTCGAGACGTCCTCGATGGACCCGCTGGCCGAGGACTGGCCCGCGATGTACCTGGACGCTGTCCGGGCGCTGGACGCCTCGTGGCGCCGGTGAGCCCCGCCATCGCCTTCCGCGGCGTGTGGTTCTCCTACGGCCGGAGGACCGTGCTCGAGGACGTCGACCTCGAGCTCGAGAAGGGCGCGTACCTGGGCGTCCTGGGCCCGAACGGCGGCGGCAAGACCACGCTCCTCAAGCTGGTGCTCGGCCTCCTCGAGCCCGATCGGGGCACCGTGCGGGTCCTGGGCCTCCCTCCGGCCCGGGCGCGCGGCCGGATCGGGTACGTCCCGCAGTACGCGCGCTTCGACGCCGACTTCCCGATCCGCGTCCGCGACGCGGTGCTCGCCGCGCGCCTGGGCCGCGGGCGGCTGTGGGGCCCGCCCGAGGCCGCCGACCGCGCCGCGGCGGAGCGCGCGCTCGAGCAGGTGGGGATGGCCGACCAGGCCCGCCGGCAGGTCGGTGAGCTCTCGGGAGGGCAGCTCCAGAGGGTGCTCGTCGCGCGGGCCCTGGCCGGCGAGCCCGAGGTCCTCCTCCTCGACGAGCCGACCTCGAGCGTGGACCCACGGGCCGGCCGCTCGATCTACGAGCTCCTGGACCAGCTGGGCGACCGCATGACCCGGATCCTGGTCTCGCACGACGTGGGCGTCCTCCACCGCCACGTGCGGAGCATCGCCTGCGTGAACCGCCGGGTCTGGTACCACGGGGAGGGGGCGCTCACACCCGAGATCCTGGAGGAGGCCTACGGGGAGCCGATGGAGGTGGTGACGCACGCCCACGGGCACAGGATCCTCGAGGAGCATGGACCGGACGCATGAGCGGCGCCCTGGCCCTCCCGTTCTTCCGGCACGCGCTCGCCGCCGGGCTCCTGGCGGCGGTCGCCTGCGGCGTGATCGGGAGCTACGTGGTCGTCAAGGAGATCGCCTCCATCTCGGGCGGCCTGGCGCACGCCGCCTTCGGCGGGGTCGGGCTGGGCTACCTCCTGGGCTTCGACCCGATGCTGGGCGCGGTGGGCTTCGGCCTCCTGTCGGGCGCCGGCATCGGGGTGGCCTATCGCCGGAAGGCGCAGGGGCTCGAGACCCTGGTCTCGATGGTGTGGGCGGTGGGCATGGCGCTGGGGGTGATCTTCCTGGCCATGGTGCCCGGCTACGCTCCCGACCTGGCCTCTTACCTGTTCGGGAACATCCTCCTCGTGTCCCCGACCTGGATCCTGCTGGCCGCCCTCCTGGACGGGGGCGTCCTCCTGGCCCTCGTCCTGTGGCACCGCCCGCTGCAGGCGCTCTCCTTCGACGAGGAGTTCGCCGAGGTGGTGGGGGTGCCCGTGACCGCCCTCCTCCTGCTCCTCCTCGGCCTCACGGCGCTCACCGTGGTCCTGCTGATCCGGGTGGTCGGCGTCATCCTGGTCATCGCCCTCCTCACCATCCCGGCCGCGGCGGCCCGGCCCTGGTCGGCCACCCTGGGCCGCATGATGGCGCTGTCCACCGCGCTCGGCGCGATGAGCATCGTGGGAGGGCTGTGGCTGGCGTGGGGGCTGTCGGTGGGGCCGGGCCTCGACCTCCCGACGGGCCCCCTCATCGTGGTCGTGGCCGGCGTCCTGTACGGGGTCTCGAAGGTGGCGCGGTCGCTGGTCCGGGCCGCGTGACTCCTCCCCGAGGAGAGCGGTCGGCCCACCCCCACCCGTCGGCCCCGAACCCACGAGAGAGGTGGAATCGATGCTCAGGATGATCGAGGGCCTCGTGCCCGCGCTGGTGATCGCCCCCCTCCTCGCCTCCGTGGTCCGGGCGCAGGAGCCGCCGGGCGCGGCCGACCGCCCGCGGGTGCGGGAGGCCGGGGTCGTCCTCGGCGCGCTCCCGCCGGGGCCGCTCGATGCGATCACGGACGTGGGAGGCGTGCGCGTGGGACAGGTGACGCTCCGTCGCGGCGACTCCCTGAGGACCGGGGTCACGGCGATCCTCCCCCACGAGGGCAACCTGTTCCGGGAGAAGGTCCCGGGCGCCATGGTGGTGGGGAACGGGTTCGGGAAGCTCATCGGCCTCTCGCAGGTGAACGAGCTGGGCCAGATCGAGACCCCCATCCTCCTGACCGGCACCCTGAGCGTGTGGCGGGCGGCCGACGCGCTGGTGGACACGATGCTGGAGATCCCCGAGAACCGGGACGTCGTCTCGATCAACCCCGTGGTCGGCGAGACCAACGACGGCTGGCTGAGCGACATCCGCGCCCGCCCGATCGGCCCGGAGGAGGTCCGCGGCGCCCTGCGGTCGGCGCACGGCGGCCCCGTGGAGGAGGGGAGCGTCGGGGCGGGGACGGGGACCCGCGCACTGGGCTGGAAAGGCGGGATCGGAACCGCCTCCCGCGTGATCCCCGACGAGGAGGGCGGCTACACGGTGGGCGTCCTCGTGCAGACCAACTACGGGGGGCGGCTCCGGATCGGGGGCTACCCGGTGTGGAGGGACCTCGGGGACGGGAGCGGGGAAGGGGAGCGGGCCGCCGCCGGGCGCGACGCCCCGGACCGGGACGCGGCGGGGGGAGGCTCGGTCATGATCGTGGTCGCCACGGACGCCCCGCTCCGGCACCTGGGGCTCACGAGGCTGGCGCGCCGCACCTTCCTCGGGATCGGACGGACCGGCTCCTGGATGGCCAACGGCTCGGGGGACTACGCGATAGCGTTCTCCACGCGGAGGGACGGCGCCCCGCCGCTCGAGGATGGGCGCGTGCTCTCGGCGCTGTTCGAGGCCGCCGTGGAGGCCACCGAGGAGGCGGCCCTCAACTCCCTGTTCCGGGCCACGACCGTGACCGGCTACCGGGGGCGGACGACCCGGGCGCTCCCGGTCGATCGCGTCCTCGACATCCTCCGCCGGCACGGCCTCATCGACGGCGGGCGCGATCGATGAGGTCCCGTGCCCGGCTCTTGAGGCGCTCGAGCTCCTCGGGGTCGTCGGGCGCGCGGGGGACCTCGATCGGGTCCAGGATGCGGACCACGGCCCGGGCCCTTCCGAACACCAGAGACCCCTTGGCCAGGGCCTGCCGGGTCCCGCTCAGCGCCAGGGGCAGGATGGGCGTCCCGGTCTCGAGCGCCAGGCGGAAGGCGCCGTCGCGGAAGGGGAGGAGCTCGGGCGTCCGGGCCCGCGTCCCCTCGGGGAAGATGATGATCGGGACCCCGCGCTCCAGCCACCGGCGCAGCTTCTCGTAGGCGAGGCTCCGGCTCTCGGTGTCGCGCCGCCGCACGGCGACGTCGCCCACCATCCGCATCATGAGGCCCAGGAAGGGGATGCGGAGGATGGCCCGCTTCGAGAGCCACTTCATCTCCCACGGAAGGCACCCCACGAGCACCACGTCCGCGAGCGATTCGTGGTTGCACACGACCACGTAGGGCCGGTCGCGGTCCTCCGGCAGGCGGCCCTCGAAGCGCACGCTCCAGAACGGGTTGACCCGGATGGCGGCGGCCGCGCACATGCGGAAGGAGCGGCCCGCGATCAGCCGCCGGCGGTCCCACCAGGCGGTGAGGAGCCACAGGCAGGCCACGAGCGGGGTCCACGCGATGACGAGGAGACCCCAGAGGACCCAGACGAGGGCGGAGACGAGGACCGGCGCGAGACGAGGCATCGTCCCGTCCAGGATGGGGACCGGCGGGGCCTCGCGGCAATCGGACGGCCGCCTCCCCTCGCAGGGTTCCGGCCGCGCGCCGCCTGGCTGGACGGGACCCCGAAGCCGGGATATCGTGCACGCCGAGTCGGGACGACGGCCGCCGCGGCGGCCGCGCCGAGAGCGCGGACGGGGGGATGGAAGCAGGAATGAGCCAGTCACCGCAGACGACCGCGGCGGAGAGCGGGGGGCGGTTCGTCCCCGCCGACCACCAGCCTCCCCTCCCGAGCGAGCGGCTGCTCGTGCGGGGGCCGCCGGGCGACGAGGCCCTCCCCCTGGACGTTCTGTTCGTGGGCGGGGGTCCGGCCGGCCTGGCCGGCGCGATCGAGCTGGCCCGCCTGGCCCGGCGCGACGCGGAGGAGGGCGGGGAGCTGGGCGACCTCGAGATCGGGGTGCTCGAGAAGTCCGAGACGCTGGGAGACCACTGCCTGTCGGGGGCCGTGGTGAAGCCCGGCCCGTTCCGCGAGCTCTTCCCCGACGTGCCGCTTGAGGATCTCCCCTTCCGCCGGCCCTCTCCGGGCGACCGGGTCTATCTCCTCACCGAGCGCGGCCGGGTCCGGATTCCGACGCCTCCCACCATGCACAACGACGGAAACCACGTCGCCTCGATCTGCGAGATCGTCCGCTGGATGGGCCGGCGGGCGGAGGAGCTCGGCGTGAACGTGTTCACCGGCTTCCCGGCCGATGCGCTCCTGGTGGAGGGGGGCGGCGTACGCGGCGTGCGCACCACGCCCGCCGGGCTGGACCGGGAGGGCGAGCCGGGGAGCGGCTACATGCCGGCCACGGACGTGAGCGCGCGGGTCACCGTGCTCGCCGAGGGTACCCGGGGCTCGCTCACGTCCGCCTGGCTCCGCTGGCAGGGGATCGGCTCCCGGAACGCCCAGATCTACGCGCTGGGCGTCAAGGAGCTGTGGCGGGTCCCCGCGGCCCCGGATGCCGTCATCCACACCATGGGCTGGCCGCTCCCCCCCGACGTGTTCGGTGGGAGCTTCCTGTACCCGATGGCGGACGACCTCCTGGCGCTCGGCCTGGTCGTGGGGCTCGACTACCACGAGGCCGGCCTGGACGTCCACGGCCTCCTCCAGCGGCTCAAGGGCCATCCGATGGTCGCGCAGCTCCTGGAGGGCGGGGAGATCGAGGAGTGGGGCGGGAAGACGATCCCCGAGGGGGGCTTCTACGCTCTCCCCGAGCGTCTCCACGGCGACGGCCTGGTCGTGGTGGGCGACGCCGCCGGCTTCGTGGACGTCCCGTCGCTCAAGGGGATCCACTACGCCGTGCACTCCGGGCTGCTGGCCGCCCGCGCGGTGTTCGAGGCGCTGCGGGAGGGCGAGCCGTCCGAGCGCGCGCTCCGGCGCTACGACGAGGCGATCCGCGACAGCTTCGTCGTCAGCGACCTGTACCGGACCCGGAACATGCGGCTGGCGTTCAAGGAGGGGGGGCTCTACCGGGGCGGGGCGAGGGCCGCCCTCATGACGCTCACGGGGGGCTCGATCCCGGGCCGGAGGATCCCGGCCGAGCCGGACGCCGAGGAGCCGCGCGTGCCGGGCCGGGCGGGCGAGTTCACGCCCGACGGGAGCCTCACCTTCAGCAAGGAGGACGCGGTCTACCGCTCGGGCAACACCACGCGGGACGACATCCCGTCCCACCTGGTCGTCGGCGAGGACGTCCCGCCCGAGGTCGCCGAGTTCTACGAGCACATGTGCCCCGCCGGGGTCTACGCCCGGGAGGGGGACCGGCTCACGGTCAACGCGCCCAACTGCATCGACTGCAAGGCCACCGACGTGCTGGGACCCCGATGGACGCCCCGCGAGGGGGGGAGCGGGCCCGGCTACAAGCGCATGTAGGTCGGGTGGCCGGAACCGAGGCCGGCCCGGGGAGGCAGCATGGGTGAGGCGTTCCACGCCGAGCACAGGGGGCGGGTGTTCGAGGCCCTGTGGCCGTTCTCGAGCTGGCTGTTCACCAACCTCACCGCCTTCGTGGGCTTCCTCCTGTTCTTCGTCCTCAACCGCACCACCGTGATCGGGCGCGACCGGCTTCCCCAGGACCGGAACACCCTCCTCCTCTCCAACCACCAGTCGATGATCGACAGCTGGCTGGTGGGGATCTCCGCCTACTACCCGCAGTCCTTCTGGCGTCCCTGGCTCATCCCGTGGAACCCGGCGGCCCGCGAGAATTTCTTCAAGACGCCGCTCCTGGCCCTGTTCTCGGACCTGTGGCGGGCCATCCCGATCCGAGAGGGTCGGCGTGACTACAAGGCCCTCTACCGGATGCTCCGCGCCCTGCGGGAGGGTGTCATGCTCCTGTTCCCCGAGGGGACCCGCACGCGGGACGGCAGCATCGGGTCGGGCCGGCCCGGGGCCGGCCTCCTGGCCCTGGGCACCAGGGCGCAGGTGGTCCCCGTGACGATCGAGGGGATGGACCGCGTCCTTCCGATCGGGAGCGTCTTCCCGCGCCTGTTCAAGCGCGTCTACGTCTACTTCGGGCACCCGATCGACTACTCCGACCTGCAGGAGCGTCCCCGCTCCAAGGAGACGGCCCAGGAGCTGGTCGACCGGGTCATGGAGACCCTGCGGGCGCAGAAGCGGGCCATCGGCCGGATCCGCGCCGGCCACGCCGACGAGGCTCCCACTCGCCGCGACTGAGGCGGTCGCGGCACGCGCGTTTGCCGACCTGACAGCCCGTCCCCGGCGGATCGAGGGCGGGCTGCCCGCGGTACCGGGCCTCCCCGTCAGTCCAGGTCGACGCCCTCGCCGCGCACGACCGGCTCGATCGCCTCGAGCGCCTCCTCGAGGATCTCCCGGGTCACCACCAGCGGCGGGGCGAAGCGGATGACCTGGTGGTGGGTCTCCTTGGCCAGGATGCCGCGGTCCATGAGGGCCTCGCAGAAGGGCCGGGCCGTCCCCGAGGACTCCCGGATGACCACCCCGACCATGAGGCCGCGGCCGCGGACCTCCTCCACGTGCGGCGAGTCGATGGAGCGGAGCCGGTCCATGAACCACTCCCCCAGCTCCTGCGCGCGATCGGAGAGCCGCTCGTCCGCGATGACGCGGAGCGCGGCGCTCCCCACGGCGGCGCCGAGCGGGTTTCCCCCGAAGGTGGAGCCGTGGTCGCCCGGCGTGAACACGTCCATGACCTCCTCGTCGGCCAGGATCGCCGAGACGGGATACACGCCCCCGCCCAGGGCCTTGCCGACGATGAGGATGTCGCCGCGGGTCCCGTCCCAGTCGCCGCAGAAGAGCTTGCCCGTCCGCCCCAGACCGGTCTGGATCTCGTCGTCGAGGAGGAGGACGTCCCTCTCCGCGCAGATCTCGGCGCAGCGCGCCAGGTAGCCTTCGGGCGGCACGACCACGCCGCCCTCGCCCTGGATCGGCTCGACCAGGAAGCCGACCGTGCTCTCCGTGATCGCGTCCTCGAGCGCCTGCGCGTCGCCGTACGGGATCACCCGGAAGCCCGGCGTGAAGGGTCCGAAGCCGTATCGGTACTGCGCCTCGGTGGAGAAGCCGACGATCGTCGTGGTGCGGCCGTGGAAATTGTTCTCGCAGGCGATGATCTTCGCCTCGCCCTCGGGCACTCCCTTCACCGTGTAGCCCCACTTGCGGGCCGCCTTGAGGGCCGTCTCCACGGCCTCGGCGCCGGTGTTCATGGGCAGGGCCTCATCGAAGCCCGTCATCTCGCACAGCTCGCGAAGGAAGGGCCCCATGCGGTCGTTGTGGAAGGCACGCGAGGTGAGCGTGATGGCCTCGGCCTGCTCGCGCAGCGCCGCGAGGACGGCCGGGTGACGGTGACCCTGGTTCAGCGCAGAGTACGCGCTCAGCATGTCCAGGTAACGGTTCCCGTCCACGTCCCACACCCAGCAGCCCTCGCCGCGCGCGAGCACGACGGGGAGCGGCTTGTAGTTGTGGGCGCTGTAACGCTCGGCTTCCTCTATGGCGGCCCGCGTCTCGGGGCCGGCGACGCTCGTGAGGCTCATGCTCGGGGCTCCTGGCTGGTGGGTTCGCGTCGTCCGCTCGGGTCGCGCGGTTCCGGCTCCGGCCGTGGCCGCCCGGTCCGCGCTGCACGCGGCACCTTAGAGTCCGCCCCGGACTCCCCGCAAGGCGGCTCGCGGGAGCCTCGCCGCGGGCCCCCGGGCGCCGCGGCGAGAGCCGCGACATCCGGCCCGGCCACGTGGGGCTCCCCGACTGGACAGGAGGGCAGGGATCGTGCATCCTCGGGCCGTGGCAGATCGACCGGCCCCCGGCTGGGGCCGGGCCCTCCGCGGCCCGCGGGGCGCCGGGACCGGGAGGGGCGGAAGGGGCGTCCCCCACCGAGAGGCACGCGTGTACTGGGTCCTGTTCACCATCATGCTGGCCGTCCTCATCGCCGGCCTCGGCGCCGGACTGGCGTTCATCTGGCTCCCGGGCATCCGCGACGAGTGAGCGGCCGCCGACCGGGCCGCCCCCGGCGTCGGCGAGCACAAATAGACAACTGTCATGCAGTGTCTTAAGCGTTCCCACGTGAAGTCATGTGGCAGGTATGGTACACGGTAGACAGAACGTGCCCGGCGGGTTAGCTTGGGTGCGAACTCTGCGCGGGGCCGGCACGCTCCGGAACCCGCCGCCGGACGAACCGTGAGGTGAGGGGGAGCATGACGAAGCACTTCTACGACGAGGACGGGCGACGCTGGAAGGCCTGGCGGGCTTCCCGGGACGTGTACTGGCCGGACCCCGACGTCGAACAGCCGGACACGGAATACGAGTCGGTCATTTTCGTTTGCTTCTCGGACCCGCAGCAGCCGCAGCGGAGGACCCGCCTGCCGGTGGGGGCTTTCGATGGCCTCGACCCCGAGTCGTTGCGGACCGAGTTCCTGGAGGCCACTCCGGAGCCGGCTCCCCGCTAGAAGGCCGTTGAAGAACTGGAGCGAGCCGCGCGCGGGGGTCTTGCGCGCTCGGACAAGGAGGGGCGAGGAGGCGATGTCCGTAGCCATCGGCGACGAGCCATGACGCGGTATGAGCGCGCAACCCCCCTGCGCCCTTCGGGTTGGCTTTGCCGCCCCTCGCCACGCTCGGGGTGCGGCGGGGCGGGCCCATCTCCTGCGTTGGTCCTCCTCCCCGGTGCCTCCGGCACCGCCTTCGTCGGACCGCCCTGGAGCTGGACCCGCCGCGTCCGCAACGCGGCCGCGCCCAGTTCTTCAACGGCCTTCTAGGGAAGCGGTCGTCCGACATCACGCAGCGCGCCAGCGAGCGCGAGGCCGGATCCGCCCGGCCTCGCGCTCGCGGCTTTTCCGGCGGCGACCGGACGCCCGGAGAGCGCCGCGCGGGGGCGCGGGAATGGGACGTTTCTTGCACGAACGTGTCCCCGCCGTCCTCGACGGACCCTGGCCCGGCCACGGTGCGCCGACGGCGCGGGGCGACGCGGTCGCTCCGACGGACGACGGCACGGGAAGAGGGCGAAGGACAACAAGGAAAGGCATAAGCGGACGATGGCTGAACAGATCATGGCCAAGGGGCTCGAGGGCGTCGTGGTCTCCGAGACGTCGCTCGGGTTCATCGACGGCGAGCAGGGGCGGCTCCTCTACCGCGGCTACGACATCCACGACCTGGCCGAGAACGCGAGCTACCTCGAGACCCTGTACATGCTCTGGAACGGGGACCTGCCGACCCGGGCACAGCTCGACGCGTTCGAGGAGGAGATCTCGGGGAACCGGGGGATCCCCGGCGGGCTCGTGGACCTCCTGGGGAGCCTTCCCGAGGACGCCAACCCGATGACCGCCATCCAGGCCTCGGTGGCCGCCCTCGGCTCTTTCGACCCGCAGGCCGCGGACAACGACCGGGAGGCGGAGCTCTCCAAGGCCGCCCGGCTGGCCGCGAAGATCCCCACCGTGATCGCTGCCTTCGACCGCATCCGGAACGGCGAGGACCCGATCGAGCCGAACCCCGACCTGTCGCAGGCGGGGAACTTCCTCTACATGCTCACCGGCGAGGAGCCGTCGGAGGTCGCGGCGAGGGCGCTGGACACGAGCCTCCTCCTGTACCTGGAGCACGGCTTCAACGCCTCCACCTTCACGTGCCGGGTCATCGCGTCGACCCTGGCCGACCTCCACTCGGCCATCGCCGGCGGCGTAGGCGCCCTGAAGGGCGAGCTCCACGGCGGAGCCAACGAGAAGGCCATGCGCATGATCCTCGAGATCGACTCGGAGGAGGGGGCCGAGGCGTGGGTGGACGAGGCCCTGGACGAGCACCGCAAGATCATGGGCTTCGGCCACCGCGTGTACCGGACCGAGGACCCGCGGGCCACGCACCTGCGCCGGATGTCCGAGGAGCTGAGCGAGGACCTGGGCGACCCGAAGTGGCACCGGGTCGCGCGGCGGGTCGAGGAGACGATGCTCGACCGCAAGGGGATCAACTGCAACGTCGACTTCTACTGCGGCATCGTCTACTACACGCTGGGCATCCCGCTCGACCTGTTCACGCCGCTGTTCGCCGCCGGCCGGACCGGGGGCTGGTCCGCCCACGTCATGGAGCAGCACGGAGACAACCGCCTCATCCGGCCGCGGGCCGAGTACGTGGGTCCGAAGAACCGGGAGTTCGTGCCCATCGAGCGGCGCTGAGCCGACCCGGGACCGTCCGGTCCCGCGCCCCGGCGAGCCCGGGTCCGTCCGGCGCTCCGGTCGCCGGTCGGCCTCACCGTCCGCCTTCCGGGCGGGCGAGGGCCGTCGTAAGTTCCGCCGGGTCGGGGCCTTCCCCCCGCCACGCCAGGCATCGGACATAGACACAGGAGAGGAGTACCATGACGTCCTACCGGTACGCTCGGCCCCCCGCCGACGGTGAGCGCATAGAGACGTCCGACGGGGAGCTCGCGGTCCCCGACCAGCCGATCCTCCCGTTCGTCGAGGGCGACGGGATCGGTCCCGACATCTGGGCCGCCTCCCGCCGTGTGTTCGACGAGGCCGTGCGCCTGGCCTACGAGGGGACACGGGCCATTCACTGGATGGAGGTCTTCGCGGGCGAGAAGGGCAAGGAGGTCACCGGCGAGTGGCTCCCCGAGGAGACGCTCGAGGCGGCGCGGGAGTTCCGGGTCGCGATCAAGGGCCCCCTGACCACGCCGGTCGGCGGCGGCATCCGCTCGCTCAACGTGAAGACCCGACAGGAGCTCGACCTGTACGCGTGCGTGCGGCCGAGCCGATGGCTCCCGGGGACGCCCTCGCCGGTCAAGGCGCCCGAGAAGCTGGACGTGGTCATCTATCGCGAGAACACCGAGGACGTCTACGCCGGGATCGAGTGGGAGGCCGGCTCGCCGGAGGCCGAGAAGGTCCGCCGCTTCCTGGCCGACGAGATGGGCACCGAGATCCGCGAGATGAGCGGGATCGGCATCAAGCCGATCTCGGAGTTCGGCACCAAGCGGCTGGTCGCAATGGCCATCCGGGACGCCATCCGGGACGGCCGACGCTCGGTCACGCTCGTCCACAAGGGCAACATCATGAAGTTCACCGAGGGCGCCTTTCGCGAGTGGGGCTACGAGGTGGCTCGTGAGCGCTTCCCCGAGCGCACGATCACCGAGGACGAGCTCTGGGACGAGCACGACGGCGAGGCTCCCGAGGGGAAGGTGGTCATCAAGGATCGGATCGCCGACCAGATGTTCCAGCAGGTCCTGCTCCGTCCGGACGAGTACGACTACATCGCCCTCCCGAACCTGAACGGCGACTACCTCTCGGACGCCTGCGCCGCGCAGGTGGGCGGCCTGGGCATGGCGCCGGGCGCCAACATCGGCGACGACGTGGCCTTCTTCGAGGCCACGCACGGCACCGCGCCCAAGTACGCCGGGCAGGACAAGGTGAACCCCACCTCCCTCATCCTCTCCGGGGTGATGATGCTCGAGTACATGGGGTGGGACGAGGCGGCCCGGCTCATCGAGGACGGCATCGTGGGCGCGATCCAGGCGAAGACGGTGACCTACGACCTGGCCCGCCAGATGGAAGGTGCGACGAAGGTGGCCACCTCCGAGTACGCCGAGCACATCGTCTCGCACATGGAGGAGCGCGCCGGGGGCGGCCCGTGAGCGCTCCCGCCGGACCCGGGGCCGCCGCGGAGGACGGGCCGGCGCGCTCGGTCGAGGCCCGGGCGGGCGACGTCCTCGACCTCGACGCCGAGGTCGTGGCCGTGGCGCTGCGGAAGGGCGAGACGCCCTCGGGCGCCGCCGCGGAGCTGGACCGCCGGGCGGGCGGGGTCCTGGCCCGCTGGATCGACCAGGGGCGCTTCGCGGGGCGGGAGAAGGACCTCTTCTTCCTCCCGGCGGCCGAGGGGCCCGACCTCCTGGCCCTCGGGATGGGGGAGATGGAGGCCGTCGACCTCGAGGCGGTGCGCCGTGCCGCGGGCCGGGCCGTCCGCGCGGTCCGGGAGCGCCGGCTCGGCTCGTTGGCCTTCAGCCTCCCGGCCGCGCTCGGGACCCCCGTCGACGAGGCCGTCCAGGCCGCCGCCGAGGGGCTCGTCCTCGGCGACTGGAGCTTCGAGGAGCTCCGGGGCGAGGAGAAGCGCCGGGAGAGCCCGGCCCCGCCGTCCCGGACCCTGGTGCACGTCTCCGGGGAGGCCGGGGAGGGCTCCGGCGCGCCGGAGGGGACCGTGGAGGCCGCGCGCCGCGGGCGGCTCCTGGCGGAGGCGCAGAACTGGGCCCGGGGGCTCGTGGCCCGGCCCGGCAACGTGGCCACGCCCTCCTTCCTGGCGACCCGGGCCCGGGAGCTGGCCTCGGAGTTCGGGCTCGAGGTGGACGTGTGGGGGCCCGAGGAGCTGCGCCGCGAGGGCTTCGGCGGCCTCCTGGCCGTGGCCCGCGGGTCCACCGAGGAGCCCCGCTTCATCATCCTCCAGCACCGCGGGGACGGCGGCGAGCCCTTCGTCCTCGTGGGCAAGGGCGTGACCTTCGATGCCGGGGGCATCTCCCTCAAGCCGGCCCAGGGCATGGAGGACATGAAGTACGACATGGCGGGCGGCGCCGCGGTGCTGGGCGCGCTGCGGGCCGCGGCGGCTCTGGAGCTCCCCCGCCGCGTGGTGGGTCTGGTCCCCTCGACCGAGAACCTCCCGTCCGGGAGCGCGCTGAAGCCGGCCGACGTGATCCGCGGGGTCTCGGGCAAGTCGATCGAGGTCGTGAACACCGACGCGGAGGGGCGGCTCATCCTCTCGGACGCGCTGGCGTACGCGGCCCGGCTCCAGCCTCGCGCCATGGTGGACCTGGCCACGCTCACCGGCGGCTGCGTGGTGGCGCTCGGCCACCACGCCAGCGGCCTCATGAGCGACGACGACGGGCTGGTGGCGGCCCTGGAGGAGGCCGCGCGGCGCACGGGCGAGCGGGTGTGGCGGCTTCCCCTGTGGAAGGAGTACCGGCGGCAGCTCGACTCCGACATCGCCGACATCAAGAACAGCGCGGGACGGGACGCGAGCCCTCTCACCGCCGGGTGCTTCCTGAAGGAGTTCGTGGACGAGGACATCAGCTGGGCCCACCTGGACATCGCGGGCACCGCGTGGGCGGACGAGGACGGGCCCTACCAGCCGGAGGGGGCGACCGGTGTGGGCGTGCGGCTGCTCCTGGACTGGCTCCGTCGGGCTGCTGAGGGCTGAGCCGGACCGGGCCGGGCGGGTCCGGGGCGCGCGGACGGCGCGGCGCCTCCTCCTGATCCGGGCCGGAGCCCTGGCGGCGCTCACGCTGGCCGTGGCGCCCGCGAGCGCCCGGCCGCAGGGTGCGCCCGACAGCGCCCGGGCCGTCCGGGACACCACGCCGCGCCCCGACACGGCCCGGGGGCCGGCGGCCGACACGACCCCGGGACCGGCCGCGGACACGGCGGCCTCCGACACCACGAAGGCGGTCGAGGCGCCGCCGTTCCCGGCCGCCGTCGAGCCGTCGGACGCCGCGCTCGGGGTGGAGGTCCACTCGTGGGACCGGACGCAGATCCTCGCCTCCTCCGCGGAGTCGCTCCTCGGCTTCCTGGAGTGGGAGCTCCCGGGCCTCACCGGGCTCCGCGTGAGCTACTTCGGCGGCCCCCACCTGGCGCTGGACGGCGTGTTCGGGCCGGGCTTCGTGCAGGTCGTCGTCGACGGTCGCGAGCTCGACCCCCTGGAGGGGAGGACGCCCGACCTCACCCGGATCCCGCTCGTGCAGGTGGACCGCCTGCGGGTGATCCGCGGGGCCGACCGGCTGCGGATCGAGGTCACCACGCTCTCCCACGGCCGCGGCCCGGCCTACTCGAGCATCCGGGGGGGGACCGGACGTCCGTCGCTCAACCTCATCCAGGGCGCCTTCGCCAACGGCTGGGGGAGCCACCTGCAGCTCGCGGGGGCCGGAGACTTCCTGGACGTGACCGCCGGACCCACCCCGGCCAACTGGACGGACGGTTGGGCCAAGGTCGGCTGGATGCCCGGCGGCGGCCGCGTGGGGTTCGAGGTGCGCGGGAGGTCGCAGAGCGTGGAGCGGACGCCCACCGGCACGACCGACAGGTTCTCGCGGACCGACGTCGCGCTCCACGCGCGGGCGGATCTCGCCTCGGGCCTGCAGCTGGAGGCGTGGGCGGCGCGGACGCGGCGCACGCCGGACCTGAGCGCCCCCACCAGCGACACCGTTCCGGCGGTCACCGACGACCAGGGGACCCTGGCCCTCACCGCGGCGGGAGACCGCGCGTTCGGGCGGGCCGTCTTCCGGGCGCGGAGCGGCGACGTCCATCCGCGTCTCGAGGGCGAGGTGACGGCGGGGGTGGGACCGGCGTCGTGGCTCCGCCTGAGCGCGGCTGCCCGGGCGGCCTCCTGGAGCGCCTTCACGACGCGGTCGGCCCGGGTGGCGGTGCGGATCGAGCCGGGGATGTCCGGCGCCGTGGGCCTCGTGCTCACCGGCTCGGCGGCCACGGGGACACGGGGCGTCCCCCGCCCCCTGCTCGGCACCGCGGACTCGGTGAGCTTCGATGCGCTCGCGGGGAGCGCGGAGCTCAGGCTGGGTCCGTACACGCTCACGGGGCGCGGCACCGTCCAGAAGCTCGGCCGCCAGCTCCCGCTCGGCTTCTCGTTCGACACCGCGCTCGCGGCCGGACCCGCCGCCACCGTGGGAGGCTTCGAGGGCGGGGTGGAGGGCCCCCTCCTCCCGGTCCCGGTGCTGGCCGACCGGGTGCGGGTGCGCGGCGTGTGGCGGCGCGAGAGCCTGCTCTCCGGGGGGCCGCTCCGCTACGTCCCGGGGGACCGGGCGCTGGGCCTCGTGGAGTTCCGGGATGCCTTCTTCCAGCAGAGCCTCCACCTGCGGCTCGCGTTCGGGGCCACCTACCGCGGCGCCATGGCCACCGGCGTTCCCGGACAGGCCGCCACCGACCTCCTCCCGGGCCAGTCCCTGGCCATCGGCCGCGCCGAGATCCGGATCGACCGCTTCAGGATCTGGTGGGTCGGGCACGACTTCGGCCAGATCGACGTGGGGGACATCGCGGGCATCCCCCACCCGCTGGCGCCCAACGTGGTCGGGATCACGTGGGAGTGGAGCAACTGAGCGGCCGCGGGGGCCGCACGCCCGCTCCGGACGGCTCCGTTCGGTTGACGGGCTTCACGCGCGTCGCCTACCTTCGGGCGCTCCACGATGCTGCGTAGCATGACCGGATTCGGATCGGCGAGCGGAGGCGGCGGCGAGGCCGCCGTCACCGTCGAGGTGCGCTCCGTGAACGGACGCCACCTCAGGGTCGACCTGCGCCTTCCGAGCGGGGCCGAGGCGTGGGAAGCGCCGCTCCGCGACCTGGTGGGCGGCCGCGTGGAGCGGGGGAGCGTCACCCTCACCGTGCAGGTCGAGGCCTCGGGCGACGAGCCCCTCCCGCTCGAGCTCGACCGCGAGCGGGTTGAAGCCTACTTGAGGGCGTTCGCGACGCTCCGGGAGGAGTACTCGCTCCCGGGCCGCGTGGACCTCCCCCTCATCGTGCAGGCCGGCGGACTCCTGAAGCCGAAGGCGGACCCCGGCGCCGCGGCGGTCTCCTGGGAGGAGGTGGAGCCCGTGGCGGCGCGCGCCCTCGGGGAGCTGGTGGAGATGCGTGAGACGGAGGGCGAGCGGCTCGCGGCGGACCTCCGGGAGCGGCTCGACGCGCTGGAGGCGGGCATCGACCGGGTCGAGGAGCTGGCCCCGCGCCGCCTGGAGCGGGAGCGTGCCCGGCTCCTGGAGGCGGTCGGGGAGCTCACCGGCGGCTCCGAGATGGACGAGGAGCGGGTGGCGCGGGAGATCGCGGTCCTCGCCGACAAGTGGGACGTCGGGGAGGAGACGGTCCGGGCGCGCGCCCACCTGGACGCCTTCCGGGAGCTCCTCGAGGAGCCGGCGGACACCCCGGTCGGCAAGCGGCTCGGCTTCCTGGTGCAGGAGCTCCACCGGGAGGTGAACACCACCGGCGCCAAGGCCAACGACGCGGAGATCTCCGGCGTGGTCGTGGACATGAAGAACGAGCTCGAGCGCCTGCGCGAGCAGATCGAGAACGTCGAGTGAGGCTCCGCCGCGCGGGTCCGGGCCGCCGGGCCGGACGTCGGCGGGCGCCGTGAGCGGGGAGCTCGCGGCCCGGGGCTTCCCCGTCGTGCTGGCCGGGCCGTCGGGGAGCGGGAAGACCACCGTGGCGCGGGAGCTGGCCGCGGACGCGTCCCGCTTCCGCTTCTCCGTCTCCGCCACGACGCGCTCGCCGCGTCCGGGGGAGGTGGACGGCGAGGACTACCTGTTCCTGGACCGCGAGACGTTCCTCCGGCGCAGGGACGAGGGGGAGCTCCTGGAGTGGGCCGAGGTCCACGGGGAGTGGTACGGGACGCCGCGGGACCAGGTCGAGCGCGCCCGGAGCGACGGGGTGCACCTTCTCCTGGACATCGACGTGCAGGGGGCCCGCTCGGTGCGGCGGCTGGAGGACGGGGCGGTCACGATCTTCCTCCTGCCCCCGTCGGGCGAGAGGGTCGTCCGACGCCTGCGCGGGCGGGGGAGCGAGGACGAGGAGGAGCTCCGCGGCCGCCTGCGCGCCGCCGAGGAGGAGCTCGAGGCGATCGGCGAGTTCGACTTCGTGGTCGTGAACGACGAGCTCGAGCGGGCCGTCGAGCGGACCTGCGCGATCGTCCGCTCGGAGGAGGTCCGGATCAGCCGCATGGGTGCCCGAGTATCATCCCGGGCGGCCCGAGTGGAAGAGGAGATACGCGACGCGCTCGCCCACGGCCGCCGGGGGGGATCCGGCCAGGCCGGAGCGGGGGCGTCCTGCGACGAGGAGGAGGGTTCATGAAGGTCTTCACGCCCGACGAGGTGGCCCGGGTGACGGGCGACAAGTACCGCGGCGTCCTGGTGGCGTCCACGTACGCACGCGAGCTGAACGCGCTGCCGCTCGAGACGTCGCCCTACGGCCCGCGCAAGCTCACGACCGTGGCCCTCGAGGCCCTCACCAGCGGCCAGCTCGAGTTCAGGCTCGTGGCGCGTCGGAGCGGCTCGGGCGACTGAGCCGGGCGGCGTGCGAGCCCTGGAGGGCCGCCGGGTCCTCCTCGTCGTCACCGGCGGGATCGCGGCGTACAAGAGCGCCGACCTGGTCCGCCGGCTCCGCGAGGCGGGCGCGGAGGTCCGGGTGGTCCTGACCGACTCGGCCCGGCGCTTCGTCGGGCCGGTCACGTTCGAGGCGCTGAGCGGGTCCCCGGTCCTGGCGGACGTGTGGGAGCGGCCCCTGGCCCACATCGAGCTCGGGAAGGAGGCCGACGTGGCCGTGGTCGCGCCGGCCACCGCCGACTTCCTGGCGCGCATGGCGGCCGGCCGCGCCGACGACCTGGCCGGCGCGGCCCTCCTGGCGGCCGCGTGCCCCGTGGTGGCGTGCCCGGCCATGAACACTCGGATGTGGAAGCACCCGGCCACGCGGGAGAACGTGGCTACGCTGCGCGAGCGCGGCGTGCACCTGGTCGGCCCCGAGGAGGGCGAGCTGGCCGAGGGCGAGACGGGGATGGGCCGCATGAGCGAGCCTCCCGCCATCGTCGCGGAGACGGCGCGGGTGCTCGGCGCCGCCCGCTCGCCGCTGTCCGGCCTCCGGGTCGTCGTGACCGCCGGTCCGACGCGCGCCCCGCTGGACCCGGTCCGCTTCGTGTCGAACGGCTCGTCGGGACGGATGGGCTTCGCGCTCGCGGCCGCCGCCTGGCGGCGGGGAGCGGACGTCCGGCTGGTGGCGGGCCCGACGACGGTCGAGCCGCCGCACGGCCCGGCGCTCCGCCGGGTGCGGGAGAGCTCCGAGATGCTCGAGGCGCTGCGCGAGGAGCTGGACGGGGCCGCGCTCCTCCTCATGGCCGCGGCGGTCGGGGACTTCGTGGCGGGCGCGGTGTCCGACCGCAAGATCAAGAAGGGCTCGGGCCCGCTCGAGCTCACGCTGGAGCCCGGCCCGGACCTCCTGGCCGAGACTCGCTCGGTCCGGGAGGAGGAGGGCGTCCTCAGCCTGGGCTTCGCGCTCGAGACGGACGCGGGCGAGAAGCGGGCCCTCGAGAAGCTCCGGGAGAAGGGGCTGGACTTCATCGCGCTCAACGAGGCGGGCGCGCCGGACACGGGGATGGAGGCCGAGACCAACCGGGTCACGCTGTTCGACCGATGGGGGGGATGCGAGGAGATGCCGCTGCTCCGGAAGGAGGAGGTCGCCGAGCGCATCCTCGAGCGCATCGAGGAGCGTCTCGAGGACCGTGACGATGGACGCGGGTGAGGCCCTGCGCCGCTACCTCCAGACCCGGCGCTCCCTGGGCGAGCCCGAGGTCGTCTTCCCGGCGCTCGACCGGCGCGCGGCGCGCCGCATGACCCGCCGCCTGGTGATCGGGGGCGTCCTGGCGCCGGTGCGGGAGGCGGAGGCCGGCCAGGGGGGCGGGCGCGCCGCGCCGAGCGCGGCGTCGGCCGCCCCGGAGCCTGCCGCCGCCTCGGAGAAGGCCCCGGCCGCCGGGTCCGATCCCGGCGCCGGAGAGCCCGCCGCCGAGGCGTCCCCCTCCCTCTCCGAGGACGAGATCGGGCGCCTGGCGCGCGAGGGGACCGGCGAGGAGATCCGGCAGGTCCCGGACCTGGCCAGCCTGCGCCGCGTGGTCGAGGCGTGCGAGCGCTGCCCGCTCCACCGCGCCCGCACCCGGGAGGTGTTCGGCGAGGGCGACCCCCACGCCCGGGTGGTGTGCGTCGGGGAGGCCCCCGGGGCGCGCGAGGACGAGACCGGCCGCCCGTTCGTCGGGCCGGCGGGCCAGCTCCTCGACCGGCTCCTCCTCAGCGTGGGCTTCCGGCGCGAGGAGGTCTACATCTGCAACGTCCTCAAGAGCCGCCCCCCGAACAACCGGGACCCGCAGCCCGACGAGATCGAGGCGTGCTCCCCGTACCTCCACCGCCAGCTCGAGCTCATCGATCCCGACGTGGTCGTGGCGTTCGGCGCCTTCGCCGCGCGCACGCTCCTGGACGCCACGGGGAGCCTGGGGAGCCTGAGGGGCAAGGTCCACCGGTACCGGGGCTATCCGCTGGTGGCGACCTACCACCCGGCGGCCCTCCTGAGGAACCGGAGCTGGACCCGCCCGACCTGGGAGGACCTGCAGCGCGTCCGCGCGATCGTGGACGGGGAGCGGGCCGAGGGCGAATCCGGCATCCAGGCGGGCCAGCAGATGGGCCTCATTTAGGATGATGGAGTCGAGCCCGAGCGCGCGCGGACGGGACGCCTTCCAGGACCGGCAGGCCCCGTGGTCCGAGGAGGCGGAGATCTCCGTCCTCGGGGGCATGCTCATCGACGGGGACGCGGTGGCGCGCGCGATCGAGCGCATCGACGACGGAGCCTTCTATCGCGAGGCCAACCGGCGGATCTTCCGGGCCATGGCCCGACTGTACGGGCGCGGCGAGGTCATCGACGTCGTGACGCTCTCCGACGAGCTCAAGTCGGCGGGGGACCTCGAGGCGGCGGGAGGGATGGCCTACCTGGCCCGGCTCGTGGACGCGGTCCCGACGGCCGCCAACATCGAGTACCACTGCAACATCCTCCGTGACAAGGCCACCCTCCGGCAGCTCATCGAGTCGGCCACCGACATCATCCAGGACGCCTACCATGCGGGCGGCGGCGACATCGACGAGACGCTGGACCAGGCCGAGCAGAGGATCTTCCGGATCGCGCAGGCGGCCCAGCGGGGCGGCTTCGTGTGGATCAAGGAGATCCTGTGGCCGACCTTCGAGCGGATCGAGGAGCTGCAGCGGAGTCCGGAGACGGTCACCGGCGTGGCCAGCGGCTTCGCCGACCTGGACCACATGACGGCCGGCTTCCAGCCCGCCAATCTCGTGGTCCTGGCCGGCCGACCCTCCATGGGGAAGACGGCCCTCGCGCTCAACATCGCCCAGCACGTGGCCATCGAGGACGACACGCCCGTGGCCCTCTTCTCCCTGGAGATGTCGAAGGAGGCGCTGGTCCAGCGGCTGTTGTGCGCCGAGGGCCGGGTGGACTCGGGGCGGCTGCGCCGCGGGCGCCTCCGGGACGACGAGTACTCGCGGCTGGCGACCGCCGCCGGACACCTCAACACGGCGCCCCTGTGGATCGACGACGCACCGGCCATCTCGGCGCTGGAGCTCCGCGCCAAGGCCCGCCGCCTGAAAGCCGAGGTCGACCTGGGCCTCATCGTGGTCGACTATCTGCAGCTCATGGTGGGGCCGCGCGACGTGGAGAACCGCCAGCAGGAGATCAGCCACATCAGCCGGTCCCTGAAGGCGGTGGCCAAGGAGCTGGACGTCCCGGTCCTGGCCCTCTCCCAGCTCTCCCGCGCCCCCGAGCAGCGCACCGACCACCGGCCGGTCCTGGCCGACCTGCGCGAGTCCGGGGCCATCGAGCAGGACGCCGACCTGGTCCTCTTCGTCTACCGCGACGAGGTGTACAAGGGCCCGGTCGATGCCGAGGGCAACTCCCTGGAGGGAAAGTCCGAGCTCATCATCGGCAAGCAGCGGAACGGTCCGACCGGCACCATCGAGCTCTTCTTCCACAAGGAGTACACGCTCTTCGATTCCGTGACGCGACGCGAAGAGAGCTGAGCGGCCGGTGGCGGGCTCGAAGACCGTCTTCGTGTGCACGTCCTGCGGGGGCGAGAGCCTCAAGTGGGAGGGGCGCTGCCCCGCGTGCGGCGAGTGGAACTCGCTGCGCGAGGCGCCGTCGGCGTCCCGCGAGCGGAAGAGGGGCGAGGGCCGGTCCGCCGGCGTCTCCTCGGGCGGCCGCGAGCCGGCCCCTCTCCGCGAGGCCGAGGCGGGGCCCGACGAGCGGCTCCCCCTCGGGGTCGGCGACCTGGACCGGGTCCTGGGCGGCGGGGCCGTGCCCGGCTCCCTCGTCCTCCTGGGCGGCGAGCCGGGAATCGGCAAGTCCACCCTCCTCCTCCAGGCGGCCGCGGCGCTCCAGGAGAGGGGCGTCTCCTGCCTGTACGTCTCCGGCGAGGAGTCGGCGGCCCAGGTCCGCATGAGGGCCTCGCGGCTGGGCGCCGGAGCCGGCGACGTCCCCTTCCTGGCCGAGACCGACGTGGAGAGCATCGTCGAGGCGGCCGGCCGCTCGGAGCCGGCCTTCCTCTGCGTGGACTCGGTGCAGACCCTCCGGTCCGCGCGCCTGGACTCCGCCCCCGGCGGGGTAGCCCAGGTCCGCGAGTGCGCCGCGGTCCTCCAGACCTTCGCCAAGCAGGTGGGGACGGCCACGTTCCTGGTGGGGCACGTGACCAAGCAGGGTGGGCTGGCCGGCCCGCGCACGCTGGAGCACCTGGTCGATGCGGTCCTCGTGTTCGAGGGGCAGCGCACCCTGGAGCACCGGATCCTCCGCACCACCAAGAACCGCTTCGGAGGCACCGACGAGATGGCGGTCTTCCGCATGACGGGGGGCGGCCTGGAGCCGGTGGCCGACCCCTCGGGCCTCTTCCTGGCCGACCGGCCCGAGGGAGTGAGCGGCTCGGCCGTGGCCATCCCGCTGCAGGGATCCCGCCCGCTCCTGGCCGAGGTGCAGGCGCTCACGGTCCCCGGGCGCTACGGGACGCCTCAGCGCGTGGTCACCGGGCTCCCCTCGCGCCGGCTGTCCCTCCTGCTGGCCGTTCTCGACCGCCGGGGCGGGCCCGCGCTCGGGGAGGCTGACGTGTTCGTGAACGTGGTCGGCGGCCTCCGCCTGGCGGACCCCGCCACCGACCTGGCGGTGGTGGCCGCCCTGGTCTCGGCCGCGACCGACCGCGCCGTGCCGTCGCACCTGGCCTTCGTCGGCGAGGTCGGGCTGGCCGGCGAGATCCGGGGCGTCTCCCGCCTCGAGAGCCGGGTGGGCGAGGCCGAGCGCTCGGGCCTCGAGGGGGTGGTCGTGCCGGCCGCCTCGGCGGACGGGCTCCGCGCCGACCTGGCTGTCCACGCGGTCGAGGACGTGAGGGGGCTCGTGCGGCTCCTCGCGAAGCGCGGGGAGGAGGAGGGCGGCGCGCGGGAGGCGCCGGCCGGACGCGAGGCGCGGGCGGCCCGGGAGGGGCGCCCCGGGCGCGAGGAGGCGCGGTGAGCGGCGGCGAGCGCCCGGACGCCGCGGCCATCCTGGTGGCGGCGGGCCGGGGCGAGCGGGCCGGAGCCGGTCCGCCCAAGCAGTTCCGGGAGCTGGGCGGCGTCCCGGTGCTCGAGCGCGCCTGGAGGCCCTTCGCCGGCTCGGACGAGATCGCGGAGCTGGTCCTGGTCCTCCCGGCCGACGCGGTCGAGGACCCCCCGGCCTGGCTCCGGGACGCGCCCGCCCGGCGGGTGCCCGGGGGGGAGACGCGCACCGAGTCGGTGGCCCGCGGCCTCGAGGCCGTCTCCTCCGGGGCAGGTCGCATCCTCGTGCACGACGGCGTCCGCCCGTTCTGCAGCCCCGCCCTCGTCCGGAGCGTGCTGGCGGCCGCCGCGGACGGCCCGGTCGTCCCGCTGCTGCAGATGCGGGACACGGTGAAGGAGGTGGATCGGAGCGGTCGCGTGGTCCGGACCCCGGAGCGCGCCTCCCTGCGGCGCGCGCAGACTCCCCAGGGGTTCACGGCGGAGGTCCTCCGGGAGGCCCACCGCCGCGCCGCCCGCTCGGGCGAGGGCGCCACCGACGACGCCGCGCTGTGCGAGGCGATGGGGGAGGTGGTGCGCGGGGTGGAGGGGGAGGAGACGAACCTCAAGCTCACGACCCCCGCCGACTTCGAGTACGCCGCGTGGCTCCTCGAGACCGGGAGGGTGCGGTGAGCCCCTGCTTCGAGCGTCTCGCGGCCACGGGCCCGTCCGGCGCTCCCGCGGCCGGGGTCCTCGAGCGGGCGGCGGCGGCCCTGCGGGACGGGGCCATCCTGGCCCATCCCACCTCGACGGTCTACGGGCTCGGGGCCCTGGGCCCCGGCGGGGACCGGGCCATCGCCCGCCTCAAGGATCGGGACCCGGAGCGCCCGTTCCTCAGGCTGGCTGCGAGCGTGGAGGCGCTGCGGGCCGCGCGACCGGAGCTGGACTGGGACGAGCGCGCCGAGCGGCTGGCGCGGCGGTTCTGGCCCGGCGGCCTCACGCTGGTCCTCCCGGACGGGTCCGGGGCGGGGCTGGGCGTGCGCGTGGAGGCGCATCCCGTCACCCGGGCCCTCCTCGAGCGGCTCGGGGCGGCCACCCTGAGCTCGACGAGCCTGAACCGGACCGGCGCCGAGCCGGCCCGCACCTCCGGGGAGGTCGAGGCGTTCCTGGCGGCGGCGCCGGACCCGGGACCGCCCGTCCTCTTCCTGGATGCGGGAGACCTGCCGGCCTCCCGCCCGTCCACGGTCGTCTCGCTCGTGGAGCGGCCCGCCCGCCTGCTCCGCGCCGGGGCCGTGCCGCCCGAGGAGGTCGCCGGGGCCATGGACGGGGAGCTGTCGACGTGAGCGGCTCCGGAGGGCGGAACGCGCTCCTCTTCGTGTGCACGGGCAACACGTGCCGGAGTCCCATGGCCGAGGCCCTCGCCCGGGCCGCCGTGGAGGAGCGGCTTCCCGGGAGCGGGCTCGAGGTGGTCTCGGCCGGCACCTTCGCGGCCCCGGGCGCGCCGGCGGCGGACGAGGCGGTCCGGGTGGCTGGCGAGCACGGGCTCGACCTGGAGGTCCACCGCTCGCAGCCCCTGACCCGGGAGCTCCTGGACCGCGCGCGCCTCGTCCTGTGCATGAGCGGGTCGCACCGGGGGGTGGCCGCCGACCTCGGGGCGGGCGACCGGGCGGTGCTCATCACCCGCTACCTCCCCCCGGAGGATCCGATGCGCGACGAGGGCGTCCCGGACCCGATCGGCGGAGGGCCCGGGCCCTACAGGGAGGCGTTCGAGGTCCTGCGTCGGGCCGTCGACGGCCTTGTCGCGGAGCTGGCGGGGGAGGGGGACGGGGAAGGCGCGCACGGGGCGGGCGGCCCGGGAGCCCCCGGCGGCGGCCCGCACGGCTCTGGCGGCATCCCGGGACCCTCCGGCGCGGGTCCGGAAGCCCGCGGCGGCGGCCCGTGACCGGCGCAGCGGAGCCCTCGGGCAGCGTGGACCGGACGCCCCGGCTCTTCGCCCTCCTCGGCGGACGGGTTCGGCACTCGCTCTCCCCGGTCCTCCACCGCGCCGCCTTCGGCGCGCTCGGGGTGGAGGCGGCCTACGGCCTCCTGGCGGTCGACGGGGACGAGGTCGGGCCGGTGATGCGGGCGCTGGCGCGCCAGGGCGGCGGCAACGTGACGCTCCCCCACAAGGGCAGGGCGGCGGCCGCGCTCGAGCACGCCTCCGGGGCGGTGCGGGCCACCGGCTCGTGCAACTGCTTCTGGGGCGAGGCGGACGGAGGGCTGGCGGGGGACAACACGGACGTCCGGGGCTTCCTGGAGGCGGCGGGCGACCTCCTTCCGGGCGCGCCCGGGGGAGCGCGGGTCCTCCTCCTCGGCGCGGGCGGCGCGGCGCGCGCGGTGCTCCACGCCTGCCTCGCCGCGGGGGCCGCGTCCGTGGAGGTCCTGGACCGGACCCCGGAGCGGGCCCGCGCGATGGCTCGCGAGGTGGGCGGGGACGACTCCCGGGTCCACGTGGTAGAGGGCGGCCCCGGCTCCGGGGAGGGCGCGGTGCGGGCCGCCCTACAGCCGCCGCCCGGCGAGCGCGACCTGGTCGTGAACGCGACGAGCCTCGGGCTGGAGCCCGGGGACGCCCTCCCGATGGACCCGGCCCGCCTCGGGGGCGCGGCGGCCCTGGACCTGGTGTACGGCGAGCGCGAGACGGCGTGGGCGCGGGCCGCCCGGGAGGCGGGATCGGAGGCCGCGGACGGGCTCGGGATGCTCGTGGCGCAGGCGGCCGCCTCGCTCCGGCGCTGGCTCGGCGTCGAGCCGCCGGTCGAGGCCATGCGGGCCGCGGCCCTCTCCGCCACGGGCCGGGACCGGTGACGCGCCGGACGGGGCGCGCCGCGGAGGACGGAGCGTCCGGACCGGGAGCGCCGGGCCGCCGGACGGCCCCGGGCCCGACGCGGGAGGCGCGGCGGAAGGCGCCGCGGACGGATGGGAGCGCCCGTCCCGGCCTCCTGGACCGGCTCCTGCCGCCGCCGTGCGTGCTGTGCGGGCGGGGGCTCGCTCCGGGGGCGGCGCCGGTGTGCGGGCTGTGCTGGGGCCGGCTCCCGCGCATCCCGCGTCCCCACTGTCCGCGCTGCGGGGCCACCCGTGTCCTCGACCTGGCCGGTCCGGGCGGCTGCGCCGAATGCGCGGCGTGGCCGGAGGGCCTGGCCGCGGCGGGCTCTCCCTGCCTCATGGAGGGCGGGGCGTCCGACCTCGTGCACGCGCTCAAGTACGGGGGGTGGTTCGCCCTGGCCGAACCCATGGGCCGGGCGATGGCCCCGCACGCCCGGCGCCTGGCCGGGGGCACCCCGCACGCGCTCGAGCCGGTGCCGCTCCCGCCCGCCCGGCTCCGCGAGCGTGGCTTCAACCAGGCCGCGCTCCTGGCGGGCTCGCTCGGGCGGGAGCTGGGCTGGCCGGTGGGGGCGTCGCTCGCACGGATGGGCTCTCGGCGCCGACAGGTGAGGCTCGGACGCGACGACCGGCGGGACAACGTGCGGCGCGCGTTCTTCCCGGCGGAGGACGCTCCGCGCCCCCCGGACCTCCCCGTGCTGGTGGTCGATGATGTCCTCACCACGGGGGCCACGGCCGCCGCCTGCGCCTCGGTCCTCGAGGCCGCGGGGAGGAGGGTGGCGGGCGCGGTGGTTTTCGCACGCGCCTTGCAGGCGGTCGGGAACGGGTGATCCGCCCGGAGGTCGCGCGCGCGGCCTCCTCGCACCGGCGCTTCCGGGGCGGCACGACGCCGCCGTGCGGAGCCGCCCACACCGACGCCGGGATCCGACATCATCGAGGGGGACGACATGACGGCACGCGTGGCGATCAACGGGTTCGGCCGCATCGGCCGCAACATCTTCCGGGCGGCCCACGACCGCGGCGGGGACCAGCTGGAGATCGTGGCGGTCAACGACCTGACCGACGCCTCCTCCCTGGCGCACCTGCTCCGCTACGACTCGGTGCACGGCCGCTTCGGCGGTGAGGTGGAGGTGCGGGACGGGGACCTGGTGGTCGACGGCCGCCGCGTCCGGGTCCTCTCCGAGCGGGATCCGGGCTCGCTCCCGTGGGACGAGATGGGCGTGGACATCGTCCTCGAGGCCACCGGACTCTTCCGGGCCCGCAAGGACGCGGCCAGGCACCTCGAGGCCGGCGCCCGCAAGGTCATCATCACCGCCCCGGCCAAGGAGCCCGACGTCACGGTGTGTCTGGGCGTGAACGAGGGCGACTACGATCCCGACGCCCACGACATCATCTCGAACGCCAGCTGCACGACCAACTGCGTGGCCCCCCTGGTGCGGGTGATCGACGAGGAGCTGGGGTGGGAGAACGGGCTCATGACGACGGTCCACTCCTACACGACCAGCCAGCAGATCCTGGACGGTCCTCACAAGGACCTCCGCCGGGCCCGGGCGGCCGCCCTGTCGATCATCCCGACGTCGACCGGCGCGGCGCGCGCGACGGCGCTCGTGTATCCGAAGGTGGAAGGAAAGTTCGAGGGGATGGCCATGCGGGTCCCGACTCCCGACGTGTCGATCACCGACCTGGTCGTGGACGTGGGCCGCGACACGAGCGCCGAGGAGGTCAACGACATCTTCCGCCGCCGGGCCGAGGGCGACCTCCAGGGCATCCTGGCGTTCAGCGACGAGCCCCTGGTCTCGGTGGACTACACCGGCAACCCCGCCAGCTCGATCGTGGACGGCCAGTCCACGGCGGTGCAGGGAGGCCGCATGGTGAAGGTGATCTCCTGGTACGACAACGAGTGGGGCTACTCCAACCGCTGCCTCGAGCTGGCGCGGCGGGTGGCCGAGCGCCTCCCCGCGGGGAGCGCCGCGTGAAGCGGAGGCTCCGCGACCTCTCGACGGACGTGCTGGAGGGGAGCCGGGCCCTCGTGCGCGTGGACTTCAACGTCCCGCTCGAGGACGGGCGCGTGAAGGACGACGCGCGCATCGCGGCCACGCTCCCGACCCTGGACCACCTCCTGGACGCCGGCGCCCGCCCTGTCCTCATGGCGCACCTGGGCCGGCCGGGCGGCGCTCCGGATCCCTCCCTCTCCCTGTCGCCGGTGGCCGACCAGCTGGCCGGCCTCCTGGGGAGGGAGGTGGCGTTCGTGGAGTCGGCGGACTCCGACGGCGCGCTCGACGCCAGCCGGGATCGGGATCGGGGCGAGGTGGTCCTCCTCGAGAACCTCCGCTTCCTCCCGGGCGAGAAGGCGAACGACTCCGAGCTGGCGCGGAGGCTGGCGCGGCTCGGCGACGTGTACGTGAACGACGCGTTCGGCGCCTGCCACCGGGTCCACTGCTCCGTGGTGGGGGTCCCGGCGATCCTCCACCCGGCCGTGGCGGGCCTCCTGGTCGAGGCCGAGCTCCAGGCGCTGGACGAGATCCGCGAGCACCCCGATCCCCCGTTCATCGTACTCATGGGCGGCGCCAAGATCGCCGACAAGATCGACCTCCTCGAGGCCTTCATCGGGAGGGCCGACCGGATCCTCGTGGGAGGGGCCATGGCCAACACCTTCCTGGCCGCGCGGGGCGAGGAGCTGGGCGCCTCGCTGGTCGAGGAGGACGCGCTGGACGAGGCGCGGCGGCTTACCGAGAGGGCCGGCGACAAGCTCGCGCTCCCCGGGGACCTGGTCGTCGCGCCCTCGCCCGAGGCGGGGAACGAGGCAGCCGTCGTGGAGGTGGGCGAGGTGCCGGAGGACACCATGGTCCTGGACATCGGTCCGGCCACCCGCCGGGCCTACGCCGAAGTCCTCGAGGGCGCGACCACGGTGTTCTGGAACGGCCCCATGGGCTTCTTCGAGCGCGAGGCCTTCGCCGAGGGCACGCGGGCGGTGGCCCGGGCGGTGGCCGCGGCGGACCGAGCGGGCGCCTTCGCGGTCGTGGGCGGCGGCGACTCGGCCCGGGCGGTGCGGGAGGCCGGCGTGGCCGACGACCTCTCCCACGTCTCCACGGGAGGCGGCGCGGCGCTCGAGTACCTGGCGTCCGGGACCCTTCCCGGCGTCGAGGCGCTGGACGATACGCCATGAGCGCGCCGAAGCCCTTCTTCGGCGCCAACTGGAAGATGCACAAGGGGCCCTCCGAGGCGCGGGCCTTCGTGCGCGCGTTCGCCGGGCTGCACCGGCCGCGGCCGGACGCCGCGGTGGTGTTCTTCCCGCCCTCGATCTCGCTTCCGGCCTTCCGGGAGGCGGCGGGCAGGGACGACCTGGAGCTCGGCGTACAGGACGTCCACCAGGAGACTGAGGGCGCCCACACCGGCGCGATCTCGGCGGGGATGGCCGCCGACGCCGGCGCCGCCTGGGGCCTGGCCGGCCATTCGGAGCGGCGGCGCGAGTTCGGGGACGACGACGATCTGGTGGCCGCGAAGGCCGCCCGGCTCGTCGAGGCGGGCCTCCGCCCCGTCCTCTGCGTGGGCGAGACGCTGGAGGAGCGCGACGACGGGCGGCTGGAGGCGGTCCTCCGCCGCCAGCTGGCCGCGGTCGTCCCGACGCTCCCCGGCGCGGCGGCCCGGGAGCTGGTCGTGGCCTACGAGCCGGTGTGGGCCATCGGCACCGGGCGCACGGCCAGCCCGGAGGACGCCGCCGACGCGCACGGCACCGTGCGGCGGGAGCTCGTGGAGCACCTCGGCCCGGAGACCGCAGACGCGATCCCGATCATCTACGGGGGGAGCGTCAAGCCACACAACGTCGACGAGCTGCTCGCGGCCCCCGGCGTGGACGGCGCCCTGGTCGGCGGCGCGAGCCTCGACCCGGAAGCGTTCGCGCGAATCTGCGAGGCGGGTGCGGGGTAGGAGCGTTGACGGAGCCCGTCGGGGGACGCTAGGTTCGGCCCCCGAGAAGGCGCGGGCGACCGGAGCCCGCGCCTTCGCACGTCACGACGATGCATCCGCGGACACGAGGCCATGCTCTATACATTCCTGATCGTCGTCCTGGTCCTTCTGGCGGTCCTCCTGTGCGTCATCATCCTTCTCCAGTCGGGGAAGGGCGGGGGGCTCGCGGCCACGTTCGGGGGGGCCTCCTCGTCCACCGAGTCGTTCATGGGCGGGCGACAGGCGGCCACCCTCCTCACCAGGCTGAGCTGGATCGGGGGCGGCGTCTTCCTCTTCCTGGCCTTCGTGCTGGCCATCGTCTCCTCGGGAGGCGCCAGGCAGGGGGCCCCGAGCTCGATCCTCGAGGGCGAGTTCGGGGGCCAGGCGGGCCAGGGGCAGGTCCCGCGCACGCCGACGTCGGTCCTCCAGGCGGAGAGCGCGGGCGCGAACATCCCCGGGGCGGACACCTCGGGCGGGTCGGGCGCCGGCGTCCAGATCCCGGGCGCCGGCCAGACCGGCGGGTCCGGTCAGGGCAGCGGCGGCACCGGGTCGGGATCGAACGGCTCCTCGGGAGGCACGTCCAGGTAGTCCACGTAGGTCCCGGCGTCGATCTTCGCCTGGATCCACTCGTCGAACCCCGAGGGAGCCAGCCCCTCCAGAGCCTCCCCCGTCTCGGCCGTCCTCTGCGCCAGCATGTTGGCATACTCGTTCTTGGGATGACCGGCGTGCCCTCGCACCCATCGCCACTCGACCTCGTGCCGGGCCGCCACCCGGGCCAGCCTCTTCCACAGCTCGAGGTTCTCGATCGGCCCTCCCTTGCGCCGCCACCCGCGGCGGGCCCAGCCGTGGATCCACTCCTTCATGCCCTTCACCAGGTACTGGCTGTCACTTGTGAAGACGACCTCCTCGGGACGGCGGAGCGCCGAGAGACCGAAGATGCCCGACCACAGGGCCATCCGGTTGTTCGTGGTGTCGGGCTCGAAGCAGGCGAAGTCCTTCCGGAGCCAGCCCTCGCGGGGGCGGAACTGCTCCACGAGCCCGGCCGCCGCGCCCGGGTTGGCCCGAGCACGGAACTGGTTGCCCAGGCACGACTCGTCGGCGTAGATGTAGATGCGCGACGGGCCGGGGGGCCGTTCGACGTCGTCGTGAGCGGATGAGTCCATGACCCTCTATGGGAGCCGATAGGTGGAGCGGGCGCAAGGATCGGGCGGTTCGGACGGATACCTCCTGCTGGAGGACGACACGCGCTTCGAGGGCCGGCTCGCCGGCGCGGGGAGGGCCGGCGTCGGCGAGGCCGTGTTCACGACGAACATGACGGGCTACCAGGAGGTGCTCACCGATCCCTCCTACGCGGGGCAGGTCGTGACCATGACCGCCCCGATGATGGGGGTCTACGGGACGAGGGCGGACGACGACCAGTCGCGCCGCCCGTGGGTGGCGGGCTTCGTGGTGCGGCACCTGACCGACGACCCGGCGGGCCCGGGCGCCGGGACGCTTCCCGACTACCTGGCCGGGCACGACATTCCGGTCCTGACCGGAGTGGACACGCGCGCGGTGACCCGGCGGATCCGGGAGGCGGGCGCCATGCGCGCGGTCATCGCCCCGGGCTCCGAGCCCGTCGAGGCCGCCCGCGAGCGCCTCGAGGCGGAGCCGGACATGAACGGCCGGGACCTGGCCACGGTCGTCTCCACCCCCGAGCCCTACGAGCTTCCGGCCGAGGGCCCCGAGCGCGGGCTCGTGCTCTGCCTGGACTACGGTGTCAAGCGGCGGAGCCTCGACCTCATCCGGGCCGAGGGCTACCGGGTGCGGGTCGTCCCGTGGGACACGTCCGCCGACGACCTGGTCTCGGCCGGCGCCGCGGGCCTGTTCGTGTCCAACGGCCCCGGCGATCCCGCGGCGGTGCCGGGCGCGGCCGAGCGGATCCGGACGGCGGCCGAGGCCGACCTCCCGGTGTTCGGGATCTGCCTCGGGGCCCAGCTCGTCGCCCTGACCTGGGGCGGCGAGACCTTCAAGCTCCCGTACGGCCACAGGGGAGGGAATCACCCGGTCCGCAACCTGGACACCGACCACGTGGAGATCACGTCGCAGAACCACGGGTTCGCGGTGCGCGAGGAGGACGGGGCGGTGGCGGGCGCGCCGGATCTCAGGGTCACCCACCGCAACCTCAACGACGGCACGATCGAGGGGGTGGCCCACCGGAGCCTCCCGGTGTTCGCCGTGCAGTACCATCCCGAGGCCGCGCCGGGCCCGCACGACAGCCGCTACCTGTTCGACCGCTTCGTGGACGCCATGCGCCCCGTGGGCGGCCGGGCGGCCGCCTCCCGCTGAGCGGCCGCCTCCCGCCGGGCGACGTCCTGCCCATGGCCGGCGCTTCCTCGTTGACACCTTCGATGGTCGTACAGTAGCTTGTGATACAAGGCGGTACGGTCTTCCTTCGAGAGAAGAACCATGACGGCCCGTAGCCGATCGACCCTCCTCGCCGTGGCGTTCTTCCTTCTCCTGTTCGGTGGCGGAGCCATCCTCGTCGCGTCGCTGACCACGGGGCGACAGATGCCCTTCGTCGGCGGCGGACGCGTGGCCGTCCTCCCCCTGGACGGCGTGATCGGGACGGGGGATCGGGCGCTGGACGCTCTCCACCGCTTCCGCGACGACGGCTCGGTCCGGGCCTTCGTCCTCGAGATCCGCTCTCCGGGAGGGAGCGTCGGGGGCTCCCAGAGCCTCTACCGGGAGCTGGCCGAGCTGCGCGACCAGGACGACCGGCCCATCTACGCGTGGATCGGTGACGTGGGCGCGTCGGGGGCCTACTACGCGGCGCTCGGGGCCGACAGCATCTTCGCGCTCCCCGGCTCGATCACCGGGTCGATCGGCGTGATCATGGAGTTCCCCGAGGTCCGGGGCCTCATGGACAAGGCCGGGATCGATCTCCAGGTGGTCAAGAGCGGGGAGCACAAGGACATGGGAAGTCCGGCCCGGAAGCTCACCGAGTCGGACCGTCGCATCCTCCAGCAGGTGGTCGACGACACGTACGGCCAGTTCGTGGGGACGGTCGCCGAGAACCGCCACATGCCGGAAGACTCGGTGAGGGCGCTGGCCGACGGGCGGATCTTCTCGGGCCAGCGGGCCCGGGACCTGGGCCTCATCGACGGGCTGGCCACCCTCTCGGACGTGGTGTCGCGGGCGGGCCGCGCCGCCGGGCTCGGGGACCGGCCGGCCACGGTCCGGCCGCGCGAGCGACGGATCGGCGTGCTCGACCTGCTCACCGGGCTCGACGAGGGCCGGATCGGATCCTGGCTCGCCTCGTGGACGGGCTGGGTGGGGCTCGGAGAGGGGGGCGCGCCGCGGATCCTGTACCAGTGGCGCTGAGCGTCCCCGGGATCCCCCTTCCGATGGGCGGGTATCTGGTTGCGACACAAGGCGGTCGCGAGGGAGCGGTCCGCCGGGCTTGCACAGCACGGGGAGACTGACATGACGAAGGCCGATCTGGTCGACCAGGTGTACGAAGCCATCGGACCCGGCATCACCAAGAAGGACTGCGCGGCCGTGGTGGATGGCTTCCTGAGCGCGGTGCGTCAGGCGCTCGCCAACGAGGAGCGCATCGAGCTCCGGGGCTTCGGCACCTTCGAGGTCCGCCACCGCAAGGAGCGCATGGCGCGGAATCCCCGCACCGGGGAGCCCGTGAGGGTGCCACCGCGCGCGGTCCCGGTGTTCCGCCCTTCCAAGCTGTGGAAGGAGTACGTGGCCGAAGAGGCGGACTACCCGCCCGAGGACTGACGCGCCCGGCCGGCGCGCCCCTCGAAGAAGGACAGGGCGCGCCGCAGCCCCTCCTCGAGGACGTCGCGCTCCACCGCGAGGTTGAAGCGCAGGTGTCCGGGGCTCCCGAACGCCTCGCCCGGGATGCAGGCCACGCCGGCGTCGATGAGGAGCTCCTCGGCCAGCGCCGAGGTGTCGGGCTCGTTCTCCGAGCGGCACCACAGGAAGATGCCCCCCTCGGGCGGGCGCGCGTCCAGCCCCGGCGCCGGTGTGAGGATCGCCGTGGCCAGCTCCCGGGTCTCGGCCACCCGCGCCCGGTATTCGGCCACCACGGCCTCCCGCTGCTCCCTCCGGCCGAACGCGGCCGCCGCCGCGTACTGCGACGGTGCGGAGGCCCCCGAGGTCGTCTGGCTCTGGAGGTCCGCGGCCTTCTGGATGAGCTCCCGCGGCCCCGCGGAGAACCCGATCCGCCACCCCGTCATCGAGAAGGCCTTCGAGACGCCGTCCAGGACCACGGAGCGCTCCGGGAGGTCGGGGAGGTCCAGGAGGGACGGGGCCGAGCCCTCGCCGAAGTGGAGCCGCCGGTAGATCTCGTCGGAGACGACCCAGATCCCGTGCCGGTCGGCCCAGGCGGCGATCTCGCCCAGGAGGTCGAGCCCGTACACGGCGCCCGAAGGGTTGTTGGGACTGTTGAGGAGGAGGACGCGGGTGCGGTCGCTCCTCAGGCTCTCGAGCGCGGCCGGGTCGGGGCGGAAGCGGTCCTCCCAGCGCGTCTCCACGACCACGGGCCGGGCGCCCGTGAGCCGCACCTGCGGTCGGTAGCTGGTCCACGAAGGCACCGGGACCAGGACCTCGTCCCCGGGACCCGCCAGGCAGAAGAGGCAGTTGAACAGGGCCTGCTTGACCCCGTTGCTCACCAGGACCCGGTCGGGGGTCACGTCGGAGTGGCCGGTGCTCTCGCCGAGATAGGAGGCGATGGCCTCGCGCAGCTCCGGCACGCCCGGGTTGGGCGGGTAGCCCAGCTTCCCGGCCCGGATCGCCTCGATCCCGGCCTCCGCGGCGAAGTCGGGGGTGCCGTACACGGGCTCTCCGGCCGAGAGGTCGACGATGGACCGTCCCTCCTCGCGCAGGCGCCGCGCCCGGGCGGCCAGGGCCAGGGTCGCCGAGGGCTCGAGCGAGGCGACGTTGTCGGAGAATCTCACCTTGTCTCCCGGGGTCGTGGGTCGGATTGAAGGCGGCCGGCGCGCCCGCTACCTTGAGCAGGGAGTCGGCCCCGCCGGAGGGGCGTCCGGAAGTCCCCTCTCGACGGCGGATCCTACGAGCGGTCCGAGCGGGGCGTCAAGCAGGGATGGAGACCGATGACGCACGAAATGACGACGACGCTGGAGCCCTTCGAGGTCCTCGAGGTGGCCCGCGAGTTCTTCACGGGCCGCCGCCCGGTCTGCCCGGCGTCCGTCGAGAACGAGAGCGACACCCACATCACCTTCAACACCTTCCGGAGCCGGATCACGGTGGCCGCGTTCCCCGACCCCGACGATGCCTCCCGCACCCGGGTGCGCGCCTCGACGCTCCGGGAGGACGCCGTGGCCTCGCGCTTCTTGTCGGCGGTCCGGGCCGTGGCGCCGGCCCCCGCCGAGCTCGCCGTGGGGGAGGGAGGCGCGGCGTGAGCTCCGCCGCTCCCCGGACGGGGACGATCGGTGTGCGCGTCCGCTTCTTCGCCGTCCTGCGCGAGCGCGCGGGATGCGGGGAGCGGAGCTTCGAGCTGCCGGCGGGGAGCACGGTGGGCGACCTCCTCGAGCTCCTGGGCCGGGAGATCCCCGAGCTCCCCTCCGGCGTGGCGGCCGCGGTCGACCGGACCTACGCCCCGCGCGATCGGGAGCTCCGGGACGGGCAGGAGCTCGCGCTCATCCCGCCCGTCTCCGGAGGCTGATCCCGTGACGTCGCCGCCGGCGCCGAGCCCACGGGTCGTCGAGGCGGACGTCTCCCCCGACCCCATCGACCCCTCGCGTCTGGTGGAGCGGGTCGGCCACCCGGACGAGGGAGCCGTGGTCCTCTTCCTGGGCACGGTCCGGACCCGGAACCGGGAGCGGGAGGTGACCTCTCTCGAGTACGAGGCGTACGGGGCCATGGCGCGGGAGGAGCTGGCTGCGATCGCGCGCGAGGCGGCCGAGCGGCACGGCGCCTCCCGGATCGCGGCCGTCCACCGGACCGGAACGCTCCGGCCGGGGCAGGCCAGCGTGGGGATAGCCGTGGCCGCCGCGCACAGGGACGCGGCCTACCGGACCTCCCGGGATGTCATCGAAGAGGTCAAGCGTCGGCTCCCGGTGTGGAAGAAGGAGAGCTACGCCGACGGGAGCTCGGCGTGGCTGGACGGGCATCCCGTCGCCGGCCGGGCAGGAGAGCCGACCGGGCCTACCGCCGGGGCCGCGGGGCCGTCCGGGGAGGATCAGCCTTGAAGGACCAGTTCGGCCGTCGCATCGACTACCTTCGCATCTCGGTCACCGACAAGTGCAACCTGCGGTGCACCTACTGCATGCCCGTCGAGGGCCTCGAGTGGGTGCCGCGCGCCGAGCTCCTCACCTACGAGGAGATCACCGAGATCGTGCGGCAGATGGCGGACATGGGCCTGGAGCGGATCCGGCTGACCGGCGGCGAGCCCCTGGTCCGGACCGACCTGCCCGACCTGGCCCGCATGCTCTCCTCGGTGCCCGGCATCGAGGACCTGGCCCTGTCGACCAACGCGGTGCTCCTGCCGCGCTTCGCCGAGGAGCTCCGGGACGCGGGCGTCCGACGGGTCAACATCAGCCTCGACACCCTCCGCCGGGACCGGTTCGAGGAGATCGCCCGCCGTCCCGCGCGCTTCTTCGACGCCACCCTGGAGGGGATCGAGGCGGCGGAGGCGGTCGGCTTCGACCCGATCAAGATCAACACGGTCATGATGCGGGGCCTGAACGACGATGAGTTCGAGGCCTTCGCCGCCGTCACGCGGGACCGGCCCTGGCACGTCCGCTTCATCGAGCTGATGCCCGTGGGCCGGAACCTCCACCTCACCGAGCGCTTCGTCCCGGCCTCCGAGATGCTGGAGAGGGTGGCGTCCCTCGGCGACGTGGAGCCGGTCGAGGGGCCGCCGGGGAACGGCCCCGCGCGGTACTTCCGGTATCCGGACGCGGCGGGCACCGTCGGGGTCATCACCCCGCTCTCGCACAATTACTGCGATCGATGCAACCGCATGCGCCTGACGGCCGAGGGTGGCCTGAGGACCTGCCTGTTCGGGGAGCACGAGGTGGACCTCAAGACGCCGCTCCGCGAGACGGGGGAGATCCGGGACGCGGTGCGGCGCGCGCTGGCCGGGAAGCCCGAGCGGCACTACCTGCAGCTCGGCTCCGACCGCGGGAGCGGAGGCCTGGCGGCCCTCAGCGAGGTGGGCGGGTGAGCACGCCTTCCCGCCGTACGGCGGACGACGAGACGATCCGGGAAGAGGCGGACGGGTGACCTACGAAGAACGGCGGCGGTACCGCGAGCTGATGGACGCGGTCGAGGAGCTGCGCGACCGCCTGGAGCGTGCGGACCGGGACGAGCCGGTCACGCGCGGCGAGGCCCTCGACCTCCTGGGCCTGGTGGAGGCGGCCATCGAGCGCGTGAGCCCGGAGCGCTGGGACCGCGCGCTGGAGGCGGTGGCCGGAGAGGCCGCGCGCCGGGTGGGTCCGGCGGGGCCGCGCAGGAACTGATGCGGACCTGGTTGCCCGCCCCGTAGGGCCCGGGTACTTTGGCGCCGCCGCGCGGCCGGCAGGTCCGGGAATTCCCGGTTCGGGTCGACCCGCGGGGCCTGAATCGAGATAGAGAGCGAGGGGCACGGTGGACAGGATAACGGTCGTCGGAGCGGGGCACGTGGGAGCCACCGCCGCGATGCGGATCGCGGAGGGCGAGCTGGCGCGCGAGGTCGTCCTGGTGGACATCAAGGAGGGCCTCCCGCAGGGCGTGGCCCTGGACCAGTGGGAGTCGGCGCCGGTACGCGGCTTCGACAGCCGCCTGACGGGCACGCAGGACTACGCCGACACGGCGGGGTCGGGGATCGTGGTCGTGACGGCGGGCTTCCCCCGCAAGCCCGGCATGAGCCGGGAAGACCTGGTCAGCAAGAACAGCGCGGTGATCCGGGAGATCGCCTCGGAGGTGCGGGATCGCAGCCCCGACGCGGTCATCATCATGGTCACCAACCCGCTGGACGTGATGGCCTACGTGGCCCGCGAGGTCACGGGCTTCCCGCGGGAGCGCGTGGTCGGGATGGCGGGGATCCTGGACACGGCCCGGTTCCGGAGCTTCATCTCCCTCGAGCTGGACGTCAGCGTGGAGGACATCCAGGCGCTGGTGCTCGGGGGGCACGGCGACAGCATGGTGCCGATCGTGAGCACCGTGTCGGTGGGCGGCGTGCCGCTCACCCAGCTCCTCGACGGCGGCCGCATCGAGGCTCTGGTCCAGCGCACCCGGAAGGGAGGCGGCGAGATCGTGGGCCTGCTCAAGGAGGGCAGCGCCTACTACGCGCCGTCGGCGGCGGTCGCCCAGATGTGCGAGGCCATCGTTCGGGACAAGAAGCGCATCCTCCCGTGCGCGGCGTGGCTCGAGGGCGAGTACGGGCTCGACGGCCTGTTCATGGGCGTCCCGTGCAAGCTGGGCCGAGGGGGGGTCGAGGAGATCCTGGAGGTCGAGCTCACCGACCGGGAGCGGGAGGCGCTCGAGCGCTCCGCTTCGGACGTCCAGGCGACGATGGAGGCGGTCGAGGTCTGACAGCCGGTCCGGTTCGGCTGGGCGGCGCCGGACCGCCGGAGACGGAGGTGAGGATGCGGCGATGAGCGACGGAACCACGACAGAGCGACCCACGTTCACGGCCCCACGGGCCTGGATCAGCTACCGCGGCGGCCTCGGGATGCTGATGTGGGCGCTCCACCGACTGGCCGGTCTGGGCATCCTCCTCTTCTTGAGCCTGCACATCGTGGACATCTTCCTGCTCGGGTTCGGGAAGAACGTCTTCAACGAGCTCCTGGGCTTCTATCGCGCGCCCTGGGCGCGGGTCATGGAGGTCTTCCTCCTCTTCGGCGTGCTCTTCCACGCCATCAACGGGCTGCGGATCATCGTGCAGGACTTCTCGCCGCGGACGTGGCTGGCGGAGAGGAAGCTCGTCATCCTCGAGCTGGTCGTCCTCTTCGTGATCTTCCTGCCCGCGGCGTGGGCGATCCTCCAGCCACTGTTCGGGGACTGAGATGGCGACCGGACGAAGGCGCGGCGGCGGTCACAGGAGGCCCGGCTCGAAGGGCTTCGAGGCCTGGGCCTGGCTGTTCATGAGGATCTCGGGGGTCGTCCTCCTCTTCCTCGCGGTCTTCCACCTTCTGTGGATGCACTTCGCGATCGGGGTCGACAACATCGACTTCGACACGGTCGTGGGTCGATGGTCGAATCCGCTGTGGCGGATCTACGACTTCGCGCTCCTCGGCTTCGCGCTCGTCCACGGCGTGAACGGGCTGCGGATGGTGCTGGAGGACTACGTCCGCAAGCCCGGCAGGCTGCTGGCCATCAAGAGCGTGGCCTACGTCCTGGCCTTCCTGCTCCTGAGCGCCGGCGCGTACATCATCTTCACCTTCAGCGTCCCCGCCTGAGGGCGGGGCGAGCAGCTCCAGAGGACGAGGCGATGGCGAGAGTCCACACCTACGATGCGCTCGTGGTCGGGGCGGGCGGGGCCGGCCTCATGGCCTCCCTGTACCTGGGCCGGCACCCGGACGTCCGGACCGCCGTGGTGAGCAAGCTGTACCCGACCCGGTCGCACACGGGCGCGGCCCAGGGCGGGATCGGGGCCTCGCTCGGGAACATGGACCCGGGCGGGGACCGCCCCGAGTGGCACACCTACGACACGGTCAAGGGGAGCGACTACCTGGGCGACCAGGACGCGATCGAGGTGATGTGCCAGGACGCTCCCGAGGTCGTCTACGAGCTCGAGCACATGGGCCTCCCCTTCAGCCGCACCGAGGACGGGCGCATCGCGCAGCGCCGCTTCGGGGGGCACACGAAGGACTTCGGCGAGGAGGCCGTGCGCCGCTCCTGCTACGCCGCCTCGCGGACGGGCCACGCCATCCTGCAGACGCTCTACCAGCAGTGCGTCCGTCACGACGTCAAGTTCTTCAACGAGTTCCACGTCGTGGACCTCCTGATCGAGGACGACACCTGCCGCGGCGTGGTGGCGCTGGAGCTGGCCACCGGAGAGCTGCACGTCTTCCGCGCCAAGGCGGTCCTCCTGGCCACCGGCGGGCACGGGCGGGTGTGGGAGATCACGAGCAACGCCGTGACGCTGACCGGCGACGGCCTGGCGCTGGTGGCCCGCAAGGGCCTGCCGCTCGAGGACCTGGAGTTCTACCAGTTCCACCCGACCGGCATCTACCGGATGGGGATCCTCATCACCGAGGGCGTGCGGGGCGAGGGCGGGATCCTGCGGAACAGCGAGGGCGACCGCTTCATGGAGGAGTACGCGCCCAACATGAAGGACCTGGCCAGCCGGGACGTGGTCTCGAGGGCGATCTACAAGGAGATCCGGGCGGGCCGGGGCATCGACGGGAAGCGCTACGTCCACCTGGACGCGACGCACCTGGGGCGTGAGGTCATCGAGAAGAAGCTGACCGAGATCGCCGACTTCTGCCGCACCTACCTCGGGATCGACCCGGTCGACGAGCCGATGCCCGTGCAGCCGACCGCCCACTACGCCATGGGCGGGATCCCGACCAATATCCGGGGCGAGGTGATGGCCGACGAGACCGGCCGCGTCGTCCGGGGCCTGTACGCGGCCGGGGAGGCGGCGTGCGTCTCCGTGCACGGCGCCAACCGCCTGGGCACGAACAGCCTCCTGGACCTGGTCGTGTTCGGGCGCAGGTCGGGCGACGCCATGGCCGGCTACTGCGCGAACGCCGACCTGCTCCCGGGCGGGGAGGAGGACGCGGAGCCGGCCCGCGAGGAGCTCGAGGCCATCCGCACGCGCGAGGAGGGCGAGAGGGCCGCCGACATCCGGACCGAGATGCAGGAGCTGATGATGCACAACGTCTCGGTGTTCCGGACGGGCGAGCTCCTCGAGGAGGCGCAGGAGACGATGGCCGACCTCTTCGAGCGCTCCCGGCACATCGTCGTCGACGACAAGGGGAGCGAGTTCAACCTCGACCTCACCGAGGCGTGGGAGACGAAGGGGATGGTGGAGCTGGCCCAGGTCATCACCGAGTGCGCCCTGAACCGGACGGAGAGCCGGGGCGCGCACTCCCGTGAGGACTTCCCGAAGCGGAACGACGAGGAGTGGCTCAAGCACACCTTCGCCTACCGCCGGGACGGGCGGATCGACATCGCCTACAAGCCCGTGACGATCACCAGGTTCGAGCCCAAGGAGCGGAAGTACTGATGAACGTCGCCTTCACCATCCGGCGCTTCCAGCCCGAGGTCCGGGACGACCCGTACTACGAGACGTTCGAGTTCGAAGCCGAGCCCACGGACCGGGTGCTGGACGGGCTGAACCACATCAAGTGGCACATGGACGGGACGCTGGCCCTGCGGCGCTCCTGCCAGCACGGCATCTGCGGCTCGGACGCCATGCGCATCAACGGGCGGAACCGGCTGGCCTGCAAGACGCTGCTGCGGGAAGTGGGCGCGGAGGTGACGGTGGAGCCCCTCATGGGCTTTGCGGTCCTCAAGGACCTCATCGTCGACTTCGACCCGTTCTTCGAGGGTTTCAAGGAGGTCAAGGCCTACCTGATCAACGACGAGCCGCCGCCCGAGAAGGAGCGGCTGCAGTCGCCCGAGGAGGCCGCCCGCTACGGGGACACCTCCAAGTGCATCCAGTGCGGCGCCTGCACGGGCTCCTGCCCCTCGTTCTGGCCGGGGAGCGGCTTCATCGGGCCCGCGGCCATCGTGCAGGCCCACCGCTTCGTGTTCGACACCCGGGACACGGGCAGCGAGGAGCGCATGGCGGCCCTCGACGAGCGCGAGGGCGTGTGGTCGTGCCGCACGATCTACAACTGCACCAAGGCCTGCCCGGTCGGGATCCAGGTCACCCGCGCCATCGGCGAGGTGAAGAGGGCCCTGACCTGGGACGAGACCTGAGCCTCTCCCGCGACCGACCCGGGCCCGGCGAGGGCCCGCCCCCGGCATCCAGGAGCGTGAGATGACCCGACGACCCTTCCCCCGGTCCGGCCGCGTGCTGGCCGCGTGCGCCCTGGCGGCGCTGGCCGCCGCCGGCTGCAAGAGTCCCTCGACCATCGACGGGGTGAACGTCTCCTCGGCCGCGGCGCGGCAGGGGATGGACGGCATCGACAGCACGTCCATCCGGGCGCGGACGTCCTTCCTGGCGAGCGACTTCACGGAGGGCCGCGCGCCGGGTACGCGCGGCGGACGGCTGGCGGCCGAGTACATCGCCACCGAGTTCCGGGCCCTGGGCCTCGAGCCCGGGGCGGACACGAGCTACTACCAGCGCGTGCCCTTCGTGGGGGTCACGCCCCACCCCGACCTCACGTTCACGAGCGCCGACGGCCGCAGCCGCTACACGCCGGGCTACCTGGACGACTTCGTGGCGTGGACGGGGCGGCAGGAGGGGCAGGTCGACTTCGCGGGGGACCTGGTCTTCGTCGGATACGGGGTCACCGCCCCCGAGTACGGCTGGGACGACTACGACGGCGCCGACGTGAAGGGGAAGATCCTGGTCGGCCTCGTGAACGATCCGGGCGGCACCGGGGGCTCGGAGAAGTTCCGCGGCGACACGCTCACGTACTACGGCCGCTGGACCTACAAGTACGAGGAGGCGGCCCGCCGTGGCGCGGCCGGCCTCATCCTCGTCCATACGCCCGCATCGGCCGGCTACGGGTGGTCGGTGGTCTCGAACTCGTGGTCGGGCGAGCAGTTCGAGATCCCGAACGATCCGGGCGAGTACCACCTGGCCCTCCAGGCCTGGGTCACGGAGGCCGCGGCCCGCCGGATGCTGGGGCTGGCCGGCGTGAGCCTCGACTCGCTCACGGCCGCCGCGAAGGACCCCGGGTTCACGGCGCGCCCGCTTCCGCTGCGGGCCGAGGGCGACATCCGCAGCGACATCGAGCGGATCCAGTCGGCCAACGTCGTGGCCCGGCTCCCGGGACGGGACTCGGCGCTGCGCGACCAGGTGGTCGTCTACACGTCGCACTACGACCACCTGGGCATCGGCACGCCCGAGGACGGCGATGCCATCTACAACGGGGCCAAGGACAACGCCTCGGGCACCGCGGCCATCATCGAGCTGGCGAAGGCGTACCGCGAGATGGACGCGCGCCCCCGCCGCACCGTGCTGTTCGCCGCCGTGACGGGCGAGGAGTCGGGGCTGCTGGGCTCGGCCTACCTGGCGCGCCACCCGCTCGGGGACCGCCACGTCGCGGACATCAACATGGACGCGATCAACATGTACGGCCGCACGAAGGACATGGTGCAGCTCGGGGGTGAGTACTCGACCCTGGGGCGGATCTTCGCCGACATCACCCGCTACATGGGCCTGGAGGCCCGCGGCGACCAGAGTCCGGGCCAGGGCCACTTCTTCCGCTCCGACCAGTTCTCCTTCGTCCAGCAGGGCGTCCCCTCGATCTACATCGAGGAGGGACGGGACTACGCGGGCCTTCCCGAGGGGACCGGCCGCGAGCGCGAGGAGGCCTACCGCTCCGAGCGCTACCACCAGCCCGACGACGAGATGCTCCCGGACTACACGATGGGAGGCGCCGCCCAGCAGGCACGGGTGGCCTTCCTGGTCGGGTGGGTGGCCGCCAACGCCGAGCAGCCTCCCGCGTGGGCGCCCGGGTCTCCGTTCGGGTCGCCGGGGCCCGCCGCGGACTCGGGGGCGGCCTCTCCGGCGGACTCGGGGGCGGCCTCCCCGGCGGGCTCGGCGGAGGGCGGCGCGTCCGGGTCGGGCGGTTCGTGAGCGCGGACCCCCGGGCCGAGGCCCCCGGCCGGGACGACCGGGAAGAGGCAGCGGACGGGGAGGGCGGCGAGCGCGATGCCGACGCTCCCCTCGACTTCGACGCCTACCAGCGCGGAGCGCTCCGCACCGCGCTCTACCCGGACGTGGGCGGGCACGGCTTCGTGTACCCCGCGCTCGGCCTGGCCAACGAGGCCGGGGAGGTCCTGGGGAAGATCAAGAAGCTCTTCCGCGACCGCGGGGGCGAGGTCACCCCGGAGTTCCGCCGGGAGATCAGGAAGGAGCTGGGGGACGTGCAGTGGTACGTGGCCGTCCTCGCCCACGAGTTCGGGCTCTCCTCCTCGGAGATCGCCCGGGCGAACCTGGAGAAGCTGGCCTCCCGCGCCGAGCGGGGCGTCCTGGGGGGCTCGGGCGATGACCGGTAGGGCGGGGCGGAACGCGGCGGAGCGGACGCCCCCGGGCGCCCGGACGGCCGCCGGGGCTCCCCCCGTGGTGCGCCCGTCCTCCGGCGCGGCGGAGGACAGGTGAGCGCGCGGGGGCTCCTGGTCGTCGGGGCGGTCTCGGCCTCGGTGGCGGTGGCGGCCGGCGCCTTCGGCGCGCACGGCCTCCAGGGCAGGATCCCGCCCGACCTCGTCGAGGTGTGGGACACGGGCGCGCGCTACCAGATGGTGCACGCCCTGGCGCTGGTCACTCTTGCGGCGCTGGCCGGGCGCTGGCCGGGGGGCGCGTGGTCGGCCGCCGGGTGGCTCTTCCTGGCGGGGACGGTGCTGTTCTCGGGGAGCCTCTACCTCCTGGCCGCGACCGGCATCCGGTGGCTCGGGGCCATCACCCCGTTCGGGGGCGCCGCCTTCCTGGCCGGGTGGGTCGTGGTCGCGGTCACCGGCTGGCGCACGCTGGGCTGAGGTGGGCCGGGCCGGGCGGCGGCCGACCGGGTGAGGGCCGCGCCCGCTCTCGACGCGAACGCCGCGCCCCCGACCTCGCTCCCGCGGTCCCGCTCCCTACAGCCGCGGCGGGGTCACGCCCTTCTGGCCCTGGTACTTCCCCTTCCGGTCCGCGTAGCTCGTCTCGCACTCTTCGTCCGACTGGTAGAAGAGCACCTGCGCGATCCCCTCGTCGGCGTACACCTTGGCGGGCAGGGGCGTCGTGTTGCTGATCTCGAGCGTGACGTAGCCCTCCCACTCGGGCTCGAAGGGCGTCACGTTCGTGATGATGCCGCAGCGCGCGTAGGTGGACTTGCCCACCGTGATCGTCATGATGTCGCGCGGGATCCGGAAGTACTCCACCGAGCGGGCCAGCGCGAAGGAGTTGGGCGGGATGATGCAGCTCTCGCCCGTGAACTCGACGAAGGAGCGCTCGTCGAAGGCCTTGGGGTCGACGACCGGGGCCAGGGCGTTGTGGAAGATCCGGAACTCGTCGGCCACCCGCATGTCGTAGCCGTAGCTCGACAGGCCGTAGGAGATCACGCCCTCGCGCACCTGGCCGTCGGCGAACGGCTCGATCATCCCGTGCTCGGCGGCCATGCGCCGGATCCAGCGGTCGCTCTTGATGCTCATGCGTCTCCCTCGTCGCGGGTGGGCTCGTGCCCGGGGCTCTCGTCGGTGCCGGCCGCCGCCTCCCGGGCCAGCTCCTCGACGGCGCGGGCCACGGTCCGGGGCGCCTCCTCGGGAAGCGCGTGCGCCGCGCCGGGGACGACCCTGAGGTCGCAGCCCAGCGCGGCGGCCAGCCGCCAGGCCAGGGGCGGCGGGGCGCGCCGGTCGTGCTCGCCCGTGAGGACGAGGGCCGGGCGCCGGCCGGAGGGAAGGTGGGGCCCCAGGTCCCCGGGGCGCCAGTCCGAGAGGATGCGGAGGAGCGTCTCGGGCCGTCCCGGGCGCCCCCACGGATCCGCGTAGCGGCGCACGGCCGCCTCGTCGACCGCCGCGGGGTCGGCGAACACCCGGCGCCGGAGGACCAGGCGCGTCACCGGTCTCCGCAGCGGGGGGACGAGGTGCGCCAGGCGCCGGCGGACGCCCGGCCGGCGCAGGAGCCCCAGGAGGGCGGGCCGCGGCGTCCACGGCGTCACGGGGCCCAGGAGGCAGAGGGCCCGGCAGCGCTCCTCGCGCGCGGCGAGCGCGACCGAGAGGGCGGCCCCGTGGGAGTGGCCGAGGACGAGCAGAGGGCCGGGCGCCAGCTCGCGCGCCACCGCCGCGAGCCGCTCCACCTCCGCCTCGAGCCGGTAGGACGCGCCCGGCGCCGCGTCCGACCTCCCGCGGCCCAGGAGGTCGGGGAGCACGAGGGTGAAGCGGTCCTCGAGGAGCGGGGCGACGCGCTCCCACACGGCCGCGTGGGCCGTGAGGCCGTGCACGCACAGGAGGGCGGGCCCCCGGCCGCGGACCGCCGCCCGAAGGACCCCGTCGGGGGTCCGGACCGCCGACACGCGGACCGCGTCGCCGTCCTGCGATCGGGGGGTCACGCCCGGCCTCCGATCCGTGCTTGATCCCCCTTCGCGGGTTCGATATACTCCGGTGGCGCGAGGCTAGTGAAGATTTTCACAAGGGCTTCGAGGAGGCAATGACACGCCCGTATCTGGGTATCCTCTTTCTGAGCATCGTGGGCGTTCTCAACGCCGGCGTCATGATGCTCGCCTCGCAGCTCGCGAGCCCCCTGCGGCCCACTCCGGCCAAGGGCAGTCCGTACGAGTCGGGCATGCTTCCCCTGGGCGGCACCCGCTCGCGCTTCTCGGTGCAGTTCTACATCGTGGCGATGCTCTTCATCGTCTTCGACATCGAGACCATCTTCTTCTTCCCGTGGGCCGTCATCTACCGCCAGCTGGGCCTGTTCGGGTTCGGCGAGATGCTGGTGTTCATCGCGGTCCTGGCCGTCGGCCTGGCGTATGCGTGGAAGAAGGGCGCACTTCAATGGACCTCCTGACCGGCCGCGAGCGGAGCTGAGACGATGCCCAGGCAGCTGCACACTTTGGGGGAGGAGAGCGGGGAGACCGACACCGTCGACACGGGGGTGCCCCGCAGCTGGCTCACGACCCGCCTGGACTACCTGATCAACTGGTCCCGTCGGAACTCCCTGTGGCCGATGCCCTTCGGTACGGCCTGCTGCGCGATCGAGATGATGGGCGCGGCCGCCTCCAAGTACGACATCGGCCGCTTCGGCATGGAGCGCATGTCCTTCAGCCCGCGCCAGGCCGACCTCATGATCGTGGCCGGGCGGGTGAGCTACAAGCTCGCGCCCGTGCTGCGGAAGGTGTGGGACCAGATGCCCCAGCCCAAGTGGTGCGTCTCGATGGGGGCGTGCGCGAGCTCGGGCGGGATGTTCGACAACTACACGATCGTCCAGGGGATCGACTCCATCGTGCCGGTGGACGTGTACGTGCCGGGCTGCCCGCCGCGGCCCGAGGGCCTCATCTACGGGCTCCTCATGGTCCAGGAGAAGATCAAGGGCGAGTCGGTGGCCGACCCGGCCGCGCGCGAGGAGTCGGCCTCCTCGACCGGACGGCCCAACCTCCCGCCCGAGGTCATCGAGCTCGTCTCCCAGCCCTTCGGCAACTCGACCAAGCAGAATCGCGTGAGCGGCCTCGAGGCCACCAGCGCGATCGATCGGCCGGGGGACCGCGTCGAGCGTCTCCTGGAGCACCGGGGCTAGGCCGGGACGATGCCGGAGGTGATGCCCGGAGTCTCGGCCGACGACTTCGTCCGCGCCGCGCCGCCCGCCGACGGCGCGGCGGACGACCACCCCTCCGTGCGGGCGCTCCGCTCCCGGATCGGCGCCGGGATCGACCGGACCCACCTGGACGCCATCGGGGTGCCCGTGGCCGTGGTCGTGCCCGACCGGCTCGAGGAGGCCCTCCGCTTCCTGAAGGAGGACGAGGACCAGTCCTACGAGCTGCTCCTGGACGTGATGGGGGCCGACCCGGGGGGCGGCCGTCCCCTCCAGGTGTGGTACCAGCTGTGGTCGCTCCGGCACGGCCGCATGATGCGGGTGGTGGCCGAGCCCCCGTGGGAGGACCTGGCGCTCCCGACCGCGACCGAGATGTGGCAGTCGGCCAACTGGCTGGAGCGCGAGGTCTACGACATGTACGGGGTGACCTTCCGGGGCCATCCCGACCTCCGCCGCATCCTCATGCCGGAGAACTACGCGGAGGGCTTCCCGCTCCGGAAGGGCTTCCCGCTCCGCGGCCGTTTCTCGCGGGCCGAGCAGGTGCGCCGCTCACTGTCCGAGGGCCTCGAGGACGTCTACGCGCGGCAGGAGCTCGACCTGGCCGCCCGCATCCCGGGCGCCGGCGAGGGCCTCGAGGAGCTCCCGGTCGGGACGAGCCCCGAGGACGTGGGCCAGGCCGCGCGCGGGCTCGAGGGCGAGAAGATGCTCATCAACCTGGGGCCCCAGCACCCGGCCACCCACGGCGTGCTGCGGCTCGTGCTCGAGCTGGACGGCGAGCGCATCGTGCGCTGCATCCCCCACCTGGGCTACCTCCACACCGGCTTCGAGAAGACGTGCGAGTACCGGGAGTGGAACCAGGTGATCCCGTACACGGACCGGATGGACTACCTGGCGCCGATGATCTACAACATCGGCTACGCGCTGGCCGTCGAGAGCCTGCTCGGGATCGAGATCACCCCGCGCTGCCGCGCGGTCCGCGTCATCCTCATGGAGCTGAACCGGATCCTGGGCCACCTCCTGTGGCTCGGGACGACGGGGATCGACCTCGGAGCGTTCACGGTCTTCCTGTACACCTTCCAGGAGCGCGAGAAGATCTACAACCTGCACGAGGCGTACTGCGGGGGACGGATCACCACGTCGGTCACCCGGGTGGGCGGCATGGTCGCCGACCTGCCGGTGGGCTGGCTGGACGCGGTGGCGGAGTTCTGCGGCGGCCTGCCCGAGACGCTCGACCAGGTCGAGGACCTGCTCACCCAGAACGCCATCTGGCTGGCCAGGACCGAGGACGTCGGGACCATGGGGCCGGCGGAGGCGGTGAGCTACGGGCTGACGGGCCCCAGCCTCAGAGCCAGCGGCGTGCCCTACGACGTGCGCAAGGCGCGCCCCTACCTGGGCTACGAAGAGTACGACTTCGACGTCCCGGTCGGGGAGCACGGCGACACGTACGACCGCTACCTCGTGCGCATCGAGGAGATGCGGCAGAGCCTGCGGATCATCGAGCAGGCCCTGGAGCGGGGGGTGCCGGACGGTCCGATCAACGTGCAGGACCGGAGGGTCGTCCTGCCTCCCAAGAGCGAGGCGATGGGGAACATCGACTCGATGATCTCGCACTTCAAGCTCGTCATGGAGGGCCTGCAGGTGCCGCCGGGCGAGGTGTGGTACTCGATCGAGGCCTCCAAGGGGGAGCTCGGCTTCGGGATCATCTCCGACGGCGGAAACAAGCCGGTCCGCTGCCGGTTCCGCGCTCCGTCGTTCGTGAACCTGTCGGCTTTGCCCCGGATGGTGCAGGACGAGCTGGTGGCCGACGTCATCGCCGTGAATGCGTCTCTGGACATCGTCCTGGGCGAGATCGACCGATGAGCGGCGGGGAAGGGATGAGCGACGGTCTTCATCCGGCGGTGGCGGGCTCGCAGCCCTATATGCTCGCGGACCGGCAGGGCTCGGCGAGCCGCGACGAGCCCCTGTTCGAGAGCGAGGAGGGGCGGGAGCGGCTCGAGAAGATCCTGAGCCGCTACCCGAGCAAGCGGCCGGCCCTCCTCCCGCTCCTGAACTACGCCCAGGAGCGGAACGGCTGGGTCTCTGGGAGCGCGATGGAGGAGATCGCCGACGCCCTGGAGCTGACCCCGGCCTACGTCCACTCGGTCGCCACCTTCTACACCATGTACAACCGGCGCCCGATCGGGCGCTATCTGGTCCAGGTGTGCACGAACATTTCCTGCCACCTCAACCGCGGCGAGGAGGTCATGGAGCGCTTCCTCCAGGAGACCGGCACCCGCCCGGGCGAGACCTCCGAGGACGGCCTGTTCACGGTGATGGAGGTCGAGTGCCTGGGCGCGTGCGGCTTCGCCACGGTCGTGCAGGTCAACGACGAGTACGTGGAGGACGTCACGCCGGAGAAGGTGCCGGGAATCGTGAAGGAGCTGCGCGACCGCGCAGGGCAGGGCGGGGCGTAGATGGCCTATCCCCACCGCCACGAGAACGAGACCACCACGCTCCTCTCCCGGCACATGGGGGAGGAGAAGGCCCGGCACCTGGACGGCTGGCTCGAGCGCGGCGGCTACGAGGCGCTCCGGAAGGCGGTCGACATGGAGCCGGACGAGATCACCGGGGTGGTCAAGGACTCCGGACTCCGGGGGCGGGGCGGCGCCGGCTTCCCGACCGGGATGAAGTGGAGCTTCATGCCGGGCGCGGACGACGACCGGCCGCACTACCTGTGCTGCAACGCCGATGAGAGCGAGCCCGGGGCCTTCAAGGACCGGGAGATCATGCGCTGGACGCCGCACCTTCTCATCGAGGGGTGCCTGATCGCGGCTCGCGCCATCCGCGCCGGGCACGTCTACATCTACGTGCGGGGCGAGTTCTTCCCGGTCATCCGCATCCTCAACGACGCGGTCTCCGAGGCCTACGAGGCCGGCTACATCGGGGAGGACATCCTCGGAAGCGGCTGGAGCTGCGACCTCACGGTCCACATCGGGGCCGGGGCCTACATCGCCGGCGAGGAGACGGGGCTCATGTCCTCGCTCGAGGGCCGGAGGGCCGAGCCTCGCGTGAAGCCGCCGTTTCCCGCACAGCACGGGATCTTCGGCCAGCCGACCACCGTCAACAACGTCGAGACGCTGTCGGCCGTCCCGATGATCCTGTCGAACGGGGCGGACTGGTACCGGCAGTGGGGGACGGAGAAGAGCCCGGGCACCAAGCTGTGGTGCTGCTCGGGGCATCTGAACCGGCCCGGCAACTACGAGCTGGCCCTCGGCGCCCCCCTGAGGGACATCATCTACGACGTGTGCGGGGGGATCCCCGACGGCCGCGACCTGCGGGCCGTGATCCCGGGCGGCTCCTCGACCGCGTTCCTCACGCCCGACGAGCTGGATTGCGAGACCACCTACGAGGGACTCAAGGAGGTCGGGAGCTCGCTCGGCACGGCCTCGCCGATCGTGATGGACGAGAGCACGTGCCTGCTGAAGGCGATGCGGCGGATCGCGCACTTCTACGCCCACGAGTCGTGCGGGCAGTGCGTGCAGTGCCGCGAGGGCACCGAGTGGGTCACGAAGATCCTCGAGCGCATCGAGCACGGCGAGGGGAAGATGCAGGACATCGACAACCTCTACGACCTGTGCGAGCAGCTCACCGGACGCACGATCTGCGTGCTCGCCGACAGCGTCGTCTTTCCCCTCAAGTCGTCCCTCGACAAGTTCCGCGACGAGTACGAGGCGCACATCCTCCGCGACACCTGCACGGCCTCATGAGCGAGCAGAACGGACAGAAGGACACGGTCACCCTCACCATCGACGGCGTCGAGGTCACGGTGCCCGAGGGCACAAGGGTGCTCGACGCCGCGCAGCGGGCGGGGGTCGTCGTCCCGTACTACTGCTACCACCCCGGGATCCCGACGCGGCCGGCCCAGTGCCGGGTGTGCCTGGTCTCGGTGGAGGGGCAGGGCAAGCTCCAGCCCTCCTGCGTCCTGGACGCCCAGGACGAGATGGTCGTGCACACGGCCACGGAGGAGGCGAAGCTCGCCCGCAAGTCGGTGATCGAGTTCCTCCTCGTGAACCATCCCCTCGACTGCCCGATCTGCGACGCCGCCGGGCAGTGCATGCTGCAGGACTACGCGTTCGAGACCGGCCAGCTGGAGAGCCGGCTGGACGAGCCCAAGCAGGTCATGGGGCGGGACCGGATCTCGGACGACATCATGTACTTCGCCGACCGCTGCATCATCTGCACGCGCTGCGTGCGGTTCATGCGCGAGGTGGCGGAGGACGACGCGCTCATCGTAGCCGAGCGGGGCCACCGGGCCTACATCGACACCTTTCCCGGGACGAAGCTGGACAACCCCTTCCAGGGCAATATCGTTGACATCTGCCCCGTGGGGGCGCTCGTGCACGAGGACTTCCTGTTCAAGGCCCGCTACTGGGACATGGACTCGGCCTCGAGCGTGTGCCCCGGGTGCTCGAACGGCTGCAACGTCGCCATCGACACCAAGGAGAACCAGATCGTCCGCCTCAAGCCCCGGCACAACGCCGAGGTGAACTCCTACTGGATGTGCGACCACGGTCGGAAGCACCTGGTCATGGCCAACCGGGGGATCCGCGCCGAGGTCCCGCTCCTGAGGGGCGAGGACGGCGAGCTGCGGCCGGCGGACTGGGCCGAGGCCCTGGAGACCGTGGCGGAGCGGCTGGGCGAGGTCTCCGGAGGACGCGCGGTGGTCTCGCCCCACGACTGCAACGAGAGCCTCTTCTACCTGCGCCGCCTCCTGGACCGGATGGGGATCGACGGCGGGAGCTTCACGGTCGAGCGGGGGGAGGAGGCCACCCTGTCCGGCTTCCCGAAGCTCAAGCTCAGGGCGGACCGCGCGCCGAACGTGAGCGGCGCCGAGATCTTCGGCTTCGAGCGGGCCGACGGCCTCTCCGGGCCGGAAGCGGGCGCGGCGCTCGTCGTGCTCGAGGAGCGGCTGCAGGGCGCGCCGGCGGAGCTCGACGACGAGGCGTTCGGTGAGGACGCCTCCTACTTCCTCTACCTGGGCTCGCGCATCAGCCCCGCGGCCCGCGCGGCCGACGCGATCCTCCCCGTGACGTCGTTCGCCGAGATGCAGGGGACGTTCACGAACTGGGAGGGCCGGGTCCAGCGCTTCGACCAGGCCCTCAGGGAGCCCGGGATCGCCCGGCCGGCGTGGATGGTCCTCAGCCGGGTCCTCGAGCTGATGGGCGAGGGCGAGGCGGTCCTCGAGGCCGCCGACGCCTTCGAGCGCATGGTCGGTGACACCGCCCCCATGGAGGAGGCGACCTGGGCGTCGCTCGGCCTCAAGGGCGCACCGCTGGCCCCGACGGCCGGCTCCGGAGCGGGAGGGGCCTGAGTTGGAGATGCTGACGAACGGCCAGTTCCTGGTCGCCACCCTGGTCAAGGTGGTCCTGTTCTTCACCCTGCTCATGCTCATGGTGGCCGGCCTCGTGCTCTTCGAGCGGAAGGTGGCAGGCTTCATCCAGGACCGGAGCGGACCGAACCGGGTGGGGCCGTGGGGGCTCCTGCAGACGGCGGCCGACGGGCTCAAGTTCCTCCTCAAGGAGGAGACCCTGCCCGAGGCGGCCAACAAGGCCTTCTTCCTGCTGGCGCCCATGCTGGCCATGGTCCCGGCCACGATCCTGTTCGCGGTGATCCCGTTCGCGGCGCCGCTCCCCACGGGCTGGGGCATCGTCCACGTCATCGTCGCGGACGTCCCGATCGGCTTCCTCTACGTCCTGGCCGTGGCCTCCTTCGGCGTGTACGGCGTGGTGATGGCCGGCTGGTCCTCGGGGAGCAAGTACGCGCTCCTGGGAGGGCTGCGCGGCGCGGCGCAGATGATCAGCTACGAGGTGGGCCTGTCGCTCAGCCTGGTGCCGCTGGTCATCCTGTCCGGGGGCGTGCGCATTCCCGACCTCATCTCCCTCCAGCAGGGCTTCCCGGGGCAGGGGCCGCCGACGCTCGGCCTGTGGCTGTTCCTCCCCCTCGGCGTGAGCTTCATGTTCTTCTTCATCGCGGGGCTGGCCGAGAGCAACCGGATCCCCTTCGACCTCCCCGAGGCGGAGGCCGAGCTCATCGCGGGCTACCACACCGAGTACTCGGCCATGAAGTTCGGGATGTTCTTCCTGGGCGAGTACGCGCACATGCTCACCACGGCCGCCCTGATCACGGTCTTCTTCCTGGGCGGCTGGGACATCCCGTTCTGGAGCGGCGACAACATCCGC
>DATFLN010000066.1:0-11412 GCA_035267645.1 Gemmatimonadota bacterium | reverse complement strand
ACCGTCGTCGTCGGGGCGGCGCTCGATGATCCCGAGGTCCGCCTCGAAGATCGTGTCGACGAAGACGATGAGGACCGGACCGTCCACGTGGGGCTCGGCCAGGCGGATCGCGTCGGCCGTCCCGAGCTGCTCGACCTGCTCGACGTAGGTGCGGCGGAGCTCGGGGTGCCGCTCCTCGAGGTGGGCCTTGATCTGGTCCTGCAGGTGGCCGGTGATGCAGATGACGTCGTCGACGCCGACCCGCTCGAGGCGCTCGAGCACGTGGTCGAGAACGGGGCGGTTGGCCACCCGGACCAGGGGCTTGGGCCGGGAGTGCGTGTGGGGCCGGAGTCGCGTGCCCTTACCGGCCAGCGGTATGATAGCTTGCATTCGTCCGTAGGCAGGCGTCTCGTGTAGCGTGCAGGCGGTCCGAACGTACCCGGAGGCCCCCGGTGCGGCAACCGCGGAGGAGCATGGCCGAGAGCTGGAAATCGACGCTGACCCGGTGGTTCACGGTGAACCGGGCGGACACGCGCGACCCCGAGGGTCCGGCCGGCGGACGTTACGCCGCGTCCTTCGCGCGCGTGTGGGACGAGATCCGGGCCTACGCCTCGCGCCAGCCCCGCTGGCAGAAGGTCCACGCCGACGAGACGAACGGGATCATGACCGTGGCCTGCCGCTCCCGCGTCTTCGGCTTCGTGGACGACCTCATCGTGTGGGTCTCCCTGGACGAGGAGGGGTTCACTCGGGTCGAGGCGCGCTCGAGGGCCCGGACGGGCCGGGGCGACTTCGGCGTGAACCGCCGCCGCGTCCTACGCCTCATCCGCCACCTGGACGAGGTCTTCGGGCGGATCTAGAAGGCCGTTGAAGAACTGGAAGGCCGTTGAAGAACTGGAGCGAGCCGCGCCCGGTTCTTCAACGGCCTTCTAGGCCGCCGTCCGCACCCTCCCGCCCGCGGGCCGCACGTCCAGCGTCTCGCCTTCCGAGCGGGCCACGACCGTGGCCGCGGTGAGGTCCCCGCTCACGTTCACGGCCGTCCTGCACATGTCCAGGATGCGGTCGACGCCCAGGATGAGCGCGATCCCGGCGGCCGGGTCCACCGAGCCCGGGAGGGCCTGCTTGAGGACGACGATGAGGATGATAATGCCGGCCGACGGCACGCCGGCCGCCCCGATGGAGGCCAGCGTGGCGGTCACGACGATCCCGAGCTGGGTGGCCAGCGTCAGGTGCCCGACCAGCACCTGGGCGATGAACATGGTCGCCACCGCCTGGTAGAGCGCCGTCCCGTCCATGTTGATCGTGGCGCCCAGGGGGAGGACGAAGCTCGAGACCTCCGGGCTCACGCCCAGGTCGTCCTCGGCCGTCTCCATGGTGACCGGCAGGGTGGCGTTGGAGCTCGAGGTCGAGAAGGCGATGAGCGGCACCTCGCGGATCCGGCGGAAGAAGTCCACCGGGCTGACGCGGGCCAGGAAGCGCAGGGCCGCCGGGTAGGTGAGGCCCAGGTGGAGCGCCAGGCCCAGGAGCACCGTGACCGAGTAGACGAGGAGGCTCTTGAGGACGTCGGCCCCGAAGCGGGCGAGCACGGCCCCGATCAGCGCGAACACGGCGTAGGGGGCCAGGAGCATGATCCAGTGGACCATCTTCATGGCCGCCTCGTTCACCCCGTCCACGAACCCGAGCACCGGGTCGCGCCTGTCCTCCGGGAGGACCGAGACGGCCGCCCCGAAGAAGATCGAGAAGAAGATGATCGGGAGCATGTCCCCGCTCGCCATCGCCTGGATCGGGTTCCGCGGGATCATGTCCAGGATGACGTCCTTGAGGCCGGGGGCCTGCTGCGCCAGCTGGACCTTGCCGGCGCTCTCCGACATGTAGGTGTTCCGGAGGTTCTCGAGCGCCGTCGGGTCCATGTGGCTCCCCGGCGCGATCACGTTGGAGAGGACGAGCCCGATCGTGACGGCGACGGCCGTGGTCCCCAGGTAGTAGACCACCGTCTTGCCGCCGATGCGGCCCAGCTTGGTGATGTCCCCGAGGCTGGCCGTGCCCGAGATGAGGCTGGCCATGACCAGGGGCACGACCACCATGGTGATGAGCCGGATCCACGCGTTCCCGAACGGCTCGATCCACACCAGGGCGTCGCGCAGCCAGGTCTGGCCGGTGGCCGAGAACAGGAGGTGGGCGGCCACTCCGGCCACGGCGCCCAGAATCAGGGCGAGCGTGATCTTCGTATGCAGCTTCATGGAGAGACCCGTCCGAGGAGTTCGCGGAGGAGGTGCCCGTCGGCACCGGGGCGGCCACGAAGATAGGCAGGGTCCCGCGGGAGCGGTAGGCCGGGCCGGCCGGCGAGACGCGGGCGGCGGGCGGGCCGCCCACGCGGGCCGGGCCGGGAGACGGTATGTTGGGCCCGGACCGGGACGGGAGCGCACGACCGGGAGAGCGATGATGCGACGCAGGAGCGCCGAGCGGACGACGGGGGCGGCCCGGACCGGGCTCCTGGCCCTCGTCCTCCTGTGGGCGGCGTGCGGGGGCGGGGAGGGCGGGAGCCGGACCGAGGAGCCGGTCGGCCGACCGTCGGTCCCGACGCCCAGCACCGTGACGCCGGCCCGCTACGTCACCGACGTGACGTTCGTCGGCTTCGGACCGGCCTCGCCGGCGGCCGTCCTCCGCTTCCGGCACGACGTGTCCTCGTCCGAGCTGGTGCGCCGGTACCGCGCCTGGGTCCTCGGGGAGGAGGGTTGGGGGATGGCCCTCTCGGTGGAGGACAGCCTGCCGGTTCCCCGCGCCGGATGGCGGATCCTGCCGGGCCACGGCCTCCGGGTGGTGGCGGCCGACGGGGGCGAGCTGGGCGGGCTCGTGCTCCGGGACTCCTCGGCGGCTTTCGGTCTCAGGCCCGGGAGGGTCCTGGACGAGTGGACGAGCCCGACCGGCCAGCGCTCGCGACTGCTCCTGGCCACGTGGGAGACGGGGGGAGAGCCGTCGGGTGCGCAGCCGGCGGGAGCCGAGCCCGTGACGGGGCTCATGTTCCAGCGGCGCGAGGCCCGGCCCCTGGACATGCCGCCACCGCGCACGCTCGAGGAGAGCGTGCTCGTGACCGACGAGGACGGCGACGGCCTCCTGGTCCTCCGGGACGCCGGCGACGAGAACCCCGACCGCTCGGCCACGACCGCCTTCACGTGGATCGGCGGCAAGGGCTCGCGCTGGTCCCGGGTCGAGGCGACCCGGGACTCGGCGGGCGCGGGCCCTCCCGGATGGAGGATCCGCATCCCGGACGCGGGGATAGAGGCCTCCCTCCGATCCGGGCCGGTGGCCGCCGACGACCCGGTCGTGGCCGATTCGACGACCGCGGACGCCGGGGTGCGGGCCTACGCCGTGCGCGGGACGCTCCGGCTCGGCGGCCCGGCCCGGCCGGCCCGCGGGGTGGCCATCCGCGCCCGGGGTCCGTGACGGCCCGCGAGGACTTCCCGGCGTGACCTGGCTGCGGGCGCTCCTCACCGTGGCCTTCGGCGCCCTGGCCGGAGGCATCACGAACCGCGTGGCCATCTGGATGCTTTTCCATCCCTACCGGCCCGCCCGCTTCCTGGGGATCGAGCTCCCGTGGCTCCAGGGCGCGGTCCCGAAGAACCGGGAGCGCCTGGCCCGCTCCATCGGGCGCACGGTGGGCACCACCCTCCTCACCCCCGACGACCTGGCCGAGGCGCTGAGCGCGGGGAGGCTGCGGGAGGCCTTCGAGTCCCGGCTCCGCGAGATCCTGCGCGAGCGCGCCGCGCGCCCCCTCCCCGCCCCCGCCGAGCTCCTTCCCGGGACGGCCCTGGCCGAGGTGCGGGCCCTGGCCGTCGGCGCCGTCCGGGACGCACGGGGGCGTCTGGCCGGAGCCCTGGCGTCGGGCAGCTTCGGAGAGGCCGCCGCCGACGTCCTGCGGACCGTGGGGGGCGCCCTGGACCGGGAGACCGCCCGGGAGGGGGAGGACGCCGGGGACGGGCCGCCCCTCCTTCGCCGCAGCATGGGCCGGTGGGCGGCCCGGGCCGTGGAGACCGACGCGTTCGAGACGGCCGTCCGACAGCAGCTCGAGCGCGCCGCGACCGAGCTCCTGCGCACGGGCCGGACGCTCCGGGAGCTGGTGCCGCCCGGCGCGGTCACCTCCCTGGAGGAGGCGGTGGCCGAGCACCTCCCCCGCGTGCTGGAGCGACTGGGACGGCTCCTGGAGGACCCCGCCGCGCGGGCCCGCTTCGAGACGGCCGTGCACGAGCTCCTCGACCGCTTCATGCGCGACCTCAGGTTCCACCAGCGGGTCGTGGCCCGGCTCATCGTCACCGAGGAGACCGTGGACCGCGTGATCCGCACGCTCGAGGAGGAGGGCGCCGAGCGGCTGGGCGCGCTTCTCCGCGAGGCGGAGGTGCAGGCGGCCATGGCCCGGAGCGCCAACCGCTCGCTCGAGGACCTCCTGGAGCGCCCGGCGGCCGAGGTCGTCGGCGGTCCGGAAGGCACCCGGGCCGAGCGGTTGGTGGACGCCCTGTCGGGCTGGGTGGTTCGAGTGGCACGCGAGCCGGACACGCGCGACTTCGTCCTGGACCGGATCGAGGCCGCGGCCTGGCGCGGGACGGACGGCGGGTGGGAGGAGCTCCTGGCCCAATTGCCGGCGGAGCGCATCGGCCGCTGGGCGGCGTCGGCCCTCGAGTCGGATGCCGGGCGCCAGGTGTGGGAGGAGTTCTCGGGAAGGCTCGTGGACGCCCTCCTCGAGCGCCCGATCGGGAAGCCGGCCGCCCTGCTCGGACCCGACGGGGCCGACCGGCTGTCCGACCTCCTGGCTCCTCCCGTGTGGGACTGGATCTCGGGCGAGATCCCCGCCGTGGCGGCCCGGGTGCGGGTGGACGAGCGGGTCGAGGAGAAGATCCTGGAGTTCCCGCTCCCGAAGCTCGAGGAGCTCGTGCGGAACGTCACCCAGCACGAGCTGGACCTCATCGTGCGGCTCGGCTACGTGCTCGGAGCCCTGATCGGGGGCCTGCTGGTGGGGGTGAGCTTCCTGCTGGGCTGACGGGCGGTCCGCTCCGGCGCGGCGCGTGACCCGGAGGCCCGGCGCCGGGCGCCCGCCGCGACCCGGCAGGCCACCTTCAGCCGGCGGGCCAGGCCTCGCGAGCGGCCTCGAGCTCGGCCGGGTCCTCCGCGGCGATCCGGACCGTCCTCCCCTCCCCTCCCGCCACGAACCCGTCCAGATGCGGCGCCATGAGCCGGCAGGCCTCCTCGAGCCCGAGGCCGGCCGGGCCGGTCCCCAGGAGGGGGACGGCGAGCGACCGAACGTCCCACTCGGCCGCGCGGCGCAGGGCGTTCCGGAGGGCCATCGACACCGTCCGGCCGCTCACGGGCTCGTCCCGGGAGGACACGGCCAGGTGGATGACGAACTCGGCGTCGAGCTCGCCGGCGTCGGTGATGGCCGCGGCCCCGAGCACCAGCTCTCCCTGACCGGCGCACCGCTCCAGCCACCCCTCGCCCGCCTCGAGGTCGAGCCGCCGCACCTCGGGCGTGGTGGCGGTCCAGTCGACGCGCGTCGGCCTCAGGAGGGCCCCGGCGCCGGCTTCGGTCAGGGGCGCATCGGTGATCTCGATCACCCGCTCCTCACTCATCGGCCACGGCCCCGCGCACCCAGTCGGCGTAGCCCGCGGAGCCGCCGGCGGACGGCAGGGCCAGCACCTCCGGCTCCTCGTACGGATGGAGCTCGCGGACCCGGGCGGTGAGGGCGTCCAGCCGGCCCGCCGTCGTCTTGAGCAGGGCCAGCGCCTCGTCCGCCTCCTCGATCCTCCCCTCCCAGCGGAAGGCCGAGCGCACGCCTCCCGTGACGTTGACGCAGGCCGCCAGGCGCTCCTCGACCAGGGTCCGTCCCAGCTCGAGGAGGACGTCCTCGTCGGGACCGGTGACGAGCACCACGAGGACGGGGCCGGGCGCCTCCACCGCCTCAACCTCCCGCGCGGGCGCTCCGGGCCACCGTGACGGACGGACCGTCGCCGCCCTCGTCGCGGCGCCGCTCGGCCGCCTCGTAGGCGCTGTCGATCGCGTCACCGTAGCGCTCGGTGATCACGCGCCGCTTGACCTTGAGCGTGGGCGTCAGCTCCCCCGTGTCGACTCCGAAGGTGTCCGGGACGACGACGACCCAGCCGGGCGTCTCGTGGCGGTCGAAGTCGTCCGTTCGGCGCCGGACCTGCCCGTCGATCAGCGACAGCACGGGATCGGCGGCGATGAGCTCCTCCGGGTCCGAGCTCGTCACGTCGCGGCGCGCCGCCCACTCCCGGAGGTTCTCGAACGCGGGCTCGACGACGACGATCGGGAAGTTCCGCCGGTCCCCCACCAGGACGGCGTGCGCCACGAACCGTGACCTCTCGATGGCGCGCTCCACCGGCGCCGGCGCGATGTTCTTCCCGGCCGCCGTGACCAGGAGCTCCTTCTTCCGGTCGGTGATGCTGAGGTAGCCCTCCTCGTCCAGGGTCCCGATGTCCCCGGTCCTCAGCCACCCGTCCTCGGTGAAGGCCTCGCGCGTGGCCTCCTCGTTCCTGAAGTAGCTCTTCATGACCTGCGGGCCCCTGCACAGGATCTCGCCGTCCTCGGCGATGCGGATCCGGGTCTCCGGGATCGGAGGCCCCACCGTACCGAGGCGCACGGCCTCGGGCGGGTTCACGGCCAGCACGGGCGAGGTCTCGGTGAGGCCGTAGCCCTCCAGGATCCGGAGCTCGGCCGCCCACATGAACAGGGCGACCCGCGGCGAGAGGGGCCCGCCGCCGCTCACGAAGAAGCGGATGGCGCCGCCCGTCCGGTCGCGCAGCTTCGAGAAGACGAGCCTGTCCGCCACGGCGTACCGGAGCGCGAGCCACGGACCCGGCTCCTCGCCCGCGAGGATGCGCCGTGCGCGCTCCTCCCCCACCGCCCGCGCCCACCGGAAGATGGCCAGCTTGACCGGGCCGCCCTCGTGCGCGGCCTTCTGGGAGGCCTCGTAGAGCTTGTCGTACAGGTAGGGCACCCCGGTGCTGATCGTCGGCCGCACCTCCCCCAGGTCGCGGACGATCGTGTCCGTCGACTCGGCGTAGGAGACCGCCACGCCGCACATCCACATCACGTGGTGGCCCGCCGTGCGCTCGAAGATGTGCGAGAGGGGAAGCCACGACAGGTGGCGGTCCTCCACGGACAGGGGGAGGACGTCCGCGCACAGGACGGCGTTGCTGAACAGGTTGTGGTGGGTGAGCATGACGCCCTTGGGGCGCCCGGTCGTCCCCGAGGTGTAGATGAGGGTGGCCACATCCCCGGGGGCGGTCTCCCGGGCATGAGCCTCGTAGTCGTCCCCGTCCGCCGCGCTTCCCCTCTCCTCCAGCTCCTCGAGCGTCTCCACCGGCAGGCCCTCGCTCCCCTCGACCGGCTCGAAGGCGAAGGCCCTCTCCAGCGTGGGGAGCTCGTCCAGCACCGAGACGACCTTGTCGTACTGCTCCTGGTCCTCGACGAAGATGGCGCGGGCTTCGCCGTCCCCGAGGAGGAAGGCGGCCTGGTCGGCGGGCAGCGAGGGGTAGACCGGGATGTCGGTCAGCGCCGCCATGGTGATCGCGAAGTCCGCCAGCGCCCACTCGGCCCGGGTGCGCGCCAGGATCGCCACGCGCTGGCCCCGCTCCAGCCCCGCCGCGCGCAGGCCGAGCGCGAGGTCCCTGACGCGGCGGGCGACCTCGGCGTGCGTGGCCTCGTCCCACCCGCCGGCGGGCCGCCGTGAGCGCATGGCCACCGCGTCCGGGAACGCGTCCGCGCCGTCCAGGAAGAGGTCGACGAGGGTGCCGGGCGGGATGTGGTGCTCCGGGCCGGCGGCCTCCGTCCGGGTCGTGGCCGGCCCGGCGGCCGGCCCGCCGTCCCCCGACGGGGCCCGCTCCGGACTGCCCTCGGTGCTGGCCATGGCGGATCTCCTGGCAAGGGTCGCGGTGTGGATCGGCGGTCCCGGGACGGGGCCGCGGGACCTGCCGGACGTCTCAGGCGTCCTGGTCCGTCCCCGGGGCTTCCTCCCCGTCTCCCGCGTCGGGGGAGGAGCGCAGGCGCTCCAGCGTGTCCCTGGCGTGCCGGACGTGCCGCTCGGCGTCGGGCGTGTCGGGCTGCTGGCGCAGGAAGGCCTCCAGGTGCTCGACGGCCTCCTCCTCGCGCCCGCGGTTGAGGAGCAGGAATCCTGCGCCGTAGTGGGCGGCGGGGCGCCCCGACTCCCGCTCCAGCACGCGGCCGTAGGTCTTCAGCGCCTCGTCCGTCATGCCGATGCGGGTATAGACCACGGCCATCTGCTCCAGCGTAGCCAGGTCGTCGGGCCGCTCCCTCAGCGCGAGCCGGAAGGAGGTCAGGGCCTCGTGGTAACGCTCCTGGCGGGTCAGGTCCACGCCCTCGGCATAGTAGTCCGGGGGGCGTTCGTCGTCCCGCTCGTCCCGCTCCCAGAAGCGCCACCAGCTCATGGCGCCGTCCTCGCGCTCGAGGACCATCCGGTGGCCGGCCGTGCGCTCACTCGCCCGGGAGCGGCGGAGGGGGGACGAGGGCCAGGTTGTAGACGAAGGCCAGCGTGCCGCCCAGGCCGAAGCCGTAGGCCCAGGCCCACAGCGCGCCGACGAAGGCCCCCGCCGGGGTGACCGAATAGCCGAACAGGAAACCGGAGAGGATGGAGAGGTCCGCGGGGTTCCCCGGCCCGACCAGGAAGAGGACGGTCAGGCCGAACACGGCCGCGCTCGAGACGGCGGCCGACGCTGTCGCGAACGCTCGGGTGTTGAGCCGCATCTCCTCCCGATCTCCGACGGTTCCGCGAGGCGCACCGATTCGGCGTTCCGGCGGCAGGGCTCAACCTAGCCGCGCCCACCGCAGGCGGCAACGAGCCGGACCGGTCACGCGCCGGGCCCTTCGGTCGTTCGCTCCGCCACGACCGCCGCGGCCTCCGCGGCGAGCACCCGGAGGGGGAGCCCGCCGGGGACGTCGAGCTCCGGTCGGGGGCGCAGGACCGCCACCCGCCCGCCGGGCCGGACGGCTCGCGTGGCCTCGGCCAGGCCGTCGGGAGAGCCCCCCAGGAGCGCCGCGCCACGAAGTCTCCCCCCGCGGAGCGGGAGGGCGCCGGCGCGCACGCCGAGGAGGCGCGTGACGCGGGGAGCGGCCGCCCCGTCCGGAGCGCCGTAGAGGGCCAGGACCTCGACCCCGCCGGCCAGCTCCGCGACCCGCGGGGCCGCGCGCCCGAGGCCGGCGCCGAGGAGGATCGCCCCGCCGCCCTCCTGGAGCCCCAGGAGCGCCGCGACCCGCACGGCGTCCTCCGGGTCGGGCGCCGGCGCTCCCACCTCCCGGGGGCCGGCGCGAGTGTGGTCGCCCCTGCCCTCCGGACCGCTGCGGGTCCCGCTCTCCCCGCTTGCCGGACCGTCGCGGGTGTCGGCGACCCCGGCTCCCGGGCCGCCGTCAGCCGCCGCACCGAAGTCGATCCCGCCCTCGCCGATCGAGTAGCGGGCGTCGCAGCCCGGGCAGGCCAGCAGGCCCTCCCGGACCCGGCGGTCCTCGATCCGGTCGACCGAGACCACGAGGCCCTGCCCCGGCCCGCAGCGGGGGCAGGCCAGGAGCTCGGACAGCTCGAGGTGCACGCGGCGTCCGTCCGGCCGACGCTAGGAGATGAACTGCGGCGAGAGGACCAGCCTCAGGAACTCGTCCCGGGTCCGGTTGTCCGAGCGGAAGTTCCCCCGCACGGCGCTCGTGATCGTCTTGCTGTTCTGCTTCTCGACGCCGCGCATCATCATGCACAGGTGGTAGGCCTCGACCACGACCCCCACCCCGCGCGGGGCGAGCGCGTCCTCCACCGCCTGCGCGATCTGCTCGGTGAGCCGCTCCTGCACCTGGAGCCGGCGCGCGAAGACCTCCACGATCCGCGGGAGCTTGCTCAGCCCGACGATCCTCCCATCGGGGATGTAGGCCACGTGCACCTTCCCGAAGAAGGGCAGCATGTGATGCTCGCACAGCGAGTAGAGCTCGATGTCCTTGACGAGCACCATGCTGTCGTGCTCGTCCTCGAAGATCGCGCCGTTCACGGCGTCCTCGACCGTCATCTCGTAACCGCGGGTCAGCCACCGGAGCGACTCGGAGACGCGCTCGGGCGTCCGCGCGAGCCCCTCGCGAGAAGGGTCCTCGCCCAGGCGGAGGAGCTCCTCCCGGACCAGGTCCTCCAGGGAGGCCCGGCTCTGGGGGCCCTGGTCCGGGGCGGGTCCGGAGCCGTCCTCCGCGCGCTCGTCGAGGGCGGCGGCGCTCCGGCCGGGGGGCGTCGGGCTGTCGTCGCGATCACTCACCTCGGTACTCCACGAAGTTGCGGGGCGTCTCGAACAGGCGGACCGACACGAGGCGGGCGCCGCCCAGTCGGCCCTCGATGCGGCGCCAGATCTGTACCGCCAGGTTCTCGGACGTCGGGTTGATCCCCTCCATCCAGTCCACGTCCACGTTCAGGTTGGCGTGGTCCACGTCGTCGACCACCATCTCCTGCACCAGGTCGCGCAGGCGCGCCAGGTCGATCACGAACCCGGTCTCCGGGTCGACCTCCCCCTCCACCGTGACCTCGAGATCGTAGTTGTGGCCGTGCCCCGTGGGATTGCTGCACGCCCCGAACACCTCACGGTTCCTGGCCTCGTCGTAGGCCGGGTTGTGCAGCCGATGGCCGGCCGAGAAGTGGAGACGTCGCGTCGCGCGTACCCGTGGCATGGAGCGCTCTCCGTCGATGGTCCCGTCAGGCCCTGCGGTCACCTTCCCGTGGCGGCCTGCGAGTACACCCGTGGGCCGGCCGCGCTCCGTCCCGCCGTGCGGGAGGAGCCCCCGTCGCCCCGCTCGATCCGGTCGCGCGCCCGGCGGCGGCGTGCAGCGAAAAAAAGGGAGGGTGGCGCGATGGCCACCCTCCCGGTCGCGTGCGAGGGGATCTTCGAGACCCGTCTCTCAGAATGTATCTCCTCCTCCCGGCTTCCGCCGTCCCTCGAAGGGCGTGACGTCCACCGCGAGATCGGAGAGATGCAGGCTCAAGTGTTGGCTCAAAAACACTGCCTCACACCGACTCCGTGACGTTAGCGGCCCGGCGGACGCCGGTCAACGGGCGGGCTCACCGCACGGGCGCGCGAGCGCCCCCCGGCGGTCGTGGACAGCGGTCGCCCCCTCTCCTATCTTGGTGGCTCCATGAGATCTGTGCGTCGGTCCGTCCGGGCGGCCGTCCTCTCCCTGGCCGTCGTCACCGCGTCCCTTCCGGGCGTCCTCCCCGTCGTGGACGCGCGAGAGCCGGTCACCGGACCGTCCCTCGAGTCGCGCCACGATCCGGCGAGCTGCTGCTGGCACCACGACCACGAGGCTTGCCTCCAGCTGTACGGGGCCGCACCGATGCCAGCCCACGGGGCCGCCCTGGCGGTCCAGCTCGGGACCGAGCGCCGGTTCCTCCGGCCCCCT
>DATFLN010000065.1:0-56293 GCA_035267645.1 Gemmatimonadota bacterium | reverse complement strand
GAGTGGGCGTTCAGCCCGCGCCAGACGGTCAGCTCGTCCTTCGACACCACGGCCAACGCCTACGCCCTGGACCGGGTGCCCGCCGGCTCGAGCGGGGGCACGGCCTCGGGTATCGCGGCCAGCTTCGGGGCGGCGGGGCTCGGCACGGACACCGGGAACTCGATCCGCGGCCCCTCCGCCCACCTGGACCTGTTCGGCATCCGGTCGACGATCGGGCTCGTGAGCCGGGCCGGCATCATCCCCCTCGCCTTCGACAGGGACGTGGCCGGCCCCATGACCCGGACCGTGGCAGACGCCGCCCGGGTGCTGAGCGTGATCGCGGGGCCTGACCCTCGCGACCCGTACACCGCCGCCTCGCGCGGTCACGTCGCGGACGACTACACGGCGTTCCTCGACGCCGATGGCCTCGAGGGCGCCCGCATCGGGGTGCTCCGGGCGCTGGCCGACCCGGCCGAAAGCGACAGCTCGGTACTGCGGCTCTTCGACCGGGCGCTCGAGGACCTGAGGGCCGGAGGAGCGCTGCTCGTCGACCCGATCGAGATCCCGAACCTGAAGCGGCACCTGGACGCGGACGACTTCTGCCCCCGCTTCCGCTACGACATGCACGAGTACCTGGCGTCGCTGGGGCCCGAGGCCCCGATCCACGACGTGATCCGGGTCCTCGACACGGGACAGTACTCGTCCTACGTGAAGGGGGAGCTGGAGTACTTCGCGAAGTACCCGGCCGACGTCCCGCCCCCGGAGTGGGACCCGCCCTGCCCCGACTTTGCCGAGCACCGCTCCCGGCAGGCCTTCCTGCGGGACGTGGTGGCGGCCATGGACCGCGCGGACGTGGACGCCATCGTCTACCCGACCTGGACGTGGCCGCCCGCGAAGCTGGACAGCGCCCGCGCCGGCTACCGCGGCGACAACAGCCAGCTCGTCGCGCCCCCGACGGGAATGCCGGCGGCCACGGTGCCCATGGGCTTCTCGTACGGGAAGTATCCGGCCGGCCTCCAGATCCTGGCCCGGCCCTGGGCGGAGGGGACGATCTTCCGGCTGGCGTACGCCTACGAGCGGGCCACCGACCACAGGCGCCCGCCGCCGGGCTTCCCGCGGCTCGGGGCCGTCGGGACAGGAGGGCGGTAGGCCGGATCCCGGGCCGAGCGGCGGGCCTTCAGGGGAGGAGATCCTCCTCCCGCTCCTCCTCGGCGCGCATGAACAGGACCCATTTGCCGTAGCACAGGAACGCGAGGAGGAGGGCGACGGCGAAGTCGAAGGCGAAGGCGCCGTCGCCGGCGGTCGGGTCGACGAGCGCCGCCGTGAAGCCGGCGCCGGTGAGCCATATGCCGGCCAGTCTCAGGGCGGGGCCGCCGCGCCCCCCGGTCTTCAGGATCCCGTTCCTCATCACCGCGAGCATTCCGACCCAGCACGCGAGGCCGACCACGGCCAGGAGCCCGCGGCTCGCCACGGGCCCGAACGGCCGGCCGAACAGCACGAGGAGGGTCCCGGCCGCGGCGCCGACGAAGATCAGGCGCAGGCGTCCTGGACCTGCCTCCGCGAACGATCCCCGCCGCATCATCTCCGCGATGCGGGCGAGGACTCGGGCCGGGAGCGGGAGAGGCTTCACGGGCCCTCCTGGCGGGGGTTGAGGGGACCCCGGCGCAGGTCGGGCTCCCCCGTCTCGAGGCCCCATGTTAGATTGATGCGGGTCCGGCCGCGAGAGCGGCGGCCCGGCGGCGGCCCGCCGCCATCTCCCCGAGAGTCGAGAGTCCCCACCCCTCCTGCCCGGAGCTGCCATGCGCTTCGAGAAGCTGACGCCGGTCCTGTACGTGGAGGCGATCGAGCCCGTCCTCCCCTTCTGGGAGCGGCTCGGCTTCGAGCCCACGGTCCAGGTCCCCGAGGGCGACGTCCTGGGCTTCGTGATCCTCGAGCGCGACGGCGTGGAGGTCATGTACCAGACCCGGGCGAGCGTGGAGGGAGACGTCCCCGCCCTGGCCGACACGCCCATGGGGGGCTCCATGCTCTACTTCGAGGTGGCCGACCTGGACGCCGTCGAAGCGGCCCTCGAGGGCGTGGAGAGGGTGATCCCCCGCCGGACCACGTTCTACGGCGCCGAGGAGATCTTCGTCCGGGAACCGGCCGGCAACGTGGTCGGCTTCGCGCGAATGGAGGGCTGAGACGTCTCCCGCGCGCCCCGAACCTTGCACGATCCGCCGTACGCGACGATGTTTTTCGTGATCTCATCCCGGGCGCGCCCCGGCGTGTCCGAACGCGAGCGCCCGTCTCCGGAGACCGTTTCCGCCGACCAGGCCCCCTCCTCACCGAGGTGATGTGATGCTCCGCACGCTGTCCGCACGTGTCCTGATCGCAGCTCTGGTGGCCCTCCTGCCCGCCGCCCTCCCCGCCCAGGACCGGGGCGCGACGCAAGCGGGCCGGGCTTCGTCCTCGGCGAGTCCCGCGGCCGCGGACGTGGAGATCCCCTACCAGAAGTTCGTCCTGGACAACGGGCTCACCCTCCTGGTCCACGAGGACCACAAGGCGCCCATCGTCGCCGTCAACATCTGGTACCACGTCGGATCCAAGAACGAGCCCGACGGTCGATCCGGGTTCGCGCACCTGTTCGAGCACCTGATGTTCAACGGCTCCGAGAACTTCGACGACGAGTACTTCCGGCCGTTCGAGCGCGCGGGGGCCACGGACATGAACGGCACCACGAACGAGGACCGGACCAACTACTTCGAGAACGTCCCGAAGACCGCCCTCGACATGGCGCTGTGGATGGAGTCCGACCGCATGGGCCACCTCGTGGGCGCCATCGACACGGCCAAGGTGGACGAGCAGCGGGGCGTCGTGCAGAACGAGAAGCGGCAGGGCGAGAACCAGCCCTACGGGAAGGTGTGGACCTACGTGGCCCACAACACGTACCCGACCGGCCACCCGTACCACCACACCGTGATCGGCTCGATGGAGGACCTGAACGCGGCCAGCCTCTCCGACGTCAAGGAGTGGTTCGGCGACTACTACGGCCCGTCCAACGCCGTCCTCTCGATCGCGGGCGACGTGGACGCGCAGGACGTGAAGGCCCGGGTCCAGAAGTACTTCGGGGACATCCCGCCCGGCCCGCCGGTGGACCACCAGGGCGTGTGGGTCGCGAAGATGAGCGGGACCCACCGCATGGAGGTCGACGACCGGGTGCCCCAGGCCCGCGTCTACGAGGTGTGGAACATCCCCGAGTGGGGCTCGACCCAGGCCACCTACCTGGACCTGGTGAGCGACGTCCTCTCCTCCGGCAAGGCCAGCCGGCTGTACAAGCGCCTGGTCTACGACGACCAGATCGCGACGGACGTCAACGCTTTCGCGAGCCTGAACGAGATCGGCGGGCAGTTCGTCATCATGGCCACGGCCCGGCAGGGCCAGGATCCCGCGGCGCTGGAGGCGGCCATCCACGAGGAGCTCGCGCGCTTCCTGGACGAGGGGCCGACGGCCGACGAGATGTCCCGGGTCGAGACCAGCTACCGGGCCGGCTTCGTGCGCGGCATCGAGCGGATCGGCGGCTTCGGCGGCAAGTCGGACATCCTGGCCCGCGGGGAGGTGTTCCGGGGCGATCCCGACACCTACCGGAAGCAGCTCTCCGACGTGGCCGGGGCGACGGCGGCCGACCTCCAGGGCGCGGCGCGCCGGTGGCTCTCCGACGGCGTGTTCATCCTCACGGTCCGCCCGTTCCCGGACTTCGAGGCCGGCCCGAGCCAGGTGGACCGCTCGAAGGGCGTCCCCGAGCCCGGAACGCCGCCCGCGCCGAGCTTCCCGGAGATCGAGCAGGCCACGCTCTCCAACGGCCTCAGGGTGCTTCTGGCCCGGCGCGACGCCGTGCCGGTGGTGAACTTCCGGCTCCTGTTCGACGCCGGCTACGCGTCGGACGCCCTGGGCGTCCCGGGCACGGCCCGGCTCGCGATGGGCATGCTCGACGAAGGGACCGAAAGCATGAGCGCGCTCGAGATCAGCGAGCGGGAGCAGCAGCTCGGGGCGCAGATCGGCACGGGCTCCGACCTGGACGCGTCCTACCTGACGATGTCGGCGCTCCAGGAGAACCTCGACCCGTCCCTGGACCTGTTCGCCGACATCCTCCTCGGGCCGAGCTTCCCGCAGGAGGAGCTCGAGCGGCAGCGGAAGCAGCTCCTGGCGTCGATCACCCAGGAGAAGAGCCAGCCCGTGACGATGGCCCTCCGGCTCCTGCCGGGGCTCCTGTACGGCCAGGACCACGCCTACGGCAATCCGCTCACCGGGTCCGGAACCGAGGCGTCGATCGCGAAGATCGACCGCTCCGGCCTGAAGGCGTTCCACGACACGTGGCTGGTCCCGAACAACGCCACCCTGGTCGTGGTCGGACCCGTGTCGATGGAGGAGCTCGAGCCCCGGCTGGAGAAGCGGCTCGGCGCCTGGAAGAGGGGGAGCGTCCCGGAGAAGGACGTCGGCCACGTGGACGCTCCCGCGCAGCCGACCATCTACCTGGTGGACAAGCCGGGCTCGCCCCAGTCGCTCATCTTCGCGGGCGAGGTGGCGCCGCCCAAGGCCAACCCGCACGAGGTCCCGATCCAGATGATGAACACGGTCCTGGGCGGGAGCTTCACCTCACGCATGAACATGAACCTGCGCGAGGACAAGCACTGGTCCTACGGGGCGCAGACCCTGCTTCTGGACGCGCGGGGACAGCGTCCGTTCATCCTCTACGCGCCCGTCCAGACCGACAGGACGGCCGAGTCGCTGCAGGAGGCGCTGGGCGAGTTCCGGGGCATCGTGGGGCAGGAGCCGGTGACGGCCGACGAGCTGGAGAAGGCCAAGGACCAGGCCACCCTCACCCTGCCCGGCCGCTGGGAGACGAGCCGCGCCGTGGCCGGCGACATCTCCGAGCTGGTCGAGTACGGCCTGCCGATGGACTACTGGAACACCTATCCCGACCGGGTCCGCTCGGTGACCCTGGAGCAGGCCAACGCGGCCGCGAAGGACGTGGTGCGGCCCGGCCGCATGACCTGGGTCGTGGTCGGCGACCTCTCGAAGATCGAGGGGCCGATCCGCGCGCTCGGGATCGGAACGGTGAAGGAGCTCGACATGAGCGGGACGGTCACGAAGGAGTAGGAGGAGACGGGGCGGCCGGCCCGCGGCCATGAGAATCCAGCCGCTGACGGCGGTGATGGCCACCCCCAGCAGGCCGGCGATGAGGCCGTCAGCCCGTGGTCCCGGCATCTCCCCTCACTCGGCGCCCGACCAGGGCAGCGTCCGGTGGGCGAAGTCCTTACGCCCCCGGATCAGGTAGTAGATGTACGAGCCCAGGCAGAACTTTCCGAACAGGATGAGGCCGAAGGCGAGGACGACCAGGGCCTCGAACACCCAGGCCACCACGTGCGCGCCGCCCACGATCGACAGGCCGATCACGATCATGAACGTCCCGGCCATCCCCTGCGCGAAGCGCCGGGGCGGCGGGGCGAGCTCGAGCTTCGGCCGACGGCCGGAGCGCGCCAACAGCACGTTGTAGAGCGCGTCGAAGGGGTTGGCCGCCGGCACGACGGCGTTCCACCACAGGAGCGCGCCGAGCGGCAGGAAGATGTACCAGGCCTGCGCGAGGATGGCCCCCGCCACGATCACGCCCACGATGCGGGGCTGGAAGACCAGGGCCGAGTGCTGCGCCCCGCACGCCGCCGGCGACGCGTCCTCGAAGCCCTGCTGACGGACGAAGTTGAGCTTGGCCGAGCTGGCCATCGTCACCTCCCGCCGGAGTCGCTCTCCGCCTTCTCCGGGTGCACGCGGTCGGGCGGGGCCGGCACCGGCTGGAGCTTCACCGGATGCTCGCGGAGCCGCTTCATGGCCTCCGCCACGCCCCGCTCGAGCTGCGGGTCGTGGCCGGCGATGACCTCCGCCGGCGTCTGCTCGACCTCGATGTCGGGAGCGACGCCCTCGTTCTCGACCGCCCAGTGACCCGAGGGATCGTAGAAGCCGGTGCTGGGCGCCGAGATGAAGCCGCCGTCCACCAGCTGCGGCTCCCCGCCCCAGCCCACGAGCCCGCCCCACGTCTTCGTCCCGATCAGCGGCCCGATGTCCATCTGCCGGAACATGTACGGGAACATGTCGCCGCCCGAGCCGCTCATCTCGTTGATGAGCAGGACCTTGGGGCCCCAGATGGCCGCGGCGGGCGCGGTGACCGCGTCGTACTGGTCGCCCAGCCGCTGGCTGAAGTAGCCGTGCAGCTCGCGGCTCATGATGTCGACCATGTAGTCCGCGATGCTGCCGCCGTGGTTGAAGCGCTCGTCGATCACGGCGCCGTGCTTCTCCTGCTGGGAGAAGTAGTAGCGGTTGAAGCTCGTGTAGCCGCCCCGGCCCGTGTTCGGGACGTAGACGTACGCCAGCTGGCCGTTCGAGAGGCTGTCGACCTTCCGGCGGTTGGCCTCGATCCAGTCGCGCGTACGGAGCGCGCCGTCGCTCCCGATCGGGACGACGGTCACGAGCCGCGACCCCTCCTCCGTGGGCCGCTCGTTCACGCGGAGCTGCACCTGCCGGCCCACCGTCCCCACGAAGGGCGCGTACGGGTTCTCCGGAGGCCGGAGCTCGTGCCCGTTCACGGCCAGGATGTAGTCCCCCTCCCGGACGTCCACGCCGGGAGAGGAGAGCGGGGCCCGGAGGTCCGGGTTCCAGTTCTCGCCCGTGTAGATCTTCCGGATCCGGTAGCGCCCCTGGTCGACCACGAGGTCGGCGCCCAGCAGGCCGGCCGGGAGCGCGTCGCCCTCGGGGACGTCGCCGCCGCCCACGAAGCTGTGGGCCAGCGTGAGCTCGCCCTGCATCTCGTCCAGGAGCCGGTTGAGGTCGGCCCGGTGCCGCACGTACGGCAGCAGGGCCGCGTACTTCCTCTCGATCGCGGGCCAGTCCGCCCCGTTCATGTTGGCCACGTACAGGTAGTCGCGCTCGACCCGCCACGCCTCGTGGAAGATCTGCCGCCACTCGGCCCGCGGATCGAGGTCGACCTTGAGACCGCCCGTGGAGAGCGCGCCCTTTTCCGCCTCGGGCGGCGCGCCGTCGGCGTCCACGACCGCCCAGCGGTCGTTCGGGCGCCCGCCGTCCGCGGCCCCCTGGTAGAGGAGCTTCTTCCCGTCCCGGGAGAGCGCGTACTCCTCGGCCGCCCCGTCCACGAAGTCCACCGCCTTCTTCTCCTCGAGGTCGTAGCGGTGGAGGACGTCCGCGTGGTTCGGGACCCGCTCCAGGTAGAAGAACTGCCCCGCCTTCCCGGCCTTCAGGCTCACGTAGTCGCGGCTCGGAACGTCCAGCGCCACGATCCGCTGCGAGATCCCGTCGAAGTCGATCGTGACGCGGGGCGGGGCCGTGTCGGACGCCGCCCCGGCGCCGTTCCCCTTCCCGCCGGAGCCGGCCGCGCCGGGACCCGGCTCGTCGCCCGTCTCGGGGAGGAGCGGAGAGGGCTCGCCCGAAGGGAGGACGGCCAGGTACACACCGCGCGTGACGGGCCGGTCGTAGGAGCTCATGTCGAGCCAGCCCGTGTTCAGCGCGAAGTCCGTCGAGGCCAGGAACAGGAGGTACTTCCCGCTCGCGCCCCACGCCGGCGAGATGGCCTCGGACATCCCGTCGGTGAGCTGCCGGGTCGCGCCATCCTCCACCGAGTAGACGAAGATGGCGTGGAACTGGGAGCCCGGGAGCCGCTTCTGGTAGGCGAGCCACCGGGAGTCGGGCGACCAGGTCGGGGCCATGTCCCGGTCGGGCCACGTGTAGTTCCCGCGGTCCACCTGCGTGACCTTCCCGGACGACAGGTCCAGGTACCGGAGGTTCATCTCCGCATCGCTGAACGCGATCTTCGTCCCGTCGGGCGACCACACCGGGTCGTAGAAGTAGGTCGGACGGGGGATGGCGTAGCCCTTCACGCTCCCCGTGCCGTCCTGGCTCCCCACCATGAGGCGGTACTCGCCCGGGGCGTCGCTGAACCACGCGATCCGCTTCCCGTCGGGCGACCACACCGGCGAGCGGTCCGCCGTCCCCGAGGAGCGGGTGAGGTCACGCCACGTCCCCTCCTTCACCGGCACCGTGAACACGTCGCCCCGGCCCTCGAACAGCGCCCGCACCCCGGTGGGCGAGAGCTGGGGATGCCGGAGGTCCTTCGACACGTCGGCCGCGTGCGGCATGGCCCACGGGAAGTCCCCGCTGACGTGGATCGCGAGCTTCCGGTCGGTCCCCGAGGAGGGGTCGTACAGGTGGACGTCGCCGGCCTGCGCGTAGACCACCGCGCCGCCGCCCGCGTTCACGCTCTCCACCTCGAAGTCCGAGAAGCGCGTGATCGGCTTCAGGCTCCCGCTCGAGGTGTCGTAGGACCACACGTTGTTCGTCCAGTCCCGGTCCGAGATGAAGTAGATGGTCTTCCCGAGCCACACGGGCTGCTGGTCGCGGCTGTCCGTCCACGGGATCTTCTTCATCTCGTAGCCGGCCAGGTCCAGGATCCGGATCGGCTGGTTCTGCCCGCCCCGGTAGTTCTGCATCTCGCTCTCCCACGGGCGCACCAGCTGGTAGGCCGCGAGCTTCCCGTCCGGCGAGATCGAGCCGGCCTCCGCCCGCGGGATCACCATGGCCTCGGGCAGGCCGCCCTCCGTGGACACCGTCCACAGCTTCGGCTCGCGGTCGGGCACCCCCGTGCGCGTGGAGACGAACACCACGCGCTTCCCGTCCGGCGTCCAGCCCCGCACCTGGTCCGGGCCCGGATGCCAGGTCAGCCGCCTGGGGTCACCGCCGTCGGCCGGGACCACGTACACGTCCGGGTTCCCGCCGTAGGAGCCCGTGAACGCCAGCCACTTCCCGTCGGGCGAGAAGTGGGGATCCGCGTCCACCGTGGGGGAGGAGGTGATGCGCCGCGCCTCGCCGCCCTCCCGGGACACGATCCAGATGTCCCCACCGTACGCGAACGCCACGGAGGTCGCGCTCACGTCGGGCTGGTGGAGGAGCCGCGTCGGCCCCGGGGCGTCCTGTGCGGCCAGGCGCGGGGAGAGGATCGCGACGAGGAGGGCCGCGAGGAGCGCGGAGACGAGGGCGGACGGCCGAAGCCGATGCATGCGTTCACTCCTTCCGGGATGGAGGTCCTTCCGGGTGCCGGCGGAACCGTCGCCGACGATAGGGCCGCTCCCCGGCGGCGCACAAGAACGTGCGCGGCGGATGGCGGGCTCGGGCGGTGGGGGTCGGCGGCACGTCGCTCCTCGCCGGACGTGCGCGGCGGGCCGCGGTCGCCGGGGGCTCAACCTTCGCCGGGCTGGAAGGTCCGGACGGGATGGTCCCCGGGCTGCCGGCCCAGGAGGTCGGGACCGGGCGCATCGGGCAGGTGGACCAGGTGCCCCTCGCACCCACAGTCGCCAGCCCCGAACCCGCGGAGCGGCACCTCGGCGCCGGGCGACGCGCGAAGCGCCTCCACCCAGCGCTCCTCGAGCTTCTCCGGGAAGGTGGATAGCCACACCTCCTCCACGCGCACGGCCGGGAGGAGGTGGTCGATGTGCCAGTGTGGCTTCTTCCCGTCGCGGAGATGGCGTCCCACGCGAGCGCGGAGGCCTCCCGGCCCGAAGGCGCTCCCCACGTAGGCGTACCGGCCGGCCTCGAGCCCGATCGTGCCGAGCGCGCCGATCCGCACCGTCTCGCCCGTCCGGCGGGGCCGCAGGAGGAGGACGTAGGTGCCGGGGACGTCCGGGAGGGGACCTCCGGTCACGGCCGGGCTACGCTCTCCGCGCGTCCCGGGCGTGGTCCCCGGGTGCCGGGCGGGCGCGCGTCAGCACCGCCTGAGCTTCAGGAGCCTGCGCGCGATCTCCAGGAGCGCGGCCAGGGCGAGCTTCCTCATGTCGCCTCCTCGGCGATGGGTGCGGGCGTGGGTCGGGCGCCGGGCCCTCCGGCGCGGGCGCGTCCCGCGGCCGGCCCCGTCCCGCTCAACGATAGCGGTGGTCGGCGGCGTAGCGATACGCGGTGAAGGCGGCGATCACGTGGCAGATCCAGCCCAGGAGCCCGCCCGAGCCGATCCACACCCCGGGCGTGACGATGAGCCAGAAGATGGCCCGCAGGAACGTGCCGTTGTAGATCTGGCCCACGCCGGGGATGATCGCGCTCAGCACGGCGGCCGTGCCGGGGCTTCTCTGGTCGCTCATGGCGGTCTCCCGCGATGGGTCGCATGTCGTCGGCCCGGACGCCCGGGTCCGGACCGGCCTCATGCCTCCCTACGAGGACCGGGCGCCGGGAGTTGCAGGGCTCCGCTCAGGGCTCGCCGAACTTGGTGTCGATCGCGACGCCGCAGGCTTCCAGGAAGGGAGTCGGGAGGGTGCCGCCGATGAAGACGAGGACCTGGTCGTTGGGGAGGCGCCGGCGCTCGCCCGCGTCGTCCTCCAGGACGACGTGGTCCTCCGCGATCTCCGCGGGGGTGGTGCCCCACAGGATGTCGACGCGGCCCTCCGACTCCGCCCGTCCGATCCGATCGTGGTTGGCCGGCTTGATCCGGCTGAAGGAGCGTCTGCGGTAGGAGAGGCGCACCGTGCTTCCGGGCTCCTCCGAGAGCGCGAGGGCCGCCTCCACGGCGGAGTCCCCCCCGCCGACCACGAGGATCCTGTCGCCGCTGTAGGCCTCGGGCTCCCGGAGCGAGTACGCCACGTTGCCGCCGTCCTCGCCCGGCACGCCCAGCTTGCGGGGAACGCCGCGCCGGCCGATCGCGAGCACCACCCGGCGGGCCCGGTGGCGGTCCGCGTCGGTGACCACCTCGAACGCGCCGTCCTCCCCCTTCTCGACGCCGATCACCTCCTCCCCGCACCTGACGTGGAGCCCCGTCTCCTCGAGGACGGCGCTCCACAGGTCGATGAGCCCCTCCTTGGGGATCTCCCCGGCCCGCACCTTCCCGTGGCCCGGAACCCGGAACGACGAGGTCATGACGAGCTTCTTGCGGGGGTAGTGCCGCACCGTGCCGCCCAGGTCCGGCTCGCGCTCGAGGGTGACGAAGTCGAGACCCCGCTCCTGGCACTGGAGCGAGGCCGAGAGGCCGGCCGGCCCGCAGCCCACGATGGCGACGTCCACGGGGGAGGCCCCGCCCTCCCCGGGCGTCCGGGACCCGGCCCGGAGCCCCCCCCTCCGCTTCCTCTCCCGCTCCAGCTCGCCGGCGATCCCGTCGATGCACTGGCGGCCCTGCTCGAAGGCGTTCCGGATGAGCCCCATGCCGCCCAGCTCCCCGATCACGAACAGGCCCGGCACATTCGTCTCGAAGTTGCCCTGGATCCTGGGGAGGTCCACCCCCCGCTTCTCGCTCCCGAACACGAGCTGGATGGCCTCGACGGGGCACGAGCGCTCGCACAGGCCGTGGCCCACGCAGCGGCCGGGGCTCACGGCGCGCGCCTGTCCGTCCACCAGTCCCAGCACGTCCACCTCGGGACACGCGGCCACGCAGGCTCCCGAGCCGATGCAGACCGTGGTGTCCACGACCGGGTGCATCGTGACCGGCTCGTGGAGGCCGTAGCGCAGGGCCCTCGCCTCCGCCTCCCGCGTCTCCGCCTCCTTTCGCCTGAGGCGAGCGACGAACGGGACCACGAAGGCCAGGGCGAGGGCGATCCCGGCGGCCAGGACGACGGTGCCGTCGCTCACGGGCCGAAGGACTTCGTGAAGCTCGTATACACGCGGGTCTGGCCCAGCCCGCCGCCGAGGCGGACGTCGCCGCGGAGCGACCAGTACAGTCCGCGGGCGAGGGGGGCGTCCAGGCCCGCGTCCACCGCGTGGCTCATGAGCCACTCCCCGCGCGGCGTCTCCGATCGGTACAGGAGGTAGCCGAGCCGGGCGCGGGCCGGACCGAGCGACCTCGAGAAGTGCGCGGCGCCCGTCAGGACGCGGGTCGTGCCGTTCGTGAACCAGGTGCCCGACGCGTCCAGGCCCAGGCCGAGCGCGGGGAGGCTCGCGAGCGAGAAGTAGCCGGAGAGGGAATGGCCGGTGCCCAGGCCCCGGTCCCTGTCGACCCCCGCGTCGGCGCCGACGGAGCCGCCCCGGAAGCGGGCCGTGAAGCCGCCGCTCAGCTCGTCCCTCCGGTACGAAACGAGGACGCTGTCGGACAGCCAGTACAGGTACGGGCGGTAGCGGGAGACGCCGGCGCGCACCGAGAGCGTCCGGTCGACCCGCCCCGACAGCCACAGCCTCGCCTGCGTCAGGGTCCAGTCCGTCGCGGAGGGCCCGCGGTCGACCCTGGCGTCCTGCGTCAGGTACCAGCGGCCGGCGCGCAGGCGCTGGGAGAGCGACACGAAGGTGTGGTCGGCCACGCCGCTCGAGGCGGACGGCCGCATGGCCGTGAGCGACAGCGTCCCGTCGTAGCCCACCCCGGCTCCGGGCGCCGAGCGGTAGTCCAGGAAGGCGCTCGCCTTGGGAAGCTCGGTCCGGGGGGCCTGGTCGGCCCGGTCCGGCTCGAAGCCGACCATCACCCCACCCCCCAGCGTCCTCCCGTAGTGGAGCATGAGCCCGTCCCAGTAGCCCCCGAGACGGTCGAACGGACTGTAGAAGCGTCCGAGCCGGAGCTCGAGCGGGACGGCCTCGAACCGCTTGTCGAGCGACGCCTCGTACACCTCCGGCGACGTCTCCGGGCTCACGATGGCGGGGTCGCTCAGGCGCCGGGCCACGCGACCGCTGACGTCCAGCCGGATCCCGCCGGGCAGGTCCCGGACGGTGGTCTGGAGCCACAGCGAGGGCGTCGCGAACCGACGCGTCTCGCTCACCGGGTCGGCCCCGCCGTACGTGGTCACAGAGCGGCGCAGGTCCACGGCCACCGACACCCTGCCGCTCGCGGTCGGACCGGTCGGCCCCGGCTCGCGCGCCGCGGCCCGACTCCGGGCGGTCCGCGCCGCGCGGGCGGCGCCCTCCCCGGCACGGGCTCCTTCCCCGGCGGCCGCGGCGGGGCGCGCCGGCCCGGCGGCGGACGGGGCCGAACCCCGCTCCAGCCACAGCGCCTCTCCCCGCGTCACGGGGAAGGCGGGCCCCGCCCAGGTCACGACCGAGCGCTCCGCGGTGGCCGCGACCACGGAGACCCGGCCCACGATCTCGCCGACGCTGTCGCGGGCCACGCCCAGCGTGTCACCGGCCGCGATCCCCGCCGAGGTCCCGACCCGCAGGTAGAGGGTGCTCCCGGCGACCTGCTCCACGAGGGCCGGCGTGCGGGCCGCGGCGGCCCCGGCGGTGTCCCGGCCGGCGCCCCCGCCCGCCTGCTGCGCCCGGGCGGGCCGGCCCTCCGCCCCCGCCAGGAGCGCCGCCGCCAGCGCCGCGACCAGGAGGAGCCTCCCGCTCGGTGCGGAGATCGCGCCGGTCACCCGGAGCGCCGCGCCGCGCGCCGGGTCCGCCGCGGCGTGCCCGCCGGAGCTCCCCTTCGAGCTCATCCGGATCCGGCGCCGCTCAATCACCGCCCCTCCCCGATGCGTGGCACGCGTAGCAGTGCTGGCTGTCGTACACGTAGTCCCGCACCTCCTGGTGCCTCGAGTCCGTCTCGGCCTGGCCGTGGCACCCGCCGCTCGTGCACGTGAAGGACACGTAGTCGTTGGGGGCGGCGGGGTGGCAGTCCGCGCAGCTCTGCCAGCGTCCCTGGTGCGCTCCCGAGAAGATCGGGAACCACCTGGCGTCGTGGTCGAAGTCCGCGCCGCCGAAGGACTGCTGGTCGTGGCAGTCCAGGCAGGTGGTCGGGAACCCGCGGCTGTCGTGCGCCCGCTCGTAGTCCGCCTGGTGGCAGGCGATGCAGTCGTTCGGGCCGGACGGCTGGAAGCGGAGCGCGTTCCCGGGCCGGACGTGGCAGCTGCCACAGCGCAGTCGGTCGTGGGCGCCCACCAGCGGGAAGCCTGTCATCGCGTGATCGAACGCCGGCGCGTCCGCCCAGGCCCTCGTGTCGTGGCACTGCAGGCACTCTGTCGAGAAGCCCTGCGCCACGTGGTCGATGACCTGCGTGCTCTCGAACTCGCTCCTGTGGCAGGCGATGCACTGGCGGTCGAGGTTCCGGTAGTTCCCGCCGCGGGCGTCGAAGTGGCAGCTGGCGCACGTGGTCTGGAGGTGAGCGCCGGTGAGCGGGAACCCCGACCGCGCGTGGATGCGGACGGCCGGGACGTCCTGGAAGGACCGGGTCCCGTGGCACTCGGCGCACCCCTCGGCGAACTGTCCCCGGTGGAAATCCGCGTGGCACGATGCGCAGTCGTCGGGCGCGATCTCGGGCCGGTCGAACCGGAGGTCCAGGTGGCAGCCACGGCAGGAGACGTCGGCGTGGCGACCCTCCAGCGCGAAGCCGGACCACCCGGCGTGGTCGAAATCCTTCGGGACGGCGGCCGGCGTCCAGGCGCGCGCCGTGTGGCAGGTCGCGCAGTCCAGGCCGTCCGGAAGCGGGCCGTGGGGGTCGGGCGTCCCCTCCTGCGCGCGGAGCGGAGCCGCGGCCAGGAGCGCCAGGCCGAGCGCGAGCACGCCGGCCGGGACCGTCGGGCGGTCGAGCATCATGGATCTCCGCGGTGGGCGTGGCAGTCCCTGCATTCGGTCCCGAGCGGCCGGTAGCGGACGATCTCGCTCCCGTCCGGGAGACGCTCCTTCCGATGGCAGGAGGCGCAGGGCACGTCCCGGTGCGCGCCGGTGAGCGGGAAGCGCGTCCGGGCGTGGTCGAACCCGTCGGCCGAGGCGAAGGACGACGTCGTGTGGCAGCTCTCGCACGACGCGTCGCCGAACTGGCCGTGGTGGGGGTCATCGGTGTTCTCGTGGCAGCTCCGGCAGCTGGTCGACGCGAACCGGAACGTGAGCTCCGTCTGGCCCAGGGCGGGGTTCCGGTGGCAGCCCTCGCACGGCACCGCGGCGTGGGCCCCCGCGAGGCGGAAGTCGGTCTCCTCGTCGTGCCGGAACAGGTCGAACGTGGTGGGCTTCCAGGCTTCCTGCCCGTGGCAGGCCGTGCACGCCCCGCCGTCCCCGCGCGCGGCGAACGCGCCGTGGTGGGCGTCCAGGTGGCAGGAGGCGCAGGACGTGGCCACCGGCGGCGGGAAGGGATGGCGCTCCGCTCCCGGTCGGAAGGTCAGGTGGATCGTGGAGTCCGACTCGCTTCCGCGCTGGTGACAGCTCGCGCACGAGATCTCCGCGTGCCGGCCCTCCAGGGAGAAGCCCGTCGTCGAGTGGTCGAAGCCGCGCTCGACCGCGGAGCGGTCCATCCGGTCCCAGCCCGCGGTCGTGTGGCACCGGGTGCAGGTCGAGCCCATGCTCCCGCCGTGGGGGTCCCGGTGGCACGAGGTGCAGACCGCGAACGAGATGCCCGCGTAGCGCACGCGGGTCCCTCCGGCCGCGCGGACCGTGCGGTGACACCTCCCGCACCCCACGCTCCGGTGCGCTCCCGTGAGCGGGTAGCGCGTCGCGGCGTGGTCGAAGGCCGGGACCTCCTTCCACGTCTCCTGCCCGTGACAGTCCGTGCAGCTCCGTCCCGCGAACTGGCCGCCGTGCGGGTCGTCGTCCCGGTGGCAGCCTTCGCAGGTCGTGCCCAGGCCGAGCCAGGTCCTGGCCAGCGCCCCGTGGCGGCTCTTGAACTCCCGGACATCCGCGTCCCGGACGAGCCCGGGCCGGTGGCAGTCCCGGCACTCCACCCCGGCGTGCCTCCCCTCCAACCGGAACCCCGTGGCCGCGTGGTCGAAGGTGCTCCTGTCCAGCCGCTCGAGGTCCGCGTCCCGGCCCAGGTGATCCTTGTGGCAGGAGGCGCATCCCCGGTCGGCCACGGTGGCGTGCCAGCCCTCCTTCGCCTCGATCCGGGTCCGGAGCGGGGTGTGGCAGGCGAGGCACTTCGCATCGGAGATTCCGCGCTGGCCCAGCTCGTGGCACTTCGTGCAGTTCCGGACCCCCTCCAGCTCTGCGTGCGCGGCGGCCAGCTTGCCGGGCGAGATGAGCTGCGCCGAGACGCTCCGGGCCCCGCCGACCAGGAGGAGGAAGGCCAGCGGGACCGCGGCGGCCGCGGCTCGGACCGCGCCGGCCCGGACCGCCGCACCTCCCGGTGCGGCGCCCCTCCTCAGAAGATCCACGTGTACCCGAACACGACGGCCACGGCCACGTGCACCGTCACGACCACCAGCATCACCAGCGCCAGGGGCAGGTGGAAGGCGTGCCAGTACCGGAACGCACGCTGGAAGGGACCGAGGAGGAGCATCTGCTGGCGCAGTCGCGCCCTCTCCTGGGCCAGGCCCAGGACCCGGCCGCGCACGGCCTCGGGCAAGCCCCTCCCCTTCAGCGCCCGGTCCATGCGCCGCCGCTCGCCGCGGGCGCGCAGGTCGAAGCGCACGGCCTCGAACGCCGCCCGCACGAAGCCGGGGCGCTCCGGGACGGCCGGCAGGGACAGCGACAGGCTGCCCGCCGCCTCCTCGCCCACCCGCGCGCGAATGTCCTCCAGCAGCCGCCCCTGCCGCGCCTCCAGCTCCCGGAGGGAGAGGAACTGGCCGTTCAGAGTCTTCGGGATCCGGGCGTACACGTAGCGGCCGAAGACGCCGCTCGCGACGACGACGACCATGCTCCAGAACGCGATGGCCACGATGCCGGTCACCCGAAAGCCCGTGTGGAGCACGACCAGGAAGGGTCCCAGGGTGCACAGGAAGATGTGGAAGTCGAGCCATCCGCTCAGGTGACCCAGGCGGCGCAGCGACCTCACGCGCTTCCGCGCCGAGTAGGTTCCGACCCCGACCACCAGCATGAGCGTCCCCACCACGCCCAGTCCGTGTCCGACGAGTCCGGTCGGCGAGAACAGCTCGTGGAGAGGGGAGTAGGCGCGGTCGACGGGCGCGAGTCGGTAGTACGGGAGCCCCCACACCAGGGGCACCGCCGCCGCCACGATCCACACGAGCACGAGGAGGTGCCCACCCGGCCTCTTCATCACGCCGCTCCCTTCGGGCAAGGGCCGCGCCCGACCCCGAAGAGGCTCAGATGCCGGGGTTTGCGGCGATCACCCCTCCCGGGACTCCGCAAGCTTTACACAGGTGGACGACAATGGTTCATGGGCGGAGATCTACCGCGCTCCGCACGGCCTTCGAACCCGCGACGCCGCCCACGCCAGGGGAGCGAGCGCACGCCGTTCTCAGCCCCTCGGCGTCGGGAACCACTCCGGGCGCGGGAAGGTGAGGAGCACGCCGAACGCCAGGACGGGCGCCGCCGCCACGATGAGGTCGGAGTCGCCCAGCATGAGGTAGAACGCCCCGGCCAGGATGGCGGGCGCCTCGAGGAGCGCCCACGCCAGGACGAGGAGGACCTGGACCCTGTCGTGGGCCGGCGCGGCCTCCTCCACCCCGGAGGCCCGGCGGGCTTCGCGGGCGGCCTCCCGTGCCCGGGAGCGGAGAAGGAGAGCGCCCCCGAACCCGAGGACCGCGGCGACCCCCCATGCCGACATGGCGGCCCCGGGGGTGAGCGGGGCGTCGGACGCCAGCCCCCCGCCGCTGGCGTGGACGACGAACCAGGAGACGATCCACATGAGCACCGGCCCGACCGCGAGCGCCGCGGCCAGGATCCGCGCCGTGAGGAGCCTTCGCCCCGGGTCGGGGATCGTCACGGGCGGCTCTCGGAGTCCGGCCGCGTCCCGCCGGGCCGCCCCTTCCCGCCGAACGCCTCCGGGTGCGCTTCGTCCCACGGCGTCGCCGCCTGGTAGGCGACCGCGGCCTCGAGCGCCGCGGCCTCCCCGTACATCGTCCCGCAGAACGTGATCGAGGTGGGGTCGCCGTCCTCCCGGAAACCGTCCGGCACCGAAACGCAGGGGTGGCCGGTGAGGTTGGTGACCAGGAGGTTCCCGCCCTGGAAGGCCGGCGAGACGTACACGTCCACGTCGCTGAGCCCTTCTCGCATGCGCTCCTGCAGGAGGCGCCGCACGCGGTTGGCCTCGATGTACTCCACGGCCGGGATGAAGCGGGCGGAGCGGAACTGGTTGGGCCACGCGCCCGCATCCTGGCGGACGAGGAGGGTGTCACGGCCCGAGCGCGTCAGCGTGTCGAACGCGGCGGCCGCCTCGGCGTCGAGGATGATCCGCATGGCCCCGGCCGGGAGGTCCGGGAGCTCGATCGGTACCAGCCGGGCGCCCTGCCGCCGCAGGACCGCCAGCGCGGCGCTGTCCTGCGCGGCGCCCCGGTAGTCGCCCTCGAACGCGGACTTCAGGTAGCCTATCCTGAGGTTCGAGAGGTCCGTCCCGCTCCTGTACGGAAAGGGCCCGGCCACCGCCGACGGGTCGGCCGGATCGGCGCCCCGGATGACGTCGAACACCAGCGCGCAGTCGGCCGCATCCCGGCACAGCGGTCCGGCCTTGTCCATCGACCAGGAGAGCGCCATGACGCCGTGCTTGCTGACCCGCCCGAAGCTGGGCCGCAGGCCCGTGATCCCCGTGCGGGTCGACGGCGAGACGATCGACCCCAGGGTCTCGGTCCCGAGCGCGAAGGGCACGAGCCCCGCGGAGACGGACGCCGCGGGCCCGGCCGACGAGCCGCTCGAGCCCTCCTCGGTGTTCCACGGATTCCGCGTCTTGCCCCCGAACCACACGTCGCCCATGGCCAGCGCGCCCGACGTGAGCTTGGCCACGAGCACCGCGCCCGCGTCCTCGAGCTTCCGCACCGTCGTAGCGGTCTCGTCGATCACCTGGTGCTCGTAGGGCTTCGCGCCCCAGGTGGTGGGGTAGCCGGGCACCGCGTACAGGTCCTTCACTCCGAACGGGATCCCCTGGAGCGGCCCCCGTACCCTCCCGGCCGCGAAGTCGCTGTCGGCACGCGCCGCCTGCGCCAGGGCCAGGCTGTCGGTGAGGGTCACCACGGCGTGGAGCCGCGGGTCGTAGCGGCGGAGGCGGCTCAGGTACATCCGCGTGAGCTCCACCGAGGTCACCTGCCCGGATCGGAGGAGCGCCGCGAGCTTCGGGATCGGCCAGAACGCCACGTCCTCGAGGTCGTCCGGCCGCCGGACCTCCGTCGGCAGCGGCGCGAAGGCCGGCTTCCGCTCGGCGATCGGCTCGGCCGGGGGCAGCGGGCGGAAGAAGAGGGCCGGACGGTCCGAGCTGGCCAGTGGGACGCTCCGCAGCGCCTCGTACGCGTTCCGGCGGTCGCCCCGCCCCGAGAAGTCGTTCCCGTAGCGGCCGCGCCGGGCCAGGAGCGTGTCCAGCTCGGCCTCCGTGTACGACAGCCCGATGATCTTCAGCGCCGCCCGCAGGGTGGACCGGTCGATGCGAGGCCGGGACGGGGCCGTGTCGGCCCGGGCCGTGTCGGCCTGCCGGGCCGCGGCCGGCCTCGCCCCGCCGGGGCCGCCCGCCACGAGGAGCGCGGCCGGCAGGAGGAGCGTCGAGAGGAGGAGACGTCCGGTTCGCATCGTGCCTTCCTGTCCGATCGTGTGCGCCGAGCGGGCCCGGGCGGGCCCCGACCGGCCACGAAGGTAGGGTTCCCCGCGGCCGGCCCGCCAGCGGGAGCGCCCCCCGCCCGACCCCGGCTGCCGCTGGGCGCCGGCCCGCCAGCGCGAGCCCCCCGGCGCCTCCACGCCCCGGCTCAGGGCGCGTCCGGGGACGCCGTGGAGCTTTCACGCTCCCCGGCGGCCACCAGCCAGCGCCACAGCACCCAGATCAGCCCCACGTTGAGGAGGCCCGAGTAGAGCACGTCGCTCGCGAAGTGCTGGCCCTGGACCACCCGCACGAACCCGACGGCCAGGCCCGCCGCCACGGCGCCGGCGATCGCCAGCCTGCGGCGTCCCGGGTCCCGCACCAGGAAGGCGAAGGCCACGAGGAAGAAGGCCACGGAGGGGTGGCCGGCCACGAAGGAGCAATTCGAGGTGCACTGGTCGGCGGGCAGGAGGGGCGTGGTGAAGGCCCGTCCCCCGCCGAACGCCGCCACCTGGTAGGGCCGGGCCCGGCCCCAGTGGTCCTTGAGGAGCAGGTTGGTGAGGAGCCCCGGACCCAGGAGGAGCGCGAGAGTCAGGTAGGCCGTCACGCGCCGCATCCGGCGTGAGCCGCCGGGCCGGAGCCACGCCCACAGGCCGGCCGCCAGGATCCCGAGGCCGACGGTCCACGCGAGCCACGGCACCGCGGCGGAGACGAACCGCGCCCACGGCTGGCCGCTCAGGAAGAAGCCGTCCCCGGTCCGGTAGAAGAGGCCGCTCACGGCCAGGTCCAGGCGCGGGTCGAGCCCCCAGGCCACGGTCACCGCCGCGAACGCCGCCACGTAGACGGCCGCGCCCGCCGACAGGCCCTCGCGGCCCACGCGCCGGCTCGACGGCGCGCCGCCCGCGGACGGGCTCGCGCCGGGCGTCACCGACCGGCGGCCGGTCGCGGCCCCGGGCGTCCGACCCGCCTCACGCCGGGTCCTCGCTCCGGAGCCAGTCCACGGTCCGCCCCATCCCCTCCTCCAGCCCCACGCGAGGGGACCACCCGAGCCCCCGTATCCTGTCGGTCGCGAAGCGGGTCCCGTCCAGGCCCGCGAGCCCCACCGCCAGGATCGTGGCCCAGCGCGGATCGTCCGCCGGAAGCCCCCCGGCCGGGGACTCCCCGCCCCGGACCACGCGCGCGGCCTCCTCGGGATCGAGGGCCCGGAGCTCCCGGCCGTACAGCTCCGCGTAGGGACGGGCGTACTCGCGCCACGGGACCGGCTCCTCGGTCACGTTGAACGCGCGCCCGGCCGCTCCGCCCGCCACCGCGCACAGGAGCATCGCGTCGACCAGGTCGTCCACGTACACGGGCGAGAACGCCGAGGAGCCGTCCCCGACCAGGACCGGCACGCCGTCCCGGATGAACCCGGCCAGCGCCTCCGTCCACAGGGTCGAGCGCGGTCCGAACACCGAGGCGGGGCGGACGATGGCCAGCTCGATCCCGGTCTGCTCGGCGGCCTCCCGCGCGGCCACCTCCCCCAGGGCCTTGGTGCGCGGATAGGGGTGCTCGGCCTCCGTGGCCAGCGGCTCGTCCTCCCCCACCACCCGCGGCTCGGGCCGACCGTACGCCGACACCGAGCTCACGAGGACGAAGCGCCGCGCGCCCGCCCGGGCCGCGTCCCGGGCCAGGCGTCCGGTGGCCTCGACGTTGACGGGACCGGCCATGTCGGGGTCGCCGCCCACCCAGCCCGCCACGTGGAACACGACCTCCCGGCCCTTCGCCAGCTCCCGCATGCGGGCGGCGTCCAGGAGGTCGGCCTCCTCCAGCCGCACCCCGGCCTCGTCCAGCTCCCGGGCGCGGTCCAGGCGCCGGCCCGTGCCGGTCACCCGGGCCCCCTCGCCGGCGGCCAGGCGCTCGGCCAGGCGGCCTCCGATGAAGCCCGTGGCGCCGGTCACCAGCACCGCCACGCCCTCCAGATCCGAGCCCTCCAGCCAGCGTTCGATCGTCATCCTCTCCTCCTCACCCGACGCCGTACAGCCCCTCGCGGTCTCCGTGGCGCTCGGCCAGCTCGCGGGCCAGCCCGCGGTGCTCCGGACGCCCGAGCGACGGGTCGCCCTCGACCAGCTCCCGGGCCCACCGGCGGGCCGCGGCGGCCAGGTCGGCGTCCCGCTCCAGGTCCGCGAACCGGAGCGCCGGCACCCCGTGCTGCTCGGGACCGAACAGGTCCCCCGGCCCCCGGAGCCGGAGGTCGGCGCGCGCCAGCTCGAAGCCGTCCGTCGTCGCCGCGAAGGCCCGCAGCCTGTCCGGCGGCTCCCCCTCGCCCGAGTGGAACGCCACGCAGTAGCTCTGCTCCCCGCCTCGCCCCACCCGGCCCCGGAGCTGGTGGAGCTGGGCGAGACCGAAGCGCTCGGCCTCCTCGATGTACATCAGCGTGGCGTTGGGCACGTCGATCCCGACTTCGATCACCGTGGTCGCCACCAGGAGGTCCGCCTCGCCCGCCAGGAAGCGGCGCATGACGTCCTCCTTCTCCCCGGCCGAGAGCCGGCCGTGCAGGAGCTCGACCGCGAGGTCGGGGAAGCGCGCGGCCAGCCGCTCGCGCATCTCCGTGGCCGAGCGCGCGTCCAGCGCCTCGGACTCCTCGATGAGCGGGTAGACCACGTAGGCCTGCCGGCCCTCCCCCACCTTCTCCCGGAGAAAGGCGAAGGCCGCCTCGCGGGCCTCCGGGCCGCGTACGGCCGTGACCACGGGCCGCCGGGCGGGAGGCATCTCGTCGATGACGCTGAGGTCCAGGTCTCCGTACAGCGTGAGGGCCAGGGAGCGCGGGATGGGCGTGGCCGACATCACGAGCATGTCCGCCCGCCCGGAGGCGTCGCGGAGGAGCCGGCGCTGCTCGACCCCGAAGCGGTGCTGCTCGTCGATCACGGCGAGGCCGAGATCGGCGAAGCCCACGTCCTCCTGGATGAGGGCGTGCGTGCCGACCACGAGCCGGGCCCGGCCCGACGCCAGCGCCTCGAGCCGGCTCCTGCGCTCGGCCGGCGTCAGGCGGCCGGTGAGGAGGAGGGGCTCGACGTCCAGGCCGGAGGTCAGCTCGGTCAGGGTGCGGAGGTGCTGCTCGGCCAGGAGCTCGGTGGGGGCCATGAGGGCCGCCTGGTGCCCCGACTCGACCGAGCGCAGGAGGGCCGCCGCGGCGACCACGGTCTTGCCGCAGCCCACGTCCCCCTGGAGGAGCCGGTACATGCGCTCGGCCCGCTCCATGTCCTCCCGGATCTCCTCCCAGGCCCGCTCCTGCGCGCCCGTGAGCCGGAACGGGAGGCCCTCCAGGAAGCGCGAGGTGAGGTCGGCGGGCGCGTCGTGCGCGATCCCGGTGGTCTCCTGGCGGAGGCGGTGGCGGGCCCTGGCGTGGAGGAGCTGGAGGAAGAGGAGCTCGTCGAAGGCGATGCGCCGGCGCGCGGGCTCCAGCTCCTCCATGGCCCGCGGGCGGTGGAGCGCCCGCAGGGCGGCGCCGAGCCGCGCGAGGCCCAGCTCCTCGCGCCACGCCTCCGGGACCGGATCGCGCTCGGCCGCCTCCCGCAGGAGCGCGCCCAGGTTCTCGCTCACGATGCCGCGGATCTGCCGGTGGCTGAGCCCCTCGGTGGCGGGATAGACGGGGAAGACCGTGCCGCCCTTCCCGGAGCCGGAGCCCTGGCCGCCCGCCGAGCCCCCGTCGTCGGCGGAGCCTCCGCCGGCCGCGGACCCCCCGTCGTCCGCGGAGCGCCCTCCGCCGCCGTCCTCCGCCTCTTCGTCGCCCGAGGCCAGCACCGTGTGCTCGCGCGGCTGGAGCTGGCGGCCGTGGAAGAAGCGGACGGGCCCCGAGGCCAGGAGGAGGTCCCCCCTGGAGAGGGAGCGGTCGAGCCACGGCTGCCCCGGCCACGCGGCCTCGATGAGGCCGCTGGAGTCGCGGAGGACCGCCCGGAAGATCCGCAGGCCCTTGCGCGTGTTCAGGACGCCCTTGGAGACGATCCGCCCGATCACGGTGGCCTCGTCCCCGGGCTCGAGCGAGGCGATCGGGGTGACGGTCGTGGCGTCCTCGTACCGGTGCGGGATGTGGTAGAGGAGGTCGCGCCCGGTGCGGACGTCCAGGCGCGCGAAGCGCTCGGCCCGGCGCGGGCCGACGCCCTTCAGGTACTGGACCGAGCCGGCGAGGAGCGACCGGGGGCTCACGCCGCGCCCAGGAGGCCCTCCACGAAGCTCGCCGGGTCGAAGAGCTCCAGGTCCTCGGGCCTCTCCCCGGTGCCCACGAAGCGGACCGGGACGCCCACCTCGCGGGCCACCGCCACGGCGGCGCCGCCGCGGGCCGTGGAGTCCGTCTTGGCCAGGACCAGGCCCGTGAGCGGCACCATACGGCCGAACTCCCGTGCCTGCAGCAGCACGTTCTGTCCGGACGTGGCGTCCACGACCAGGAGCCGCTCGTGCGGGGCGCCCTCCACAAGGCGGTCCGTGACGCGGTCGATCTTCCGGAGCTCGTCGAGGAGGTTGCGCTTGGTGTGGAGGCGGCCGGCGGTGTCCACGATGACCAGGTCGTCGCCCCGCTCGGCGGCCGACTCGACGGCGTCGTAGGCCACGGCGGCCGGATCGCCGCCCTGCTGTCCCCCGACGAAGCGCGCGCCCACCCGTCCGGCCCACGTCTCGAGCTGCTCGCGGGCCGCCGCGCGGAACGTGTCGCAGGCCGCGAGGACCACCGAGCGTCCCTCGTCGGACGCCCGCCGCGCCAGCTTGGCGGCCGTCGTGGTCTTCCCGGTCCCGTTCACGCCCAGGAGGAGGACCACGCAGGGGCCCCGGTCCGGCCACCGGAGGTCCTGGCCGGGCCGCGCGCCCTCCTCGCCGCCGGCGTCGGTCGCCGCCGTGGCGGCCGGGCCCGGGCCGGGATCGCCCTCCGGATCGGAACCCGCGGGGGCCCCCGGAGGGGCGCCCCTGGCCCCGGCCAGAACGGCCTCGAGGCGCTCGGCCAGGAGGTCACGGAGCTCCTCCTCGGTCTTCACCTCGCCCCGCTGCGCCGCTCGCTCCAGATCGTCGACCAGGTCCAGCGCGAGCTCGACGCCCAGGTCGGCCTCGAGCAGCGCGCGCTCGAGGCCCGCGATCGTGTCCTCGTCGATGCCGCGGACCAGCGTCCCCACGTCCGTGAGGGCGATGTCCTTGATCCTCTGCCACAGGGAGGCCTTCCTCCCGACGTCCAGCCTGGCGTCGCTCACGTCTCTTCGTCGTGGGAGTTCCGGTGGGCCGCCCGCCCCGAGCGGCCTCCCGGTCGGGAGGCCCGGAGTCGGCGGTGACTTCGATGGGAATATACCGATCCGGGCCGGGCCGGGTCCGTCCCCTACCGGCTCCCCGAGGCGCTCGAGGCTTGGGAGCCCGCCGCCCTGGCCGCCGACGCCAGCTGGACCGCCCGGGGGAACGAGAGCGAGTCGAGTCGGCCCAGGCGATCGTCCCGGACGCTGTCGAACCGCGCCAGGTAGCTGTCGGGAACGGGCTTCCCGGGCGGGAGCTTCACCTTCTTGGGATCCCGCTGGACGCCGTTCACGAGGAACTCGTAGTGGAGGTGCGGGGCCGTGGCCAGCCCGGTCATGCCCACGTAGCCGATGATCTGGTTCTGCTTCACGCGGACCCCGGGGTGGATTCCCTTGGCGACCCCGCTCATGTGGGCGTACCGGGTCCGGTACATGGAGTTGTGCCGGACCTCGACCATGCGGCCGTAGCCGTCCCACCAACCGGCGCGGGTGACGACCCCGGCGCCGGTGGCGTGGATCGGCGTGCCGCGGTTGGCGCCGTAGTCGATGCCGCGGTGCGCGCGCCAGCGGTGGAGGATCGGGTGGTAGCGCCTGCGGCTGAAGCCCGACGTGACCGGACTGAACTTGAGCGGGGCCCTGAGAAACGCCTTCCGCGTGGCGGCTCCGTCCGCGTCGTAGTACTCCTCGGGGCCGTCGGCCGCGATGAAGCGCACGGCGGGGAGCGCCCGGTCCTCGTTGTAGAACTGGGCGGCCAGCACGTCGGCGCGCCGCACCGAGCCGTCGGGACGCACCTCGCGGCGGATCATCACCCGGAACGCGTCACCGGGGCGGATGTCCCGGAAGAAGTCCACCTGCCAGGCGTAGATCCGGGCCAGCCTGAGGAAGATCTCCACGTTCTCGTTCGGCGCGAGTCGGGCCGTGTCGCCGAACAGGCGCGAGGTCCACAGGCTCTGCTCGATCACCCCGCCGACGTAGAGCGTGTCCGGCCTCACCGAGACCGAGTCCAGGCGCGAGGACCAGGTGGTCCCCGTGCGGTCGAGGACGAGGGTGCGGTCGGCGTCCAGGGTGACGGCCACGCGGTCGGTGCTCTCGGGCACGCGGGCCGAGGTCCTCACGACCAGGCCTGCGGGCAGGCGGCGGGGATCGATCCTCTCGCGAATGAGCGAGAGGACGCTGCGGTAGCCGGCCCCGCCGAGGCCGGCGTCGGCCAGGATCGGGCCCAGGGCCCGGCCCGCGTGGACCGTGTCCGCGCCGGTGACGACGGGTGGAGCGGCCGCGGGAGTGGGGACCGCCGTCAGCGAGGGCACGGCCCGAGCCTCGGCGGGGGGGCGTTCCGACGTCTCCGATCCGCTGCCCCTGCCGATGAGGCCGATGACGATCGCCACCCCGAGGACGAGGCCTCCGGCCAGGCCCCAGCTCCGGGCCGGAGCGGGTCCGGCTCCCCCGTCGTCGCGCGCGTCGCGTGCCATGTCCTCTCCCTGCAGGAGGTCCGCCGGCGGCGGTCCTCAGTCCATCTGGCGCCGGATGAAGGTCGGGATCTCGAGGTCGTCGGGATCCTCCCGGTGGGCCGGACGCGGCCGCTCGACCTCGGTGCTCCGCTCGGGCGCCTGTTCGCGCGTCGGTCCGTCGGGCTCGCCGGGCTCGCCGGGCTCGCCGTCGTCCTTGACCAGCTTGGGGCCGCGGAAGTCGTCTCCCTTCCGGCTCCGCTCCCGGGAGGCCGGCTCCGGGCTCAGCGGCGCGGTCGAGCTGCGGGGTCCGTCCTCCTCCTCGACCACGGTGCCGAAGCCGGTGGCTATGACGGTAACCCGGATCTGGCCCTCGAGGTCCGGGTCGTGGACCGCGCCGAAGATGATCTCGGCCTCCTCGCCCGCCGCCTCCTGGACGATGGAGTTGACCGTCGTGACCTCGTCGATCGTGAGGTCCGGTCCCCCAGAGATGTTCACGAGGACGCCCGTGGCACCGTTGATCGATACGCTGTCGAGCAGCGGCGAGCAAATGGCCTGCTGGGCGGCCTCGACGCCGCGACTCTCTCCCGTCGCGCGCCCGATCCCCATGAGGGCGTCGCCGCGGTTGGACATCACGGTCCGCACGTCGGCGAAGTCCACGTTGATCTCGCCGGTCACGCTGATGAGGTCGGAGATGCCCTGCGTGGCGTGGAGCAGCACCTCGTCCGCCTTCTTGAGCGCGTTGCGGAAGGTGGTCCCCTTCCCCACCACCGAGAGGAGGCGCTCGTTGGGCACTACGATCATGGTGTCCACGCTGCGCCGCAGCTCACGCAGGCCGATCTCGGCGTGCCGCATGCGCTTGCGACCCTCGAAGTTGAAGGGCCGGGTCACGATCGCGATCACCAGGGCTCCCATCTCCCGTGCGATGCGCCCGACGGTGGGCGAGGCGCCCGTCCCGGTCCCGCCGCCCATGCCTGCGGTCACGAACACCAGGTCCGAGCCCTCGAGCGCGCGCCGCACCTCGTCCTCGGACTCGGCCACGGCCTGGCGGCCGATCTCGGGCCGGGCCCCCGCCCCGAGGCCGCGGGTCAGCTTCTGGCCGATCTGTATCGTCAGGTGCGAATCGCACTTCTTGAGCGCCTGGGCGTCCGTGTTGATCGCGATGAACTCGACGCCGTCGAGGTCCTCCGCGATCATCCGGTTGATGGCGTTGCCGCCCGCGCCCCCGACGCCCACCACCTTCATCTTGGCGTTGCGCGCCATGCTGTCGTCGAACTCGAAGACCATCCTGTCCCCCTCTAGAAGAAGTCCCGCAGCCACTCGGTGACCCGGGTCAGCGTCCGCACCGCCACGCCGCCTCCGCGTCGTCCCTCCCGCATCTTTCCATACAGCGCCAGGCCGACGGCCGTGGCGAACTTGGGCCGCCGAACGGCGTCGGCGAGCCCGGTCAGCTCGGCTCCCGGCTCGCCCTGGCGGACCGGGAGGTTGAAGGCGCTCTGGGCCAGCTCCACCGCCCCGGGCATCGAGACGGTGCCGCCGGTGAGCACGATCCCCGAGGTCAGGCCGTCCAGCAGCCCGGCCTCCTCGAGATCGTCCCACACGAGGCCGAAGATCTCGTCCAGCCGCTGCTCGATGATGTGGGAGAGCAGCTCCCGGGAGACCCGCCGGGTCGTGCCCGGGGCCGGCCCCGGGACCTCGACTCTCTCGTCCGCGCCCACCATCCGGGTCACGGCCGTGCCGTACTCGCGCTTGAGGCGCTCCGCCTCCTCGAGCGGCACGCCCAGGCCCTTCACGATGTCGTTGGTGATCGCCTGCCCGCCCCAGCGCAGCGACGACAGCCGGCGGATCTTCCCGCCCGAGAACACCGCGACGTCGGTCCGGGCGCCGCCGACCTCCAGGAGGGCCACGCCCGCGTCACGCTCGCTCCCGGAGAGGACCGCCACGCTGCTGGCGAGCGGCTCGAGCACCAGCTCGTCGACCCCGTAGCCCGCCCGGTCCACCGCCCGCCTCAGGTCGCCGCACGCCGCCGAGTCCGCGGTGACGATGCAGACGTCCGCCTCGAGCCGGGTCCCCGCCATGCCGACGGGGGCGTGGATCCCGCCGCGCCCGTCCACCGCGTACTCCTGCGGTATGGCGTGAAGGAGCTCGCGGTCGGGCGGCACGACCACGGCGCGCCCCACCTCGTGCACGCGCTCCACGTCGTCCGCCGTGATCTCGTGCCCGACGATGGCCACCACGCCCGAGGAGCCGCCGACGTCCACGTGGGCGCCGGCCAGCCCGACGTAGGCGCTCTCCACCTCGAGGCCGGCCATGAGCTCCGCCTCGCGCACCGACTCCCGGATCGAGCGGGTCGTGGCCTCGAGGTCGGTCACCGCGTCGCTCCGGACCCCTTCGGTCCGCGCGATCCCCACGCCCAGGACCCGGTCGGGCCCCTGCCCGTCCGGCCCGGCCTCGAGGATCACGGCGCACGTCTTGGTCGAGCCCACATCGAGCCCCGTCACCACGCTCGCCCCCCCGATCACGAGGCGCCTCCCGCCGCCACGACCACCTGTCCGTCGAAGCGGGCGTCCGCCCGCGCGACCTCGGTCCGATCGTCGCGCGTCGCCAGCGCCGCCTCGACCCGGCGGAGCCCCGCGGCGGGCTCGGCGGCCGGGAGGAGCACGCGGCTGGCGTAGGCGCCGTCGGCCATGAACACCTCGACCCCGCCCGGCACGTCCACCAGCTGCGAGGAGCTCCGCACGAAGCCCGGATCGGTGGACCGCAGCCGGTCCAGGACCCGGAGGAGCCGCAGGGTGGTCGAATCGGTGACCACGCCCCCCTCCACGTCGGAGCCGCCGCCCAGGATCGGGAGGTCCAGCTTCGCGACCGCGGGATCCAGCGGCAGGACGCGTCCCGACGAGTCCACCGCGACCAGGTCGGGCGTCGGCACCAGGGCCACGGGCTCCACCTCGGTCACCCGGATCTCGATCCGGTGCGCTCCCGTGCGCCGGACCCGGGCGTCCGCGATGAGCGGGTCGGAGCGCACCCTCGCCTCCCAGCGTCCCGGGTCGTCCCACACCGACGCGTCGGGCTCCACGGCCGCCAGGGAGGCCACCCGGTCGGGCGGCACGTAGCGCGTCCCCACCACGCCGACCTCCTCGACCCGGAACGCCGGGAGCCGGGAAAGGAGGGCGGGCGCCCACAGCGGGGCCCCGGCCCCGACGGCCGCCGCCACCGTGGCGGCGTAGATCCGCCGCCGCGTCCGCCGCGTCACGCCGCCCCCTCCTCAAGGGCCGCCGCCGCCCGGTGGGCCAGGGCCGTGACGTCGCCCGCGCCCATGAACAGGAACGTCGTGTGGTCTGCCGACGACGCCGCCGCCGCGACGGCCGCGAGGACGCGGTCGCGGTCCGCGAGCACGACGGGGCCCCCGGCGCCGGCCGGACCGGCGCCGGCGGGGGCCGGCCCGCGCTCCACCGGGGCGTCCGCCGCGCCCGCGGCCCCGACGATGAGCTCCGAGGTCACCCCTTCGATCGGCTCCTCGCGCGCGCCGTAGACGGGGAGGAGGAGGGTCCGGTCCGCCCCCGCGGCCAGGGCGCGCGCGAACGCCTCCGCGAACCTCCGCGTCCGGCTGTAGAGGTGGGGCTGGAAGACCGCCACCAGCCGCGCGCCCGGACGCAGGCGCCGCCCGGCGGCCAGCGCCGTGGCCACCTCCGTCGGGTGGTGCGCGTAGTCGTCCACGACGAGGACGCCGCGGGCGTCGGCCAGACGCTCCATGCGCCGGGCCACGCCCGTGAAGCCGGCCAGCGCCTCCTCGAGGGCGGCCGGGTCGGCCCCCAGGCGGAGCGCGGCGGCCAGCGCGGCCGCGGCGTTCTGGAGGTTGTGGGCGCCGGGCGCGCCGAGACGGAAGACCAGCTCCGCCCCGGGAGCGCGCAGGCGGGCCCGGCGCACACCTCCGTCCTCGCCGGCCCCGAGCGCCTCGACCCGGTAGTCGGCGTCCGCCGCGTAGCCGTAGGAGGCCGACCCGGACAGCTCCGCGCCGAGCGCGCGGGCGCCCGCCTCGTCGGCGCAGTACAGGACGCCCAGCCGGTCCGAGGCGCGCCCGGCGAACGTCCGGTACGCCCGCTCGAGCTCCTCCAGGCTCCCGTAGCTCTCCAGGTGCTCCTCCTCCACGGCGCTCACCACCGCCAGGTCCGGGTCCAGCTCCAGGAACGAGCGGTCGTACTCGTCGGCCTCGACCACGGCCGCTTCGCCCGCGCCGCTCCGGGCGTTGGCGTCCCAGGTCGGGACGTGCCCGCCCACGGCGGCCGCCGGGTCGAGCCCGGCCGCCTCCGCCGCGAGCGCGGTCATGGCCGTGATCGTGGTCTTCCCGTGGGTGCCGCTCACCGCGGCCAGCCTGCGGTCGTTGACGAGCGCCGCCAGCGCCCGTGCCCGGCGCCACACCGGGACGCCCTGCTCGCGGGCCGCCCGCAGCTCCGGATGGTCCTCGGGCACCGCGCTGCTCCGGACCACGAGCGCGGCCCCCTCGGCGTGCGACGGGTCGTGGCCCGCGTCCACCCGGCCGCCGGCGTCCTCGATCTCCGCGACGCCCTCGCCGCTCCGGTCGCAGCCACTCACCCGGAAGCCCTCGCCCGCGAGCAGGACGGCCAGGGCCCGCATGCCGGCCCCGGCGGCCCCCATCAGGTGGACCTCCGAGCCGGCCGCCGGGAGGTCGGAGCGCCGCGGGAGCCGCTCGGGGGCCCCGCCGCCACCGCCGCCGCCGGAGCGGCTCGCCCGGGACTCGCCGGCGCGCTCCCCTCGGCGGGCGCCTCCGCCCGCGTCCGCCCGCCGCACCGCCGCCTCAGCGCTCACGGCCGCGCTCCCCGCCCGGGGCTCCCGGCCGACCTCGGGCAGCCGCCCCTCGCTCCGCGCCGGCTCCGGCCAGGCGCAGCAGCTCCTCGGCGATGCGGTCGGCGGCGTCCGGCGCTCCCCTCTCCCGCGCCGCCGTCGACATGCGGGCGAGCCGGGGCCCGTCGGCCACGATTCCGGCCGCCAGCGTCCACAGCTCGCCGGGCGCCAGGTCCCTCTCCTCGCGCACGACCGCGGCACCGGCCTCCTCGAGCACTCTCGCGTTCGCGCTCTGGTGCGCGTCGGCCGCCCCCGGGAAGGGGACGAGCACCGCCGGGACCCCCCAGGCCGCCAGCTCGGACACGAACATCGCCCCGGCCCGACCGATGGCCAGCGACACGCGGCCGAGCTGCGCACCGAGGTCCTCGATCCAGGGCTCGACGCGGATCCGCTCCGCCCACGGCAGCCCGGCCACCCGCCGCTCGAGGTCGGACGCGTGCTCGGGCCCGGCGATCCACACGAGCGTCGTCCCCTCCGGCCACGTCCGGATCGAGGCCAGGTCCGCGAGGAGCCGCTCGTTGATCCCCCGCGCCCCCTGGCTCCCGCCCGCGACGAGGACCGTCCGTCCCTCCGGCCACGGGTAGCTCGTCCTTGCCCTCCCCGGCCCCACGGCCACCGGGTTCCCGATCGCGAAGACCTCGGTCTCCGGACCCGGGCTCAGCGTCCGCTCGGCCTCCGGGAAGCCCAGATGCAGCTGGTCCACCCTCGGGGCGAAGAGGCGGGTCACCCGGCCGGGGCGGGCGTTCTGCTCCTGCAGCGCCGTCGGCCGGCCGGTGAGGATGGCCCACGCCAGGGCCGGCGCCGCCGCGTAGCCCCCCGTCCCCACCACCAGGTCCGGCCGGAAGCTCCGGAACGACCGCGCCGTCCCCCACGCCACCGCCGGGGCGGTCGCGAGGAGGCGCCAGTTCCTCCACGGCCGGCTCCGATGCACCGGCTGCATCGGGAGGAGCCGGTACGGCAGGTCGCGGCCCGGAAGGACCCTCGACTCCAGGCCTCGCCTCGCCCCCAGGTAGTAGAGATCCGTCGACGGGTCCCTCCGCCGCAGGGCGTCGGCCAGGTTGAGGGCGGGAACCAGGTGTCCCCCCGTCCCGCCTCCCGCGATCAGGACCCGTGCGCCCACCCGTCAGCATCTCCGCTGCGCCGCGATGTTCAGGAGGATCCCCGTTCCGAACAGGGCCATCACGAGGTGCGTCCCGCCGGCGCTCACGAACGGGAGGTTGATCCCGGTCGTGGGCAGGACGCCCAGCGTGACCCCGATGTGCCCGAAGGCGGTGACCGCGATGAGGGCCGTGATTCCGGTCCCGAGCAGGCGCCCGAACAGGTCGGGGGCCGAGGCGGAGACGCGGAGCGCCACCAGCGTCCAGGCCAGGAAGAGACCGATCACGATCACCGAGCCCACGAGGCCCCACTCCTCGGCGATGATCGGGAAGATGAAGTCGTTCTGCGGCTCGGGGAGGTAGTAGAGCTTCTGGCGGCTGGCCCCGTAGCCCACGCCGAACAGCCCGCCCGAGCCCACCGCGATGAGCGACTGCCGGAGCTGGTAGCCCACGCCCTGCGCCCCCGGCGTCGGGTGGAGGAAGGCGGAGATCCGGCTCGAGCGGTAGCCGGCGTGCGTGGCCAGGAGCCAGGCCGCCGGCGTCCCGAGGCCGCCCAGGAGCGCGAAGTGGCCGAGGCGCGCGCCCGCCGCGAACAGGACGATCCCCGCCACGGCCGCCGTGAGGAGCGCCGCCGAGAAGTGGGGCTCGAGGATGAGGAGCGCGCACACCGTCCCGACCATGACCAGGAAGGGGCCCAGGCCGTAGCGCAGGCTGTGGAGCCGCTCCTGCTTTCGGACCGCCGTGTCCGCCACCCACACGATGAGCGCGAACTTGGCCAGCTCCGAGGGCTGGATCGTCATCCCGAGCCTCAGCCAGCGGCGGGCCCCGTTCACGCGGGGCGCGATGGCCTCGGTGCCCGGCAGGACGACCACCACCAGGAGGATCAGGCTGGCCAGGACCAGCGGCCACGCGAGCTTCCGCCAGAACCGGTAGTCGATGAACCGGGCGGCCGCGAGCGCCACGAAGCCGACGCCGGCGTGGGTGGCCTGCTCGACCAGGTAATAGGTGCTCGGGAGCCCCTCGGAGGTGGCCGTGAACGAGCTGGCGCTGTACAGCCACAGGAGGCCCAGGGCCACCAGCACGAAGGTGATCCCGAACAGGAGCCGCCCCGCCCAGGGCGCCGCCCGCCGCTCGGCCTGGACGTCCAGGGCCCGCCCCAGCACGTCCGTGCTCACGCCGGGCCCTCCCCGCCGCCCTCGATGCGGCAGCGGACGGCCTCCACGAAGGCCTCGCCGCGGGCCTCGTAGTCCCGGAACATGTCGAAGCTGGCGCACGCCGGGGAGAAGAGGACCACGTCGCCGGGACGGGCCAGCTCGGAGGCGGCCTGGACGACCCCCTCCATGCCGGCCTCGACCCGCACCTCCGGGACCGCCTGGCCGAGCTCCGCCACGATCTGCGGCGCCGACTCCCCGAACGCGACGAGCGCCCGGACGTGGTCCTCGAGCAGCGGGACCAGCGAGCCGTACGGCTCGCCCTTGCCCCGCCCCCCCATGAGGAGGACCAGCGGCCGGTCGAAGGCCCGGAGGGCCACGGACGTCGCCGAGACGTTGGTGGCCTTGGAGTCGTTGACCCACAGGACGTCGCCGGGTCCGCGTGCGACGGGCTGCAGGCGGTGCGGCAGCGCGCGGAAGGTCGTGAGCCCGGCCCCGATGTCCGGTCCCTCGCAGCCGGTCAGGGCCCCCGCCAGCCCCGCGGCGAGCGCGTCGGCCACGTTGTGGCGGCCCACCAGCCTGAGGTCCCCGACCCCGCACCAGCGCTCCGAGCGGCCCGGGATCTCCAGCCTCATGTCCCCGGCCTCGTCCACGTAGGCCCCTTCCTCGAGGGCCCCCTCGGCCGAGAACAGGTAGCGCTCGCCGACCGCGCCGTGCGCCAGGCGCAACACCTCGTCGTCGTCCGCGTTCAGGACCCAGCGGCTCTCCGGCGTGCCGTTCTCGAAGAGGCGGGCCTTGTCCTCGTAGTAGCTGTCGACGTTCCGGTACCGGTCCAGGTGGTCGGGCGCCAGGTTGAGGAGGACCCCGATGTCGGGCCGGAAGCGGTCGATGTCGGCCAGCTGGAAGGAGCTCACCTCCAGGACCACCCAGTCCGGCTGGTCCTCCTCCAGGGCCAGGTCCGAGAGCGCGCGCCCGATGTTGCCGGCCGTGACCGCGTCCAGCCCGGCCCGCTCCAGGAGGTGGCCGCACAGCGCGGTGGTCGTGGTCTTCCCGTTCGTCCCCGTGATGGCCACCGTCCGCGACTCGAGGAAGCGCCAGGCCACCTCGATCTCGGCCAGCGTCCGCACGCCGGCCTCGCGGACGGCCCGCCGGATCTCCGTGGCGGGCCCGATCCCCGGGCTCACGATGACCAGGTCGGCCGCGACGACCCGCTCGACGTCGTGCCCGCCCGCCTCGGCGTCGATGCCCTCGGCCTCGAGGCTCTCGGCGGCGGCCACCTGCGACTCGCCGGCCACCCGGTCGCTGGCGTACACCTCCCCGCCGCGGGCGGCCACCAGCCGGGCCGCCGCCGTCCCGGAGCGTCCGAGCCCCAGGATGGCCACGCGGTCGCCCGGCCGGAACGGGGCCTCTTTCTCGTCCGCGCGTACGGCCGACGCGTTCCCCGAGCCCGGCGCCATCAGCGCACCTTCAGGGTGGCGAGGCCCACGAGGGCGCACAGGATGGCCAGGATGTAGAAGCGGATCACGACCCGCGTCTCCGGCCAACCCATCTTCTCGAAGTGGTGGTGGAGGGGCGCCATTCGGAACAGCCTCCGGCCGGTCCCCGTCCGCCAGCGGGTGAGCTTGAACCACGAGGTCTGGAGCAGGACCGACACGGCTTCCGCCACGAACACGCCTCCCACGATGAGGAGCAGAAACTCGGCCTTGAGGAGCACCGCGACCGCGCCGATGGCTCCGCCCAGGGCCAGCGAGCCCGTGTCGCCCATGAAGACCTGGGCCGGCGGCGCGTTGAACCACAGGAACCCGATCGCCGCGCCCGTGACCGCCGCGCAGAAGACCGTCAGCTCCCCCGCGCCCGGCAGGTAGAGGATCTGGAGGTAGGTGGAGGTGTCCACCCGGCCCAGCACGTAGGCGAACGCGCCGAACGCGAGCGCCGCGATGGCCGACAGGCCGGCGGCGAGCCCGTCCAGGCCGTCGGTCAGGTTCACAGCGTTCGAGCTCCCCGTGACCACGAGCGCCACGAACACGGGAAAGGCCGGCGCCCAGAAGGCGATGTGCAGGTTCTTGAAGAACGGCAGCGACGTGTGTGTGGGCGGGTTGGCCGAGAGCGGGTGGAGGAGGAGAACCGCGCCGAGCCCCACGCCCAGGAGCATCTGCCAGATGAGCTTGTGCCTGGCGATGAGCCCCCGCGGCTCGTGCCGGACCACCTTCAGGTAGTCGTCGGTAAAGCCGATGGCCCCCATCCAGGCGGTGACCAGGAAGGCGATCTGCACGTAGTCCACGTCCAGCCGCGCCCACAGGAGGGTCGGGAGGAGCGTGGAGGCCAGGATCATGAGCCCGCCCATCGTCGGCGTCCCCGCCTTCTCCAGGTGGGTCTGCGGCCCCTCGAGCCTCACCACCTGGCCCCAGCCCTTTCGCTCGAGCCACGCGATGACGGGCCGCCCGACCAGGAAGGTCGTGAGCAGGGCGGTCACCATCGCGCCCGCGGCGCGGAAGGAGATGTACTGGAACAGGTTGAAGACGATGCTCCGGTCCGAGAGCGGGAAGAGGAGGTGGTAGAGCATCACGCCCCTCCGCCCGGCCGGTCCGCACGTCCGCGGGTCGGGAAGCCGGGCGCGGCGCCGCCCCCGGAGGCTCCGGCCACGGCGGCCACGGGCCGCCGCGCCCCGAACGTCTCCTCGACCCGCTCCAGCACCCGCTCCATGCGGGCGCCACGGGAGCCTTTGACCAGCACGACCTCGTCCCCGCGGAGGAGGTCCGCCAGGATGCGGCCCGCCTCCTCCGAGGATCCCGCGGCGACTACCGGGCCGGCGCGTCGCGCCGACGCGGCCTCCGCGCCCCGAGCCCCGTCCCCGGCCAGCTCCCGGAAGGCCCCCACGAAGTCGCCGGCGGCCACGATCGGACCGAAGCCGGCCTCGAGGAGGCGCCGCGCCACGGCGGCGTGGGCCCGCGGCCCGCTCTCCCCGAGCTCGAGCATGCTCCCGACCGCGGCGGCCAGCGGGCGGTCCGGGAACGCCCCCACGCAGTAGTCGATGACCGCGTCGAAGGAGTCGGGGTTGGCGTTGTAGCAGTCCGCGACGAGAGTGAGGCCATCCAGCGTGCGCACGGCCCCCCGCCAGCCCAGCGGCTCGAACCCGGCCAGCCCCCGAGCCGCAGCCGCCGCGGACGTGCCCACCGCCTCCGCCACGGCCGCCGCGAGGAGGGCGTCGCGCAGGTGGTGCACCCCGCCGGCGGCCACACGCCAGCTCACACCGCCCCGCTCGAAGGAGGCCTCCGCCGCGTCCCAGCGGTGGCGGTCCGGTCGGTAGTCGGCGTCCGGCCCGAGCCCGGCCACGACCGCGTCGGGGCGGATGCCGCGGGCCGCCGCGGGAAGCTCCGGCGGCTCCTCGCCCACCACGACGGCGCCCCGCGGGTCCGCGCCGCGCACCAGGTCGAGCTTCTCCTGCAGGACGCGCCCGACCGATCCGAACTTCTCCAGGTGCGCCGAGCCCACCGTGGTGATCACGGCGTCGTCGGGCGCCGCGATCTCGGTGAGCCGGGCGATCTCGCCGGGAGCGTTGGCCCCGAGCTCGAGCACCCACACGTCCGCGTGCGCCGGTGCGGCCAGGATCGTGAGCGGCAGGCCGACCAGGCTGTTGAGGTTCCCGCGCGTGGCGTGGACCGTCCGGTCGGCCGTGAGGGCAGCCGACAGCATCTCCTTGACGGTGGTCTTCCCGGAGCTCCCGGTGATGCCCACGACCCGCGCCTCCGAGCGGCGGCGGACGGCGGCGGCCAGGTCGCCCAGGGCGCGGAGCGGGTCTTCCACCGGGAACCACTCGAGGTCCAGGTCCGGGGGCACCCGGTCGGCGGGCACGATCGCGCCCGTCGCCCCGCGGGCCCCCGCGTCCTCCAGGTGCTCGAAGCCGTGGGTGCGCTCGCCCGGGAGCGCCACGAACAGCGCGTCCGGACCCGCCTCGCGGCTGTCGGCGCACACCGAGGCGAACGTGCGCTCCGCGCCGGCCGCCGCCTCCAGGCCGAGCGCCTCGCACACGAAGGCGGAGGGGAGGGGAGCCGGGCCGCTCACGCTTCCCTCTCCGGGAAGGGCGTGGAGCGGGTGGCCCGCGCCTCGGCCTCGGCCTCGTCCAGGAGGCGGCCGACGATCGCCGTCTCGTCGAAGTGCATCTTGCGGTCCCCGAAGATCTGGTAGTCCTCGTGCCCCTTCCCGGCCAGGAGCACGACGTCGCCGGGGCGCGCCTCCTCGAGCGCGGCGGCGATCGCCTCCTCGCGGTCCATGACGACGCGGTGGGGAACGTCGTCCATGCCCTCCTCGATGTCGCCGACGATGTCCTCCGGGTCCTCCGAGCGCGGGTTGTCCGTCGTCAGGAAGACCAGGTCGGCCTCCCGGGCCGCCACGGCGCCCATGAGGGGCCGCTTGCCGCGGTCCCGGTCGCCCCCGCACCCGAACAGGACCAGGAGCCGCCCGCCGTCGGGCCGGACGGTGGCCAGCACCCGCTCCATGGCGTCGGGCGTGTGCGCGTAGTCCCGGAGGACGAGGAAGGGCTCCCGGCGGAGGACCTCCATGCGGCCGGGCACCTGGGGCGCGGAGGAGAGGCGCTCCGCCGCCTCCTCGACGCCCAGCCCGAGCGCGATCGCCGCGGCGGCGGCTCCGAGCGCGTTCACGACGTTGAAGTCCCCGGGGAGCGGGAGCTGGACCGGCGCGCTCCGATCACCGGCGGACAGGCTCCAGCGGCTCCCGCCGGGACCCGGCTCCACCTCGAGCGCCCGGACGTCGGCGTCCGGCCCGAGACCGTAGCTCAGCCGGCGGGCGGGGCCGGTGTCGAGCCCGCTCCAGGCGGGCTCGGACGCGTTCACGACGCAGGTCCCGCCCGGACGCACGAGCCCGGCCAGCCGGAGCTTGGCGCGGCGGTAGCTCTCCATGTCGGCGTGGTAGTCCAGGTGCTCCCGGGAGAGGTTCGTGAACACGGCGGCCGCGAGCGGCAGGCCGTCGGCCCGGCGCTGGTCGAGCGCGTGGGAGGAGATCTCGAGGGCGACGAACTCGGCGCCCTCGTCGCGGAGCTCGGCCACCTCCTGCATGAGCTCCACGGGTCCCGGGGTCGTGAGCCGGCCGGCCTCCCGCAGGCCGTCCGTCCCGAGCCTCCCCAGCGTCCCCAGCGAGGCGGACGGCCCGAGGCCGCCCAGGAGGTGGCGGAGGAGCCAGACGGTGGTCGTCTTTCCGTTCGTCCCGGTCACGCCGACCGCGTCCAGGACCCGGCCGGGGTCCCCGTGGAAGAGGGCGGCCAGGTGGGCCGTGGCGGCGCGGGCGTCCGGGACCACCATCTGCGGCAGCGGACACTCCGGCACGGGCTCCTCGAGAAGCGCCGCGGCCGCCCCGGCCTCGCGCGCGTCCTCCAGGAACCGGCGCCCGTCGACGCGCGTCCCGGGTACGGCGCAGAACAGCCAGCCCCGCCGGACGCGACGGGAGTCGTCGGCGATCCCCGCCAGCTCCGCCGGCGGGGTGCCGACCGCCCAGCGGCCTCCCGGGCCGTGCTCGCTCAGCCGTCCCTCGATCATCTCGACGCTGACCACGTTCTCCTCGTCGCTTCTCTCCTCCGTGCCCTCACCCCCGATGGACGAGGCGCGGAGCGACACGTACGCCGCTTCCGCGCCCACCGCCCGCGCCTCCCCCCCCTCCGCGGGAGCGGTCCGCTCAGTGGAGCCGGACCGTCGCACCGGCTCGTACCCGGCTGCCGGGTGGAGGACTCTGGCTCTTCACGGACCCCTCGGCCCGCAGGGCCACCCTGTACCCGAGCTCGTGCAACCGCGCGACGGCACGGCGCACCGGCATGCCCCGCAGGTCCGGGAGGACGTGGACCCCCTCGTCCCCGTCGTCCGCGTTCCCCGACCAGCCGTCGGCCGAGCCGTTCACCGCGAACACGAACGGCCCCGCGGGTCCCGGGGCGTCCGGGGCGGCGCCTTCGCCGGACCCGTCGGCGTCCCACAGCCGCCGCGAGGGGGCCGAGCGGGCCAGCCTCCGGCCCGGCAGGGTGACGCCTCGGGTGGCCAGCGCCGCCTGCAGCATCGAGCGGCTGATCGGCGCCGCCGTGAGTCCGCCGTAGTAGGCGCCCTGCGGATCGTCGAGCTTGGTGAGGACCACCAGCCGCGGGTCGTCGGCGGGCGTGTAGCCCACGAAGGAAGCGGAGTAGCGCCCCCGCTCGTAGGCGCCCCCGCTCGCGATCCTGGCCGTCCCCGTCTTTCCGGCCACCGGCAGCGTGGAGAGGCGGGCGCGGCTCCCCGTCCCGCTCTCGACCACGGTGCCGAGGACGCGCGTCACCTCGGCGGCCACTTTCGGGTCGATCACGCGCCGTACGGGCTGGGCGTCCCCGTGGTAGACCACCTTCCCGTCCGGATCGCGTACCTCGCGGACCAGGTGCGGCCGCATGAGCACGCCGCCGTTCGCCAGGGCCCCGTAGGCCATGACGAGCTGCAGGGAGGTGACCGAGACCTCGTAGCCCATGGCGAGCGAGGCCTGGCTGAAGCCCGACCACTCGTCGGGCTTGCGGAGCCGGCCGGGCGATTCGGCGGGATACGTCAGCCCCGTCTCCGTCCCGAACCCGAAGTCCCGCAGGTAGCGGTACTGGAGGCCCGGCGAGAGGCGGCCGGAGAGCTTGGACGCGCCGATGTTGCTGGAGAACCGGATCACGTCGGCCACGGTGAGGCTGTCCTCGCCGTGCACGTCCCGGATGACGCGTCCGTCCCGCCGCCACACGCCGTCCTCGGTGTCGACCTTCTCGTCCAGGCGGACCCTGCCCTCTTCGAGGAGGCTGGCCAGGAGGAACGGCTTCAGCGTGGAGCCCGGCTCGTAGGGGTCGGTGAACGCGGGGATCTTGAGCGGATCCCCGACGCTCCGGCTGGCCACGGCCAGGATCTCGCCGGTGTGCGGGTCGGCCATGATCACGTCGCCGCCGGACGCCCCCGTCTCCTCGAGGGCCTTGTCCAGGGCGTCCTCGGCGATGCGCTGGAGCTGGGCGTCGATGGTGAGGACCACCGTGCGGCCGGGGTGCGGCTCGGAGACCTCCCCGTCGGGGATCCGGTAGGTGCGGCCGCGCGCGTCGCGGCGGGCCAGCACGGCCCCCGGGTGGCCCCGCAGGAGCGAGTCGAGGGTCAGCTCGAGGCCGGAGCGTCCCCCGCCCTCGGGGTCGACCGAGCCGAGGAGCGAGCGGGCCAGGTCCCCCTCGGGATAGACGCGGGCGTTCAGGGGCTCGAAGTGGAGGCCGCCGTGCACGACGCTCCGCAGGCGGTCCCGCTCGGCCATGCCGACCTTGCGGGGGATCGCGACCCACCCGCGGTCCGCCGAGGCCAGGTGTCGCTGCTGGCGCCGGGTCAGGCCGAGCACCCGGCCGACCGCGGCCGCGGCCCGCGCCGGATCGTCGGTCTCGCCGGGCGCCAGGTACGCCCGGAACTCCTGGGAGCCCAGGCTGAGCGGGCGGCCGTCCCGATCCAGGATCGCGCCCCGCTGGGCGGGGATGTCCACTTTCTCCGCGTTCTGCGCCTCGGCCAGCTTCTCCCAGCGGTCCCCCTGCACGACCTGCAGGTCGGCGGCGCGCGCCACGTAGGCCAGGCCCAGGAGGATCCACACCGCGGCCAGGACCCGCCCCCGGCGCCGGTGCGTTCGTCCGTTCGGCGTCGGGCGGCCCTCGGAGTTCCGGCCGGCCTCCGGCGCTCCCCGCCCGATCGGGAAGCCTTTCACCGCTCCCCCCCGCTCCCGCCCGGCGCGGATCCGCCCGCGTCGCCGGCCGCCCGGAGGCGGAGGAAGCTGATGTCCGAATCGCTGGGAGGATGGAGGCCGAGCCGCGCTGAGGCGGCGAGGATCCGGTCCCGCGAGGAGAGCGAGTCCACCCGGCGCATGGCGTCCGTGAGGCGGGCGCGGGCCTCCACCGTCTGCCGGTCGATCTCGTTGAGGCGCCGCGAGACCCCGCGCGCCTCGGAGCCTCTCTCGACCGAGCGGAACATGCCGCCCACCAGCGCCACCACGCCGGCCGCGACGGCCACGCGGTAGGCCGTCCTCCGGGGCGACCTCCTGCGAGCGGCCATCAGGCGCGCTCCCACGCGCGAAGCCGCGCGCTCCGGGACCTCGGGTTCCGGGCGACCTCCTCGTCCGTGGGAGAGACGGGACGCCGGTCGAGCTCGTGCCCGAGCGCTTCGCCGCGGCAGCGGCACACCGGCAGCTCCGGCGGGCAGATGCAGTCGCGGCTCCACTCCTTGAAGGCGTGCTTCACCCTCCGGTCCTCCAGCGAATGATAGGCGATCGCCACGTAGCGTCCCCCCGACGACAGCTGGTCCCGGAGCCGGGGAAGCGCCCTCTCGAGCGCCTCCAGCTCCTCGTTCACGGCGATGCGTACGGCCTGGAAGACCTTCGCGAGCTCGCCGGGCCCCGTCCGCCCGCCGAGCGCGGCCCGGGCGGCTTCGACCAGGTCGTCGCTCGTCCTCGGCGGATGCGTGCGCCGGCGACGGACGACCTCCCGGGCCAGCCGGCGCCAGCGTCGGATCTCTCCGTACTCGCGGAAGATCGTTCCCAGCTCCTCTTCGGTCGCTTCCTGGAGAAGGTCGGCGGCGGGCCTCCTTCCGCCCGTTGTCCCGCCCATCCGCATGTCTAACGGTGTGGCCGGACGAAAGGAGAACCCGCGCGCCGTCGTGTCGATCTGATGGGAGGAGATGCCCAGATCCAGCAGCACACCCGCCAGATCGTCGATCTCCCCGGCCTCGGCGCCCAGGGCCTCCGGGAGATCCCGGAAGTCCGCCCTGCGCACGCTGGCCCTGTCCCCGAACTCCGTCAGCCGGGACCGGGCCGCCTCCACGGCCTCCGGGTCCCGGTCCACGCCCCAAAGCCTGGCCCGCTCCGATCTGGCCAGGAGGGCGGCGGCGTGACCTCCGCCGCCCACCGTCCCGTCCAGGTAGGTCCCGCCCCGCTCCGGCTCGAGCCGGGCGAGCACCTCCTCGACCATCACGGGCTCGTGCTCGAACCGCGCTCCCTCTTCTCCGATCGTCACGTCCCGGCCGCTCATCCGGGACTCAGGCGAAGATCGAGGCGGTCAGCTCGTCGAACTCCTCTCCCGAGGCGGTCAGCTCGTCGAACCGCTCCGGCTGCCAGATCTCGATCCTGTCCAGGGCTCCGACGATGAGCGCCTCATCGTCCAGCCCGACCTCCTCCCGCAGCCGCTCGGGGATGAGCATGCGCCCCTGCGCGTCCGGGACGATCCGGTGCGCGTTGGCCGTCAGCTGCAGGACCATGTGCCGCTTCTGGGGCCGGCGGCGCCGCAGCTCGGCCAGGTCCGCCGCCACTTCCTCCCAACGGTCGTCGGGGTAGAGGGTCAGCGCATCCGGGTGGGCGCGGACGAGCACGAAGCCCTCGGCGTCCGACCCGTGCCGGAACGGCGCCGGGAGGCTGACGCGCCCCTTCGCATCGAGCGAATGCCGGTAGCTGCCGAGAAATCCGCCCAACTCGCACCCCGATGACCGTCCGGTGACCTGTTCACCACTTTATCCCACTTCTCCCCACACTGCCCCCCCCATTGTAGAGCGGGGAGTGATGGCCCGTCAACCCCCGGTCCCGGATGCACGACGGCCCGGCCGGGGAAATCCCCGACCGGGCCATCCGTCGCGGCGCGGCGCCGCGCGTCGTCTCGAGCCCCGCCGTCCGCCCTGCGGCGGACCCGGGGCCGACCCTCAGCGGGCCGCCGTCACTTGCACGCCTTCTTGATGAGCTGGTTCTGACGGTACGTGTAGACGTCCGTGCCGTCGGTCACCGACTTCTGGCTCTGCTGCTGGTAGCTCCCGGCCTTGCTCATGTAGCCGCCCACCTTCTGGAACGCCGACAGCGCGTCCCGGGCCAGCTGACACTCCGGGTTCTCGTTGGCCTTGTTCACGTTGTCGATCGCGTCGCCGACCTTGTAGTAGGCGTAGCCCGCCCAGAAGTTGAGCTGGCTCTCCATGTCCGCCTGCCGGGCGAAGTCCAGGGCCGTCGTGAACAGGCTCGCCGCCGTCTGGTACTGTCCCCGGGCGGCCGCGTAGTTCCCGCTCGAAGCCAGGCTCTGCCCCTTCTTGAAGTAGTCCTGGTATCCGCGGCCGAACAGCGCGTTGGCGATCTGGTTCGGGTCCTGGCCGTTCTCGTCGACGGCGGTGTGGAAGTCCCGGATCGCCTTGTCGCCCATCCCGGCCCGCAGCTCGAACAGGCCCCGCTTGAAGTAGGCGTTCGAGTAGCTCGAATCGGCCGCGAGCGTCGAGTCCATGGCCGCCACGGCCTGCTCGAGGTGCCCCTGCTGGGCCAGCACGTCGGCCCGCAGCGACCACAGGGCCGGATTCTTCCCGGTGAGCGCGTGAATGGCCTGCATCGACTCCTGGTCGGCCTGGTCCAGCTCCCCGAGCTGGAGCTCCGCCGCCACGATGTTGCGGTAGATGCCGGACGTCGCGCTGTCCGGCTGCAGCCCCAGGTACTTGTGATAGGCGTCGATGGCCGTCCGGACCGCCGAGGTGTCGCCGATGCTCGAGCTGGCGGTCATCTGCGACCGGTCGCCCTCGGTGCCCTTCTTGAGGGCCACGTCGCCCAGGTACTTCCACATGGCGGCGCTGGTGGAGTCGCGCTCCAGGCCCTGCCTGATCACCTGGATGGCCTGATCGTACGCGCCGGCGCTGGCCAGGTTGTAGGCCACGCTGAGCCGGATCTGCTGGTTGTCCGGGTTGAACTGGAGGTACTGCTTGTACAGCTCCAGCGCCCGCTCCTGGTTCCCGAGCTGCGCGTTCGAGTACGCAAGCGACTGGATGGCGTCCTCGTTGGAGGGCTCCATGTCGACGACCTTCTTCAGGTAGCCCGTGGCCTCGTCCCACTTCTCCAGCTTCATGGCCACCCGGCCGCGCAGGTAGAGCGCCCGGCCGCTCTTGGGGTTGATCGAGAGCGCCTGGTCGCAGTTGCGGACCGCGTCGTCGTACTGGTTGCCCGAGAGATAGTCGTTGCAGTTGGCCACGGCGCGCAGGAACTTCACCTGCGTGTCCAGGGCGCCGAGGATCTTCTGGGCCGCCTGGTCCTTGTCCGTGCCCTGCACGGTGAACGACGGGACCTCCATCTTTTCGCCCCGCTTCGCGTCCACGAACACGACGTCGACCCTGGTGCCGTCGCCCGAGCGCTCCGCGGTCCCGGAGATGATGAGCTGGGCGTTGATGCGTCCGGCCAGCTGTCGCCACGAGACCAGGTCCATGCTGTTCTCGTCCAGCTTGTACTGGTCCAGGGCGTGCTCCAGCCTGTCCTTGTCCACGGGGGCCAGGAGGTCGAACTTCTCCAGGCCCTCACGAACCTTCTTGGCGACGTCCTTCCCGAAGTCCTTGTCGACGCCCTGCGTCTTCAGCGGCGCCACGATGACCTGGGCTCGACCCGAGCCCCCACCGTCCTGGGCCTCGAGTCCGGCGCGGACGCCCACGAGGCCGACGAGAACGGCCAGCAGGGTGACGATCGTACGACTGTGCTTCGGCTCCATCGTGCTCACTCTCTCGGCGGTGAAGTCCGACCGGCGGTTCCCTGCCGCCGGGGTGGAGTCTCCCGGGAGCGCCCCCCGAGGGACCTCCCTCGATCTCTTAGCGTCCTACCCGGGGGATCCCCATTCGTTCTCCCGGCGACCGAGGCCCGGACGGGACCGTCGCTCACGCGCGCCCCGATCCGGGCCAAGAAGGTATACCATATGCCGAGAGCCGTGGGGACTCAAGCCCGTGTGGACCACGCTCCACCCTCTCGCCCCATAGACGCGTGGCCCGCGCGCCGGGTCACCGCCGGCCTCCGGGGCGCGGCCGCCTCATTTCCTCTCCCGCACCGCGGCGTGGCGGTGACAGTCCACGACGTGGTCGTTCACGAGCCCCACGGCCTGCATGAAGGCGTACACGATGACCGGACCCACGAAGGAGAAGCCGCGGCCCTTGAGGTCGGCCGCCAGGGCCTCGGAGAGCCCGCTCCGCGCCGGGATCTCCTCCATCGTCCGCCACCGGTTCTGGACCGGCGTCCCGTCGACCCACCCCCACACGTAGGCGTCGAAGCTTCCGAACTCCTCCTGCACGTCCAGGAAGGCGCGGGCGTTGGCGACGGCGGACTCCACCTTCTGGCGGTTGCGGACGATGCCGGGGTCTCCGAGGAGCTCCTCGATCCGCCCGGGGCCGAACTCCGCGACCGCCGCCGGATCGAAGCCGGCGAACGCCTCCCGGTACGCCTCGCGCTTCCGGAGGATCGTGAGCCAGCTGAGCCCCGCCTGCGCTCCGTCCAGGACCAGGTCCTCGAACAGGCGGCGGTCGTCGTGCTTGGGCACGCCCCACTCGTGGTCGTGGTAGCGCCGCAGGAGCTCGTGCTCCTCGGCCCACGAACAGCGGCTCACGCTCATGACGACCTCCTCCGGGAAGGGGACCGCGTCGTCGCGGTCGGACCCGGGGCTCGGAACGGACGGCCCGGCCCGGGTCGGACAGTGGGCGCTGGAGGATTCGAACCTCCGACCTCCGCCTTGTAAGGGCGGCGCTCTGGACCGGCTGAGCTAAGCGCCCGGGGACCGGGAGCCGCGGAGCGTCCCGCCCCGGCGGGCCCCCGTTGCGGAGGGCTCCCTACGACTCCTCGCCGTCGGCCCGGCGATAGCCGACCAGGAGGCCGGCCGGGATGAGGACCACGTAGCCGAGCACGAGGAGGATCGGCGCCGCGGTGATCGAGCCGTGGTCGAGGAGGATGTACCCGAGCACGATGACGACGACCGCCGCCCCGAACAGGATGGCGTTCACCGCCCGCAGCCCGGCGGGGCCGCTTCCTCCGTCGCGCTCGCCGCGCGCACCTCGCGTTTCGTCTCGTGTCATGGCCGCACCAAGTTGGCCGCGGTCCGTTCCGGCGTCAACGCGGGTCGCGTCCCTCCTCCGTCACGTCCCAGGGTGCGGGCTCCGGATCCGGACCCGCCAGCCGCTCCTCCTCCCGGAGCTCCTCCCACCGGCGCCGGTCGTGACGCCGGCGCTTCCAGCCGACGACGAGGAGCAGGATCGTGACCGCGATCCAGAACACCGAGGCGCGGGAGAGGAAGAAGAGCCAGCCGTACCGGTTCCGGACCGACTTGCGCCACGCTTCCACGAACTGGCCTTCGGTGATCCCGTACGTGCGCCGCAGCGCCTCGTCGAAGGACGCTCCCTCGCGGAGCCGGGAGAACAGCGCCCGGAGCCCCCCGGACCCGCTCATCCCGAGGAGCCGGTGCACGGCCGTGTACGAGAGGAGATAGGCCATGCGCGCTTCGTCCTCCCGTCCGCGGAGCGCCGGGTCCAGGTCCCGGAGCACCTCCCCGCCCCTGCGGAGGAAGATGAGCCGGAGCCGCCACGCCCGGCCCCAGTCCCAATCCCCGGCGGCCAGCTGCGCGTAGCCCTCCTGCAGCCAGCGCGGCGCCCGGCCGCCCGTCACGCGGTCGAGCGCGAGATGCGCCAGCTCGTGCCGGGTCGTCCGGGCGAGTGCCTCCGGCCGCCCCTCGGCCGCGCCCGCCACGCGCACGGCCATGACGTTCCTGGAGGGGATGGCCAGGCCCGCGACCCAGTCCGGCTCGACCTCGGCCGCGCCGGGCACCCGGGAGAGGTCGCGCACGACCCACAGGTCGGGGGAAGAGGGGAGGACCGAGAGCGGGGGCCCGATGCCGGGCATGGGGGCCGTGACCGCCGAGTCGGCCGCCAGCCGCCCCGCCATGCGCTGGAGCCCGGGCGAGGCGTGGGGGCGGATCGAGGCGGCCTGGCCCGCGGCCCGGGAGGGCAGGACGAGGAGGAGGAGGAGGAGGAGCGCGCCCAGGGCCCGCTCCCGGCGTCGACGTGACCCGGGCCGGGTCCTCGACGTCGGCTCGACGGACAGCGAGCCGGAAGCCTCGACCTTCAGAGTCTCCCGCGGAGGAGACGAGACATGCCGTGGACGATCTTCGTCATCCTGCTGGTCCTCTGGCTGCTCGTCTTCGTGAGCGGCCACCTCTTCGGCGGACTCGTGCACATCCTCCTCGTCCTGGCGCTCATCGCCCTTGTCGTGCGCCTGGTGACGGGCCGCCGCGTCTAGCCGGCTCCTCACGGACCCGGCGCGATCGTCTCCCTGGCCCACGTGACGGCCTCGCGCAGGGGACCCGGGAGCTCCGAGGTGAACGTCATCTTCCGGCCGGTGACCGGGTGCCAGAAGGAGAGCCGGGCGGCGTGGAGGAACATGCGTCCGACGTGGCGGGCCAGGTCCTCCGCCCAGCGGCCGCCGGCGCCGACGAAGCCCCGCTCCCAGCCCGGCGCGTAGAGGGGGTCCCCGACCACGGGATGGCCCAGGGCCTTCAGGTGCACCCGGATCTGGTGGGTCCGCCCCGTCTCGAGCCGGAGCGCCACGAGGTCCGCGGAGACCCAGCGCTCGAGGCGCTTCACGTGGGTGACGGCGCGCCGGCCGCCCTCGACCACGGCCCGCCGCTTCCGGTCGCGGGGGTCGCGTCCGAGCGGCCGGTCGATCGTGTCCTCGTCCACGTCCAGGTGACCCCAGGCGGCGGCCAGGTAGCCGCGCCGCACCCTGCGGCGGGCCAGGTCGCGCGAGAGGGCCCTGTGGGCCTCGTCGGTCTTGGCCACGACCAGGAGGCCGCTCGTGTCCCGGTCCAGGCGGTGGACGATCCCGGGCCGGAGCGGGGCCCCCACGTGCGAGATCGCGTCCAGCCGGGCCAGGAGGGCGTTCACCATGGTGCCCGAGCGGTGGCCCGGGGCGGGGTGGACGACCATGCCCGCCGGCTTCTCGACCACGGCCAGCGCCGCGTCCTCGTACACGATCTCGAGCGGGAGATCCTCGGGCTCCGGCTCGATGGGGGCGGGGGCGGGGATCCGGACCTCGATCTCGCCCCCCCCGGGCGGGCGGTCGCTCTTGGAGGCCGGTTTCCCGTCCACGAGGACCCGGCCGGACTCGATGAGCCCGGCGACGCGGGACCGGCTGAGCTCCAGGCGGTCCGCCAGCCAGCGGTCCAGCCGCTCGTCGGTGGCGGCGTCGACCGTCAGGCGCTCGAGCCGCTCCTCGTCCGGGACGGGGGAGGGGTCCCCCGCCGCGGAGCGCTCACCCGTCCCCCTGCCCTCCTTCGCTCCCGTCATGCCGCTCCTCCACGTAGAAGGAGATGAGCAGGAGGACCGCCCCCGTGCTCACGGCCATGTCGGCCACGTTGAACACGGGCCAGCGGTGCGCCCCGATCCCCACGTCCAGGAAATCGACGACGCCCCGCGGGAACCGGACCCTGTCGATGATGTTCCCGACGGCGCCGGACCCGATCAGGGCGACCGCGAAGAGCCGCAGGCGGTCGGTCGCGGGGGTGGTGCGGTACAGGTAGCCCAGGACCACGAGCGCGCCGAGCGACAGGAACAGGAAGACGATACGGGAGTGCTCGCCGACGTGGATCCCGAACGCGGCCCCCGGATTCTGCGTGAAGGTGATCCGGAACCAGTCGCCCAGGACCGGGACGGACTGGTAGAGGATCATGTGCGAGCGGATCCACGCCTTGGTGGTCAGGTCCGCCGCCAGGACCAGGGCCAGGGTCGTGCTGAGGAGCGCGGTCTTGTTGATCCTCGACTCGGCCATGGGGACGCTCAGGGACGCGGTCCCCTCAGCGGGCCGCACCGCTCTCTTCCTCCTCCTTGCAGCGTACGCAGAGGCGTGTGTGCGGAAGGGCGTCCAGGCGCTCGTGGGCGATCTCCTCGCCGCACTCCATGCAGACGCCGTACTTCTCGGGCGTCTGGTAGAGGCGCCGGAGGGCCTGGTCGATGTGGTAGAGGAACCGGCCCTCCTTGCTGGCGAACAGGAACGCCTTCTCCCGCTCCATGGCGTCCGTGCCCTGGTCGGCCATGTGGAAGCTGTAGGCCGACAGGTCCCCGTCGGAGCCCTGGGGGGTGTCCGAGAACGACTTGTCGTAGAATCCGAGCTGCTTGAGGACCCGCTCCCGCTCCTCCAGGAGCCGCTCCTCGAAGTGCTTGAGGTCCTTCTTCTTCATATTTCCCGCACGCTCCTGGCGCGATCAGCGTTCTCCGTCGTATCCCTGCCGGCGGCCCTGGCGAGCCCGATCCGGGCCCGGGCGCCGTCGATCTCCACGTCGCGGGCGTGGGCCAGCGCATCGGCCGCCTCGCCGCCCACCTCCACGCGCACCGCCAGCGTCTCGCCGGCGAGCGCGTCCCGGTAGGCCTCCGCGGCCTGCTCGACGGCCGCGTCGCCCGCCAGCCCGAGGACGATCCGGTCCTCGACCGCCAGGCCCGCGTCCCTCCGGAGACGCTGCACCCGGTTGACCAGCTCCCGGGCCAGCCCCTCGCGTCGCAGGTCGTCGTCCAGGGTGGGATCGAGAGCGGCCAGGTAACCCGAGCCCGTGCCCACGACGAGGTCGTCACCCGCCTCCTCGAGCACGCGGACGTCCGAGGGGGCGATCTCGATCGACTCGCCGTCGACCTGGATCTCGATGCGCTCTCCGGACCGGAGTCGGCGGGCTTCCTCCTGTCCGAGCGCCGTGACCGCCCGGGCCACGGCCGGCGTGCGCGGCCCGAGCCGGGGCCCGAGAGCCCCGAAGTCAGGCTTGACGCTTAGCCTTATAATGTCGTCCCGATGGTCGAGAAAGTCAACGTTCTTCACGTTGAGCTCATCGGCCAGCTGTCGGGCGACCTCGTCGGGCAGACGCCGCCCGCCGGGGATCGCGACCCGCACCACCCTGAGAGGCTGCCGCACCCGGATCCCGGCCTCCTCGCGCGCCGCCCTCCCGAGCGCCGCCAGCTCGCGCGCGTCCTCCATGGCCCGCTCGAGCTCCGGATCGCGCCGTCCGGCGGGCTCCGGGAAGCGCTCGAGGTGGGCCGAGCCTCCGCGCAGGGCCCTGTGCAGCCAGTCGGAGTGGAAGGGCGCCAGGGGAGCCATGAGGAGGGCGCAGGTGGCCAGCGCCTCGTGCAGGGTGGCGAACGCGTTCCGGGCGCTGCGTCCCGCCTCCTCGGTCCCGCGCGTGGCCCAGAAGCGCGGCCGGGTGCGCCGCACGTACCAGTTCGACAGGTCGTCCAGGACGAACGTCGAGAGCCGCCGGGCCGCCCGGGTGGGGTCGTACGCCTCGAGGTCGGAGCCCACCTCCTCCACGAGGCCATCCAGCCGGGACAGGAGCCAGCGGTCCATGACCGGACGCTCCTCCGCGGGCCCGGCGCCTCCCTCCTCGTGCGACCACCCCTCCAGGCCCGCGTACATCGCGAAGAACCTGTAGCTGTTCCGGAGCGTGTCGAAGAACTTCCGACCCACCTCGGAGATCCCCTCCGGGTCCCAGCGCTTGGGGAGCCACGGGTGGCTGGAGGCCAGGAGGTACCAGCGGATCGCGTCCGCCCCGTGGCGGTCGATGGCCTCCCAGGGGTCGACCGTGTTCCCCCTGGACTTGGACATCTTCTGGCCCCGGGCGTCCAGCACCAGGTCGTTCACCATCACGGCCCGGTAGGCCGGCCGGTCGAAGAGGAGCGTGGAGAGCGCCAGGAGCGAGTAGAACCAGCCGCGGGTCTGGTCGACCCCCTCGGCGATGAAGTCCGCCGGGTAGTGCGTCCGGAACGCCTCCTCGTTCTCGAACGGCCAGTGCCACTGGGCGTAGGGCATCGAGCCGGAGTCGAACCACGCATCCAGTACCTGCGGAGCCCGCCGCATCGTCCCCCCGCAGCCCCCGGCCGCGCACGTCCACGAGAGCTCGTCGATCTCGGGGCGGTGCGGGTCGAAGCCCCCGGGCAGCCCCCCCACCCGCTCGCCCAGCTCCTGGAACGAGCCGATCACCTCGCGGTGCTCCGGGTCCTCGTCGCACTCCCACACCGGGAGCGGCGTCCCCCAGTAGCGGTCGCGCGAGAGGGCCCAGTCCACGTTGTTCTCGAGCCACTCGCCCATGCGCCCGGTGCCGATCTCGGGCGGGTGCCAGTCGACCGAGGCGTTGTTCTCGAGGAGCCGGTCGGTGACCGCCGTGGTCCGGATGTACCACGAGTCCCGGGCCATGTAGAGGAGCGGGCTGTCGCACCGCCAGCAGTGCGGGTAGCTGTGCAGGTAGCGCTCGGAGCGGTACAGGAGCCCGGCCCCGCGCAGGTGGTCCAGGATGAGGCGCTCGGTCTCCGGGGCGTTCACGCGCCGGCCCGTGAGCCCGGACGGCACCGACTCCAGGAAGCGGCCGTCGGGGCCCACGGTATGCTCCATGGGCAGGCCCGCGCGCCGCGCCAGCTCGAAGTCGTCCTCGCCGTACATGGCCGCCGTGTGGACGATCCCGGTCCCCTCATCCACCGTGACGAAGTCGGCGGGGAGGATCGTCCACGCCGTCCCGTTCCCGCCGGCGTCGACCGCGCCCTCGAACGGCGGCCGGTAGCGCCGTCCCTCGAGCTCGCTCCCCGCGAAGGCGTCCAGCACCTCCACCTCGTCCCGGAGGACCGCCTCCATGCGGGCGCGCGCCAGGACGAGGACGTCGCCCGGGGCCCCGCCCGAGCCCTCCTCGCCCTTCCCCGTCACCCGGACCCGCACGTACTCGACGTCCGGGTGGACGGCCAGCGCCACGTTCCCGGGCAGGGTCCACGGCGTGGTGGTCCAGCCCAGGAGCGCCGCCCCGTCGGGGTCGTCCTCCAGGGGGAAGGCCACGAACACGGCCGTGTCCTCGACCTCCCGGTAGCCCAGCGCCACCTCGTGGCTCGAGAGCCCGGTGCCGCAGCGCGGGCAGTAGGGCAGGACCTTGTAGCCCTTGTACAGGAGCCCCTTGCGGTCGATCTCCGAGAGCGCCCACCACGCGGACTCGATGTACTCGGGCGAGCAGGTGATGTAGGCGCGGTCGTAGTCGAGCCAGTAGCCGATCCGGCGCGAGAGCCGCTCCCAGTCCTCCTTGTAGGTGAAGAGGTTCTCGCGGCAGACGCGGTTGAACTCACCGATCCCGAGCTCCTCGATCTCGGGCTTCCCGGAGATCCCGAGCTGGCGCTCGGCCTCGATCTCGACCGGGAGGCCGTGGGTGTCCCATCCGGCGATCCGGGTCACGTGGTGACCGGTCATCGTCCGGTGACGCGCCACGAGGTCCTTGATCGTCCGGGCCAGGATGTGGTGCACGCCCGGGCGCCCGTTCGCGGTCGGCGGGCCCTCGTAGAACACGAACTCGGGCTCGCCCTCCCGCTCGGACAGGCTACGGCCGAAGGTGTCCTCCCCGGCCCACAGCCGGAGGACCTCCTCCTCCACGTCGCCGGGGCTGTCGGGAAGCTCGGGATAGCTCATCGGGTCCACGTCCAGGGATCTATCGTCCGGTGCCGGCTCGGGTCTTCCGCCTCACGCCCGGGGGAGCACGGCCCTGACCAGTCGGGTCAGCTCCGGCGCCGCCTCCCGGGCGGTGGCGATGATGGTCTCCACGTCGGCGGGCTCCAGCGCGTCGGGCAGGCAGGCGTCGGTGGCGATCCCGAGCCCGAGCACCTTCATGCCCGCGTGCCGGGCCACGATGACCTCGGGCACCGTCGACATGCCCACCACGTCGGCTCCCATCGTCCGGAGCATGCGGTACTCGGCGGCCGTCTCCAGGTTCGGCCCGGTCACCGCCGCGTACACGCCCTCCCGGAGCGGGAGTCCCAGCTCGAGCGCGGCCTCCCGCGCCAGCCGGCGGAGCCCGGCGTCGTACGCCTCCGACATGTCGGGGAACCGCGGCCCCTGCTCGTCGACGTTGGGGCCGACGAGCGGGTTGTCCCACATGAGGTTGATGTGGTCGGAGAGCAGGACCAGGTCGCCCGGGGACCACAGCGGGTTCATGGTGCCGCAGGCGAAGGAGACGAGGAGCGTCCGGGCGCCGAGCTCGGCCATCACGCGCACCGGCAGGCCCACCTGCCGCGCCGTATACCCCTCGTAGGTGTGGGCGCGGCCCTCCATGGCGATGACGGCGCGTCCCTCGAGCGTCCCGCCGATGAAGCGGCCGGCGTGCCCCTCCACCGTGGAGACCGGGAAGCCCGGGAGCTCCCCGTAGGGCACGGACACCGGGTCCTCGATCTCCCCCGCGAGCCCCCCGAGGCCCGTGCCCAGGATGACGCCCACCTCCGGGGCGCGCCCCAGCCGGGGGGCGAGCGCCTCCAGGGCCGAACGTACCTCCTGGAAGCCGGGAGCCCGCGTCGTCACGACCCCTCGCCGGGGGGGGGCTCGCCGGATCCCTCGAGACGGATTCCCGGGCCGTCGGCTCCCCCGCCGGTCTCGGGCGCCGCGCCCTCCGTGCCGTCGGCGTCGCCGCCCCGGCCCGTCTCGAGGCGCATGTGCGGGGCCCGGACGTCCTCACCCCCGCGGGATCCATCATCCCCCGGCTCGACCTGGCCGCGCGTCCTCTCCTGCTCGGCCTCGACCTCCTCGAGGAAGCGCTGCAGCGTCCCCCGGAACGAGCGGAGGAACCGGTCCCGGCGGAGCCTGAGCTCCTCCAGGCTGCGCTCCACCGACCGGGCCTCCTCGCGGGCCTCCTGGACGATCTCCTCGGCCCGCGACTCCGACTCGCGAATCCTGAGCTCGGCGTCCCGCTCGGCCTGGGTGCGCGCCTCCTCCCTGAGCTCCTGGGCCGCCACGAGGGCGTCGTTCAGGGCCTTCTCCCGCTCCTCGAAGCGCTCGAGCTTGTCATCGAGGAGGTCGACCCGCTCCCGGAGGCTCCGCTCCTCGGCCAGCATCCCCGCCAGCCGCTCGGCGACCAGGTCCAGGAACGCGTCGACCTGCTCCACGTCGTAGCCCCTGAGGACGCGACGGAAGTCCTCCTTCTTCTTTCGGACGTCCAGCGGAGACAGCTCGATCATCGTTCCACTCCTGCTCGGCCGACCTCACGGGGATGGGCGCTCACGGCCTCTCTCCCACCAGGCACGTGCCCAGGCGCAGGCGGGTGCTTCCCTCCTCCACCGCGATCTCGAAGTCGTTGCTCATGCCCATCGAGAGCGCCGCCGGCTCGAACCCGGGGACCTCGCGGCCGCAACGCTCGAACAGGGAGCGGGCCGCGGCGAACGTCCGCCGGACCCACGCGTCGTCCTCCGTGAGCGGCGCCATGGTCATGAGCCCGCGCACGCGAAGGCGTGAAAGCTCGCACACGCGGGCGATGGCGTCCACCGCCTCCGAGGCCTGGTCCGGGCCGCCCGCCTCGAAGCCGCCCTTGGCCTCCTCCCCCGAGGTGTTCACCTGGACGAGCACGGGGAGCTCCTCGCGGCCGGCCGCCTCGAGCTCCGCCTGGAGCTTCCGCGCCAGCCGCATCGAGTCCAGGGACTCGAGCTCGTCGAAGGTCCGGACGGCGCCCGCCGCCTTGTTGCGCTGGAGGTGCCCGACCATGTGCCAGCAAAGGCCGAGCCGGCCCAGCCTCTCCAGCTTCCCCTCGGCCTCGCCCACGCGGTTTTCCCCCACGTGGACCAGCCCGGTCCGGGCCACGGCGCGGAGCGCCTCGTCCGGGTGCCCCTTGGTGATCGCCACGATCTCGACGCCGTCCGCGGACCGGCCCGAGCGCTCGCAGGACCGGGCCACGCGCTCCCGCACGTCCTCGAGTCGCCGCTCGATCCCCTCGAGCCCGACGGAGCCGGTCATCTCACACGCCCCCAAACACGAGAGCCGCCCGGAAGCTCCGGGCGGCTCTCACCAGGTGGCAGCCGGGCTCCCGGAGCGACGCTACCGCTTCACCTCGAAGGTGATGGGCTGAGCGATCCACACCCCGATCGGCTTGTCGCGGTTGATGGCCGGCTTGAACTCCATGTTAGCCGCCACCTTGGCCGCCGCCGCGTCCAGGGCGTCGTACCCGCTCGAGTTCTGGACCTGGGTCTTCACGACCTCGCCCTTCTCGTTCACGAACAGCCACAGCACCACGCGGCCGCCGATCCCCGCGTCCTTGAGGGACGGCGGGTAGAGCCGCATGAGCAGCTTCTGGACCTCGCCCGGGTTCTTGAGCTTCGGGTCGACGTCGCGCGGAATGAACGACGGCCGGTCCGACGGGCTCCCCGCCTTGGGGGGCGGCGGCAGCTTCTCGACCGGGTTCTGCTCGAACGTGGTCGGCGCGATCGTCACGTCCTCCTTGACGTTCGCCTCGGCCACCTTCGGCGTCGCGGGCCGCGCGATCTGCTTCGGGGGCGGCGGGATCTTCACCTCGGGCGGGAGCTGGACGGCCTCCATCTCCTTGTTCTCGGTGCCGAGGTTCTCCGCGTGCAGCTGCGGGAAGAACTCGACCAGCCCGAAGTGGAGCGCCACCGCGACGATGATCCCGATGTACACCCAGCTCGCGTAGCTGCGCTTGAACTCGTCGTTCGCCGTGGAGCCGGTCGCGGTCGCTACGCGGCCCCCTGCCTTCTCTTCAGCCATGAGCTACCTCCTCGGACCCTGCACGCGCTGGGCGAGCCGGGTGCCGAACACCACCCGGACCGCGCCCGCCGCCTGCAACTGCTTCGTGATCGTGTTGATCATGTGGTACGGTACGTCCCTGTCCGCCCGGATCTCTATGACCAGCTGCCGGTTCTCGGCGTAGATGGGCCGGACGAACTGTGCGATCTGGTCGAAGGGCACGTTCTGGTCGTTGATCCAGACGTTGCCCTGGCCCGTGAGCCAGACGTGGAGGATGTTCTTGCGCTTCTCGCCGACCTTCTTGGTCGCCTCCGCCTTCGGCCACGTGATGTCCCGCTTCTTCTCCTTGCGGAACACCGTCGTCACCATGAAGAAGATCAGGAGCAGGAACGCGATGTCCGCCAGCGACGAGGTCGGAATCTCGCTGCTGGCCCTGGACTTCCTGCTGAAGCCCGCTTCACCGCCCTTGAGCGCCATCGTCTAGTCCTCCCCGATCATCTGGAGGGAGATCCTGTCCGCTCCCGCCTGCTTCACTCCGTCCAGCACTCCAATCATATCCCGGTAAGGCGCGTTGGGGTCCGTCTTGACGGCCGCGATGATGTTGGGGTTCGCGGCCAGCTCCTGGCGCATGATGCCCTCGATCTGGTCCGCGGTCACCGTCTGGGTCTCCTCGCTCTGCCCCCTCTTGACCACCACGCGCCCGTCCGGCTGGACCAGGAAGAAGATGATGTTCTTCGAGGCCACCGCCTGCTCCTTGGACTGCTCGGGCAGGACGATCGGCAGGCCCCGCTCCTCGTTGAACACCGTCGTGGTGAGGAAGAAGATGAGGAGCAGGAACGCGATGTCGGCCAGCGACGCCGTGGGGATCTCGTCGTCG